>DASZUL010000047.1:0-116801 GCA_035547595.1 Nitrosospira sp.
GACAGCCGTATCCGGAGCGCCCAGGCCTATGATAACGTCTTGTCAGGCATCGCCGCAGGGCACCAGTACCTGTACGATCACAGAAGCGCTATCGGCGCCATCGGCCACGGCGAAACAGGGCAGCAGTTCAAGTCCCGTATAAACACGCTTCGAACTGCCTATGAAACCTTGCTCGATGTTTCCCGGTGAAAAGGAAAACAAGGAGAAATATCATGGAAGCTGTGAATGCAGATGAGGCTTTCGAGCTGGGCAATCTGCTCCGGGATACCGCAGTGGCATTGGGAGAGTGGCGTGTAAGCCATCGGGGAAACCTTTCGCAGCATGAATGGGATGAGCTGGATGAACGGGAAATCGCGCTTCTGAACAGCGCATCCGGCATGTATACCGGGGCGATAGGCCTGGTCCTGGCCGATAGCGGGTTCGCCGTGGCACGCCTGCAATCCAGCGTGAAAGGCGCGAAAACGGCGATCGGACGCATCGCCGTTTTCAAGCAGGCGCTGGATCTGGCATCTGCGCTGATTCTTCTTGCCGGGGCGATCACTTCCGGCAATGTCGCCGCGCTTCCTGCCGCAGTTGTATCGCTGGAGGATGCTGCAGCAGCAGTCCTCTCCTACGCCGATTCGGATGATTAATCGTCCTGAAGCTGCCCGATGATGCCGGCGGACAAGGATACCGCTTCACCGGATACACCGGTCCAGCCGCTCCGGAATAAAAAACTTATCCTGGCCGCTGCGGGATTCGTGATCGTTGCCGCCTTACTGGCGGGATGGTATTTCACCCAGGAACACAAAGACACGCATACCCTGGTGCTGTTCGGCAATATCGATATCCGCCAGGTTTCGCTGGCTTTCAACGGCAGCGAGCGGGTTGCGGAAATGCGGGTGCAGGAAGGCGACCAGGTAAAGGCCGGACAGGTGCTGGCAACCCTGGATACCCGCACCCTGATGCTGCAGATTGCCCAGGCGGAGGCGCAAATCGAGGTGCAGGAGCAGGGCTTGCTGCGGCTGAAGAATGGTACGCGGCCGGAGGAGGTGGCCCAGGCGCGGGCACAAATGGCTGCCGCACAGGCAGATGCGGATTTTGCTTCGCAACAGTTCGAACGCTTGCGGAATATTGCGCAGACCTCGGGTGAGGCGGTCAGCCAGCAGGACCTGGATAACGTCCGCTCGCGGAAACGGTCAGCCCTGGCGCAGCTGGAGAACCAGAAAAAAGCGCTGCAACTGGCACTCATCGGCCCCCGCCAGGAGGACATCGCACAGGCCGAGGCGCAGTTGCAGGTATCCCAATCGGATCTCGCGCTGCTCAGGCACCAGCTCAGCCTTTACGAGTTGAAGGCACCGATCGACGCAGTGGTGCGCTCGCGCCTGCTCGAGCCGGGAGATATGGCTTCCCCGCAACGGGCGGTATATGCCCTGGCGATAACGGATCCGAAATGGGTGCGCGCTTACGTGTCCGAGGTCGATCTGGGACGCATCAAGCCGGGCATGAGCGCGCGCGTCACGACGGACAGCCATCCGGACGAATCCATAGCGGGATGGGTGGGATTTATTTCCTCCATGGCCGAGTTCACCCCCAAAACCGTACAGACCGAGGAACTGCGCACCAGCCTGGTTTATGAAGTCCGCATCTACGTGGAGGATAAGGCCAACCGGCTTCGCCTGGGCATGCCTGCCACCGTCTATATTTCCCTGCAGGATAATGCCGGTTCACAGCAACCTCCGGGTAATGAGTGAGGCGGCGAGCAAAGCGGTGGCGCTTGCCGCCAGCGCCGTTCACAAGCGTTTTTTTTCAAAGGAAACCGGGAAGACCATCGATGCGATAACGGATGTCTCGCTGCGCCTGTCCACCGGCACGCTTACCGCGCTGGTGGGACCGGACGGAGCCGGAAAGACGACGTTGCTGAGGATGATCGCCGGATTGCTGAAAGTCGATGAAGGACGGCTTGAAGTCCTGGGCATAGATGTTGCGCTCGATCCGCAAGCGATCCAGGACAGGATCGGATACATGCCGCAACGCTTCGGCCTCTATGACGATCTCAGCGTCCGGGAAAATCTCGATCTTTATGCCGATCTGCATGGCGTGCCTGCCGGCGCACGCACTACCCGCTACGCCCGGCTGCTACGTATGACCGGGCTGGCGGCTTTTACCACCCGCCCCGCAGGTAAACTGTCTGGCGGCATGAAGCAGAAACTGGGGCTGGCCTGCACCCTGGTGCGCTCGCCGGAGCTGCTGCTGCTGGATGAGCCCACGGTCGGGGTCGATCCATTATCGCGCCGCGAGTTGTGGGATATCGTCCGGCAAATGGTCGACGAGGAGCAATTGACCGTGCTGGTCACGACTGCTTTCCTGGGCGAAGCGGAGTATTGCGCCCACGTCTTCGTGCTGCATGAGGGAAAGGTGCTGGCGGAAGGGACACCCGAGGAAATTCGCCAGCGCGCCCGGGGCTTGTGCTTCGATATAGTGCCTCCCCCGGGACAGCCACCTCGCATCCTGCAATCACGCCTGCTCGACGATGCCAGGAGCATCATCGATGCCGTGCCGCACGGAGGGGTTGTCCACTTCGTGCGACAGCCCTCAGCGGATCAGCAGCATCTGGGCACTTTGCTGGAAAGCATGCCGGTAACGGAAGTGGAGGCGCGGCTGGAGGACGGATTCATGGTGCTGCTGCGCAAGCAACAGGACATGGATCGGCTTGCCTCGCACCTGGAATTCGGCGCCGGGGAAACAGTGGAAGAAACGAAAAGGGCGGAGGGAGAGGAAGGAGCGGAGCGGATGGCCGCGGAAGATGGGCCCCGGGGAAAAGCGGAAGCGGGCGAAGTCGTCATAGAAGTGCGCGACCTGGTGCGCAGGTTTGGGGATTTCACCGCAGTCGACCACGTTTCCTTCTCGGTGCGGCGAGGGGAAATCTTCGGCCTGCTCGGGCCGAATGGGGCGGGCAAGACCACCACTTTCCGCATGCTTTGCGGCCTGCTGCCGGCGAGCGGCGGCTTTCTGCAGGTGGCCGGAGTCAACCTGCTGCGTGCGCGAGCGGTGGCGCGGCGCAAGATAGGCTATGTTTCCCAGAGATTTTCCCTTTATAGCGATCTCTCCGTCATGGAAAACCTGGAGTTCTTCGGCAGCGCCTACGGGTTGCATGGCCCGCGGTTGCGTGATCGCATCGGCACCGTGATGCAGCAATTCGACCTCCAGGGCAGGGAAAAATCGCCGAGCGGGCAATTGCCGGGCGGCTTCAAGCAGCGGCTCGCCATGGCCGTCGGCCTGCTGCACGAACCCGAGATCCTCTTTCTCGATGAGCCGACCAGCGGCACCGACCCGATGAAGCGCCGCGAATTCTGGCGGCGCATCACGGCGCTGTCGGAAGTGGGCACGACGATCGTCATCACCACCCATTTCATGGAAGAGGCCGAGTATTGCGACCGCATCGTCATCCAGGATGCAGGGAAGCTGCTGGCACTGGGTACGCCGCAGGAAGTCAGGGTGCAGGCGGGAGGGGAAGGTAATCATCTGGATATGGAAGAAGCTTTTATCGGCATTGTCGAGCGCGCGCGGCGCACCTCGGGTGAAACTCTCCAAAAGGAGGCGGCCCGGTGAATAAGCCTGGCGGAGTCGCGCCAGGATCGCCCACCGGCCCGCCGGAATCGAGGAGCGGGAAAAGGGTGGAAGGATCGGGAGGGTCGGCGGGATTCTGGTCGCGCCTGGTTTCACTCACCCGCAAGGAGATCCGGCAGTTGCTACGCGATCCCGGCAGCCTTGCCATCGGCATCGGCCTGCCCCTCGTGCTGATCCTCATTTTCGGTTTCGGCCTTTCCCTCGACGTCAGGAATGCGCCGGTAGCGGTCGTGCTGGAAGACCCTTCGCCTACCGCAATCGACGTCATCGCGGGTCTCGAACTTTCCCCTTATATCTCGCCGGTGGTGGTGATTTCCATGCACGATGCGGAGCGCCTGATGATGGAACGCGAGGTGGATGCCATCGTGCGCGTGCCCAGCGATTTTTCCCGCGACCTGGCCGCAGGCGGCGCACGCCTCCAGGTACTGGTGCATGGAACCGAGGCCAGCCGGGCGCTCATCATCCGCAGTTATCTCAACCTTGCGCTGGGCCAATGGATGCAGCGCCAGGCCGGGATGGGGCGAATGGCGGAACCGACTGCGGCGGCGGTTTTCCGCACAGGGACGGTGGTGCCGGTGGAGCGCATGTGGTTCAATGCGGCCAATACCAGCACCTGGTATCTCGTGCCGGGGTTGATCGTGCTGATCATGACGCTGGTGGGAGCTTTCCTGACCGCGATGGTCATGGCGCGCGAGTGGGAGCGCGGCACGCTGGAAGCCTTGTTCGTTTCGCCGGTGCGGCCTAACGAAATTCTGCTGGCGAAGGTCATACCGTACTTTCTGATGGGAATGCTTGGCCTGGGGATGTGCCTGGTGGCTGCGCAGTTCCTGTTCAAGGTGCCCATGTATGGGTCGCTTCTGATCTTGCTGGGCAGTTCGATGCTCTACCTGCTGGTGGCGCTGGGAATAGGCTTACTGATTTCGTCAGCGACCCGGAACCAGTTCCTCGCGAGCCAGGTCGCGCTGCTGTCCAGTTTCATGCCGGCGCTGATGCTATCCGGCTTCATGTTCGACCTGCGCAATGTTCCGGTCGTCATCCAGTGGATAGGCAAGGCGCTCCCTGCGACCTATTTCATGGAATTGATCAGGACGCTGTACCTGGCAGGCAACGTTTGGCCGCTCATTTTCAAGAATTGCGCCATTCTCGCGGGGTACGCCGTATTGCTGCTTGCGCTCGCGCGCCTGGTCACGCGCAAAAGACTGGATTGACGCCGTGCTCGATTTCCTTCGCCGCATTGCCAGCCTGTGCCGTAAAGAACTGCTCGCCATCTTCAAGGATCCGGCCAACCGGGTGATCCTGATCGTTCCCTCGCTGATCGAAAGCTTCCTGTTCGGCTATGCCGCGACTTACGACCTTACGAACGTGCCCTACGCCCTGCTGGATCAGAGCGGGGGAATTCATGCGGCCGAGCTCGTAGCCCGCCTGGATGGAAGCGGCGTGTTCCATCGCGTTGCCACCTTGCGGACCCAGAAGGATATTACGGACGTGATCGATGCGGGAGAGGCCCTGGTCGTGGTCCAGATCGGGCAGCGATTCGAGCAGCAATTGAATGAAGGCGGCATGGCGCCGGTGCAGTTGATCCTGGATGCGCGCAATTCCAATACCGCGGGATCCGCCGCGGCCTACATCGGCGGTATCATCGAGGCGTATAATACCGCGCTGCAGAGCGGTGCGGCGCCTCCTTCTCCGCAGGTTACCGTCGAGTCGCGCGCCTGGTACAACCCCAACCTCGAGACCCGCTGGAACCTGCTGCCCGGGCTGATTGCCTCGCTCAGCATGATCCAGACGCTGATGCTCTCCGCCTTGTCGGTCGCGCGCGAACGCGAGAACGGTACTTTCGATCAATTGTTGGTGACACCGTTTTCGCCAATGGAGGTCATGATAGGCAAAGCCATTCCAACCATCATGATCGGCCTGACGCAATCGACCATCGTCATGATGGTCGCGCTATTCTGGTTCAGGATACCCATGGCAGGGTCGCTGGTTACCCTTTATACCGGGCTGACCCTGTTTACCATCGCCAGTGTCGGCCTGGGGCTGTCGATTTCGGCGGTTTCGGCGAATATGCAGCAAGCCATGCTGTACACTTTCATGCTGATCATGCCGCTGATCCTGCTCTCGGGATTGGCAACCCCGGTTCGCAATATGCCGGAATTCCTGCAGATCGCCACCCTCATCAATCCGCTGCGCTTCGCCATCGACCTGGTACAGCGCGTCTACCTGGAGGGGGTGGGGCTGCTCACGGTTGTCCACGACCTGATTCCCCTGCTGATCATTTCGGCGATTACCCTGCCGCTGGCGGCCTGGCTGTTTCGCCATCGCCTTTTGTAGTGCGTCAACCCGATGCGGAAAGCGATGGCCACACCGGAAGCCTGCATCATCCTTGCTGGTCTCCATTTGCTTTTTCCATTCCCTGAACTATAAATCAGGTGGATGCGAGCCGAAGGGCGATGCAACCGGCTGATTACGGCAAATAACGCAGGAGTAGGCCATGGAAAAAATTCGCGAAGTGACGGAAGTCCATCTTGCACTCCTGGAGAGCTTCCCGCCGAAATTGCGGATCACCGCCGCGGGCACCGTTCCGACCGGAGGCTGGTCCAATTCAAGGCTTCAGCCTCGTATCCATATCCAGCCGCCGCCAGACGGAATCCACGATTTTGATTTCGTTGCCGATCCTCCCACGGGTCCAGCGCCACAGATCGTTTCCTCCATCCAAGCCACCTACACCTGGGAAGAACTGCCTGAAGGGGTGAAAGGAATACGAGTCCATGCCTCGCAGAATGCGAAAACAGTGCTGCTGGATCTGGACAGGCCCGACCGCCAGCCCAACCGTTTTGTCCTCAGCGATTGCGACGGCATTACCCGGATCGAATATTATCCGCGTGCGTTCGGTCCTCTGGGGGAGGGAAGGGAAGAAGGCAGGGAAGAAGAAGAGATGGAAGCGGCAGCGGATGCCCGCTTCGAGTACAAGGGCCTGGAGGGTCATTTTGTATTTCATGGGGAAGAGATTAGCCAGGAACAGAATATTCTCGGTTCGCTTCTTTCCGTGACACTGCAGCCCAACGCAGATGCGGGCGGCCTCGATTTCGCGCTGATCCTGCCGCCGGTTCATCTCCAGGGCGAAGCGAGGCAAACGTTTCAAACCATAGGGATCAGAATCCGCAGCAGGGGACGGGTAATCAACCCATCCGGGGCGGAGCTTGCCTATGAGGTGGTCAATCTCGAAGGCGTGGCCGAGGATATTCCGATTCTTTGAAGCCAATGATGAAATGGCGTATTTGTGGGGGTTTTGCCTGACGATAACCGGCATAGCTCGCCATTTCGAGACACATGACTCCTGCTGCTGAATTTGCCGCGCATGAGTTTGTTTTTTCGCTTTCTTTGCTAAAAAAGTGTACCTGACGTAGAGATGGCCTTCATTGCGCTGTTCTTTGCCGGTTTTATGTAACCTTACGGAGGACATGATGAAAAAAGCGAATGCTCCCGATGAAGAGCGTGCCGGAGGTGGTGGTGGTCCAAACGTCAAAGGGAAAAGTAGCGGTGGAGGTTCGACTCCGAAGGAAGGGAGCATTAATACGCCCGATACTTCCGTTCTGGCGCGCTACTCGCCCACGGAAGGCGCGCAATCCCACCCGGACTGGATAAAGAAGAAATTTCCCACCTATATCGAGCCCCATGGCATGCATGACGCCACCAGTGTGCGCGAACTCACGCACAACGGCCATGTTGTCCGGATCATTACCACCTACCGGGTAGAGGTCGACGGAAAGCCTGCGGGCATGCATCTGTCGGTCGACGAGGACGGGCAGGTTTATACCCATGCCACGCCATTTGTCACTTATGCATCCGCCGTTGACCTGATGAAGGAAGTCATGGACGCTTATCCCGACGCATTTTCTGACGATGAGGGGGATGAAGCACAAGGCGGACATGCCCATGGCCACGGTCAGGCCGGAGAAGGAGAGCAATCATGATCCGGCGCAATTTTCTGACTGATGCTGCGATTGCCCAGCAATTCATCGACGGCGTGTCCCGGCTGAAAGACCCGGCCCGGTTTCCGTGGACCGGACAGCAAGGACTGTCCGTCTACGACTCATTTGTTTTCTGGCATCACCAGTCCATGATGCTGATGACCCCGCCGTCCCAGAGCGACCGCAATGCCGCACACTCCGGTCCCGCCTTCCTGCCCTGGCACCGGTATTTCCTGATCACCCTGGAAAATCTATTGCGGCGTGCTCTCGGCGATGACAATTTTCGCATCCCCTACTGGGACTGGACTGCAGATGCCGAGCTGGCCGAACCGGCAACCTCCCCGATATGGAGCAATGCCAATCTGGGCCAATTCTCTGGTTCCGGTTGGCGGGTTCGCCTCGAAATGAGCCTGCGAACGGGGGATATGCGGCGTACAAACCGCACGCTGCAGCGCGCGCTGGGAAATGAAGGCAGGCTTCCATCCCGTACCGGCGTGCGCATGGTCATACGCGACCAGGCATCCTACGATACATCGCCGTACAACTCGTCGTCGCCCGGCGGCCTGCGCAACTTGGTCGAGGGCTGGATCGGCAACGAGCGCATTCATAACAGCGTGCATGTCTGGGTGGGGGGAGATATGTCGTTATCATCATCGCCCAATGACCCGGTTTTCTTCCTGCATCACTGCAACGTGGATCGTATCTGGGCCACGTGGCAGGAACGCCATCCCGACGCGCCCTACCTTCCGGATATGACGTCGCCCGACACGCTCCAGTTTCACCGGATTGGCGATGCGCTCTACAGCATCTATCAGGATAATGTAACGCCGGGGGATATGACGGATTACAAGCGGTACTACGAGTACGACACGCTTTCCGACCTGACGGAATTGCAGGCCTGATCGGCGTGTGACGAGTTGCTGCCCTTTCCGGGCAGCAACAGGTTCTCTCTTTACTGGATGCGGTTTACCTGGTCCACCTGCTGATACCTGCCAAGGTGTTCGCTATCTGTTCATGCGTGAAGCCGTCAGGTTTACGTCAGCCTGTTCCCAGGCCTTTTTGAAGCGTGCCTCAATGACTTCTGCCTCGGCTTCCTTTTTCTGGGCGCGCAAGGCTTGCAGCAATCCGAAAAGGGCCCAGCCACTTTCGCGGTTGCGTTGCAGGTCGTTCCAGTAGACGGTCTCTGCTTCGTCGGGGTATCCCGCCTCGATCAGGATGGCGCCCAACGCAAGCCGTGGCGGATAATGCCATTCGGCGGGTTCCGTATAAACCAGCGCATCCTCGTAGCGAACCGCGCGTTCAAGATGCGCTATGGCTGAATCGAAATCGCCGCGTGCGGCCGCAATTTCGCCGGCCAACACTTCGGGAGCGATCCTGAGAATCGTGCGCGGCGTATTCTTGGAGAGGAGCGCACCGTCCAGATCTGGATCTTTCATGATTTCGCGCAAGGTTCTCAGTTCCTGTTCAGCCTTGGGGAGATTTCCCGTGGCCACAAATGCAAGGCCCCGGACATGGTGCCAGCTCCCTGTGAGGAATGCGTTCGTGGCGGGAGGCGAGGGCTCATCGAGTATCTCCTGCCAGTGTCCAAACCGTGCGAGGATCCAGTAGGGCGTCATGCGGAACACGGCTGTTAAAGGCATTTCCTTCAATGTGGCATCGTCTATCTTGCTGGCGATCTTGCGCGCGGCTTCGATCGCCATTCCGCTGCGGCCGCTTGCTGCGGCGGAAAACGAAAGAAAGTGGATGTTGTGCGGGTAGTACCCCATCGGGTACAGCCCCTGCGCCTGGCATTGCGCGATGTAGTCCTCATCGGCGGCCACTGCCAGCTGGTTGCTTTTTATCGCATCCGCATATCGTCCCACCCGCTGATAAATATGCGACGGCATGTGGATCATGTGCCCCGCTGCGGGCATCAGGGGCAGCAGGACGTCCGCTGCTTTCTCCGCGCGCTCCGGCGTGGTTGTCGGTTCCAGCAGGTGAATCTGCATATGCAATGCGGCAGGGTGCGCCGGATGGCGGCGCAGTACTTCCCCAGTCAGCGCCACGATTTCAGCCGTTCCCTCGTAGGGATGCCCATCCCGCATCCAGTATCCCCAGGGGCGAAGGTCCATCACTGATTCCACATAGAGCATTGCGATATCGGGGTCGTCGGGGAAACGCCGATGCACCGCCCGCATGGCTTCAGCATAAGCCTTGTCATTTGCCGTGCGATCCCCTGGAACGCCTGAATAACGTTTCTCCAGCGCGGCGATCAGTGTCTGCTCCCTTTGCGAGGCCCGCCCCATCAGCGATTTCGCCTTCTGCACCAGCTTCAAGGCATCGGGTTCATCCTTGGGATCCATTGGTGCGTTTATGTTGGGGCCCAGCACCAGCGCCTGGCCCCAGTATGCCATCGCCAGCGCAGGATCGAGTCGTGCGGCTTCGCGGAACGCACGCCGTGCCTCGGCATGGTTGAACCCATAGGCCAGGTTGATCCCCTGGTTGACAAAGAGTTGTGCTCTTTTATTTCGCGTGCTGACCGGGAATGCATGGGTCCCGAGGTTCTGCAGCCGGGGCGCCAGTTGCCCATCCGGTCCCGGCTGATTTGCCATGGGTGAAGCTTCATAATGCTTGTGGTTCGGCCCTTGCCCTGCAGGGGTTTGGCGTCGGTCGCCCGGAACGGCGTCCCGCGCTTCCGAGGATGCGCAGAAAATGCTTGCTCCTGCCAGTACCAGGCCTATCGCTACGGATTT
The DNA here is from genome assembly GCA_035547595.1 of Nitrosospira sp. Lineage (GTDB taxonomy): Bacteria > Pseudomonadota > Gammaproteobacteria > Burkholderiales > Nitrosomonadaceae > Nitrosospira. The sequence goes on from DASZUL010000047.1 coordinate 10,313, forward strand.
AAACGCATGGAATTTCATGCCTGTCTCCTTATAAGTATTTTTACGATCATCCGGGTTTTTCTTTCTATTCCTCGATTCCGCGTCCTGGCGACCCCCCATCGTGATGGATCGATTACGGACAGGGCACGGAGCTATGATTTACGGGAAAATCGCTTTATTTAATATGACCAGTCGTTTTAATAAAACGGAAAAAAATTAGCGAGGCTCAAGGGGCCTGAAAAAATCGCCGAGCAGGTCCTGGCAGCATTGCTTGACAGGTCCGGATGATTTTTCGATCTTCGCCCTCAGCAGAGCTCCCTGCCAGGTATTTACCAATAGATCGGCCATGTCTCCCGCTGATTTGTCTGCCCTGACCGTGCCTTGTTGCTGCGCTTTCACCAAACCGGTTTGCAGCAAATCCCGATAACGGTTAACAGCTACCTGGAGGGATTGCTGGCAAAGAGCGCTGGTATCGCCAATCTCGCCCATCAGGTTGCCAAGCAGGCAGCCACCCTTGAAATCGTTTTTCTCCAGCTCTGCGACAAGCTCATCAAAGTAACGCTGTATCGCGCCCAGTGCGTCCGTCCCGGATTGCTGCAGATGAGCGGTCAGCTGGGCGATAAAAGGATCGACGTAATGCTGGATTACCTTGGCGCCAAAATCTTCCTTGCTCTCGAAGTAGTTATAAAAAGAGCCTTTGGGGATATTGACTGCATCCAGAATTTCCTGGAGCCCGGTGCCGTGGTAGCCTTGCCGCATGAGCATGCTCACACCTTGATTCAATAAGTTGTCGCGGCTTGCTTCTTTTTTTGCAGATCGAGGCATGGGAGAAATAATACGACTGGTTGTCTTATTCTGTCAACCGCTCTTTGCCCGATGATTTGAAACAGGAGAGGCGAAGGAACAGGAGAAGCAGGGCGATGGGAGCTCAGCCGAGTGTGAACTTTTTTGCTCCAGGCCGGTGTCTTGCATGTGCATCGGCGCCAGATGGTATGATTCTTAGTGCCGCCGCATCAGTGGCTTCCGTGATACCGTGAATATGGAAATGCCGCCTAGTCGATCGCTTCACAGGATTTGACCGGTCAGGCCGGCCGCCTGTGCAAACTCCGGTTGAGAGGAATTCATTGTTGCAATTGCTTCCTCCTTCCCCGATCAGGATTGAAATTCCATCGGGTGCGAAGGAGGCGTCCGATTCGAGGCGAAAAAACAGATCGTCCAGTCGGGCATTATCCGACGGATCCCCGCTCAGGCCGAACAAATCTAAAAGTCTGGGTTTTTCCATCAGGTCTCCATACATTGCGTGTAGTTAATCAACAAATACATGGCACTCGTATAATTTTGCTTCATTTCCATGCGCTTTCCGTTATCCGGGTGGTGCTCCTTTGTCGGGCCGGCAAAGCATGAGGGCTCGGAAGTGCGGTGATTGAACGATACTGGACCCGGCCTGGGAAGTCGTAAAGAAACGGTCAAATATCGGTTAAATCTCGAGGGTGGAAGTAATTCAGTATCGTTGCCGGCGGACCGGATATTCGCCATTCATGCGGCGGGGAGCGATCCCGGAAGACGGATGCCTGGTCTTCCAGTCATAAACGTGCAGGAATGCAGGGGTGAGGATAGAATTCATCGGTTGCGGTTGAGAATAAGGGGATGGCATGAGTCGGGTGAGTGATCCGGAAGAAAACTGCTGGCAGTTTCATTCGTTCAGGTTGGATAAGAAAAATGCCACGTTATGGCACGTTGACCAGGTAGTCCCGTTACGTCCCAAGAATTTTTCCGCGCTGTGCTACCTGGTCGAACGGCATGGACAGCTGGTGACCAAGGATGAGTTGCTGGATGAGGTATGGCAGGGCCGCTGCGTAGGGGATTCGGTGCTGAAAGTATGCATCAACGAGCTGCGGCAAGCATTAGGGGACGATGCCCGCACCCCGGCCTATCTTGTGACGGTGGCACGGCGCGGCTATCGATTTATCGCTCCCGTAGCCGTACCTGCATTGCAGCCGGAAAAAGAGAAATGCGCTCCCGGTATCCCGCCCGGGAACAGCCACCGAAACCATCCATTCCTGAGATCGGGATGCCGCATCCTCCGTGATATGCCCAAGGCCCAGCTCATGGCCGGCTGGCAACGCTCCCTGGAATATTCCCGCCAGATCCTGTTCCTGACAGGCGAACCCGGAATCGGCAAGACAACGCTTATCGAGATGTTTCTGGAAGAAATCCGCCACTATTCACCCACGGTTTTGCGCATGCGCTGCGTCAAGCATCTGGGCCGGGGCGAAGCATTGCTTCCCGTGATCGAAGCCATCGAGAAGCGTTGCCGCACAGCGGAGGGCGCCGAATTGGTCGCGCTATTGCATCGCCATGCGCCGATCTGGCTTGCGCAATTGCCGTCGGTGTTGCCGCCGGTGGAGAGAGAAGCCCTCCAGCGCGAAATTTTTGGCGCCAGCCGGGAACGGATGATTCGGGAAGGGTGCGAACTGCTGGAAGTCATCGCCCGGGAAACGCCTTTGATTCTCGTCTTCGAGGATCTTCACTGGAGCGATCACGCTACCCTGGATTTGCTGAGTCTGCTCGCCCAGAGAGACGAACCGGCCCGGCTGCTGGCGATAGCCAGCTACCGGCCGGCCGATGCCACCCGGCAAGCTCATCCGCTTGTCTCGATTCACAAGGAACTGCTGTCGCGCGGCGAGGGCTCGGAGGTTGTCCTGGAGCCATTTTCCCTGGACGAGGTGAACGATTATCTCGCCCGGCGCTTTCCGGATATTCACGTCCCTCGTTCGGTTGGCGAGGCCCTTTTCCGCCGGACGGGCGGGCTTCCCCTGTTCGTTTCCGACCTGATCGAGTATCTGGTGGCTCAGGACCCGGGCTGGCCTCTTTCTCACGAACCGATGGTCGAGAAAGGGTTGCCGCAAGGCATCCATCGCATGATCGAAAGCGAGATCGAGCGGTTGAGTCCGGATGAGCAGCAGTTGCTGGACGCCGCCAGCGCAATCGGTGCTCATTTTTCCGCGATATTGCTGAGCTCGGTGCTTGACATGGAACTGGCCGTAGTGGATCGCTGCTGCGATGGGCTTGCGAGGCGCGGACAGATATTGCTGCGGGATGGGATGGAGCAGCGTCCGGATGGCAGCGTTGCCGGCAGCTATGCGTTCCGCCATGCACTCTATGTCGAGGTGCTCTACCAGCGGCTTGCTCCCGGCCTGGCCGTCCGGCTGCATTTCCGCATAGGCGAGGCGATCGAACGGAGGGGAGACAAGCAGGACCTGACGCATGCCGCGCAGGCGGCCCTGCATTTCGAAAAGGGATGGGACTGGCGCCGGGCGATCAGCTACTTGGCGCAGGCAGCGGCCAATTCGTCGCAGCGTTTTGCCAATCGGCACGCCCATGACTATCTCGTTCGTGCGCTGGCAATGGTCGAGCGTTTGCCGGCGGAAGACCAGGTTGAAGCCCGGATGAACCTGCTGAAGCAATCTTCGGCGATAAAGCGCTCGATGGGGGAAATGGCGGGAGCCAAAGCCGATCTCGAAAACCTGCTTGCTTGCGCCATTACCTCGGGAAATGTAAGAAACGAGGTTACGGCGTTGCTCGAATTGAGCCGTATCCTGGCCTGGCTGGATAGCCGCAAATGCCGCGAACGGGCCGAGCAGGCAATGATGGGCGCCAAGGTCCTGGGCGACCCGGTTCTTCAATCCATAGCGGAGGGCATATGGGGCGGCATGAATCTCCTGTTTGGCCCATGGCGTGCGGAATATGCCCATGCTTGCTACCAGGCGATGGATAGGGCGAGGGCTATCGCAAGCCCTCTCATCCTGCACTCTCGCTTGACGCAGCACAGCTATGTCGAAATGCTGGCCTCGCATTACCGGCGGGCGTGCACAACGGCTGAGGAAGCCCTGGCCCTGTCCCGCACCCTGGGCGACGGCTATATGTTCATGATCGGCCATTATTACTATGGGTTGGCCTTGCTGCATGCAGGCGACTGGGGAAGGTTACGCGAAGTGTCCGAGGAAAGCCGGCACGCGTTCGAACGTAACTGCGACGATGCCAGTTTGCCTCTTCGCCTGCATTCCCAGATCCTGACAGCCTGGCTCCATGTGGAGGCAGGGGATTTCGAGAGCGCAAAGGTCTTGTGTGAGGAGGCGCTGCCCCAGGATGTCGGCCCCTGGGCTGACTTTATCCGCATCCACTTTGCGGCCATACATGGCCGGGCGCTGGTTGGGCTTGGGGATCATAAAGGGGCGATTCGTTGCTTCGAGGTTTTTTTCCAAGCCGAACAAGACGAATCGCTGCCGATAGCACGCAATTATTTTTTTCCGGCATACCAGGGGGCGTGCGAAGCCTGGTTATCCCTTGGCGAGTTCGGTAAGGCTGGCCATTACGCCGAGCGCCTGCGCGCATTCTCGACAGGCGCGCCCGAGAATACCTACCTTGCCATCAGCCTCATCCTGCTTGCCGCTATCCGGCTAGTGGAAGGATCCCTGGATGAAGCAGATGCCCGGCTCGCCGAGGCACTCGAAATCGTGGCCAAGGCCGAGGTCCCGCTGGCTGCCTGGCGCGTTTACGGCATCGCCGAAAAATTCCAGGAGCTGCGCGGACAGGCAGAGCTGGTGAGCCAATACCGGTTCAGGAAGTGGCAGGCGATAAAGCGATTGCTCGATTCGCTTCACGCAACCGATCCCCTGAGATCCGGTCTGGAGAATCTGAAAGATGCTTCATTTTTTGCCGCCATGGAAAGCGGTGCCAAAGCATTGCCCATGGTTTTGCCGCGACGGCAGCGGCGCAGCCTGGTTGCCATGCATCCGGGCACTAGCCGGCCGACGTTTCCCCGCAGATCTCCGGATTCCAGATCCCGGCGCTCCCACTAGAGCTTTTTACTTCTCTTCAGCCCAGTTGTGAGCGCTTCATGGGCCACAGGCGACGGCTCTGCCGGTCATTTTCCACTCGCTCCTCGTTTAGCCTGACTTCCGGCATCGCGGAGAACGCACCGAGCCTATCCGGCAATCCATTTACTGCGGGCTTTTTCCACCAGGACAACCAGCGGCAGATGGAATCTGTAAATGCTATCAGCATGCTGCGCCGCCTGGTGGCGAGTAGATCAAAAGCGGGTGCTTGAGCTGCGCGTTCGCCGCTATCCTTCAGGCAGGGCGATGGATGATTTGCTTTTTTCGATTTTACGGCTACAAATACAATAACACCTTTTATAAGTGTGGAGGTGGGAGTTGGCACAACTCCGCCGGGGCCTCCTACTAACCGGGAAATCGAAAAAAATGCCACTGAAATCCTATGGAGTACTGAAGGGCCGCCCCGTGGATCGCCAGCTCGGCTCAGGTGCAAATCCGCACTACCAGATCCATATCGTCGATGACACCACACACTACCGCATCGCAGTGAATGTGGCTTCGCAGCTCGCTCCCTCCGAGCTCGAATTTCTGGTGGACTCGCGCTTCGATCATCCGATCCTGGCCGAGTTGGCCGACAAACCGCTGGGATGGCTTCCGCTTCCGCCGCGGCCTGGCGGCCTTGCGCTGGACTTTATCCGGAGTAACCTGTTCGACCCGCGTGACTTGCGCGTGCTCCCCTTCAATGTTCCTGGTCCGGACAATGACCTAAACGAAAAAATCGACCAGTTCGTCCAGCGTGCGATGGCCGACGAAGACGCGCTGGTGTATGCGTTCGGCGAACGCTGGGGACCGGAGAGCAATGTGACAGATAAGATATTCGGCTTCGTTCCCGGCAATGGTGTCCATGACATTCATATGAACCAGGGCAATACAGGGCGCTTCGTAGGGGATGATGGCGTGTACCAGGATGGCGCGCTGATGTTTCATTTCCCCAGGACCAGCCAGTGGGTCGCCGTATTCCTGAAATTCCAGTCCCAGACCTGGCATACCGATGACAGGACCGGGCATCAAATCCGGGTGGAAACCAGCGGCCCGGCTTCGGACCGAAATATCGTATCCAATCCGTTCATCCCTGGCGGGCAGCCTGGCCCGGAAATGCCGGACGGGGCGGTTCGCATAGTTGCGGCGCTGGTCAACAGCACCCAATCGCCCGAAATCGAGTTCGTCACGCTTCTGAACACCACCACCGAAACCATCTCGCTCGAGGGCTGGCAGCTCGCGGACCGGGATAAGAACAGGATGGGCTTGACGGGGTCCATTGCGGCTGGCGAAACGCTGCGCATACAGCTTCTACCACCCGTCTTTCTCCCCAACAAGGGTGGAATCATCACGCTTTTGAATGATCGCGGGCTGCGCGTGGACGGTGTGGCCTACACGGGAGCGCAGGCAGGCAATCCGGGCTGGACAGTGAAGTTTTAGCCCTCGGCCGCACTCCAATAATGAGACCGCGCCTGTCTTCGATGAATGACAGCGGCCCGGCTTGGGCCGGGCCGCATGCGATATCGCACCTCAGCCTTTATTATGATGCCCGGATTTTCCGCGAATCTGGTCGAGTTGTTCCCGCTGCGCATCGGTCAAAATATCCCGGATCTCTCCCCGGACCTTGCTGCGCTGGACGATCATGTCCGCCACCAGTTGGCCGCGCTCCTGCGCCAGTGTTGCTAGCTGGTTGCTATCGCTTTTGCCACTGCGGGCCAGTTCCTTTAGCGCCTTGCGGTTGGCCTGCATCTTTTCCCCCAGGTTGGCCCGCTGGGGTTGCGATTTTTGCAAAACTGCCTGGACCGACGAACGCTGTTCCGTCGTCAGTTTGAGGCGATCCGTCATCCGGTCCAGAAATTTTTCTCCTCCATACATGCCTTCTTTCATTCCGGAATGCCCGCCGTGGTGGCAGTGATGCCATGTTTTCCCTGAATCATTACCCGTGCCAGGGCTGGCCACAGCCATGCCGCTTGCCAGCAAGCCGCTGATCAATACAATTTTTGCGATGGATTTCATGATCTGGTTTCTCCTATAGATCGGTTGGCATATTTAACCGTGAAAGTCTTGCAAGTATCCACGGTGTGAGCAAAGAATAGAACCGGGGCGTGTCAATGTGGGTGAGTAAAGCGTAAAGTTGTGTAAAAAAACGGAAAGGCGCTTTATTTGCCAGAGATGGTTTGGCAATATTCCTCTGCGGTAATCCAAAACGATTAATGACACCCACAATACAATGGCGCGCATACTGCTGGCCGATGATGACGTTGAATTAGGCGATATGCTGGCCGACTACCTTGGCAGGGAAGGCTTCGAGGTCGAATTGGCACATGACGGCAACACCGCGCTGGCGAAGGCGCTGGCCGCTGAGTACGATCTGCTGATACTCGATATCATGATGCCGGGACGCAACGGCTTCGACGTGCTGCGCGAATTGCGCACGCATTCCATGCTTCCCGTGCTGATACTGACGGCGCGGGGAGATGACGTCGACAGCATCGTGGGGCTCGAGCTCGGCGCCGATGATTACCTGGCCAAGCCATCCAACCCGAGGGTGCTGGCAGCAAGGATTCGTGCGATCCTAAGGAGAGTCGAAGCGCAAGCCGAGCCCGGCGATGAGGATTCCTCGGGCAGGATCGCGATAAATGATATCGTCATCCATTCCGGTTCGCGTGCCGTGGAATGCGCGGGAAAGCCTCTCTCCATGACGAGCACCGAATTCAGCCTCCTGCATGTGCTGCTCAGCGAAGCGGGCAGCGTCGTTCCGAAAGCGGTTTTGTCCGAGCGGGCGCTCGGCCGCAAATTGAGCCGTTATGACCGCAGCCTCGACATGCACGTGAGCAATCTGCGCAGGAAACTGGGACCGCTGCCGGATGGCCAGGAGCGGATCAAGACTGTCCGGGGCGTCGGCTATATTTATTCCCGGGCATGATGGTCCTTGCCGTGCACAAGCTTTTCTGGAAAATATTCCTTTCATTCTGGCTTACGTTGATCATCTTCACCGGCGTGCTGATGTTTGCCGCTTCCAGCTATCTGGAACATATACGGACGCAGCAGGATATCGGCAGCGTCCGTTCCCGCCTGTCGGACTACCTGGAGCAGGCACGGGCAGTCACCCAGCGAAAAGGTGTGCAAGGGCTGAGGGAATGGTTGGAGCACCTTGATCGAAGCGAAGCCATACCGATCTTTCTGATCGATGAAAAGGGGCAGGATCTGCTTGAGCGGGAAATACCGCCGGACATCATCGCGAGGATGGAACGAAGGCGCGAGTATGCCGGACGCACGGAACGGAAGCGGCCCCGGCATGCGGAGCCCATCCTGCTGGCTGATGGAAGCGCCTATCGTATGGTCCCGGATTTCCAGAGCATCACGTTGCTGCGGATTTTGCAGCGGCCCAGGGTCATCGCGCTTCCCATCACCATCGCGGCGCTGATAAGCATATTGGCTTGCATGCTGCTCAGCCGCTACCTGACTCTTCCGCTCGAGCGATTGCGGCGCGCAACCCAGCATATCGCGGCAGGAGATCTTGCCCAGCGCGTCGGTCCTTCCATGGGCCGACGCCAGGATGAAATCGCAGACCTGGCGGGAGCATTCGACAAGATGGCCGAACGGCTGGAAAGAGCATTCAATGCCCAGCGGCAGCTTCTGAGCGATGCGTCCCATGAGTTGCGCTCGCCTCTCGCGCGACTTCAGGTTGCGCTGGAACTTGCGCGGCAGCGGTCCCGCGATGATGCTGAGGAAGAACTTGGCCGCATCGAGCTCGAAATAGAACGCCTGAATGGATTGATCGGCCAGCTTCTGGAGTTTTCGCGCCTGGAGGCGGGAGTGGATGCCGCGCATGTCCAGCGGGTCGAGATGCAGGAGCTGCTGGAAGGAGTCGTGGCGGATGCGCAATTCGAGGCGGAATCGAAGGGCTGCAAGGTCAGCCTGTGCGAATCCTTCGAAGCGATCATAGATGGAAACGCCATGCTGCTTCACAGCGCCATCGAAAATGTCGTCCGCAACGCCGCGAGATACACGAAGCCGGGCACGGCGGTGGAGATCAGCATGCGAAAAGAAGCGGAAAAACCAGGCGGCATCCTCATCCAGGTGCGCGATCACGGACCGGGCGTCCCGGAGGAAATGCTGCCCCATCTTTTCGAACCGTTTGTCCGAGTGGAAGCAGCCAGGGATCGCTCAAGCGGCGGGCACGGACTTGGCCTTGCCATCGCCGATCGCGCTATTCGCTTGTATGGCGGCAGTATCGCTGCGAAGAACGAGCGCGATGGGGGATTGAGTGTGCTTATATACCTGCCGCTCGCAAAAGCCTGAGGGCAGGGTGAAGCGAAATTCCAAAATGAAGGCGGCTTGCCCGGAAAACCGACGTCAAACGCCAGGGCCCGATAGCCATATTCCGCTATATGATATTTCCATAGATGTCAACGCCATGAACTGAGTTGCTTCCCGCAAGCGTTGCAGAAATTTCTTCGATACTTATACCCCATTTTGTGACAAGGCTTTTTTTGATAAAAGGGAAATCGAGTTCGGTAATAAGAGGTTTCCATAATTGAACAGTTGGATCAATCCAGTTCTTCGGCCGAGCACTATATCTTGTTTGACTTAGAATGGTTTCCAAATCGTAAAGCGCCGACAGCTTGAATCTGGGTTGCAGAAATCGCGAGAAACCCACTTCATATTTTCTTATTATGACCGTCTTGGATTCAAGTGCATCGACACAAGTAAAAAAACGGTTGAATTCCTTGGAAGCAGTGACACGTTTTTTGCAATAAAGGAAATAGGATTGCAGATGCGGATAGAATTGATAGCAGTCGGTCATGCCAAGCACATCTGCATCGTGTGTTTCCAACTTCCCGATGATCCCGGAAATATTGAAGAGCGGCCCCGTTACGCTATCGTTGGCCAGCAATACGGCCGCATGTTCGCGGAAATGAGGATACTTTTCCAATCCTGTTTTCCAGCTATAGAAATCATACCCCCTGTTAACGCGATTTATTATTTTTATACAATAATTCGACAACTTGCCCAGGTCGTCATTGGAAATCGTATCGCTTGAGCTTATGAATACGATATCGAATCCTGCCTCTACAAGCTCATCGAGATAATGGATGACATTGGGCCTGACAACACCTTCGCTGTCGTAGGCGCTAAAAAAACAAACCGGCCTTTTGAAAGATGGGGACAGGGATCCCGCCCTGCAATATCTTATACACGGCTTTTCGCCCGCTTGCCCACGTGACATTAAATGATGCGATAACTCACGAAAATATCGTATGTCCTTTTTTATTGCCTTTATAGGCCACTTCATAAATTTTTTCATTCACGGCCTTGATCGTATTTCAGCGCCATACTTGTTTTGTGCTCTTCCAACCGGTACAAATTGCCGCCATGGCAAGGAATAAAATTACATGATTCAACCGGTGTGAATCAAAATCAAGAATCCAGGCTGGTCATACCGGGTTTGCAGCATTGCGCCAACCGTACGCTGTGACTTTTTCCAGCGGACTATTCGACGCATCATTCGCACCCGGGGCAAAGCCAGCTCATGCTCAAATTGAGCAGTTGGATTTAACTTGCTTCGATTACTGCGATGACCGCTACAGAAGTTGCCGATTCGGGCTCAAGCGGGAATTTGAAGCAAAGCTCATGCGATAGGGTGATTTCTCACCGTTATGTTGGTTGCTTTCTCGACATTGCGGAAAGCTATTGCCTATTGTAAAGCAGAAAAGGTCAACCATGTTTATTCAACGCTGACCACTCGCCCTTCGAACGGCTGCAACCGGTGAACTTCCGCTCCGTGGTGCGTCGAAATCGCTATATCCTCGTATTCCAGAGGATTTTTCATTGTAGACCCAGACATATTCAGCAATACCGCAAGCTTTTTATTGCCGAGCATCCTGTAATAAGCCAGGACCTTCCTATTGCAGATGTCATGCGCGATCTCCAGCTGGCCTTCGTTCAATGCAGGTGTGGTATTTCGCAGGCGGATCACCCGCCTGTAGAAATTCAGGAGAGAATGCGGGTTGTCGCTCTGCTTTGCCACATTGATTTCCCTGAAGTTTTCAGCCAGGGGCAGCCAGGGTTTCACGGAATCGGAACAGAAACCGGCATTGGGCTTTTCATCCCACAGCATGGGTGTGCGGCACTCGTCGCGATTGAGGATTTCCTTGCTGCGGTCGACCAGGAATTGCGGAACCCACCGGTGCTGCATGGCGACAGCATCCTGTCCCTGTTTCAATGGAATCCGGACCCTCGGTATCCCGATCTCATCGCCGTAGTAGGTGAAGGGGATACCTCTGCAGGTGAACTGGAATAGCGCAAGCAATTTTGCCTTTTCAATATTTCCTTCCAACCGGCTGATCACGCGGTTGCGGTCGTGATTGGCAAAAACGAGGGTGGGCACCAGGGGCGCAGGGAAATATTTCTCGAATGTTTCAAGCAATTGGCGGTACTTTTCCGCCTTGAACGGGGTGGAGATGGCCTTGAAAAGAAAGATGGCATCCAGGCCTTGTTTACCGTTGTCATGGCAGAAGCGCCTGATCAATTCCTCTTCTCCGTGAGATTCACCGATGAGGACCCGTTTCGGATTATCGAATTCGTCCGTCACGCTCCTCAGCTCGGATGCGAATTCGAAGCTTTCGGCCTGCAGAAAATTATTCTTCAGGTCCTGGAAAAAAATGGTGAGCGATTTGTCCGACGGAGCCAGGTGAAAGCTGAGAGGATTATGCCGCAGCTCGGGATCTTCGTAGATCGCGCTGATGATATCGAGCCGGAAGCCGTCCACCCCTTTATGGAGCCAGAACCGGGCGACGTCGAACATGGCCTGCTTGACTTCCGGATTACGGTAATTCAGGTCCGGCTGGAAAGGCAGGAAAGCGGTGTAATTGAACTGCTTCCGCCCGGGATAATAGGTCCAGGCTTTGTTGCCCGCCATTGCCCGCCAGTTGTTCGGGGGCTTCCTGCCGTCCCTGCCTTTTCCATCTTTCCAGATGTACCAGTCGGCCTTGGGATTATCGCGGGAGCTGGCGGATTCCTTGAACCAGTCATGTTCATCCGATGTATGGTTCAGAACCAGATCGAACACGATTTTCATTTTCCTGGAGTGCACTTCCTGCACCAGCTTTTCAAAAAGCGGCATGTCTCCGTACTGCTCCGAAATGGAAAGGTAGTCGCTGATGTCGTAACCGAAATCGCGTTGCGGGCTTCGGGTAAAGGGAGAAACCCAGATCGTCTCATAGCCGAGATCCGCCAGATAGTCGAGTTTCTCGATCACTCCCTGGATGTCGCCGATGCCATCCCCGTTCGCATCGTAAAAAGAGCGAAGGTAGATGTGGTACACGGTGGTTTTCTTCCACCAGTCGGGGTCCGGGTGGATGGGCGGCGGATTTACAGGGGATTCGGGCATCATCATTTTGATATGCCGGATGAGATGAAACCGGCTGGCAATCTGTCCGGAGCCCCCCCGCCGGGACCGGGGACCAGGCGGAGGGTTTCGTTGCGGCTTGGTACGGTTTTACTTGAGCGTGGACTGGAGTTGTTTGGCATGCTCGGTGTGCGAGACGAATGCGGGACGCACTTTGATCAGCAGGGCTTTCAGTTCTTCATTTTTGGCGCTGGGGATGAGAGTTTTGTCGACTGCATCGAGGACTTGCTGATGATAAGCCACCTCATGGTCGATGTAGGCCTTGTCGAATGCGGCGCCGCTCAGTTTCTTCAGGTTGGCGATATTTTTCTCGCCGCCGGCCTTGAGGCTGTCGCTGGTAGCATTATTCTGGGGCGTGACCTTGAGCTTGGTAACCAGTGCGACTGCCTGCTTGTTCACATCGGCGTGGTCGGTGGCCATCCTGTGGCCAAATGCCTTGACATCGGGGTTGGATGCCTTGGATTCCGCCAGTTTTCCCGCATCGATATCGACCTGGTTGGCCGTGACGACAATAGATGCAATTTGCGCATCATTGGGTGCTTCCGCCTTGGCGGCGGTGGCGAACAGAGGGGCAACCAGGGCGAACATGAGCGTGCTCTTTTTCATAAATCCTCCATAAATATAGTCGAATGTCGAAAAAAAAACCTTCCGCTTTCTTGAGACCGTGCCATTGCACCTATGGGAACCCTCGAAGCCTTTTCCCGCATTGGCGCAGCAATTGTCCCCTGAGGTGAACGACGACCGTCTCAAGAATGATACGACTACGATTCATGCTGTCGAGTTCAATGCTAGTGTGATATTTTTGGCAGAAGAGCTGGACGGAAGTCCATGTTTAAAAAATGGTTTTTAATGCTGTTCCCTAATCCTGTCTCAGTCAGGAGAACAGGAAAATGCCGACCGGTTTCGATCAGTAGCCGGGTTACCAGCGTTGCTCCATGATCCTGTATTCGTTCATGCAAGCTCCTCGATTCGTTCTTCATTTTTAGCGCTTTGCCTCGTTTGCGGCTTCCTATATTTCGGACTTTCCCGGCAGGGAGTCAGCAGTATTCGAACTTATTCCTGCCGCCCCACTCATAAAAATATCTGCTCTGTTGCAGGGAATCCCTGAATGATTTCTCGAAGCGCCTTGTCGTCCGTACGAGACTTATTCAGGTTTCTAGTACCTAAGTCCGATGGCGAAAATGAAACTAGCTCGTAAGATAGAACCCGTCTATTCGCGTGGATTGAAAAATACTTCCAGAAGAGGGGGGTTACATGAAAAACCTGAACGGACCCTTGTCGGTAGTTGCTTTGCTGGCAGAGCCTTTTGCGGCCAACGCCACGCTGGTTGGCCCGATTCCCTATCATTCCTTTGCGGACTATCCTTCGGTGCGCGCGGCATTCAGTGCTTTTCCCATGGAGGATTTCGAGAATAATGCTTCAGGCGGATCTTTCGATACCGGGCCTGCTGCGGCCCGGAGCAATGCGTTCGATCCAGCCGATATCGATGACGGGATGGAAGATGCCTATGCCGGACGTGGCCATACCTGGTTCGCCAGCAGCGACGCAAGCCTCACCTTTACTTTCAGCACAGCCTTGCTGGGTTCGCTGCCGACCGACGCTGGACTGCTGTGGACCGACGTTGGCCTTGCGAACGTTCGGGCGGGTTCCGATAGCGTTCTTTTCGAGGCTTTCGACGCTTCGCACAACCTCCTGGGCGTCATCGGTCCCTCCTCGCTGGGGGATGGCCTTTTTGCCGGGCAGACTGCCGAGGACCGCTTTTTCGGAGTCACCAGCCCCGGCGGAATTGCCTCGATACGTATCACTTCGCTGAGCAGCACCGAACGGGATATGGACCAGCCGCAGCATGGTCCGGCGGAAGCCATGAGGCTTATGGGACTGGGCAGGGACGGCGAATCGCCCACCTTCCTTGCCCTGCTTATTATTGGAAGTGCCGGAGCCCAGTTCAAACGTAGGCACCTGCAAAGCTGAAGGAGGGTGGTCCGTGCGGTTCTTCCGTGCGTTCCATCGCTGAACTGCTTTCGAGCTACGTTATACCGCTTCAATCATGAAAGATCACGCTGGGGCAGTAACAGTCGAAGTGCCGGGGCGAGGAAAGCCGGGTTATTCGGCGGCCCGCTGTTTCCCTACGAGGCTGTGTCTGCGGGCATAGCCGAAATAGATGAGCAGCCCGATCGCCGCCCAAGAAAGGAACAACCTGATTGTCTCCCATCCGAGGCTGAAAAACAGCAGCACGCATCCCGCCACTGCCATGGGTCCCACGAGGCCGATCATAGGCGTTTTGAAAGGGCGATGAAGGGTTGGGTCGCGGCGCCGCAGAATCATGACGCCCATCGCTACCGTGAAGAAGGCGAAGAGCGTGCCCGAGTTGGAAATATCCGCCAGCATTCCTACCGGGAACATCGCGGCAAAGAGTGCGACCGCTACACCGGTCACGCCGGTGACGACATGCGGAGTATGAAAGCGTTCATGCACGCGCGAGAATATGTCCGGCATGAGGCCGTCCCTGGACATCGTGAAAAGAACCCGCGTTTGCCCGTATATCATCATCAATACCACGGAAGGGAGGGCAATGATGGCGGCGGAAGCCACCCAGTTTCCGGTGGCAGGATAGCCCACGGCGCGCAGTACGTACGCGAGCGGTTCCTTGGACTGCGAAAGCTCCCCTCCCGGCTGGGCGCCTACCGCTCCGACCGCGGCATACGCCACCACCAGGTAGAAAAGCGTGCAAATGGTCAGCGAACCTATCAATCCGATAGGCACGTTCCGGTTGGGATTGACTGTCTCCTCGGCGGCAGTGGATACCGCATCGAAGCCGATATACGCAAAAAAGATCGAGGCTGCGGCTCCGAGTATTCCCACCCCGGAAAACGGCGTGCCCCAGCCGTTGGGCAGCAGGGGCTGGAAATTGGCGGCACTCACGGCAGGGACGGCAAGGATGATGAATGCGGTAAGCGCGATGATTTTTACGACGACGAGAACAGCCGTGAATCTGGCGCTTTTCGACGTTCCGATGATCAATAAAAACGTAACGAACAGGGAAACGAGGAAGGCCAGCAGATTAAAGCCGCCTGACGAGGTGGCGGTCACGCCTGCGCCGGAGCTCAGGACGATGGTGTCATAGGGGCCCGCGGTCAGGGCCAGGGGTAGCCCATAGCCCACCTCATGAAGAAATCCGTTGATGTATCCCGACCATCCGACGGCCACTGCCGCGGCTGCCACGGCGTATTCCAGAATGAGCGCCCAGCCGACCATCCAGGCCGTCAGTTCGCCGAACACTGCATAGGAATAGGTGTACGCGGACCCCGCTACCGGCATGATGGCGGCAATCTCCGAATAGACCAGTGCCGTCAGCGCGCACACGAAGCCGGCAAGGACAAATGAAAACATCATGCCTGGGCCCGCTTTCTCGGCAGCAACCGAAGTCAGCACGAAAATTCCGGTGCCGATAATGGCTCCGATGCCCAGCATGGTAAGGTCAAACGCGCCGAGCTGGCGCTTGAGCCCCTTTCGCTCCGCCGATTCGATGATATGTTCAAGAGGTTTGACGCGCTCGAACAGCATGAATTTCTCCGATTAAAAGGTTGAACGCGTTGCCGTTTCCGGCAGCTTCGAGGATGGCCGGTACATTCGCCGCGGGAAGAACAGGCGCTGTTTTTCCTCGCGGTTTTCTGCCTGCGACGCAGCCGGCGATAGCTGATCCGTTCCACGCCATGCTATTTTAAACTACCAGGATACGGATAAAGCTGTTTTGGGCATTTTATGAGGCAGGGCAATGGAACCAGCATAAAGAACCATGCAGGTCCCCGGCAGTCAAAAGCCTGAAGGAAGCCTTGATTTCATAACGCGCTTCTCGAAGGCCTATTCAGGGCTTCCTTCAGGAAGCCGAGGAAGTTTTCCATGAATCGACGGGCTGTACTGCGAGATCTCGCCATGCTGGCCGCCTTTCCATTGATTTCAGCTTGCTCGCGCGGAAAAAACCTGAGTGGCGCTTCCGGTCCCATTACCGTCAAGCCCTTGAACAAGCCCCATGAGGAATGGCGCAGCCAGATTTCGCCCGCGGCCTATCGCGTGCTGTTTGAAGAAGATACCGAACCGCCGGGCAGCAGTGCGCTGAATAAGGAAAATCGAGCCGGCACCTATCTATGTGCGGCGTGTTACCTGCCGCTGTTCGACAGCGCGGACAAGTATGAAAGCGGTACCGGGTGGCCCAGCTTTATCCAGCCCGTCGAAGGGCACATAGGAACCAGGCGCGACTTCAGTCATATCATGCCTCGGACCGAATATCATTGTGCCCGTTGCGGCGGCCATCAAGGCCATGTATTCGGTGATGGGCCGCGTCCCCGCGGCGAACGCTGGTGCAATAACGGGGTCGCGCTCAAATTCATTCCGAAAGATAACCCACTTCCACCGTTGAGAAGCTGAAGCCTGGTCCAGTTGTTTCCGCATGCTGGATTCCCGCAAGCCCGATGACCGGCTGGAAATAAAAATCCGTGGCCACCCAGAAAAAAGGATCAGTTCCAGCTTCAATGCTCAATTCTGCGGATGGCTTCACGCTCCACGCTGCCTGCGTCGCCACCTGTCGAGAACGCGGCGCAACAAAGAGGCGCCGGCGAACCGTTGTTGCGGTAGACGGCGATAACATTGCCTGGGCCGCTGCCGGTATGTCCCGCGACCAATGTTCCCCCTTCAACTTTTCCTGCCATGATGCCGAGCCCATACCCTGGCGATATCCATGGCCGGCCGGCCATGGCTTCACCAATACGCCGGCTATCAAGCATGGCAGTCAATAAATCCCCGGGAAGCAAGGATCTAGCCATTAACCGGTCCAATAACAACGCAGCCTCATGAAGCGGTCCCACCAACAACCCGTGGTAAACCCAGCCTGTTCGTAGTTGGCGGCGCTCCCCATCTCGACCTCTATCAGGTCTTGACGCGATGTAGCCCAGCCGCACATGGTTGAGTCCTAAGGGGCGAAGGACTAATCGCCGTAGCGCAGCCTCGAACTCCTCGCCGGCCTCAAGCTCGATAAGATGCCGCACATATAGATACCCGATATTGGAATATGCCCAGCCACTGCCAGGCGGATAACGCAAGCTTTTCGCATTCGCTCGTGCCAGCATCTCTTCATCCGGCCAAGGCGGGTGATTCCGCTCAACCGCTAGATGGTAGTCAGGTAGCTGCCCGTAGTCCGGAAGCCCTGCTTGATGGCGTAATAGCTGCCGAAGGGTGAACGGTTGATTTTCGATCGCTTTGTCCAGTGACAGCAGTTTGTCACGCACCAGGACGAGTGCCGCGGTAGCGATGACAGTTTTGCTGAAGTTCCACCAGGGCACCGTAATGGCTTTGCCTGTTTGCGAGATTACCTTGCCGTTCCGGACAAATGCATGAAACATGAGCGGCATATGGCATAAGCAGGCATTGTCCGCATCCGGGGCCTTCGACGCGTTTCTTTGACGCGCTCTTTTGGCGGATCCTGGCCTGCCAACGCGCTTCCTTAGGGAACGGTATTCATTGCGGGAGCAGATTCCGGTTTCGTGGCTTCATCCCGCCTCTTCCTCAATTCCTTTGTGTCGAGATCGATGACCCTTGGATCCTTTGCGTCCCATTCCCCGCCTTGCAGATCCGGCGCCTGTTTATCCTTTTCCCTGTTCCTCGATGCGACAGTCCTGGCGCCGACAATTTTCGGGTCCTGACCCTTCACGTCGCCTTGCCTTGCCTCCCTGGTCCTGGAATCCTTGGGTTTGCCATCTTTACCCTTAGTCTGTTTTGCCTTTGCATCCCGTTCCCCCTTCGGGGCATTCGCATCACCGTATCTGTTCTTCAGGTCATGGGCGAGCGCGACATAGCTCCGATTTTCATTTTGCATCTGTCCATGCAACTGGACATATTGCAGGTTATAGTTTGTACGCGCGCTCTCCAGTTGGCGTAATTTGTCCTCCAGCACGCGCTTGTTATGGGAACTGCTCTTTACTTCCACAGCCTTGGCCGCCACCATAACATCCTCGATTTTCTGGCTCAGCTGCTTGAATAGCTGGGCCGTGCCAGCAGCAGCGGCGCTATAGCGCCGATAGTGGAGCTCCATCTGTTCCAGCTCGGTCAGCTGTTCGTTGCCGGACGGGGCGGGCAGGGGGGTATTCTCCGCTGCCCCGGCATGCTCCGCCCGCGATGTTTTCTCCGCCTGTGCCGTGCTGGCACCCGGCAGGCATAGGCCATATGCCGATATCGCCAGTATGGCCAGCGTCACCGCGCTGGTTTTCCGGCGGGATGAAATTCTGCTATGGAAAGCCATGATAAACTCCTGAATGTGACGTTCTTCGTGATCTGCGCTACCAACACATTGTGATCAAGGCGCTGGCAACATGGTATACCCATTCGCAATGCTGACCAAGGGCGCCACGATAATTCTAACCGGATCAGGATCCTGGCTGTACGCAAATCAAATATAGGATCTTTACGCCTACCAAAATGACTTCGACAACGTTTTTCGGCAAGTTCATTACCCTTGAGGGCATGGACGGAGCGGGCAAAAGTACGCAGCTGCAAAGGATCGAGAAGTTTTTGCTCGAAAAAGGGAAACCGGTGGTCATCACCCGCGAGCCGGGCGGCACGCCTCTTGGGGAAAAATTGCGGGAACTGCTGCTGGACACGGATCAGCCGATGCACCCGGAAACCGAGGCGCTGATGATGTTTGCGGCCCGCCGGGAGCATCTGGACAAGGTTATTTTTCCAGCCGTCGAAAGAGGCGACTGGGTAATCTCGGATCGATTCACGGATGCGAGTTTTGCGTACCAAGGTGGCGGCAGGGGAATGTCCCTGCGCAAGCTCGAAGACCTGGAAGCATGGGTCCATGGAGAATTTCAACCCGACCTTACGCTTTATTTCGATGTGCCGGTAGAAGTGGGGAGGCAGCGTGTCCATGCCGCAAAGCCGCCAGACCGGTTTGAAAAAGAACGTGACGAGTTTTTTCGTGGGGTGCGGGCCGCCTATCTGGAGCGGGCAAGAAAATTCCCTTCGCGCATACGCGTGATCGACGCCAGCGTCCCGCTGGACGAAGTCACGAAATCGGTGGACGATTTGCTTTCTTCCATTTTGCGATGAATGATATTTTTTCCTGGCAGCAGGATTTATGGCGACTGCTGGCAACCGGCGATCGACCAGGTCAGGGGAAGACCTCCCTGGGCCACGCGCTGCTCCTGAGGGGCAGGAAAGGCATCGGCAAATTCGCATTCGCTCGATGCCTGGCCAAGTCGCTGCTATGCCGCAACCCAGCGGCTGAATGCCTGCCATGCGGGACATGCGCGAGTTGCGTGTGGTTTGAAAGCGGCGGCCATCCCGATTTCCGTTTGATCGAACCCGAAATCTTTTCACAAGGGTCCGATTCATCGGATTCCGCGGAAGCCACCGGTGAAAAATCGGCTGCCGAGGATGAAATTACCGGCGGAAAGAAAGTGGCGAAAAAACCCAGCAAGCAGATTATCGTGGAGCAGGTTCGGAATACGGTCGATTTCGTCAACATATCCAGCCACCAAAGCGGCTACAAGATCGTACTGATCCATCCGGCGGAGGCGATGAATGCCGCCGCCGCCAATGCCCTGCTGAAAAACCTGGAGGAGCCGCCGGCACGCACCCTGTTCATCCTGGTAACGCATCAGGCGCAATATCTGCTCCCGACCATACGCAGCCGCTGCCGCCAGGTCGCGATGCCTATGCCGGACCGCACTGTCGCACTCGACTGGCTCAGGCAGCAGGGAATTAAAAGTCCGGAAAGCTGCCTTGCCTCCGCCGGCTATGCACCGCTTGCGGCACTGGCATTCAGCGATCAGGATTACCTTGATCTGCATGACAGCTTCATACGGCAAGTCAGCACGCGGGACCTCGATCCGGTGGGTCTCGCGGAGAAGATGCAGAAAGCAGACCTGGTGACGATCGTGAGCTGGCTGCAGAAATGGGGTTACGACCTGGTGAGCTTTCGCATCACCGGGGAAATACGTTACCACCCCGATAGGGCGGGGACCATACAGTCCCTGGCCTATGGCGTCGATCTCCGGCAGCTGGGCGCCTACCTGCGCAGCTTGAACGATGCACAGCAGCTTGCAGCCCATTCTCTCAATCCGCGCCTGTTCCTCGAGGATCTGCTGTTTTCCTATCTCCAGGCGCTGTCCTCCCGCCCACCGGACGCAAGCGCATATGGGTAATGGGTAATCGATATTCGATAAGGAGACGCCAATAGAGCTTTACATGCCTGCCATGCGCCATCTTTCCGCAATCGACGAGGACTGGGCGCGCCTGGTCGAGCGCGTTGGCCCGTGCGGACACCGGCAACATCCGTCGCGGGAACCATACGAGGCACTGATCAGGGCGGTTGCGTACCAGCAATTGCACAGCCGGGCAGCGGACGCAATTATCGGGAGATTCCTGGATCTATACCCGGTCGCTGAGCCCGAAGGAATTTTTCCAGCTCCGCGCCAGATATTGGCGACGAGCCCGGAAGAGTTGCGGGCCTGCAGCTTTTCGGTGCGAAAGATCACGACCATCATGAGCATCGCCGAGGGCGTCCTGAGCGGGCTGGTCCCTTCGCTCGAAGAAGCCACCCGCATGGAAGACGATGAGTTGATCGTCCGGCTCACCGCGCTGCCGGGAATAGGCCGGTGGACCGTGGAAATATTCCTCATCTATACGCTGGGACGCATCGATATCATGCCGGCGGACGATTTCGGGATACGGGAGGGATACCGGTTTCTGAAATCCCTGGAAATCCTTCCTACCCGCCGGGAGATGGAAGCGGCTGCCTTGCCGTGCAGCCCTTACCGGACGATAGCATCCTGGTACTTATGGCGCGCCGTTTCCTTGCCCGGCTACAGCAGAGTGAGGAAGAAAAGATAGCCTGGAGCATAAACCAGCTGCTGAACCTGCCGTTCTTCGCCTGCCATTACGCGACATGCATCCGGAGGGAGATAAAACGGCCCGGGAGCCACCCCGGCACCATTGAAGTAACGGGTGATATCGGATAAAGTGAACGAAGCGAAAAATGCCTTGTTAGCCATCCTTGGCCCATCCGGGCCGGATTTCAACAGATGGAGTGGAATGCCATCACGTCTGCCTCATCAGTTTCGATTGTAAAGGATCGTGACATTCAGCCCGATCATCGCAAGCAAATACCGAGCTTCATTATCTTTCACTCAGGCAATATGAGGTTTTGTATCCATGCTTGTTGACTCCCACTGTCACCTGGATTTTCCTGATCTGGCAAGCCGCCTCGACGACGTGATGGCAAGTATGCGGGACAACGAGGTCAGCCATGCCCTGTGCGTAAGCGTGAATCTCGAGAATTTTCCGCGCGTGCTTGCCCTGGCGGAAACTCATCCCAACCTCTTTGCCTCGGTAGGGGTTCATCCCGATTATGAGAACCTGGAGGAACCTCAAGCTGCGCAACTGGCGTCCCTGGCTAGGAACCCGAGAATTGTCGCTATCGGGGAAACGGGGCTGGATTACTTCCGCCTCAAGGGAGACCTGGAGTGGCAGCGCGAGCGTTTCCGCCAGCATATCCGTGCGGCAAGGGAGAGCGGCAAGCCGCTCATCATTCATACGCGCGCAGCCGCGGAGGACACGCTGCGTATCATGGCCGAGGAGGGCGCCGACCGAGTCGGCGGAGTCATGCACTGCTTTACCGAAAGCTGGGAAGTGGCGCAGCAGGCGATGGAAATGAATTTTTATATTTCGTTTTCTGGCATCGTTACCTTCAAGAACGCGGTAGCGCTAAAGGACGTAGCCAGAAAAATCAGGCTGGAGAGGGTGCTGATCGAAACCGATTCACCCTACCTCGCTCCTGTGCCGCACCGGGGTAAAATCAATCAGCCCGCCTTCGTACGCCACGTGGCGGAGGAAATAGCCGCGCTGCGGGGTATCGGGGTGGAGGAGGTTGCTGCTGTTACTACGGCCAATTTCTTTAATCTTTTCAAGGCAGTATGATGATATCTTCAACTAAATTCTGGTATTTTCCCCGCTTGCTGCTTGTCATCGGTTTTTTCCTGGCGCCCCCTGCCTCGGCAGGCGTGTATGAGGAGCTGCGCTCGGCAGTGGAATCTAATCATACGGGAGACATAGCGAAGCTGCTTGCCCGCGGCGCCGACCCCAATACGCCCGACGAGCAGGGAAATACGCTGCTGATGATCGCCGTCCGGAACAACAATCCCGAACTGGTGGACATCCTCATGAATTCTGGCGCCAAGCTCAACCTGCGCAACCGGTATGGCGAAACCGCTATAATGCTCGCGAGCTACAACGGACTGTATGACATCGTCGAAAAACTCTATGTCAAGGGAGCGGAAATCAAGCATGATGGCTGGAATCCGCTGCTCTATGCGGCGACCAACGGCCACACCCGGATAATCCAGTTGCTCCTGGATGGAGGCGTTCCCGTCAATTCGGCCTCGCCCAACGGCACCACGCCATTGATGATGGCGGCACGGGGAAACCACACGGATGCCGTCAACGTCCTGCTGAAAAACGGAGCGGACCCCAATCTGAGAAATGATTCGGGAAAGACCGCCGTTGCGTTTGCGCTGGGACGGAATCATTCGCAAGCCGCCGAGCTGTTGCGATCCAGCGGGGCGAAAGAATGAAAGCAGCGGCACCTTGACGAAAGCATATGGCGGCGATAGCCTTCAATCACTACAATCTGCGCGCGCCCCGAGAACTCATGGACCGGCTCAGGGATTTCTATTGCGACATCATCGGCCTCCGGCTGGGCAAGCGGCCAGACCTGGGAAGCTTCGGATACTGGCTTTATGCGGGCAGCGACTGCGTTCTTCATCTAAGTCAGGCGAGGGCGGGTGAATCGCGCCTCACCCATGCCTCCACGACATTCGACCATGTCGCGTTTACCTGTACGGGCCGTCCGGAGATGGAAGCGCGCCTCGGCCGGCACAACATACCATTCTCCCGCGGCGAGGTGGCGGAGCTCGGAATCCATCAACTTTTCTTGCAGGATCCGGCCGGGAATGGCGTGGAGTTGAGTTTTAAAGAGTCGTGCTAAAAATCCGGATTTCAACTTCCGGATAAGCCATGCAACAGCCTATTTCGGGGAGGAAAACATGACAAAAATTCTTGTGCTTTATTACAGCATGTACGGCCATGTCGAAACCATGGCAGGGGCGGTCGCCGAAGGCGCCCGCAGCCTCGAGGGAACGGAAGTCGTTATCAAGCGGGTGCCGGAACTGATGGCGGAAGAGATCGCGCGCAAGGCAGGCGCCAAGCTGGAGCAGGTGGCGCCTATCGCCACGGTGGACGAGCTGCCTTCCTACGATGGCATCATTTTTGGCACGCCGACCCGTTTCGGCAACATGTGCGCGCAAATGCGCAACTTCCTGGACCAGACAGGGAAATTATGGTTGAGCGGCGGATTGATCGGGAAGGTAGCCAGCGTTTTTACCTCGACGGCCACGCAGCATGGCGGCCAGGAAACCACCATCACGTCCTTTCACAACACATTGCTGCACCAGGGCATGATCATCGTGGGGGTGCCTTATTCCTGCCAGGGATTGCTCAATATGAGCGAGATCACGGGAGGATCGCCTTACGGCGCGGCCACGCTTGCCGGCGGCGACGGCAGCCGAAGGCCATCGGAGAATGAATTGACCATCGCCCGGTTTCAGGGCAGGCACGTTGCGGAGATCACGAAAAGACAATGCACATGATTTTCCCGGCTGCTGAACGGATCGCGGGGATTGCATGATGGGGAAACCGCTCGAAGGCAAGGTTGCCATCGTTACCGGCGCATCCCGCGGCATAGGTGCGGAAATTGCCCGTCTGCTGGCCGGCGCGGGTGCGAAGGTCATCATCAACTATTTCAGCAATCGCCAGGCTGCCGAAGTCGTCTGCAGCGAAATAATAGAGGCGGGGGGAGAGGCGCTTTCCGTCCGGGCGGACGTAAGCCACGCCGCAGAGGTGCGCATACTTTTTGATGCCGCTATCGGCCGGTTCGGGTGCGTGGATATCCTGGTCAACAACGCCGGTATCCTCCTCTCACGGGAAATTGCCGACATCCGCGACGAAGAGTTCGACCGCGTTTGGAGCATCAATACGCGCAGCGTGTTCTATGCCTTGCGGGAAGCCGCCACGCGGTTGGCGGACGGAGGACGGGTGGTCAGCCTGTCGAGCACGGTCACGCGGCTGATGCTGCCCAATTATGCCGCCTATGCGGCAAGCAAAGGCGCGGTCGAGCAGTTGACGCGCATTTTTGCGAAAGAAGCAGGAGGTCGCGGCATTACGGCCAATATCGTTTCTCCCGGTCCGGTGAATACAGAGATGTTCACCACGGGAAAAAGCGAAGAGACGATCAAGCGCATGGCTGCGATGTCGTTCCAGGGACGCGTCGGCGAACCGAGGGATGTCGCCAATCTGGTGCTTTTTCTGGTAAGCGACGAAGCGGCCTGGATTACCGGACAGAATATCAGTGTGAGCGGCGGGGCGGCATGATCTTCGGCTCCTTCCCGTCTTGCTTTGCTGTTGCCTGCCGATTTTACGCGGAATAAACACGATGAAAACGTGTAAGCCTGGAATTTTTCCGGGGCAATCCCGGAAATGGGCATAGCGATTTCCGCACTGACAATCCCCACTTTGGCCTGTGCCGTATGAGCGACTATCCGATTATCGCGCTGAATCTGGCAACGGCGCTGGCGGCGGGCGCGGTGATAGGCCTGGAAAGGACGATCCACGGACATCCCGCCGGCTTCAGGACCCATGCGCTCGTATGCCTGGCCTGCAGTCTTCTCATGGTGATGACCTCATACCAATCCCATTGGCTGCACGGTGCAACGGTCGGTTCGATAGGAGCGGATAGCAGCAGGATGGCGCAGGGGATAATGACGGGTGTCGGATTTCTGGGCGCGGGAGTTATTTTCAAGGAAGGAATGACCATCCGCGGCCTGACCACCGCCGCTTCCATCTGGACCACCGCAGCCATCGGTATTTTGCTGGGTCTGGGATTTTACTTTCCCGCGCTTTTGGGAACCGGCCTCATGCTTGGAGTGCTCACTTTGTTCAATTCGCTTGAAAGGACGCTTCCCCGAGAATCTTATGCCCAATACCACGTGAGCTTCGAC
The DNA here is from genome assembly GCA_035547595.1 of Nitrosospira sp. GTDB lineage: Bacteria > Pseudomonadota > Gammaproteobacteria > Burkholderiales > Nitrosomonadaceae > Nitrosospira. The sequence continues at coordinate 35,689 of DASZUL010000047.1, forward strand.
AGAAACGACATCATGCCGGAACACCAGGTCCGGAGGATGGTCGCCGACCATGGGTTTGAGATCGCGAACATGAGCTATCGCATTACGTCGGAGGGATTGTTCGAATACCGCATGGATATCCGCACCAAGCGGAATCCGGCGACGACTGCCCACCTTGCGGAAACGTTGCGCAAATCCGAAATGGTGCGGGACTTCCGCATTTCCACGACCGGCAACTAAGAAAATCCTTGAAACCCTGCGCGACCCGGCTTCCAAGGAGGACCCGGGATTCATCTCGGTCTTTGCGGAGTGCTGCTTTACAAGGCGGCGATAACCACTCTCGCTCTTGCCGCTGCATTGCCGTCGCTGGCCTGGATCGCGTGAACGCCTTCGCTTTTCACCTTGTCCATGGCCATGCAAAAATCCCGTATTTCCATGCAATCCCTTGCCCATTCCCCGGGTTCGGTTTCATATGCCGCGTCGTCCATGGTCATCGCCGCCGCTTCCCAGTGGCCATGGGCCATTTCCACCATGGCGATCTTGCATCGTGTGATTTGTTCGGGCGGCGCTGCCATCAGAAGTTCGAATATATTTTTCATGATGTACCTCCACGCTTTTCACTTTCCTTACATTAGTAAGACAGCAGCTTTTTATCGAGGTGCCCATCTTTTTTCCTGATTTTTTACGAGGATCTGTTCAACAGCTCACCGGATGGGCGGGATAAGCGTAGCACAGGCTGTAGACCAGGATGGGCGGAGCAAAGGGTAACCCATCATTTTCCTGGTATTGGAAATATTTTTTACGGGTGCGTTTTGCTCCGGCACTCCACGCAAGCAAGCTAGCGCCGATCCATTCTCTCCCGAAAGAATTTCTCCACTTCTCCCAGTTCACGCGTGCGCTTCATCGGCGGCAGGCTTTGCCAGATTTTCTTGCCGTAGGGTTTGGTGATGAGCCGCGGATCGCAAATCATCAGCACGCCGTGGTCTTTCTCGTCACGGATCAGCCGGCCCGCCCCCTGTTTGAGGTTGATGACGGCGCGCGGCAGCTGGTATTCCAGAAAGGCGTTGCGTCCCTCTTTATTGATCTTGTCGATGCGTGCCGCGAGCACCGGGTCGTCGGGCGGCGCGAAGGGCAATTTGTCGATCACCACCAGCGACAAGGCTTCGCCGCGCACGTCCACGCCCTCCCAGAAGGATTGGCTGCCGATCAGCACCGCGTTGCCCATCTTGCGAAAGCGCTCCAGCATATGGGTGCGGGAGCCCTGGCCTTGCAGCAGCAGAGGATATTCCAGCTTTTCCCGCTCGAAAATGTTCGTCAGCAGGTCATGGGTGCGCTGCATGGCACGCAGGCTGGTGCACAGGAAGAAGGCGCGCCCACCGCTGGCTTTCAGCACGGGGAGGGCGGCTTTAACCACTTCCTCGACGTATTGCCGGCTATTCGGGTCAGGCATGCCTGCCGGTACGTAAAGCAGAGCCTGGTTGGCGAAGTCGAACGGACTCTCCCAGCAGGCGGATTGGGCCACATGGGGCGGCGCGCTCAAACCCATTTCTCCATGGTAGTGCGAGAAATCTCCTTTTACCGACAGGGTTGCGGAAGTAAAAATCCAGGCGCGCGGGGATCCGGCGAGATGCCTGCCGAATATTTCGGCGATGGATAGGGGAGTGGCGTTGAGCTGCAGCGCATGGCTGAATACTTCGATCCAGCGCACGAATCCTTCGGCTTCTGCCTGGTCGCGCCAGCGCCTGATGCTGGCGGTTATTTCCCTGGTGCGCTGCCAGCAGCTTTGCAGCCCTTCCGAGCGTTCCGCCTGGCTTTCCAGAAGCTCGCCCAATGAATCGAGGCTGCCGAGCAGTGCGTCGAGCGCAACGCCAAACCTGGGATTCTGCTTCACCTCGGCAAGAGGCAACCGGACATTCTCGCCTTCAACGGCCAGGCGGAAATCACGCGCCGCTTTTTCCATCGCAGCGATTGCCGGGGGCAGGGCAGCAAAATCCTTTGCGCCACGCAGCGCTTCCGCCTCGGCATCCCGCCCCAGTTCCAGCAACTGGCTGGTACTCACCGATTCTCCAAAAAAAAGACTGGCGGTTTCCGGGAGCTGGTGGGCTTCATCGAATATCACGGTATTGCAGGCAGGCAGCAGTTCCGATACGCCTTCGTCCCGCAGCATGACATCCGCAAAAAAGAGATGGTGGTTGACCACGACCACGTCCGAGAGAAGCGCCTGTTTGCGTGCCTCCATCACAAAGCAGTTTTTATGGTGCGGGCAATCCGAACCGAGGCAATTATCCCGGGTGGAAGTGACTTGCTGCCAGACCGCGGCATTTTCCGGCACCTCGCTCAGGTCGCTTTTGTCGCCGCTCCTGCTCGCGGCGGCATAGTGCTCGATCAGCTTCAGGTATTTAATTTCCTGGCGGCTGGCAAAGCTCAGCCGCTCATCGCGAAGCGTCCGTTCGAGGTGATAGTGACACACATAGTTGGCGCGGCCTTTCAATAGCGAGACCGTCACCGGCGCCTTGAGCGCTGCCCGCACCGTAGGGATGTCGCGGTTGAAAAGCTGGTCCTGTAATGTTTTCGTGCCAGTGGAGATGATGACCTTGCCGCCGGCCAGCAATGCCGGCACCAGGTAGGCAAACGTTTTTCCGGTACCGGTACCGGCTTCCGCCACGAGAATGCGATTTCCCGCTATGGTATCGGCTATCGCCCGCGCCATTTCCAGTTGCTGGGTGCGTGCGCTATAGCCGGGGACAGCGCGCGCAAGCGGGCCCTGGGCGGAGAAAAAGGAATCGATATCGGGCATGGGCGCCGTCGAAATAACGAGCTGCCATGATAACCCAGTACAGCCGCTACTTCACGTCGATCGATCCCGAGCCAGACCCGGGGCAGGGGTGGTTATTCAGGTATTGCGGAAAAGCTTCTGCTTTTCAGTTTCTTCGACGGTGATCCGCTACGTCCCACTTGGTATGTCTTTTTCCATATCGTCTTGCATAGCGGATCACCGAATATCGTCCTCTTCTGGGCGATATTTTTTGCCACGGCGCTTAATGTAGCCATGCTGATTACCGTCAATACCACAAGAAGTATCAGCGGAAGCCATCTCTTTACCAATACAACCTCCCCGGCGGATAGCCGATTAGTTATACCGAGCAGTCTACGCATGATCGGCAAAAAAAATGGCGGGGATCGCCCCGCCAGAGGGGAATCGAATCACATTCTCAAGGTTGGAACTTCACCGCTCCCCCACGACGCGGCCGTTACGAGGATCGCTTATCATCGCTGGAACCGCAAGAGACTGGACTCTGGCGTGCGTCGGTCGCCCGGCAGAGGGATCGTTACGATGCCGGAGTTCTGCGGTGGTCTGCCGATGAAGAGCAGCCCTGCTCAAACTTGTCTTTGCAGCACGTTCGTACTTGATCATCAAAGCCCAGGTGTGGGATTGCCTGTCCTGTGCTTGCCGGCCATAGAAATAGCTTTTTTCCTGGTAATGCTCGAGCAGCTTCTGCTGTTCTTCAGCATTTGTCTGCATTTCCCTTGCGAGATTTTCATAGTGTTCCATCAGGGCAAGATGATCGCTTAGGGTCCTGGCGTTTTTTGAAGCCTGCTGCAACGAAGGATTATCTACGGCTTCGTAACGGCTCATAGGCGCACAAGAGGCAAGCAGGCAAGGGATAATCATGAATAACAAAAATCTTCCCGGTCTCATCCTGCACCTTCGCGATTCTGTCTGTATCCGTTATAGCCCTTTAAAGAATATGCAAAGCACCACGTATGGCTGCAGTTTACCGGCCATGGGGTACTTTGTCAACTTGTTTATGTCTAAAGTTATGTAATAACCGCAGGGACTCTCCCGACGCCAATTGCTCGAGCCATGTGGCTGACCCAGTGCCATAGATGCTAAAGACATTTCATCCTGCTGAAAAATAACGCGAATACAGATCCAAAATGAAATAGAGAGCAAATGGAGAGCGGGGGCGAATTTTTTGAAGAGGCATTTACCCGGTATGTATTGCCGAAAAATACGGCTGTAACTCATGCGCGGCACATCGGCTCTTCCGGCAACAGGGGCGCAGGAGGCATTGAAGCATCAGGATATTTCAATGAGACGATGGAGATAGGTGGGCAATCCGATCAGCCCGGAAAGTGAAGGCAAGCAAAACTACAGGCCACTCGGCCAGGAATCCGGGCACTGCGGGGAAAACCGCCAGCTTGATGGCGAAGGGGAGACCCATGGCGGGAAGGACGGGAGGCGCACTGTCCGAACCGGGACTACCTCGGCATCCCTCCCGCCTCCTTTATTTCTATACTGTATCCGATGGAACAAACGGATCCATTGCTGCATGGGTTGCAACATGCTTTTGCTCCCGCGGATTTGCCGCGGAGAGCGGTAACGTCGGGAAATATGCTATCGGCGGCGGGAACCCAGCCAGTTCTGCATCCGTTTCGACCTTATGACCTTGTACGCGAACAGGCTTAGCAGCATCATGGCGATAAGCGGCCCAATCGCGGAACGAAAAATGTTCGCGTAGTTGATCATGTGCACTCTCAAGGGGTACTGGTAACGCACGGGCGGTACCGCGTCCCCCGTGATGAAAACCGTATAGAGGCCCTTGTCCAGGATCGTTTCGCCTTTGATCACGCCATCCGGGTGGTAGCTGGGCCGGACATATGTCACGGTCTCATCTTCGGCCTCGTTGGTACCCCGTACGATGCGCATTCCCACGGGGATGTCCCGTAGCGCCTGATCGACCAGATCCACGACGAGAAACGTTTCGCCTTCCTTCGGAATTTCCGTACAGTATTGGTCGCCCGGCTCGTGTTGCGGCTGATAGGCGCTCAAATGCACCATGCTGTTGTCGCCCATCCGCCTCATGCAGGTGTCTTCTTCCATGGTTACTTTTCCATGCGCTCCGGCTGCGCCGCAGTAAAGCGTCGCCGCCAATCCCAGCACCGATATGCCGGTTTGCATCACTCGCTTTATCACCATTTATATCCTCTTTTTCACTATTGTCCGCCATGTTGTTTGCCAGGAACGGCAGACCCATACCCGCTCACTTGATACCTTGCCGGGGTTGGTAAACCGGTTCCAGCCGATTCCATCCAGCGGGCTAGATAAAAACGCCTATTAATCACGTCAGCGCTTGCACAATGAAAGTATATTAAATCGATCACCAATGCAATCAAAATTTATAAATGGATGAGCTGCGTTGCCTCCCTTGTCCAACCGCCGTGGTGGCATTCCCGTCTGCTTTTCCGGCAAAGCGCCACAGCCCGTCAATGCAGCCTCCCTCATGCGGGGAGAAACCGGGGATTCGCGGAGCCCTGGGCATGGATCTGCCACCATGGGCCACCATGGCTGATCGAAGCGCCCGATGGACATGATGCGAAGCAGGTTCCGGTTTTGCTTGCCAATGCCGCAGCCTAATGCGCCAGCAACCCTTCCTCGAGATAGGCGATATCGAACGGCATGATGATGCGCGGATCGGGTGAGATCAGCGACCCATCCTTGCCGGCATAGTCGAGCCGGTTCAGCATATCCTTGATGACATTGAGCCGGGTGAGCGGCTTGTCGTCAGCGCGTACCACCGTCCAGGGGGTGATGAGATTATGGGTGCGCACCAGCATCTCGTTTCGCGCCCGCGTATATTGCTTCCATTTTTTAAGCGCTACCTCATCCAGCCCGCTGATTTTCCACTGCGTAAGCGGATTTTTTTTCCGGTCCTTCAGACGCTCCGCCTGCTCCAGTTTGCTGATGTCGAGATAGTATTTCAGGAGCTTGATGCCGGACCGGATCAGCATATGTTCGAACTCCGGCACGGAGGTCATGAACTCCTCGTATTCATCGTCCGTGCAAAATCCCATTACCCGTTCCACCCCCGCCCGGTTGTACCAGCTTCGATTGAACAGCACGAGTTCCTGTGACGCCGGCAAATGGGGAACGTAGCGCTGGAAATACCACGAGTTGCTGTCGCGGTCGGAAGGCTTGCCGAGTGCGACCACCCGCGTTTCACGGGGACTGAGGTGCTCGATGATGCGCTTGATGGTTCCATCCTTTCCCGCGGCATCCCGGCCTTCGAAAATGACCAGTATCTTGTCGTTGCATTGAATAAAATGGCGCTGCAGCTTGACAAGCTCGATCTGAAGGCGGTAAAGCGTCTCTTCGTATTCCTTTTTCGAGATTTTTGGCATTTCCGTTTCGATGCCCATCCCGTTCTTCTTTGTCTTTTTACTCATGGCATGTCGATTCCTGTGTTGTTTGCCGCTTCGGTCTTCATTACGGGGATGCATATTAATCGCGGGAGGTCCATAGCCGGATCATACACTTCTTCCGCTTGTGCCCCGCGAAACGGGGATTGGGCAACGGCGGAAACCGCCTGAGTAATGCTCACGGAAGCGTTTTTTTGCCCAACATGCGCTCCAACTGGCGAATCCGCTCTTTCAATTCTCGCACCTCGACCGAAAATGGCACCGCATCGTCGCCATGTGCGCCGGGAACGCTTTCCTGGTCTTTAGGAGCGCTTCGCGGGCGGTAGATAATCGCATACATGCACGGGACGAAAAACAGGGTATATACCGTTGCAAACATCAAGCCGCCGATGACTGCATGACCCAGCGGCGCATTGGTGGATCCTCCCAGCGCCATCGGAAGCATGCCCATGATCATGGCCGACGCGGTCATGAGAACAGGACGGATCCGGGCTTTGCCGGCCTCGATGGCGGATAGCTGCGGGTCGCCATGCTCCGCGATGCGCTCCAGCGCATAGGATACGACAAGTATGGAATTCGCCGTGGCCGTCCCCATGGCCATGATGGCGCCCGTGAGGGCCGGGACGGAAATATTCGTCTGGGTCAGGAACAGGGCCCAGGCAATGCCCGCCAGAGCGCCGGGCAGGGCGGTGATGATGATGAAGGGGATCAGCCATGACTGAAAATTGATGACGAGCATCAGATAGATCAGCACCACCGCCGCTATAAGGCCAACGATCAGTTCGCCATAGGTACTGACCATGGTCTCCGCCTGGCCGGCGATTTCAACTTCGGAGCCGCGGGGAAGTTCTTTTTTCACCTCTTCGACAATTTTCCTGACGTCCTCCAGCACCCCGCCAAGCCCCCGCCCTTCGGCGGACACGTACACTTCGATCAGCGGCCTGACACCCTTATGGGTCACCAGGCCGGGGGTGCCTACCGGCGATTCCTTCGCCAGATTGCCCAGGAGCTGGTAATCCTGATCGAGACCGGCATCCCCTACCGGCTTGACAGGAATCGTGTTCAAGTCGTTGATGCTGGCGACTTGAGGTTGAGGATCATATATATTGACCTGGTACGACATGCCCGTCTTCAGATCCAGCCAGTATTTCTGGTCGATCTGCTGGCTTCCGCTGGTCGTGATCAGCATATTCAGGGCAATATCCGCCTCACTCCTGTTGACATCGAGCCCATAGGTCCTTTGGCCTTCAACAAACAGGGTTGGCGTGCGCATGGTTTGCTGGATCACCACGCCGGAGGAACCGGGGATCCTACGCAGCTTATTGGCCAATTTACGCGCGAATTCATAGTTACCGTAGATGTCCATCCCCTTGACCTGAACATCGATCGGAGAGGGGGAGCCGAAATTCAGGATTTTCGCTATCAGGTCGGCTGGCTGAAAAGTGAACTCAGTCCCCGGATAGCGCTCTTTCAGACCATCGTGGAGAATTTTCCGGAGATCCCACACCGCCGATTTCTCGTTGAACAGGTTGATCGTCAGGTCGCAGTCCTGCGATCCGATGGTGGGCGTCGGAATAAACGCCAGGTTATGCGGGCCGACGGGGATGCCGCAATTGCTGATGATGCCTTCCACCTGACCGGGAAGCATCTGCTTGATATCGTTCGAGACGAGGGTGGTGATGCGGTTCGTGGCTTCCATCCGCGTGCCAAGCGGCCCCCGCATGTGCATCTGTATGGTTCCCGACCTGACCTCGGGAAAAAAGTCGCGGCCGTTGAAGTAGAACAGGGCAAGGGATACGAGCGCGAAAGCCAGCATGACCGTGGCAAACCGGCGGCGATTTGCAATCGTTTGTTCGAGCAGCCCGCCATACCAGCCGCAGAACTGAAGGAAACGGGTCTCGAATCCCTGCTGGAAGCGGGAGAAAACCCCCAGGTGATACTTTAGCTTCTGCTGAAGAGCGCTAAACCTTCCTCCCGGCTTTTCCTCGCCATGGGGTTTTTCATCGTCATGGGGTTTTTCCCTATTCCCGCCGCTTCCCTTTTCGTGTTCTTTCGCGTGAGGGTGCACCAGGATATATTTCGCCAGGGTCGGCACGAGCGTAAATGACAACATGAACGATGCCAGCATGGCAAATATCACTGCCAGCGCCATCGGCTTGAACAGATAGCCCGACACGCCGGAAAGCGTGAACAGCGGCAGCCAGACAATGGATATGCACAATGTGGCAAGCAGTGTCGGAACAACGATCTGGTTTGCCGCATCGATGATTGCCTCGTCGAGTTCCTTACCCATTTGCAGGTGAGTGTCGATGTTCTCGGTCATCACCGTCGCGTTGTCGACAAGAATCCCTACCGCCAGCGCCAGCCCTCCCAGGGTCATGACATTCAACGATTCGCCCAGCACTTGCAGGCCGATGAGGGAAGTCAGAATGCACAACGGAATGGAAGCCGTCACGACGATCATGGGGCGCCATGAGCCGAGCAGAAGCATGGCGATCAAACCGACAAGCAGGCCCGCGATCAGCATCTCACGCGTCACCTCCTCGATGGATTCCCGCACGAAGACCGATGCATCGTTGAGAACCTTGACCTTCACGCTGGGTGGCACGATCTCCTTGATAAGCGGAAGGGCTGCCTTGACGCCGGCGACTACGTCCAGGGTCGATGCATCACCACCCTTCATGACGACGATCATGACGGCCTGTTTACCGTCCACGATGATGGAGTTTGTTTGCGGCGGGCCCGCGAGCTGGACATCGGCGACGTCGCGCAAAAAGACGAAGGAATTTCCTTCCCTCTTTATCGGGATATTGTTGAATTCCTCGATATCCGGCGGCATCGCGTTTGTCTCGACCATCCAGTCGGTCTGCTTGATCTTCATATCGCCCGCGGGCAGCACGATATTCTGGCGATCGAAAGCCGCATGGACATCGGTCGGCGATATGTTGCGATCCAGCATTTTCTCTCTGTCGAGGGATACCAGAAGCTGTTTGGGCTTTCCACCGTAGGGATGCGGAACAATCGCCCCGGGGATCACGACAATCAGGGGCCTGATTTGCGTATAGGCGAGGTTGTAGAGCGCTGCCGGCGTCATCTCTTCCGAGGTAAACTGCAGGCTGACAACCGGCACGGACGAGGCTTCCAGGCGCATGATCATGGGTGGCGAAATGTCCGGGGGCAACGCCTTGACGATTGTCTGGCTTATCGCTGCGACTTCCGCCTCTGCGCCGGGAAGGCTGGTTTCGGGCTGGAGAAAAATATTGGTGATGCTGATGCCGTAGTACGCCTGGCTGACGATGTCCGAAATGCCTTCCACCGTCGAGGTCAATGCGCGTTCAAAGTAAAAAGTGATACGACCGGACACGTCCAGCGGCAACATGCCGGCGTAGGCCCAGACCACGGAGATCACGGGGATTTTGATGGCAGGGAAAACGTCTGTCGGCGAGTGCCGTATCGCCCTGATTCCGAATATGACGATCAGGATCGAAAGAACCACGAAGGTATAAGGCCTGCGTAACGCGATAAGTACTATCTGGTTCATACCATGTTTCCTCTCATACCTTCGGTAAGAAATTCATTTACCTACAATATTGCACGCAGGGATGAGGCGATTCTTTTGCAAACCAGTAAGCCTTAGACACGGAAGTGACCCCGGAAATTCGGTGTTTTGCTCCAAAATCTCGGCCGGAAGGCCAACAAGGCGAGAGCAGGGCTGGCGCCGCTGCGCATGGATAAAATCCCGATGGAGGATTGCGCGGCAGGATGAAGTTCGCCCGAATCGAGTTGCTGAATGGAAGCGGCAGCCGCCGGAGTGGGCTGCGGAAGTGCGTGATGGCAGGCGGCGGCGGGAAAAAGAATGGTTCGGATTTCGGGGAAGCGCTCAGCAAGGTGGAATTGCTGGGTGAAGGGGGATGACAGGCTGTATGCACGCTCAGCCGGTTACCCGGCAATATCAGGTATTGCCGCTGGCGCGCCAGGCCACCTATTGCCGGGCACAGGAAGTCAGCGAAACCGGCCTGGTATTGATATGCCGGATCGGCGCGCTGTATCTGGTACCCCCAATTCTGGAACCCCGCGATGTCACATGCAAATAACGCACCTTGCTACAAGCATACTTTTACAATTCACTGGCTTTCAGCCAGCCCCGCCCCAAGAGGCGGGAGCTAAACCCTGATAGATCAACAGTTCATCATTCACCTCGCAGGCCAGGCACCCCCAGGAGCTACCCTCGGGCATCAGGATTTTTGGCAATGAGCCTCCTGCAATGCAGTTATGGAACCAGGACCTGTGTCAAATTATCAATTTTGTAGTTTCTATCGCTAAGATCCAGATACGGGGTCAGGGGTTTTATCAAGTTATTGTTTTTGCTGCCCGTAGAACTCTGATTCATATTGTTTTCCATCGGAACCAGGGGTTTTGTCAAATTATTGTTTTTGACTTTTCTATCTTCGGGATCCGCATTGACATCGATTCCTCCGGCCGGTACCGGCTTATCGAGATCGGTATATTGCAATATGCCAAAGGGTTGAATTTCATTGTCGGCGGGTAGCTGTTCGCGGTTCCACCCCCCTCCAAGCGCACGAATAAGCGCCACCGATGCCCTCAGCAGATCGGTCTTGATCTGCACGGAATCGATGCTTGCCGTCAGCGTGCCGAGCTGGGAATAAATGAGTTCAAGGCTGGAGGCCAGGCCGCCCTTGTAGAGTTCCATTGTGAGGTTTTGTGTCGTACGCGCGGCTCCGACGGCGGCATCCTGCCTTTCGGCAGCAAGAGTCATCCAGCGAGTCTTGGTCAGGTTGTTTTCAACTTCGCGAAAGGCATTCAATACCGTCGAACGATATGAATTTTCCGTCTCTCGATAGGCCGACCATGATTGCTGCAATTGAGCCCGGCGATATCCACCCTGGAAAAGCGGAATGGAAAAAGAAGAGCCATAGGCCCAGAAACTGTTAGCCAACGCGAGCAGATTGAGTCCGGAATCCTCCATTCCTCCTCCGAGCCGGAAGGATACATCCGGAAAAAAAGCGGCGCGTGCTATGCCGATGCTGCGGTTGGCCTGTGCCATGCGGCGCTCCATTGCGGCAATATCGGGCCGGCGCTCGAGCAAGGTGGATGGAACTGTCTGCGGAAGACTGAATTTCGCGCTGAGGAGAATATCCACCGGCGCGATCTTGAAGCTGGCTGGAGCGAGATTGAGCAGAATCGCGATGGCCTGCTCCGTCACCTGGCGTTCACTATTCATCAGGGCCAGCTTCGACTCGGTGGCGAACAGCAGCGACTGGGCCCGTGCTACGTCGAGAGCGGAAGCGATCTTGCCCTCGAACTGGGTCTGCACGACAGTTAACGAATAGTTATAAAGATCGATCGACTGTTTGTAAATCGCGATTTGCGCATCCAGTCCACGCAGCGTGAAATAATTCGATGTCACTTCCGCCTGCAGGATAAGGCGTGCAAGCCCATAGTCGGCCGCGCGTTCTTCCGCACGATAGATTTTGGCTTGCGCCGCATTCCGGAGTTTCGACCAGAAATCCGGTTCCCAGGATGCAATTCCATCCATCAGAACCTGGGTATCGCTGTCAGGTTCTCCGGGTGCACGAAAGAGAGTGTGGTCGGATTGCCTGTTGTTACTGCCGCCGAACCCAAAGCCGAGTTGCGGGAAATATCGGGACCGTGCCTTCATCATCGCATTGCGCGCCTGAATGAAGCGTTCAGCTGCTGCCTGCAGATCCGGGTTGGCTGCCAGCGCCTGTTCCACGAGATTGTTCAGGACAGGATCCTCATACAGTTTCCACCAGTCTGGCCGGACCGCGTCATCCGACGGATTGGCCTTGACGAAATCGCTCGTTCCCTCCCAGGAGTCCGGAACAACGAATTCCGTCGGTTGATAATTGGGCGACAGATCGAATGCCGGAAAAGGAAGGGAGGCGCAACCCCCTAAGGCTGCCAGAAATATGAAAGCACCGAATCTGGCGCCGAGACGGCAGAGATTTGAAATATGGATTCCTTTTTTACGCCCCAAGTCTGTCATAGTCTGTGTCATGGCGCATATGATCCATTTAATGCTTGTTTTAACCCCGCATCCGGCATTTCCGAATGAGAGGCTGGTTTCGATGACTCCGGAGCCTGCTCTTTCGGCTTGTTGATCAGGTCATATCCCGGTGCGGGTGTTACGATGGTCACCTTGTCACCATCGAGTATGGCAGCGCTGGGATTGTTTATGATCCGGTCCTCTGTCGTGACGCCCTCGCTTAATTCGACAGTAGCATCGAGGATCCTGGTTATTTTGATCGGCTTGAAGTGAACGATGTTGTTGTCATCCACCACGGCGACGCGCGTCCCCATCTCATCAAATACCAGTGAGCTCGATGGAATGGAGAGGTGTCTATTCGCTACATCCACGGTCAGGTTGACAGATGCATAGGAACCCGGCCACAGATCCTTCTCTTCATTTTCAATCACGAACTGGGTGACCACCGTACGTGTATTCACATCAAAACCGCGGGCAGTGGTCAGAAACTCGGCGGTGAAATGCCGATTGGGAAATTGCGGCACTGTCAGATCGGCTTTCAGGCCATCATGCATCAGGGCGCCGAACCGCTCGGGCACGCTGACAAACAGACGCAATTTGCTGATATCCGCGACGGTATAAAGATTGCGGACTTCACCCTCCGGGGTACTGATCGTGCCTTCCTTGTTGATGAAGTCCCCCACGTTAATGGCGCGGTTGATGACCACGCCGTCATACGGCGCAATAATCGTTTTAAACCCGATCAGTGCCTCGAAGTTGCGGACATTCTGCATGGCGGCGTTGACCTTTGCCTGTTGGGCTTTTGCCTCGGCCACCTTTACCGAAATCGCCTGCTCGGATACCGCCTGGTTTTTGCGCAAGGCCAGCCACCGGTCCGCGGTAAGTATGGCAAGCTCATTAAGGGCTACCTCCGATGCCAGGTCTGCCTTGGCTTGCCGGTATTGGGCATCGAGCGCCGGCGCGTAGATTTCGGCGAGGACATCTCCTTTCTTGACTCTCGCCCCCCAATCCTTATGCCACATCTTGACGTAGCCGGATACCTGGGCATAGATCGGCGCCTGGAACCATGCCTCGATGGTGCCTGGAAGCTTGATGGTTTCCTGGGCGGGCAGGTGTTCGGCGTGGACGATAGCCACCGACGGAACATCATTTTCCATCGCCAGTTTTGTTAAAGAAGCCGTATCCTTCCTGGATTCAACGACCCGGTAACCCAGATAGATAACAGAAACAAGCAGGGCGATCGCAATAATTACCGTACTTTTTTTACGTGATTTTTCCATATCAGGAATTTCCGAGTTGAGGAGCGATTTCCTTGTGGCCAGGAATGGGTTCCTGGTCGTTAGGAGCGCTTCGTGCGTAATACATGATGGCGTATACAGCCGGAACAAAGAACAGCGTATATATCGTTGCAAACGTCAAGCCGCCAATGACTGCACGGCCCAGCGGCGCGTTGGTGGATCCCCCCAGCGCCATCGGAAGCATGCCCATGATCATGGCCGCTGCCGTCATGAGAACAGGGCGAATCCGGGCTTTGCCAGCCTCGATGGCGGCTAGCAGCGGGTTGCCATGTATTTCGATGCGCTCCAGCGCATAGGACACGACCAGTATGGAATTCGCCGTGGCCGTTCCCATGGCCATGATGGCGCCCGTGAGGGCCGGGACGGAAATATTCGTCTGGGTCAGGAACAGGGCCCAGGCAATGCCCGCCAGAGCGCCGGGCAGGGCGGTGATGATGATGAAGGGAACCAGCCATGACTGAAAATTGATGACAAGGAAGAGATAGATCAGCACCACGGCCGCCAGAAGGCCGACAAGCAGTTCGCCGTAGGTGACGACCATATTCGCGGCCTGGCCGGCGATTTTGACTTCGGAGCCGCGGGGAACTTCCTCGTCCATCCCCTCGACGATTTTCTCGACGTCTGCCAGCACCCCTCCAAGCCCCCGCCCTTCGGCGGACACGTACACTTCAATCAACGGCATGATGCCCCTGTGGGTGACCAGGCCGGGCGTGCCTACCGGCGATTTCTGCGTCAGGTTGCCCAGGAGCTGGTAATCCTGGTCCAGGCCGCCTTCCCCTATCGGCTTGACAGGAATCTTGTTCAACTCACTGATGCTTGTGACTTGAGGTTGAGGCTGGTATATGTTGATCTGGTATGACATGCCGGTCCTTAGATCCAGCCAGTATTTCTGGTCGATCTGCTGGGTTCCGTTAGTCGTTATCAGCATATTCAAGGCGATATCCGCTTCGCTCCTGTCAACACCGAGTCCATATGCCCTTTGGCCTTCAATGAACATGGTGGGCGTGCGCATGGTCTGCTGGATCACCACATCGGAGGAGCCTGGGATCTTGCGCAGCTTGCCTTGCAATTTGCGCGCGTATTCGTAGTTGCCGTAGATATCCATCCCGTTGATCTGAACGGTAATCGGAGAAGGAGCGCCGAAATTCAGGATTTTCGCTATCAGGTCGGCTGGCTGAAAGGTGAATTCACTTCCTGGATAGCGCGCTTTCAGGCCGTCATGGAGAATTTTCCGGATATCCCACACCGCGGATTTATCGTCGAACAGCGTGATCGTCAGATCGCAGTCCTGCGTTCCGATGGTGGGCGTCGGAATAAACGCCAGGTTATGCGGGCCGACGGGCAAGCCGCAATTGCTGATGATGCCTTCGACCTGCCCGGGAAGCAGCCGGTGGATATCGTTCGAGACGAGGGTGGTGATGCGGTTTATGGATTCCATCCGCGTGCCGAGCGGTCCGCGCATGTGCATCTGGATGGTCCCCGACCTGACCTCGGGGAAAAAGTCGCGGCCGTTGAAGTAGAAGAGGATAAGGGAGAGGAGCGCGAAAGCCAGCATGATCGTGGCAAACCGGCGGCGGTTTTCAATCGTTTGTTCGAGCAGTCCGCCATACCAGCCACAGAATCGAAGAAAGCGGGCCTCGAATCCCTGCTGAAAACGGGAGAAAACCCCCATATGATATTGTAACCTCTCCTTGAAACCGAGGGCCTGCCCCGCTGGCTTTCCGTCACTATGCTCGCCATGGTGGCCTTCCTTTTCGTGCTCTTCCGCGTGAGGATGCTTGATGAGATATTTCGCCATGGTCGGCACGAGCGTACGCGACAGGATGAAGGACGCCAGCATGGCGAATATCACCGCCAGCGCCATCGGCTTGAACAGATAGCCCGACACGCCGGAAAGCGTGAACAGCGGCAGCCAGACAATGCATATGCACAAGGTGGCGAGCAGCGTCGGAATGACGATCTGGTTTGCCGCGTCGATGATGGCTTCATCGAGTTCCTTGCCCATTTCCAGGTGAGTATCGATGTTCTCGATCATCACTGTCGCGTCGTCGACAAGAATTCCTACCGCCAGCGCCAATCCCCCCAGCGTCATGACGTTCATTGACTCGCCCAGCGCGTGCAGGCCGATGAGGGAGGTGAGAATGCACAGCGGAATGGAAGTCGTCACGACGACCATGGGGCGCCATGAGCCGAGCATGAGCATGACGATGAAACCGACAAGCAGGCCCGCGATCAGCATCTCGTGCAACACCTCGTCGATGGATTCCCGCACGAAGACCGACGCATCGGTGATGATTCTGACGTCCACATGGGACGGCACGATCTCCTTGATGCGCGGAAGGGTTGCCCTGATGCCGTCGACCACATCCAGGGTCGACGCTTCGCCGCCTTTCATGACGACAATAATGACCGCCTGCTTCCCGTCCACCATGACCGAGTTCGTCTGCGGCGGACCGGCGAGCTGGACGTCGGCGACGTCACGCAAAAAGACGAAGGAATTTCCCACTCTTTTAATCGGAATATCGTTGAATTCCGGAATTTCCGGCGGCATCGCGTTTGTCTGGACCATCCAGTCGGTCTGCTTGATCTTCATATCACCCGCGGGCAGCACGAGATTCTGGCGATCGAAGGCCGCATGGACATCGGTCGGCGATATATTGCGGGCCAGCATCTTGTCCTGATCGAGGGATACCAGAAGCTGCTTGGGTTTTCCACCGTAAGGATGCGGAACAATCGCCCCGGGGATCACGACAATCAGGGGCCTGAGCTGGTTATAAGAAAGGTTATAGAGGTCTGCCGGTGTCATCTCGTCCGAGGTAACCTGCAGGCTGGCTACCGCTACCTGGGAGGCCTCCAGGCGCATGATCATGGGCGGGGAAATATCCGGCGGCAACTGCTTGACGATCGTCTGGGCTATGGCCGTAACTTCCGCTTCTGCGCCAGGGAGGTTGGTGTGGGGCTGAAGAAAAATATTGGTAATGCTGATGCCATAGTACGCCTGGCTTACGATGTCGGCGATGCCTTCCACCGTCGAGGTCAGGAAGCGTTCGAAGTAAAAAGTGATACGACCGGAGACATCCAGCGGCAACATGCCGGCGTAGGCCCAGACCACGGAGATCACCGGAATCTTGATAGTGGGAAAGACGTCCGTCGGCGCGTGCCGTATCGCCCTGACCCCGAATATGACGATCAGGATCGAAAGGACCACGAAGGTATAAGGCCTGCGTAACGCGATGAGTACTATCTGGTTCATACTATGTTTCCTCTTTTACCCTCGGTAAAAAAACCCATTTCCTACAATATTGCGCGTAAGGATGAGGCGATTCTTTCGAGCTTGGACATGCAGCTTCCAGCCTTGCGCCTCCAGACGGTCTGGACGGGGTTATTGCCGATCCCTTGCCAAACCCAGGAGTTGATCGCCATGCAGAATATCGCAGGAATCCGATTCGCCTTCGCTATGTGCCCGATTGCCGGGTCCGTGTATATCTCGGCGGATTGTGATGGCCAGATTGGCTGTCCGATATCGATAAGGTGGACATTGCAGTATCGGCCGCCGGTATCGAATCGCAGCTGATTAGGAAGTGTCTGATTAGGAAGCGTTCTGGCAATCAGGAGAAAGATGGCGCCGAAGGCTGCAGTAGCCGGATTGTTTCCCGATGCGATGGCGATCGCTGCTGCGACCGAGGATATTTTTGCGATGCTTCTCCCGGTTTCGCTAACTTGAAGAGTAGGAAAACTTTGAAGCTTGCTGGTATGCTCCAGGGCATAGTTGAATCCAATCTCGGCGGCCTCATCGTCCGTTTTCCCGATAGCCGCGGGAAAAACAGCCTGGCACATCGCCAGGATCTGGTTCACGTTCAGGCCCCAGGCTCCGAGGATGGTTGCTGCTGCGGCCACTGCTCCGCAAGCGATCTGCTGGGGGCGGGTGCCTGCTGCGGCCCATTGCGCCGCATATGCCACTGCGTTGGAGATGGCTTCGCTCACGACCCGCATGTTGTCTGCATTAAGAAGTCCTATGACTCCCCCCGAATGATCCTTGTCGTAGTGGCTGACGAGAATGTGATCGAGAGGATCGTCATCCCTGAGGATGGGATCGATAAAGTTTTGCACTGTCTCCGCATACCCGAGCAGTCCGCCATCGATCAATATCGTCCGGTGACGCCCGGCTGCCACGTCTGCCGCAACAACGAGCGCGCTTTCTTCCTGCTCGACGTCAATCGTATGGATGGTGAGTTGCAGGGCCATAAGCTTGCAAGTTTTCCCTTCCAGGATAAACATGTGATCCGCACACCCGAGAGTGTGTGTGATCAGGGTGAAATCAAGTTACCACAGCTTTTGTCATGGGAATATGATATATCGGTGGTCATTTTGTGAATCTTGTCAAGGGAATATGATGGTTTGGTGGTCATTTTGTGAATACATGCGGCCTGAATCATTCAGGAAGCGTTGGAGAGTATAGAAATTATGGGAGGAGGATGCGCTGACCGACGCGCAGATTTCTATTCTGGAGAAGAAGCAGGACGATCCATTTTTTGCCACCGGAAATATCGAAATTTCAACGGTTCGACAGGCTGCAGGTTCGTTCGACACGGGATATGAAGAGAGATCGGCCGTAAAAAACACCCATACTCTCTCCGTTTCGCTCCAGAGACGATCGGAGCGGGAGAAAACCGTTTTCCCCGCGGAGAATGGGGAAAACAGGCGGGTTGAGGGCAGACTTTATCGCCACCGTGTTCATGCTATCGGCAAAATTCGATGGCGACGCCGGGTTAATGGTTATCTTGGCGGCAGTTCTGCGCGAGCGATTGGGCGCAGCCGGGTGCTACAACTGCGCAAGCTTTACGGGAATGAAATTACAAATTCCAGCAGGTCGCTATCGCTGTCACTATGAAGGTCAAGGTTCAGCACCGGGCTGCATTCATGGCATCTCGAAACCCTGCATGGGGTGCGCAATCTGGCCGAATTATGGCACAACTCGGAAAATTGCGGATGTCATAGTATGGAATAAAGACAATCGCATAATTGGAACCAGAATCGATAGCTGGAAATCGCGATGCGTCAGGAATTCAGGGGTAGGGATCAATCTGCTCGGCTTTCAACTGGTAGCCTGCCTGGCCGAACTCGGATTCCACGCTTCGGACCTGCATGACGCCGCTGACCCACATGGTATCCATGGTTCGCATGCCCGCCACCGGTTTGGCCGTCTTGACATGGATGATCTGGTTTGGTGGCGGCGGGGGCGTGTGAATGCAGGCACCGAAATAGGGGACCAGTAAAAATTCCCTGACCTTGTTGCCTGACTTCTCCAGGGGAATAACGAAACCGGGAATGCGGATGCGTTCGCCATTCAGCGATGGCTCGACTGGCGCATTGGCCCACGCCTCGCGCATTTTTTCCAGCGCTTCCATGGCGCGCGGATCGCTGTCTTTCAAGTTTTCCAGCTTCAACCCTTTCAGGGGGGCCATGGGATCCCAATTCCTGGGCATCAGGTCGTCCCAGTTCTTCTCCTTGTATGCGGCGGCGGACCCGGACGCGGATGGAGCGGTAGATTTGGTTTTTGCTTTGCCAGGATCCGGCGTCAACTGGTCCCCAACCTTATAATCCCGGTTTCCGGAAGGCGCGGAGGACCCGGCGGAAAATACCGGCGACGCGAGCCAGAAGAAAGCGAAGAGCGGAAGGAAGCCGGGCAGAAAGGAAACAGTTGAACGGAATTTCGCCATGCGGCACATTCTCCTATAGTCTTGGCGTCAATCCATCGGCGAGGGACAGCCGGTAAGCGCGGTAGCCCGGTATCAGACTGGCCAGAAATCCCGTCGCCATGACGAGCAGCAACAGTTGAAGCGTCTCGGCGGATAATCCGGCGTGCAGTGAAATGCCCAGGTGCGCTTCAAGCACAGGTGCGGCGAAGAGGCTGGCGGCAAACAAACCCGACAACCCCAGCAATGAACCTGCCAGCACCACCATCGCTCCCTCGATGGCAAGCAGAATCAGGACGATGCGCGGACCCGCTCCCACGGAGCGGAGGATCGCCAGTTCGCGCCGGCGCTCGCCCAGGCCGGCAAGCACTACCGCCACCAATCCGCTCAACCCGACGGCGACCACCAACACGGAAATCGCCAGGAGCGATTTTTCCACGATGCTGACGATGGACCAGAGCTCATCCAGCGCAACGCCCGGCAATACGGCCAGCAGCGGCTCTCCTTTATATTGATTGATGAACCGCTGCACCTGGAACACGCCAGCCCGGCTTTTCAGTCCTACCAGGGCGGCTGTTATTTCCTTGGGTGCGAGGTCGAATTTGCGTACATATTCCGCAGGTATGGACAAGCCGGGGAGGGGAGCGCCGCCCTGCCAGTCGAGATGAAGCGCTTCGATGGCCTGGAGGCTGACATGGATGCTGCGATCGACGGGCAATCCTGTGCGTGCGAGTATGCCCGCTACCTTGAACGGCTTGTCGGAATGCTCCGCCAGGCCCAGGGCGCCGGTTCCATGATTGAGTATGATGCGATCTCCGGCGTGGTAGCCCAGCTGGCTGGCAACCTCGGCGCCGATTACCGCATCGAAAATATCGGCAAAGGGATGCCCGGCGGTAAAAGCCAGCGACCGGCCATCTCCGTAGTGAAAATGCTCGAAATAATCCAGGTTGGTTCCCACCACCGCGAAGCCGCGGTGCGAGTCTCCCAGCGAAATGGGAACTGTCCATGCAACCGCAGGGTGGCCTGCGACCGCCTGGAAGCTCGACCAGCGGATATTGTGCGTCGCGTCGCCAAGGCGAAACACGGCATAAAGCATGAGCTGGATGGGGCTCGTCCGCGCCCCTACCACCAGATCGGTTCCCGATATGGATTGGGCGAAGCTTTCCCGCACCTGTGTCCGCAATTGTTCCACGCCCAGCAGCAATATGACGGAAAGCGCGATGCTGGCCGCCATCAGGCCGAGGGTGGCGCGCCGGTTCCATGCGCTGGCAAGCGCAAGTGAAAGCAGCGGCTTCAGCCCGCCCTCCCGGCGGCTTCATTTTTTTTCTTTGTCTTTGCCGCTGCGTCTGTCGTCAATTTTCGTAAAAACGGGCTTCCCGCTTGAGCAGGTCGTCGATTGTCAGGCCTTCGGGCACGAACCCGTCGAACACCGTTCCCAGGCGTTTGGTTTTGAAAAATTCCAGGTTGGCCCGGTAGGCACGCGGCGGCAGCGGAAAATAATGGGTTCCCCGCGCCATCGCCGACGCATTTTTCATGTAGAACTCGACGAATTCCTTGACCACCGGCCTTTCCGCTGCCTTCATGTTCACATAGATGAAGATGGGACGGGATAAAGGCTGATAGGTTCCATCCTCGACCGTTTCGACCGATGGCATGATCGCTTCGCCGGTATCGTTATCGATGGCAACTGCCGCCACCTTATCCTTGTTCTGTGCATAATATCCAAAACCTAGGAAACCGAGTGCATATTTGTCGCCCTCTACACCCTGAAGCACGACGTTGACGTCATCCTCCTTGGAGGCCGTAAAATCGCTGCGGCTTGCTTTGGGTTTGCCCATGATGACGGTAGTGAAGTAATCGAAGGTGCCCGATCCCGGCCCCGCGGCGTAAAGCTTGAGCTTCTGGTCGGGCCACGCTGGATTCACCTGGCTCCATTTGGTGATTTTGTTCGTTGCGGCGGGCTGCCAGATTTTCCTCAACTCGTCGACGGTCATGGTTCTGCTCCAGTCATTCTTGGGATTGACCACCACGGTCAGCGCATCGAAGGCCACCGGCAACTCCACGTATCGCACGCCGGCTTTACTGCAGGCCCGCATTTCTTTTCCCAGGATGGGGCGCGAAGCATTGACGATATCTATTTCCTGGCGGCAGAATTTTGCAAACCCTCCGCCTGTTCCGGATATACCGATTTTTATGCCGACTTTTTCCTTTTTTGCTTCCTGAAAATCTTTTGCCACGTTATCGGTAATGGGATACATCGTGCTGGAACCATCGATCCTTATCTCTGCATTGGCGGCTGGAACGTTGGCCATGACCAACGGGACAAGCGCGGCAGTTAGAACAAATACTTTAAGGGTGCGGGATTTAAACATTTTTTTCTCCTTTTTTAAAACTATTGAACCCGGTGGATGAAAATTTGCATACCGATCTACCACCGATTCAGGCTGTATTTCCTGCAATGCCATCCGGAACACCCCGCCGTTCCCGCGGGGGTTATCTGAATTCATATCGAGACCGGCGAACACCTGTTCAGGGTTTCCTTAAGTATGGTCTATTCCACCGCGGATAAATATCTTCAGGTGGAATATGCATCTCATCTTTCCGATGCAATCGAATCTGTTCTTTAAATGGCTGGTTCCAGCGTTCATGGCGTAACTCATGGCGCACGCATCCTCCTCGTCCACGGAATGCCTGAGCAACGAAGATCAGTCCCCGGAACCGCGGGGTGGAGAAAAGCCGATGTTTCCGGGATCGTATCGAGGGCGCGACGCGCAGAATCGCCATAACGCGACAGCACGGTTTTGATGGATAACTGCTGAGCAAAATCCGGATTTACAATCGCATCATGGATCAATACACGCTTGGCACAAACATTTGCTTGGGCACCGGATGCCGCAAATAGTCGGGATTATGGACCCGGTCCGGAAGTACGATCGACTCATGCTCGATTTCACCGTAGGGGATCTGCGCCAGGAAATGATGAATACAGTTGAGGCGCGCTTTTTTCTTGTCCACGGCCTCGACTATCCACCAGGGAGCCTCATGGATATGGGTGCGTTCCAGCATGGTTTCCTTGGCCTTGGTGTATTGCTCCCAAAGGCGGCGTGATTCAAGGTCCATGGAGCTTAGCTTCCACTGCTTCAGGGGGTCGCGGATCCGCATCAGGAAGCGCGTGAACTGTTCGTCATCGGTGATCGAAAACCAGTATTTGATCAGGATGATGCCGGAACGAACCAGCATCTTTTCAAACTCGGGGACGCTGCGGAAGAACTCTTCATATTCTTCCTCGCTGCAAAACCCCATGACCTTTTCCACGCCCGCGCGGTTATACCAGCTCCGGTCAAAAAGAACGATTTCCCCGCCGGACGGCAAATGCGACACGTAGCGTTGAAAATACCACTGGGTGCGTTCCCTCTCGCTCGGAGCGGGAAGTGCGGCTACCCGGCATACGCGAGGATTCAGGCGCTGGGAGAAACGTTTTATCACGCCCCCTTTTCCCGCGGCATCCCGGCCTTCGAACAGCACCACCACCTTCAACTTTTCGTGTACGACCCAGTCCTGCAGCTTGACCAATTCTCCCTGAAGGCGAAAAAGCTCCTTGAAATAGAATTGTCTTTCCGCATGCATCTCGTGAACCGGCTTCGTAGCCTCGGCCACCAGTTCATTCATGTGGAAATCGTCGATTTCCATTTCCAGTTCCTCGTCGAGGCTGTCCATCATGTCTGCATGGATATGACGTTCCAGTTGCGAGGAATTATCGTCGTGATCCGGATTCATTCGAGTTCTGACATCGATTTCAAAATACCCTTGCAAACAGCCAATACAGGGATCCGGAAAGTATCATGGAAGCGGGAAGTGTCAGTACCCAGGCCATGGCCAGGTTGCGCACGGTGCCCCATTGCAGGCCGGATTTATTGGCGGCCATAGTGCCTGCCGCGCCCGATGACAGAACCTGGGTGGTGGAAACCGGCAGGCCATAGAGATCGGCGACCCCGATAGTGGTCATAGCGACCAGCTCCGCGGATGCTCCCTGGGCATAGGTGAGGTGGGATTTTCCGATCTTCTCGCCCACTGTCACCACGATGCGCTTCCATCCCACCATCGTGCCCAGGCCCAGGAATATGGCTACCGCAACCTTCACCCAAAGCGGAATGAATTTGGTCGCTTCATCGATATTCTTCTTGAAAGCCTTGAGGTTATTTTTGGTATCGTCATCGAATTTCACCGCATCGCTCTTTTCCAGGAAACGGATGGTCTCCGAGGTCAGATACATATCGTTGCGTACATTCCCGACCGCTTCCATCGGCACATGCTTAAGGCTTCCGTGTTGCCTGATCTGATTGCCGATATCCTCGACCATGGCGGCCAGGGCGGAGAGCACTTCGGGCCTGTACTCCTTGGTGCGCACATACTCGGAAAGCACCGCGCGAGGCTCTTCGGGAACTACTGTCGTAACGGCCCTGAGCAGGGATTCGTGGGTGACATGCGAAACCGCCGCAAACTGGGTCATTTGGTCGGCCGGCATGGCCCGATTCAAGGCATACGCCATGGGTACGGTGCCGATCAGGATCAGCATGATCAATCCCATGCCTTTTTGGCCGTCATTGGAACCATGCGCGAAAGAAACGCCTGTGCAGGTCAGGATCAGCAGGTCGCGTATCCAGAAAGGCGGCGGCGTATTTCCCTTGGGTTCCCGGTATAAAGCCTGGTTCTTTATCAAGGCTCGCATCGTCCACAAGAGCAGCGCGGCGCAGAAAAATCCGATCATCGGCGAGAGCAGCAGGGAATATCCGACCTTGCTCGCCTGGCCCCAATCCACGCCGCTGGTTCCGTCCCGTCCATTCATGAGCGCGTTGGCGAGGCCGACCCCGATGATCGAACCTATCAGGGTATGGGATGAAGAAGCCGGCAGCCCCAGCAGCCATGTGCCCAGGTTCCAGAGAATAGCGGCGATCAGCAGGGCAAAGACCATGGCGAAACCGGGCTTGGATCCCACCTGCAGAATCAGCTCGACCGGAAGCAGGGAAATGATGCCGAAGGCAACGGCACCGCTCGAAAACATGACGCCGAGAAAATTGAACAAACCGGACCACACAACGGCAAAATTGGCGGGAAGCGCGTGTGTGTATATCACGGTCGCAACCGCGTTGGCGGTATCGTGGAAACCGTTGACGAATTCGAAACCAAGAGCGATAAGCAACGCTACCGCCAGAAGAATATAGGGCAGCCAGGTGACGGCGACATCTCCCGCTTCGTTGATATCTCTCATCAGGCTGAAAACGGTATATCCCAGCGCCCCCGTAAGCATGCACGCAAAGATGAAAGCGGTGAGAAGCCCGGGGTTTTGATCCAGATTCGGACGGGAACCCAGGGAAGGCCGCGTCGCTGACAGAATCGAATTCATCGCATGGACCGGTTGTGGGAACCCAAAAAGGCTAGCAAATGTTTATTGCAGAAAAATTACAAACCGAACTGCGTATCGGCCCGGCTGTGCCATCCATGATCGCGGAAAGGCTTTTTAGCCTGGAGGATGATACGATCCCGGAGAGCTGCACCGGGACGAGTGAAGGCGGTAAGTCGAGCGATGATTCGATGGGATCGCGGTCTTTTCTCTTAGGATTGGTCTTCGCAAAGCTCGGCCAGGTCCACTGCCCGGCTGAAATGCGACCCCAAACGTTCGTCATGGCTGACGAAGATCAGCGTGACGTGCTCATCCTCGCAGCGCTCGAGCAGCAGGTCGAGAAATTCCGCCTGCCGGGCTGCATCCAATGCGGAAGTAGGTTCGTCGGCGATGATCAGTTCAGGGTGTCCGATCAATGCGCGTGCGGCGGCCACGCGCTGCTGCTGCCCCACGGAAAGGGAGGTCACGGGCTGGCGCGCCAATGCCGTGTCCAGGCCCAGCTGGTCGAGCAGCCGCTCCACCGATTGCTCCAGCGAACCTGCGTTTTCCAGTGCGCTGTCGCGCCGGCGCCGGGAGAAACGGCAGGGCAGGAGCACATTCTCACGCACCGAGAGATAAGGCACCAGGTTGAATTGCTGGAACAGAAAGCCGATGTGGTCGACGCGAAACCGGTCGCGTGCGCTGGATGACAACGCGGTAAGGTCGGTATCGAGAACGCGCAGGTGGCAGGGCCGGGGCAGCAGCACCCCGCCCAGCAGGCCAAGCAATGTGCTTTTGCCGCTGCCGCTTGCGCCCTGGAGGAAAATGCGCTCCCCGCGCCGCACCAGAAACTGCGGAATCGAAAGGCGAAAGCCATGCCTGCCGGGCCATTGATAAACGAGATTCTGGATCTCGATTACAAAAGGGTTCATGAATGGGCCCGCACCTTCACGGTTTCATCGCCATTGCACGCGGGTGGACCGGGGCGTGAGCCGCACGCTCGACTGCTTTTTCGGCCCCGCCACGGCGGCATCCAGCCGCCGCAGGCCAGGAAATGCCCGGAATAGCCCCACGTCGAATTCCTGCAATTCCTGCGGTGCGGAACAGTGGAAGACCCAGGCCGCTTCCAGTTCCCCGTGAAGCTCATGCGTTTCATCGACACCGTGAGCCTCGTGAGCGTCGGAAGGAGGGGAGGATAGGGAGAAGGCAGGCTTCGATGCTTCATCTTTCCGCTCGCGGGAGTTCGAACCCTGGTTTTTGCCGGATGGCGGAACAACCGCCAGCAGTTCCGGGGAAAGCGCGGCGGATTGCAGGTGCGTCGATTCCAGCCGGCATCCAGCCGAGGGCGTGAAGACGAACAGGGTATCGCCCCGATGCAATTTCGCCGCCATCGCCCGGATAGCCCGATGCTCCTCCGCGGTTCGCGGCGCATGTTCGAATCCCACCAGATTATCCAGTGGGGTGTAGAGATTGATCTGCACCGTGCCGCCATCCACTGCTGCTTCCAGGGCAGCCTGTCCATGAACATGCACCCCGGGGGATTGGGCCGAAGCAGGGGCTGCAAGTCCCATTGCCAGGCCTGCGGCAAGCATGGTTTTCTTTGAAAAATCCAGAAAATCTGAAAAACCCGACCAGCGGAGCGATTGTCTCATCCCTGGCATTCCCTTCGACGCAAAAAGAACTTGTCAGTTTCGGCCTCCGGCGCCGCCAGGCTGGTCTGATGATACCCATTCGATGCCCATTCCCGCTCGGCTTCGATCTGCGGCATCGGACGGAAATCCGGTCAGGGCCGGCAAATCACTCCGCAGTATCCAGGACAGCACCCATAGGCTGTTACAAAAGTGGGTCGATGCGGGAAGCTCGGCATATTTATAACATTTTTTATGGTTCGGGAACGCTCGTATTCTCCCATTACCCGCGGTTAACTCTGATTTTGCACGACTGCAGTGCTGGGGCGCGAGAAGTGCGGTGCCATTTCGGCCATGGCGGAGAGGTGATCGAAGTCTGGTGAACCCGAACACATGGGTACAAAAGACAGATGAAGAATCCTCGGGCTTGAGATGGCTGCCGGGCAATATCGAGGCGGGAAAGCGGAAGGATAGCAAGGATCAGGTGCTGCAAGCCCGGAAATGGGCCTGCAGCATTGCCTAAAATTCTAGTGTTTTTGTTCAAAACGATCATGCATTTTTTTTACCATTTCGTGCAGGTTTCTCATTTCAGCGGGTTCAAGCTTGCCGTTATGGTTTTTGTCGTTCTGGTCAAACATCCACTCGTGGTGCTTCATGAATTCTGTTTTACTGACGCTGCCGTCCGCTTCTTTTTTCATCACGGAAGCATCATTTTCCCCTTCATTTCCAGCCGCATTGGCGCTGACTGCAAAATTGGCTATGGCCATTAAAAAAGGAACGAGCGCAACAATAAAACCCATTTTTCGTTTTTGCATCATGATGGCATCTCCTTGGTTTGGTTTCCGATGGCTGTTGACGACTTCAAAGGATTACGACCTGTAACGACATGGTTTTGCTGGTTTAATCATCCAGTACCGGATCTATGAGCAATGGGTTCAGAGACGGCTTCCCGGTTGTCAGTGCTGCATGTGGTGGTGATGTTCCTCACTGTTGTTTTCCATTTGTGATTTCGCATCGCCTTTCATAACGACCTTGGTCTTGGCTTTGGTCTTGGATGGAACGAACCGTGCCGCGGTCACTTCCTGTCCTGGCAGCTCAACGAATACCGTTACTGCTGTCTCCGGGGTAACGGCGAAGTCTCCGGTTCCCTTGAGGATATTGCCGCCCGCCGGTTCCAGCCTGATCGGAGTCTTGGCTTTAGCCTTGCCAACTTGGATGGTCGCTTTTCCCATACCGCCTACGGTACTGAGGGCCTGGTCGGCATGATCCATTACATAGAGCACGATTTCCTTATCCTTGGCGACGAGTTCCAGGTGATATGGCCCGGCCATGCGCATTTGTCCGCCATGCGCAGATTCCCTGGAATCGAAATATGCTTCTGTGTGCGCAGCAGCAAACGAGGATGCGGCGGCGAGGGTGGCACTGATGAGAAACGTAACGACTCGTAAGATATTCATTTTAGGTCTCCTTGGACATACATAAAGACTGGGGCTTGATTGATATTCATGAAGGAGCATGAATATTTTATGTTTTATACGATAATTCATGATCCTTCATGGCTGCATCATATACCCCACTAGGGTATATGTCAATACCTTATTGAGGTATATTAGAATACTGGAAATAGTTTTATATTCCCGACTCCTGTTATATGCCCTGCAGCATTTTGTATGGCCTCCTTACAACCGGAACGGCGCATGAATTTATTGTATATATAATTGATTTTAGGATAATTTATCGCTTAAAGAAGCTATTGATGATGGTGCCGGCAAACTCGCCTCGCCCTTCACAAGCATCGGCCGAACATTCATAAGCTCGGTTGGTCTTGTTTCACATGGCGTAAGGCAAATACTTATACAGGGTATGTATATGAGAGGGTGAGGGCATCTATGGGACCAGAATCCATACAGAGGGGACGATGGAGAGGGTGGGGAATATCCGACCCCGGTGTCGGTGCCCTGCTGTCGGCTGGCCTGGAGGCCAGGGATTTATGGTTGGCCGTTTACCGCGACGCGGCTCAAGGACGCATACGCGCGGCCTCATGATTGGCGGAACACCGGGGGGGGGTTGCCTGGATCAAGTCACGCTGTTCATGCCTGTAACCAGTTGCGGAAAATGCCTGGTTTTCCAGCGTCTAATCAAGAGTTTTATCGTAGTGCAACCCTGGTATTTTTTTCAAGCTGAACTCGGTATCGAAGCACTCCGGCACTGTTCCCGTGAATGTATCAAACGCGGAATTAACTTTTCCTTTCAGGCTTATCGGTATATAACCCTCGGGTTTTTCTACCCAGGCGCCGCTATCCAGAATGAGGGAGCCGTCATAATAATAGGAGCCGGTAAGAACGAAACGGCCCGTAGCCGTCTTGGGATTTGATGACGTAGGGTAAAACGAAAAACTGCCTTCGACATACCCGGTCTTATGGCCGGTAAGTATCAAGGTAGCCCCGTTCTTTCCCTGAAAGCATTCATAGCTGCCGACCCATTTTCCTGAAACACGCTTCGCGTTTCCGCGCATCGGGGGGTCGATCGACGGTTCACCCGCGCCTGCTGAAAGAAACATGATTATTCCCAGCATCGGTCTCAGGCAATCGCTCAATTTCCCAAGCAATAGGCGGATATTCATATCCGGTAATTATACTCTTATGGAATTATTTGAATATCGCCGGTCCAGCATCACATCTCTTCCAAGATCAGGTTTACCGCGATTTCACGGGTGAGTCTCAAGTGCATCCTGAGCCGGTTTCCTGAAGCAGAGCAGGCGGCGAGAGAACCTCATCAATTCCGTTTTTACCAAACACCATAATATTGATTTACTGCTTAATGCGTTTTGTATGACTGTGCATCACGTTGAAGAGCAGGAGGAGAGGGGGAGGATAGCGGTGGTCGCTTGATAAGCTTTCCATTTTTTATTGGTTCGGGTAAGCATGCAATGGTGCTAGATTCCCTCCTTGATTGTTCTCGGAGGAAATTGAAATGCTATTCAATAATTCGCGTTTTGCTGTTGGAATATTTATAGCGCTTGCAAGCCTGGGTGTTGCCTACGCCACCCTGAGTAATTTCCCCGGTCGTTCTCCAGCGGGCTCTGTGGAGCGGTTGTACGAGGATTTGAATGCCGGTTTTGCCTCTTTATGGAAAGCCCGGACGGGCCTCGATATCAAGGTCGAGCACGCGCTGAGCAAGTCTGGGAAGCCCGTGCATATTACGGTCGACGGGCTTTATGTTCCCTCTCTTGCATTATCCTACGATGTGGACAAGTTGCATGACCGGGAACGATTTATTGCTCCTGGTGCCCGCGAGCTGCTGGCGCAGGATTTTCGGCCCGGCTCTCTTCCTTCGGCCTATACCTCGACTATCGTGTTTCTCGTAAGGAAAGGCAATCCGAAAGAATTGCGGGATTGGAGCGATCTGGTGCGCCCCGATATAAAAGTGGTTACCCCGAACCCAAAGCGTTCTGAAAACGGCCGCTGGAATTATCTTGCCGCTTGGGGGTCCGCGATGAAGCAATCGGGAGGGAGTGAACAAGCCGCGCGTGAGTTTGTCGGTCGATTATTCGCCAATGCCCAAATAGTGGATTACGAGGACGGAAAGCCCCAAGATCAAGCCGTTGATTTCATCTCCAATGGCGTGGGCGACGTATTCCTCATCTGGGAAAATGAAGCGCACCTGATTGTCCACAATAGTGGAAACGAGAAGTTTGAAATCGTTACTCCGTCCATATCGATAGTGGCTGAACCTGTTATAAGCGTAGTGGACACCGTTGCGCGAGGGAAAGATGCGCGCGGCGTAGGAGCTTCATATATCGAATATCTTTATACACCCCAGGCGCAGCATATCGCCGCCCAGCATTATTACCGTCCCCGGGATCCATCGGTGGGTGCCCGATACGAGGACCGATTTCCTCATCTTGAGCTGTTTACCGTCGACGAGGTGGCTGGTGGCTGGCAGAAAGCCCAGAAAATACATTTTGCCAACGGTGGTGTTTTTGATCGGATTGCGGGCGATAAACCGGCTTCCGTCGCGGAAAATGGTTCGATTAGCGCCACTTTGCGGGATGAAAGCGATGGATGATTTATCCGCTTGAAGCCAGGCGCTGCAACCTCATGTTCGATTCCGCCTTCAAACCTTCAAGATATAAGAGGGTATTGAAGAGACTGGGATTGATGCATGGGGGCGACCATCCCTGCTTCGTGCCGCTACTTTCCGCGGGACCGCTCCTGGAACTCGTGGCGCTCCTGTGCTTCGATGCATAGGGTGGCGGTGGGCCGCGCCAGCAGACGGGGAATCCCGATTGGCTCGCCTGTTTCCTCGCACCAGCCATACGTTCCGTTTTCGATGCGTTCGAGCGCATCCGCAATTTTTCGCAGCAGCTTGCGTTCGCGGTCCCTTACCCGGAATTCAAGCGAGAAATTTTCTTCGGTGCTTGCCCGATCATTGGGATCGGGCTCCGAAACGATCGCATGCATACTGTCAAGCGTGCCCTGGGCATTCTCCAGCAATTTGCGCCGCTCATCTTCGAGCAGGGCGCGAAAGAATTGCAGTTGCTCCATGGACATGTATTCGCCCGGCGGAACCTGGGCAACCGTTTTCTCTGCGGGAGAAGGAATTTGCTCTTTTTCCATGGCATCTCGCGAATATGAAATGGATCGGACATTGGGAACAGCACCGAAAAGGCGCAATCCGGTTCCTTTTTGTTGCCGCCTTTTCTTTTTTAAAAACTCGGTACATAATAGGGTTATTTACGGATTTGATAAAGCATTTGTGCGCATTTGTACAGCATGATTCCCTCAGTCCATAAAAGTGTCGCGATGGAAATCCGGGTACCATCCGGACATGGGTTCATTCCTTGTCTTTTTTATCGGCGATCAGGTTGCTCATCATGGGCAAAACGCCCGTACTGACCGATATGAAGTCACGAAGCCGCCTGTTTGTCGTTGTCCTGGTCATGCTGGGACTGCCGCTGCAGGGTGCGTTGGCCGCCATCATGCCGCTTTGCGCCCAGGTTTCCCAATCTCCCCAAACCCATCCGGCGCTCAACCCGTTCCCCGGCTTCGAGGCGCAAAGCCACTCGTCCAGCCTGGCTTCGCCCTGTTCCCAGCATGATATGGACGATACGGACGAATCCGCGCCTGAAACCGTCGACCAGCCGGACGAAATGGCGCTGACATGCGATGGATCCGTCTGCCATATAAGCGGCAGCAGTTTGCCTGCTTTTACTCCTCAAATAAACTCGACCGGCGGGTTTTCCTATCTTGCCGCGTCAAATGTCCGCTTCACCTCGCTTATCCTGAACCAGCCGCAACGCCCCCCTCTCTCCTGATTCCTTTTTCCGGGATGCGCTGAACAAACCCTCTCGCCTGCGCGAAGGGCTTGCTCCACAGCGTTTTCCGGCCGGCAAATCCGGTTGCCCGGTTGCGTACCCTTGTCGTCAGCCATCGCCGTACCGGCTGTCACCCGCTGCCCCGGCTTCATGCGGCGGCAGCCATTCCGGCAATAGTCCCGCAACCGCTCGCCCGGAATCCGGCGATCAGGCTGGCTGCATCGCTCCTGTTCCAGCGATGTTTCCTTCCAGTTACGAACGATTTTCAGGGGAATCAGGATGATTACCTTGCTCTCATTTTCCACGGGTTTGCCGCTGGCCATGGGCCAGCGATTTAAGCAGGCGCAAGATTGCTTGCCTTCATGTTTGCCGGCGCCGTTCCGGCATGCAGTCCGGTCTTGTGCCGGAGCTCTCGCGCTATTGGCGAGCGCCGTTTTTCAGGCGCACGCTGCAGATGTGCTTCCGAACTGGGGAAGCGCAACAGCGCACCGGTATGCCAGCGCCATGCATAAGGAGGAAGCACCTGCCGGAGCGTTCGCAAAAGCCGCGGAC
This sequence comes from Nitrosospira sp., assembly GCA_035547595.1. GTDB lineage: Bacteria > Pseudomonadota > Gammaproteobacteria > Burkholderiales > Nitrosomonadaceae > Nitrosospira. Next base: position 67,768 of record DASZUL010000047.1, read on the forward strand.
GACCACGTTACTCCGTTGCAGACGTTGATTGCGGAAGCGCTGGAGAAAAATCCGGAAATCCAGGCCGCGCGTCACGAGCGCGAGGCGGCCAGCCAGAGAGTGGCGCCAGCCGGGGCACTGGATGACCCGGTGCTGGAAGCAGGAATTATCAATGCGCCCCTGGCTTCGTCAACCTTCAATCGGGAAGACATGACGATGAAAATGATCGGCTTGTCCCAGCGCTTGCCCTTTCCGGGCAAGCGCGGCCTACGCAGGGAAGTCGCCGCCCGCGATGCGGAGAGCATCGGCCACGGCTATCAGGAAACCGTGAATCGCGTGGTACGCGACATCAAGGCCGCCTATTTCGATCTGGGGCTGATACTTGAAAGAACCCGCATCGTCGAGAAAAACAAGCTGATCCTGGAAGACCTTCTCCACATTGCCGAGCGCCACTATGGGGTAGGCATAGGCAGCCTGGCCGACGCGCTGAAGGCGCAAACGCAGGTATCCAGGATGGCGGACGAACTGCTCAGGCTGGCGCGGGAAAAGCCGGTCATGGAAGCAGAGCTCATCCGCTCGCTCAACCGTAGCGCGACAGCGGCGGCGCCAATACCGAAACCGCCGCAACTGGGGGAAGAGGTCCTGAGCCTGGAGTCCCTGCGCGAAGCAGCTCTTGCGCAGCGCCCGCAATTGCTGGCGCTGCAAAGCATCGTCGCCCGCAACGACAAGGCGCTGGAACTGACCCGGAAAAATTACTATCCCGACCTCGACGTGCGTTTGTCGTATGGCCAGCGCGACAACATGCTGGATGGCAGCAGGCGCCCCGACATGGTGACCCTGACCGTGGCGATGAACCTCCCCATATGGCGCGAGAACAAGCTCGAACCGCGGGTGATGGAGACATTGGCGCTGCGCGACCAGGCGCTGGACCTGTACCAGGCGCAGCGCAACGAAGTGGACGCAAGGTTGCGGCAGCAGGTGGAGATGGCTGAACAAAACCTGAGATCGGCGCGGCTTTACCAGACCGCCATCCTGCCGCAGGCGCGGCTCACGGTCGAGGCTTCGTTGAGCGCCTATCGCGTCAATCGCGTCGATTTCCTGACATTGCTCGATAGCCAGATGACCGTGTTCAACTATGAAATCGGTCTTGCCACGGCCATTGCCGGCTACAACAAGGCGCTTGCGGAAATCGATTTGCTCGCCGGCAAGCCGCCCCGGTAAAACCACCCAGTCGATAATGGATGAAACCGATGAACCCGATTGCCAGATTGATCATTGTTACCGCCCTGATAGCGGGCGCGCTCGCCGCCGGATACTGGTGGGGCAGCGCCAGGCCGGCGGCGCCAGCGGCGAATCCGCCGGAAGCCGTGACGCCAGCAGGTAAAGGCAGGATCCTCTATTACCGTAATCCGATGGGGCATCGCGACACCTCGCCGGTGCCGAAGAAAGATTCGATGGGCATGGACTACATCCCCGTCCATGAAGGCGAAGAATCCTCGTCCGGCACTTCGGTAGTGAAGATCAGTAACGAAAAAATACAAAAGCTCGGGGTAAAAACGGAGGCAGTCGCGCTGCGTGAGCTCACCCGCACGGTGCGGGCCATGGCAACCGTGCAGCCGGACGAGCGCCGGCTGTACACCGTGGCGCCCAAGTTCGAGGGCTGGATCCATAAGCTCTACGTAAACGCCACTGGGCAGGCGGTAAGAAAAGGCGAGGCGTTGATGGATGTATACAGTCCAGAGCTGATCACGGCGCAGCACGAATATCTGATCGGAAGAAAAGGGATGCAGCATGCGATTGCGGAAGGCAATCCGGAGGGGGGAGGGGCAATGCAGCGGCTGGCCGAGAGCACCTTGAGCAGGCTGCGCAATTGGGATATCTCGGAGGCGGACCTGCGGGCGCTGCAGCAGGAAGGCCAGGTCAAGCATTATGTCACCTTGCGTTCCGGGACCGGTGGCATCGTACTGGAGAAACCCGCTATCGAAGGCAGGCGCTTCATGCCCGGCGAGATGCTGTACCAGATTGCCGACCTGTCCAGCGTGTGGATGCTGGCCGATGTGTTCGAGCAGGATCTCGGCCTGGTTGGTCGGGGCCAGAACGCCACTATCAGGATGGTTGCCTATCCGGACAAGGTGTTCAGTGGGACGGTGACATTCATCTATCCCACGGTGGCGCCGGAAACGCGGACCGCAAAGGTGCGGATTGAGCTCCCCAACAAGGAAGGCTTGCTCAAGCCGGACATGTACGGAAGGGTTGAGCTGGCTTCGCTTCAGGGCAAACATAAGGTGCTGGCGGTGCCCGACTCGGCAGTGCTCGATACAGGAACGCGGCGCCTGGCGCTGGTGGAACGGGGCGAGGGCCGGTACGAGCCGCGCGAGGTCACGCTCGGCATGCACGGCGATGGCTACGTTGAGGTATTGGGCGGGCTTGCGGCGGGAGAAGCGGTGGTGGTCAGCGCAAACTTCCTGATCGATGCCGAGAGCAACCTCAAGGCGGCGCTGGACGGATTCACTCGCGATGCTTCCAGTCCGAGACCTGACGGGACTGCGCACGATGAACACCGCGCATCCGGGCAAACCGTGGTTCAAGGCCATCACGGCGAGGGAAGCATCGAGGCGATGGATTGGGCGCGCTCGACGGTAACGATCAGCCACGGTCCGATTGCCAGTCTCGGTTGGCCGCCGATGACCATGGATTTCCGTGTCACGGAACCGGCCTTGCTGCGCGCCTTGAAGCCCGGGCAGAAGGTCGGTTTCGACATGGTCGAGGAACCGGCCGGCGAGTATGTCGTCGTCCGCATCCGGCCGGCTAACGGCAGCCTTCCCGCCAGTTCCGCCGGCGGCAGGGGAGAACGCTGATGCTCGGCCGGATCATCGAATGGTCTGCCCGCAATATATTCCTGGTGCTGCTGGGCACGGCCTTCATTGTCGGCCTCGGCATCTACTCCACGGTCCGCACGCCACTGGACGCGATTCCCGATCTCTCGGATGCGCAGGTCATCATCTACACAGAATACCCGGGGCAGGCGCCGCAGGTCGTCGAAGACCAGGTCACCTATCCCTTGAGCACGGCCATGCTGGCGGTGCCGAAATCCAGGGTGGTGCGCGGCCTTTCGGTATTCGGCGCCTCCTTCATCTACATCATCTTCGAGGATGACACCGATATCTACTGGGCCCGAAGCCGCGTGCTCGAATACCTTAATTTCGCGGCTGGGCGCATGCCGCGAGGCGTCACGCCGACCCTGGGGCCGGACGCGACGGGTGTTGGCTGGGTGTATCAGTATGTGGTCTTGGCCGCCCGGCATACGCTTGCGGAATTGCGCACCATCCAGGACTGGTTCGTGCGCTATCAGCTCACCAAGGCGCACGGCGTGGCCGAAGTGGCGAGCGTGGGCGGATTCGTCCAGACCTACCAGGTCACGGTCGAGCCGCGCAAGTTGCAGGCTTATGGCATTCCCCTCGGCCGGATCGCCGCCGTGATCCGCGCCAGCAACCGCGACGTGGGAGGACGCGTGCTCGAAATGGCCGAGACGGAATATGTGGTGCGCGGGCGCGGTTACCTGCACGGCATAGCCGACATCGAAAATCTCGTTCTCAAGGCGGAAAAAGGCACGCCGGTGCTGATCCGCGATGTGGCCCGGGTCGAATTGGCGCCGGATGAACGGCGCGGGATCGCGGAGTTGAACGGCGAGGGTGAGGTGGTCTCCGGCATTGCCGTAGCGCGCTACGGACAGAATGCGCTGACCGTCATCGACAACGTCAAAAGAAGGATTGAAGAAATATCCAGCGGTTTGCCGGAGGGAGTGTGGCTGCAGACCGTCTATGACCGTTCCGACCTGATCTATCGGGCAATCGATAACCTGAAACGGGTGCTGGTCGAAGAAAGCCTCATCGTAGCCGCCGTCTGCATGGTGTTTCTCATGCATGCGAGGAGCGCGCTGGTGGCTATCGTCATGCTGCCTATCGGCGTGCTCATCGCGATGATCGCCATGCACATGCTGGGGCTCAATTCAAACATCATGAGCCTGGGCGGCATCGCCATTGCCATCGGCGCCATGGTGGATGCGGCCATCGTGATGATCGAGAATACCCACAAGCACCTGGAGCGGGCGCCGCCGGATGCGCCCCGCCTGCAAATCGTGATCGATGCCTGCCGCGAGGTGGGTCCCGCCCTGTTTTTCAGCCTCCTCATTATTACCGTTTCATTCCTGCCGGTATTCACGCTGGAAGCGCAGGAGGGACGAATGTTCGCACCGCTGGCTTATACCAAGACGTTCGCGATGGCGGGCGCGGCGCTGCTGTCCATCACGCTGGTGCCAGTGCTGATGTTCCTGTTTATCCGCGGCAGGATCCTGCCCGAGCAAAGAAATCCGGTCAACCGCTTTCTGATATGGATTTACCGTCCTGTCATCGCCTGGGTGATGCGATGGAAGAAGCTCACCATAGCGCTTGCTGCGATTACGCTCGCTGTTTCGATATTCCCGGCAACAAAGCTGGGCAGCGAGTTCATGCCGGTGCTGAACGAGGGAAGCCTGCTGTATATGCCCATCACCTTGCCGGCATTGTCGGTCACCAAATCCGCCGAAATGTTGCAGACCCAGGACAAGATCATCAAGATGTTTCCCGAGGTCGAGTCGGTGTTCGGAAAGGCGGGGCGCGCCAATACCGCGACCGACCCTGCGCCGCTGGAGATGGCCGAAACGGTGATCAACCTCAAGCCCGAAAGCGAATGGCGGCCAGGCATGACTGTCGATAAGCTGATAGCCGATCTGGACCAGGCGCTGCAAATACCCGGAGTCAGCAATGCGTGGACCATGCCGATCAAGAACAGGATAGACATGCTTGCCACAGGCATCCGCACGCCGATCGGCATCAAGGTGTTCGGCAAGGACCTAGAGGAAATCGAGGAACTCGCCAGGCATATCGAGGCTGTCGTAAAAACGGTGCCGGGCACCACCAGCGCCTACGCGGAACGCCTTACCAGTGGCTACTATCTCGACATCGAACCCGACCGGCTGGCGCTGGCTCGCTACGGCTTGGCAGTGGGCGACCTCTTGGAAGCGGTCTCGCTGGCGCTGGGCGGCGAGACGCTGACGACCACCGTGGAAGGCCGCGAGCGCTTCGCCGTCACCATGCGCTATCCGCGCGAGCTGCGCCAGGATCCGATGGCGATCGCCAACCAGGTCCTGATACCGGTCATGAACGACGCCATGATCCCGCTAGGGCAGGTGGCCAGCGTTAAAACGGTCAGGGCACCTCCCGCCATACGCACCGAGAATGCGCTGCTGTCGGCGTACATCTTTGTCGATATCCGCAACCGCGACATGGGAGGCTATGTCGCCGATGCCCAAAAAGCGGTGACGGAGCAGGTGAAATTCCCGCCCGGATACTATGCTACGTGGAGCGGCCAGTTCGAATACATGGAGCGGGCCAAGCAGAAGCTGAAGGTGATCGTGCCCCTCACCCTGGCGATCATTTTCCTGCTTCTCTATCTCAATTTCAGGCGATTTACCGAAACCTTCATCGTCATGCTTTCGGTGCCGTTTTCGCTGGTGGGTGGAATCTGGCTGCTCTGGCTGCTTGGCTACAACCTCAGCGTCGCGGTGGTCGTGGGCTTCATTGCGCTCGCCGGCGTCGCCGCCGAGACAGGCGTCGTCATGCTGATCTATCTCGACCACGCCTGGGAAGCCATGGAGAAAAAGCGCGCGGCCGCGGGCGGCCAGCCAACGGCGGCCGATCTGTATGCCGCGGTAATGGATGGAGCCGTCGAGCGCGTACGCCCGAAAATGATGACCGTGGTGGCAATTATGGCAGGGCTGCTGCCGATCATGTGGGGCAGCGGCACGGGCTCCGAAGTAATGCGGCGCATCGCAGCGCCCATGGTGGGCGGCATGGTGTCGTCCACGATACTGACATTGATCGTGATTCCCGCCATCTATGCCCTGATCAAGGAGTGGGGCCTGCGCGATCGGAAGGGAAACTGAAATGCTGTTGTTTCTTAAGGAACGCTGCGGGAATGCTGCGCAAGTCTCCAAAGATGGCCTGGGGGAGGGGATGCGCGAGGATGCGAATGGTCCGGCCTGGTGTCGCCGCCGCTGCCCGATCCGCCAGTAGGATCACTCGGCTGCGCTCCGGGGAGCGATGTGTTGCGCTTCTCGTCATCGCAGGCCAGGAACGCCATGCCGGGTTGCAGGGCTACGATAATATATTTTCATTTATTAACTCAACCATCAGGAGAAACATCATGAAAACAAAGAGTTTTACTACGATTTTGGTCGCCCTTGGCTTATTGACCTCGTGCGCGCAAATGAATCCACATCCGATGGACATGACAAGCGCGGTCCGGAATGCTAAAACCAGTGGAGACCACAATGCATTGGCCAAACACTATGAAGACGTGGCCAGGGATATGGATGCGAAGGTGCAGGAACATAAAAAATTACTCTACGAATACGAAACACACCCTTACTACGGAAAGCGCGCGCAAGATCTCAAGGCGCATTGCGAGGTCCTAATCAGGAGTTATAAGCGGGCAGCGGAGGCAAACATGAGCATGGCGAAAATCCACCACCAAATGGCAGAGGAAACTAAATAGTCCTAGTAAACAAGCGTGAAGGGATACACGGGGCGAAGCACGCCGTGCCAAAACCAGTGGGACACACCAAGTCACGAATCATCTACGATCAACTCCATGTAAAAAAGGGGCAACATAATGAAATTCACTCCGATTCTTGTCTTAATTCTCGCCTTTTCGGCTTCTGGCGTCGCCACTGCGCAATCCGGCGCTGCGCGTGACAAGGCCGCCACGAGCTCAGAGGCGACCAGGCACCGGACCACTGCAGTAGTCAAAGCCGTGGATATCGCCAATGGAAAAGTCAAGCTTGCGCATGAACCAGTCAAAAGCCTGAACTGGCCTGCGATGACCATGAATTTCTTCGTCAAGGATCCCGCGCTGTTCGACCAGCTCTCGATCGGCAAAAAAGTGGAAGTCGAGTTCATCCAGGAAGACTCTGCGTCCGTCATAACAGCGGTAAAGTAAATGGTCCAAAAGCAGGGGTTAAAATCATGGCGGCGATGGTGGAAGCAGAGGACGGATTCGACCAGGAGGATCGGCTAAATTTCATGGGAGGATTTCATGGAAGCAGAAACGAAAGCAGATCGTCATCCTTCCACCCTGCCGCAGGTTAGCCATCCCTCCGGTGAAGATGGGGCAACATTCGTCCAAACCGGCGTGAAACCCGGTCCTCAATGGACCTGCCCCATGCATCCCGAAGTCTTGCGCGGCGCGCCAGGAGATTGCCCTATCTGTGGCATGGCGCTGGTGCCTGTTGCAGGTACTGGCGCCACCGGAACTGAAGACAGCGAAGCCGAACTGCGTGATCTTGCACGCCGGTTGCGCGTCGGGGTCGGGTTGTCAATCCCGCTGGTCGCGATCGCGATGTTGCCCATGATCGGCGTCCATGAGCCGCTCGGGCTCAAGGCGCATGCACGCGGCTGGGTCGAGTTCCTGTTCGGCACGCCCGCCGTGTTATGGGCCGGCTGGCCGATCTTGCGTAAATTTTGGTTTTCGCTCATGCATCGCGCACCCAATATGTACACCCTTATCGGCCTGGGGGTAGGATGCGCCTATCTGTTCAGCCTTGCCGCCGTGTTTATGCCCGGCTGGTTCCCGCTGGAATTCCGCACACATGACGGAGCCGTAGGCACCTATTTCGAGGCGGCGGCGGTTATCGTGACGCTGGTCATGCTGGGCGACTACCTTCAAACACGCGCAATGGGACAGACCGGCCGGGCAATCCAGCAATTACTGAAGCTCGCGCCCAACCTGGCATGGCGTCTGCGCAACGATGGGACCGAGGAACAGGCGCCGCTTGAGGCGATCGCAGTGGGCGATCGGCTGCGCGTGAAACCGGGTGAGAAAATCCCGGTTGACGGAACGGTGCTCGAGGGGTCGAGCCGGGTGGATGAATCCATGATAACGGGCGAGCCGGTTCCGGTAGTCAAGTCTGCCAAGGATAAGGTGACTGGCGCGACCGTCAACGGCAACGGTGCCCTGGTCATTCGGGCCGAACGTGTAGGCGTCGACACGCTGCTGGCGCGCATCGTTCATATGGTCGGCGAGGCGCAACGCACGCGCGCGCCTATTCAGCGGCTTGCGGATGTCATTGCCGCCTATTTCGTCCAGGTTGTTATCGCCATCGCGATCATCACAGCTCTTGCATGGTGGTTTCTCGGACCGGAGCCGAAATTTGCCTATGCCTTCGTCAATGCCATTGCCGTTCTCATCATTGCCTGCCCGTGCGCTGTAGGTCTCGCCACACCCATATCGATGACTGTCGCCATGGGGCAGGGCGCTCGTGCCGGTATCCTGTTTCGCAACGCGGACGCTATCGAGCGCATGCGCGATATCGATACCGTAGTGGTGGACAAGACTGGCACACTGACGCTGGGGCGCCCCGAGTTGACAGATTTCGCCGTAGACGGCATACCGCTGCAGGAAGCCCTTGCTCTGCTTGCAGGAGTGGAACAATTTTCCGAGCACCCTATCGCGCATGCCATCGTCGAGGGCGCCAGGTCGCGCAGCGCGGCGCCCTTGGCAGCGGAAGCTTTTGCAGCCGTCAACGGCATGGGAGTGCAGGGTCAAATCAACCGCAAGCGAGTGCTGGTGGGCAGCCGTGATTTTCTCCGGCAGGAGAGTATCGACACGCAGCGCTGGGAAGCGCGCGCGGAAACCTGGCGCAGTGAAGCCAAGACTGTGGTGTTTTTCGCAATCGACGGCAGTGCCACCGGTATCGCGGCAGTGGCTGATCCGATCAAGGAAAATACGGCGGAAGCCATTGCCTCGCTACGGAACCAGGGCGTTCACATTGTCATGCTTACCGGGGACGCACAGCGCACCGCCGAGGTCGTTGCCGGGAAACTGGGCATCGATGAGGTGCTGGCCGAAGTCCTGCCGGAGGATAAAGCCGGCCACGTCAAGCGCCTCCAGGCCGAAGGACGCAAAATCGGGATGGCGGGTGATGGCATCAACGACGCTCCTGCACTGGCACAGGCGGATGTGGGGATCGCGATGGGAACGGGAACCGATGTAGCGATGGAAAGCGCGGGCGTCACCCTGGTCAAGGGCGACCTGCGCGGCATTGCGCGGGCCATCATTCTGTCCCGCGCCACCATGCGCAACATCCGCCAGAATCTCATCTTCGCATTTGGCTATAATGCGCTCGGCATTCCCCTTGCCGCAGGGTTGTTATATCCCCCTTTCGGGCTGTTGCTTTCACCGATGTTCGCTGGCGCGGCCATGGCGATGAGTTCGGTGTCCGTCGTTACCAATGCCTTGCGGCTCAACCGCGTTAGGCTATGAGGGATAGCCCGGCGGCAGTTGCCCCGAACGGCGGCGTGCAATCGAGCCGAGCAGCACCAGCCCCGCGGCGAAGAGCGCCCAGCTTTCCGGCTCGGGGACGGGCGCAGCCTGAAGCCTGCCGAAGAGGCCCTCGGTCTCGCCATGCGGCCCAGCCGCGAAATAGAGCGCGTTAGCCATGCCCAGGCTGGCGCCGTTGCCGAATTGCAACCCCCACAGCCCATCGATCGAAATGATATTGCCCTGGTCGTCGCGCAGGTAGTCGATCGCCCGGTGAGTCGCAGGATCGAAAGCGACGATGGTGCCGTCGCCAAAATTGCCTACCAGCAGCTTTCCGCCATATATGCCAAAATCGTCAGGAGCGAAAGCGACGCCCCAGGGCGCATTCAACAGGCCGCGGTCATCCCAGGTATGCATGAGGGCGCCGGATGAGTCGAATTGCGCGAGCCGGCCCAGCCCTGGACCGCTGGCTTCTTCACCGCCAAGAATATGTCCCGGCGCTGAGGGATCCTCCTGGGTCTTGGCATAGGGCACGAACAGGCTGGTCCCCTCAGGGCCGGCCAGGGCCTGAATATTGAAGGGCTCATAATCGCCGGGCCGGGGGGCAGCCGATGCGGAAAAAGGGTTTGCGAATGCGCCCGGCTTGCTGACCTCGGCAAAATTGCCGTCGAAGCTCTGGATGCCTGCATCGGCGCCGAAATTCGCCACATGGATGCGATTATCGCCCGGTCCCATCGCAATGCCGAAATAGTGTGCGCCAGCGGATGACCGATCGATCATGAGTTTGGCAAAGGCAGGGCGATCGAAACTGCCATCCGGATTCTTGCGTTCCGTCCAGGCTGAAATAGTGCCGGTATCCGTGACAAACAGGAATTTTGCCGAATTGGTAATGGAGCCTTGGGTGATCGTGAAGTCATTGCCGGGGTTGAATACCACGCCTGTAGGCGTGCCGGTGGATACGGCCGGACCCGCCGGGGAGCCCGGAACAGTCACCAGCCTGAGATCGTCCGAGTACAACGGCGTGCCCCCGACGTCCCCAATATACTGGTTGCTTGTCCCCCCGCCATTGCTTTCCACCCAGAAATGGCCGCCCAGGCCTGCGGGACGAATCGCGATTCCCCAGGCATTGATGAGGCTTGGGTCGACGATGCCGGCGCCGTAGGCATCGGTGCTCGCGACAAGATTGGTTTGCGTGTACCCGGCCGCATGGAGCGCAGGCGTAACGGAAAGTGCAAACGCAAGCATGCAATTGCGTAATGCGTCCAGGCTTCTGTTGCTGGTGATCAGATTCATATGACTTCCTCCTCCGTTGTTTTGTTGTAAAACAATTCCAGGACGCTGCCTGCATTGCCTGTTTTTTCATTGTCCGCATGGCAATGCGCGAAATGAGAAAAACGGGCAGGGGGATTGCCGGGGAGGAAACGGGAACTTGCCGCCTGGCGACCAGAAGGCCGAAGCATGCGGACCGAAGCAAACGGCGCGCGATATCCTGGCCGATTGCCAGGCACAGAGCCCATCCCCGACAAATTCTGTTTCAAACAGGCTGGCTTGCCGGGTGGGCTGGCGGGCGTTTAGCTGCGGGGCGGAAAAGCCCCGCGGGATAAGTTACATCTGGCTTTGCAGCCAGTTCTGGAGACCGACCTTCGGCATGACATCGAGCTGGGTTTCCAGCCAGTCGATATGCTTTTCGGTATCTTCCAGGATTTCTTTCAGAAGTTCGCGGGATACGTAATCTTTCGCGGCTTCGCAGGCCGCGATGCCTGCAAGCAGTGTTTCCCTCGAAGCCATCTCCAGCCTGAGGTCGCATGCGACGCATTCTTCCGCTTTTTCGCCGATCATGAGCTTGCCGAGTTCCTGAAGGTTGGGCAGCCCTTCAAGAAACAGGATACGCTTGATCAGCGAATCGGCATGCTTCATTTCCTCTATGGATTCTTCATACTCGCGCTTGCCTAGGTCATCGAAACCCCAGTTTTCGTACATCCGGGCGTGAAGAAAATACTGGTTGATGGCCGTCAGCTCGTGCTGCAGCTGGCGGTTCAGCCACTGGATGATATCTGCATTGCTTTTCATGTTTGCCTCCTCAGGCGGAATCTCGAATCAACGAGTGGGTATGTGTGAGATGGCGTTGCGCCACGGCTTTTTGCATCAGCGCCTGTTCCAGCACCTCCTTGGCATGGCAGGCGCATATCCCGCATTGCTCGCTCACGCCAAGGTTGGCTTTCAAATCCCGCATCCGGTCGGCGCCCCTGCGGACGGCATCGCGGATCGCGGTATCGGTGACACCTCTGCATACGCAAATATACACGATTAACGTCCCCGAGTCTTCATTTTGTCAGGATCAGCTTGCCATTGCGGGTCCGGCGCAGGAGATATTGCTCGCCGCGGTGCTGAATAAAGACCTGATCCCCATCCGAAAAAAGGGCATCGCTATTGATTGACCGGATCCGGTTGAGCATCACGAATTTGCGCTGTGATTGATCGTCGCCCCCTTCAATGCTTCTGCTCGATGCTTCCATTATTGAATTCGCTATTGAATTCATGATAGAGCCTCTTTGCGATAATGAATGATAATGATTCGTAATTATATTTGAGTTGGAGCGAAATGCAAGAATAAATCGCGGTGGCGTTGCCATCTCGTACACATGCCGGCTGCAGCAGCAAGTATTCATCCCGTGAACCGGTGCGCACCCGGCGCTAGCGCATTTGCACGGCCGCCCTGTAGGTGGTCAGCCTGTCAAAATCCGTCCAGGCATACACAGGGTCAACCATGGAACTGGTGGGAATCATGAAGGTCGCCATGTCCACGACTCCATACACCGTGCGCCCGATCGTGTGCAGGACTCCCGCTACCACTCCGGCTGTCATGCCATAGAGCGGCCCTTTCTCGGCGCTGGCTATCTTTATGTTTTTCGGGATTTCCAGGAGCGCTCCGGCGGCATTGGCGGCGCCGTCCGCCAATTTTCCACCCGCGTTTTCGACATAACTGTCCGCCATGGCCGCACTTGGCAGCAAAAGGCATGATACGGCCAGCATCCACAGCCACATTCCCAGGTTTTTCATGATTTCCTCCAAATTGAACCAGTTAAAGCAGGCCCCATGTCCTATGAAACCTCCCCATACTTTTTTCTTCCACCGGAATTAACCCACGTGCGGGGGAGTTCAATCCCATATGTATCCTCTTCCTCCGCCAAAGGAAAAGTTGGCCTTGAGGATTATTCGATCCGAACCGTGCGTTTGGCCAAAGCCGATGCCGACAGTGCTTCGAACTTCGCCGGGAGCGACAAAATGGACCACAGGCATTACGTAATGCTGCTGCTCGCGCAAGGGATCGATATTCCTGACCCCGCCCGGACCGCCAATGAATTGAATGCCATAGCGCAACCGCTTGTTTTTCTGATAGCTCAACTCGGTGAGATAGCCGACCTCGAACAGTTGCTCTTTCGCGCTTTCGCCCCGTATCACTTTTTCGAATGGAAAGTTGGCGATAATGCTGAAAGGGCCGAAATCCTTCTGCAACGTTGGTTTGAATTCCAGCTCAAGCGTGTCATCATTGATTTTCGGGGTCCATTGCTCGACCTCGAAATACCACCCCAGGTCCACCGGCAGGACGCCTTGCTCCGCGATTCGTCCACGGAACCGAAGCTTTGAACCGGCGTATTGCACATCCCCCCCGGCCGGGCGCGCAAAATTGATGTAGTACGCCACATCTATCTTGTTGGTGAGGCCATATTCCAATTCAATGGCGGTGCGCATCATGCTCTGGCTGGCAAAGGTTGGGGAAGTGCCGCCTTCTCCTTCCTTGCGCCCATAGGGAACGAAACTATTCAGAAGCTGCGGGCTGAAATTGCCTTTCCCCTGGGTGGCATATCCATAAATCTGGAATTCGAAAGGGTCGACCGCTTTCGCAAGGGAGGAAAACAGCATGACGGGCAACGCAACCAGGATCATGCAAAACTTGCTGGATTTCATTTTCCCCAATCTCCATCACGCAGCTTTCCACTACGAAACGAACAGGAAAAAGAAACGAAATCCGGCGCATAGGGCGCTCTTCTTTTTTTAACTGGTGTCACAAACCTTACTCCCATGACAAGTCAGATAATGATTGGCTGGCTTGACCGGGGATGGGATCGGCTGGCTGAAATGCCGCTGATGCAAGAGAACTCGGCGGCGATGGACATTCACACCGGATTAATTGCGGGGAAGAAAAAACTTTCCGCACCCCACAGGATAAGTAACATCCGGTGTTTGTGAATTTTTTGTTATGCTTTTGTCAATTTATTGTTAATGTTAATAAGAATGATTCTTATTATACACTATTCCCTATCTTGGACAAGGATATTTTATGGTTGACCTTGGAACCGAGGGCGGGGAAATGACGGGGAAATAGCTTGCAAGGGCGCCGGCCGGAATGACTGACCGAACTTATCTGTCGCTGGAAGAAGCGGCCGGAGTGATGGGAATCAGCCGGTAGCCTTCCTTTTTACTGTTCCACGATATGAAAATACCCTGCGGGCCGGTCAGCAGAAATGGAAAATCACTGCTGGCCCGGCTTTCCGCAACCTGAACGGGAGTGGACCAGCTTTCGCCTCCATCGCCGGATCGCATGAGGAGGAGATGGCTTCTCTCGGCATCGAATTCCATCCATGTGAGGAAGACGTTTCTGCCGCTGGCCAAGACGTCGGGGTGGCTTGGCATTCTTCCGGGTGTGCCAAAGGGCTGGGGTTGCGAAAAGCGTTGGCTGCCATCGGATGAAAAGGCATAGAACAAGCCTTGCCTGGCGCTTCCCTGGGTGAACCATGCGATATGGTAGTGGTTATCGCCGCCTATCGACAATGCAGGTCCATGCTCGGGGCAGCCCTTGAGTTCCCATTGGTCATGCGTGGCGCGCGACGAAAACGGCCTTCCATCCGATCCAAGCTGGACCAGCCCTAAATCCCGCATGTCGCCCGGATAAACAAATCGGGCGAGCACGACAGGATGTCCTGCGCTATCGAAAGACACGGCAATACGGCAACATTCGCAAACGGTATCGGCAAGCTTCCGGTCAACGGAACGATTGCCACCTCCGGGGCCAAGCTCCCGGAAATAGATGGCATTGCCTGGCTGCCTCCAGTCGGTGCGGTCGCGTTCATCAAGCCAGAATGCATAAGGTTGGCCGGAAGGCCCGATCGCGAGGCGGCCTTCGAAGGAGTTTGCCTCCGAAGACATGCCGCTCAGGGGCATGGGAGTCGAAAAACTGCGGCCACCGTCGGTGGAGATGCTGAAAACCTGTTCTATCGGCTGCGTACCTTCCGCGGCAAAGGTAACGTAGATTTTGCCTGTGCCATCCACCACGATGCCAGGACGGTTCTCGCCGCTCGCCTTGATGCGCAGTGCATCATTGTTCACGCGCGCGGGCGCGCTGAACGTTTTGCCGAGATCCGTCGAGTAGTCGACATATACGTATTGTTTCTCAGGCACGATCCGCCAGAGCCGGCCATCCGGACCAAAAAAGGCGCCCACAAACAAACTCCCGCCTTGCGGATAGTGCGAGTAGTCGTTCCGGCCTGCTTCCAGGTGGTCGTGATCTCCATAACTGACGGGACTGAACGCAAGTGTGCCGAGCAGCAGGAGGCAAATCGGAAGAAATCCAAATCTGTTATTTCCGCTGTGCATGATAGCTACACCCTGGGAAAAAGTGCCATACGGAGATTGGCGGGATACTCCGCGATCATTCTACTGCACGCCATTCGCTAGTATGCGAAAACCAGACGGTAGGTGATGCGGTAATCAGGCGGGCTTTGGTAACCATTGCGGTCCTTGACTATCGGCGTGCCTATCGACAATGCGGTATTCCAGTGCTTGCCTCCGGCATAGCGTATGCCGGGAGAAATATAAACGGTATTGCTACCCGAATTGGGATCAACCAGACCGGCAGTTTTCTGGCGATCCTGCCACATGCCGTTGAGCTCCAGTACGGCTGTCCATGGCGCATTGTTGCTGCCAACAAAAAGATTGTTTCTGGCCACACCTACGAAAGCGTAGGAAAGTGCGAGGTTATAGTCAAAAGTATCGCCCAGGTCGGTTTGTTGCGCTCCGCGGGTCGCTACCGTGTAAAGCACGCTGCTATCCAGCGAAAACTTTCCCATCGCGCGGGTGAAGGAAAAGCCGACCGCCGGGTTCCAGGACCCGCTGCTGGGCTGATGGTGCGTTTCGAAGCGCTCGCCCTGGCTAGTCTGGACGTGGGTCGCGCCGGATGGGGTCTTGAGCGCAACCACCAGGGATAAATGATTCAGCTGATCCGGGGTATGAAAAAAACGGTACTGGCCGAACAGGGAGACACCGCTAAAACCTCCCGGATTGCCCAGTTTATCCACGGCATCCCCATCTTCATTGGGCGAACGTACGCCAAAACGCTGAACATAAGGAAGCCTGATGCCCAGGGTCAGGTTGTCGGTCACCCCGTAAGCCGCAAACACGGATGGGATCAAAAGGGATTTCACGCTGTGAACGTCCCCATGGGCATCATCAATCGCGTTATTTTTCAAATTGAGAAGCAGGGAATCCGAAGCGCTGTTGAAACTCGTAAATTGCGTAATGAGGCCTCCGGCCCACATTCCGGCAGGAAGCGTTATGCCAGTCTGGGTAATGATCGGGGAGGCGGTACCGATGCCGAAGCCCAGGGAGCCGTGATCCGCCTCCGCACTGGTGCAAAGAGCAAAAGCGGAGATTGCAAGCAGGGTTTTCGACTGATTCATCCGTCACGCTCCGAAAATTTTCTTTTTTTCAAACTATAATTCAGTGTAAAAAACCACACTCGATATATAGTTATTTGCCTAGTGTAATATAATTTATGACGTTTATATGCGACAAATTGCCGCACCTGCAGGAATCGGCACGATGAGTTGGACCGAGAGTTCCAGTTGTAAACATCCCTGCAAAACCGTGCCGCGACGGCGGTGGGCAATGGGACCGGCATCGGAGTGCAGGTTATTTTCAGTGCTGCGGCATTGTCGAAACCGGTCATGAAGTTATCTTGTCAGCTGTCCTTGGAGATTGATATGAAATCGAAAAGCCTTATCGCAACCTTGTTCGCTCTCGGCGTGCTTGTTTCCTGCGCGCATACCGATCCTCATTCCATGGACATGAGCAGTGCGATCCGTAACGCCAAGACCCGGGCTGACCACAACGCCCTGGCCCAGTACTACGAGAATGCGGCGAAGAGAATGCAGGCGAGAGCGCAGGCGGAGAGGAACATGATGAATGAATACACGCGGCACGGCTACTACTATGGACGCAGCACGGAAGACCTGCAGGAACATACCGAAGCCCTGGTGCGTGTGTACGAGCAAGGCGCGGAGGCAAACAGGACTATGGCGAAGTTTCATCATCGGCTCGCGGAGGATGCGAGCGAGTAGCGGCGTCAACACGAAACGGATATCCGTTTGGAGGATTGGGTCTGATGGGGTGGCCGTTCGTTTTGAAACATGCGTTTCCGCACAAATTTTGCGGACCCCATCCCTCCAGGCAATCATTGCGCCAGCGGAGCTTGTACGGAATTCGCTGACTGCCATTTCGCCGAATTAGCTTTACTGTTCCAGCCGCCTGGCGGAGATTCGGTGAAGCCTCCACCTATCCCCCCGTTGAATGGTGAAACGACCTCAATGAGTCATGCCTCAGGCTTGCTGCCAGCCTCGAGTTCCAGCAGGAAAATATATTCCGCCAGCCGGCTCAGGCCGCGCTCCCGGAAGCGCGGACTCTCTTCCAGCACATCCTCGTGCAGAAGCAGGCGGATATCCGCATGCGCATTGCCTTCCCTGTAGAGCGCTTCCACTTCTTCCGGGGGAACCGCGAAGGGCGGCCCCTCCATTTCCGCGACAGGATAATCGAGCGTGACCAGCAGCATTTTGATGGCGGAAGGTACCAACGGGGCGGGGGAAATGGCGGGCCGCACGGTTGGCAGGGGCAGGATGCCGAGCAGGTGCGCCACATAGCGCTTGCGCATTTCGGACGGCAGGGCGATCAGCGCTGCCCGATCATAAACGCCACGGACGCTCGCGAGTTCCGCTTTATCCAGGTCAAAAAAATCGCCGCACAGGATGCGGACGCCACCCGCCTCGTAGCAGTCGAATTTTTCGCTGTGAAATCGCTTCGGCGCCAAGCCGCTTTCTTCGAAAAATGCCTCGACCGCCATGCTGCTCAGTTCGATGCCCAAAACGCGGTGGCCCTGTTCCCGCAGCCACAGCATGTCCCGGCTTTTCCCGCACAGCGGCACGAAAACCGTGCTCCCGGGCGCGAGGCCCAGTTCACCCCAACATCGGCGTAGATACAGGTTGATCTCGTCCTGGTGAAACGCGATTTCGCCCCGCTTCCAGCGCCCCAGCCAATAATCTTCCGTCATTCAGTTTTCACCCGCATCATGGCCGCCACCGCTGGTTACGGCTAACGCTGGACCACTCCTATCGCTTTCAGGAAATCTATCAAATGGTAAACGACAACCCTTCAATGAAGTGAGACCAGGCATCCACGTTATGGATGGCATCGACCAGCGGGCATTTTTCATCCTTGGTTGCCCCCTGGAAGCAATAGAATTCCTCGTTGAGGCTGCTATTCCGGTCCAGGTTTGCCAGGTGGCTGGCCTCGTGTATCAACATACGTGGGGTCAGGGATAGCTTGGTCATGCCGCTGTTGAAGAACAGGGGGCACAAAACCAAGAGGGTCCGCGCCTCGTCCACATGCGCAATGGCACCGCCATTGCAGTGCTTGTCCTGGCAGTTGCCGCATTCGATGGGCGACTGGCTCAGCTTGTCCGCAACCGCCTGGATGCTGCGGATGAATGTTTTTTTAGTTTATCGCTCAGCTTGACGTCCAGGTTGAAATAATCCCTGGCGAGTTTCTTCACCTGATCTTCGTTGCCGGGCATGTTGATGGCGGAAATCGCCCGTGCGCACCTGCGCAGGGCATGCTCCTTGATAATCCTGACCATGCTCGACTGCTCATTGGTGAATTGGCAGCGTGAGTGCGCATCGTCTATGGGCTCGTTCACGCACAGGGCCTTCGTCAATTTTTCGCGATCCGCTGATTTGCTTTCCGGCCTGGGGTCGTCGCCTTTATTGGCGGGACCGGATTGTTGACGCATGACCGTAGCGGGTGACTTTGCCAGAAAACTGCCTTGAATGTCTGATTTCCCAACCAATTGAGCCAGATCGTTTGCCACAAGTCGCCGGCCAGCCGATTTGCTCCAAGGCGATTCAGCATGCGAGCCCAACATGCGCCGCACCGTCTGATTGCCCATCGCGCGCTGCAGGCGCAGGATGAGATCGCGAGGTTCATGAGAGGCCACTGCCGCGGGAGAAGGACGAGAAAAGGAAGAGGGAAGGGGCTGTCGAAGCGCGGCCTGTTTTTGAGTGAAAATTCTCATCTCCGTTCCCCGTATTTTTGCAGCAAAATTGCAGTGGAATGATTCCCCCCGCACTGAGTTGGATCATTATTCTGGACGGGATAGGACGGATTATCTAAATTGACTCCACAGGCCGTTTCACCGGCGAGCAGCCTATTTATCTCTTACGCTATCCATGATAGCGGAGATGATGAGATTTGTGGATTTCAGAGATTTCAGATATTGAAGAGATGGCTTCGAATCGTCGACATAGCATATCATGTCTCAAGACCATCACCTGAATGCCGCCATCCTGGCATCCGTACTGACATGTCCTCGCTGCGGATATGCGAAGAAAGAACTGATGCCGACGGACGCATGCCAGTACTATTATGAATGCAGCGGCTGCAGGACGCTATTGCGCCCCCGCCCCGGTGACTGCTGCGTTTTTTGTTCCTTCGGTTCGGTCAAGTGCCCTCCGGTCCAGGCGCAATCCGCCTGCTGCGAATGGAATGCCATCGGCGGGAACGCCGCTCCTCATTTGGGCTGAAGCTTATGCCGATGAATAACAAGCTATACAAGGGCAAAGCGGTAGCCGGAATCCGGGCGATAATGGGTGTGTAGCGTACACAGGCTGGATACCTGCTTTCGCAGGTATGACGATTGTTCGGCCTGCTGTTGGACCGCGCATTTTACCGCCAGCAGATAGTCGAAGGAAACAGGAAAGCACCCTAAAATGAAAATCGCCGTGTGCAGCGCCCAGTCTTATGACCGCCAGTTTCTGTCGGACGCCAATCGCGACTTCGGGCATGAGTTGACGTTCTTCGACTCGCACCTATGCCAGGAGACGCGGCAGATGGTGGCGGGATTTCCCGCGGTGTGCGCGTTCGTCAACGACACACTGGATGCCCTGGTGCTGGAAGCGCTGGCAGGGCAGGGCACGCGCCTGATCGCGTTGCGCTGCGCAGGGTTCAACAATGTTGATATCCCGGCAGCTTGCAAACTCGGCATCCAGGTGGTGAGGGTGCCGGCATATTCGCCGTATTCCGTCGCGGAACATACAGTCTCCCTGATGCTGGCGCTCAATCGCCACCTGCATCAGGCTTACAACCGCGTGCGCAACGGCAATTTCGCGCTGCAGGGATTGCTTGGCGTCGAACTGCACGGAAAGACCGTCGGTATCATCGGCACCGGGCGCATTGGGAGCGCGGTAGCACAAATACTGCGGGGTTTTGGATGTCGCCTGATCGCCCACGATCCCGAGCAGAGCATCGATTGCATCAGCCTGGGCGTCGAGTATGTGCCGCTGGAACAGCTTTATGCCGGAAGCGACATCATTACCCTGCATTGCCCGCTCAATCCGCAAACACATCATCTGATCGACGCTGCGGCGGTTGCGCGCATGAAGCCCGGCGTGATGCTGATCAATACAAGCCGTGGCGCGGTCATCGATACCCGTGCGGTGATAGAGGCACTGAAAGCATGCAGGATCGGCTACCTCGGCCTGGATGTTTATGAGCAGGAAGGTGATTTGTTCTTCCAGGATCTATCCGACCGGGTGCGGCAAGATGACGTGTTCGAGCGCCTGCTGACCTTTCCCAATGTGGTGATTACCGGGCATCAGGGATTTTTTACGGTTGAAGCGCTTGCCAGCATCGCTCATACCACCTTGCAGAATATCAGCCTGTTCGAGGCCGGAAAGTCGTGCCAGAATGAGGTGACAACCAGACTGGTCGGTTAATATTTATTATTATCAGTATATTAATCAATTATATTGATAATTAACTTTAATATATTTCTGGCGCCAGACCAGCGGATCACCTGTGATTCAGGAAGCAAACGGCCCGGATTCAAAGAATGATGATATTCGAGACCACCCGGCACCGCCAGTCGAAGGGAATGTTTGGCGCGGGCTCCCCATCCGGCTTCCAGGTAAAGGCAGTAATCTGCAGGTCGTTGAAAATCGGGCTGTTCGGATTCTTTACCAGCTCGTGCATCAGAGTCACATAGCAAGGCGTCGCCGTTTTTGGCGTTGCCTGCAGGAATATCGGTTCCGCAAAGGAATTGGTATCGCTGCATATGAAATCGCTCAAGAGAAAGACACGCTTTCCGTCCGCGCCGGTCGAAGTGCGGCCGGTCGTATCGAGGAGCCTGACCGGACTATTGCAGAATTTTCCTTCGAATATGATTCGCCGCCACGTGGTCTGGCTGTTTTCCTCATAAAAGCTCGAACCGACAGGGAACGAAAAGAACGCCAGCTGCTCGGCATCGACATCGATTTCTTTGCCGGTGGCCTTCTCCAGTTGCGCCTTGACGTCGGCAAGTGCTGCCGATATCTTGTCGTCTATTGCCATTTTGTTCTCCTCTATTCCAGAATAACGGAAATTCAAACCAGTTTTATCCTTCCGGCGTGTTCCATAAGCTCGTGATTCCGAATCTTCCCGATACTTACTTATGATCTGCTGGACCTGTTCTGCGGCCTCTCAATCAGACTAGTACCGGGACGAGGCAAATCAAGCTGAGCAGATGCGTTTTTTATCGAGGCAAACGGAAAACGGGAATAGTGTTCGCCAGCGAACGGAATAACCATGCCCATGGCAGAAAATAGCCGGCTGGCACTCTCGCGCCTTGAAATACCAGCCTGATATGAGTTGCGGAGTGCCGTTGCCGATCTCTCCAATGCAATCATCACAGGAGGCATGCCATGCCGCGAGGAGACAAATCGTCCTATACGGACAAGCAGAAGCGCCAGACGCGCCACATCGAAGAAGGATACGAAGAGAAAGGTGTTTCAAAAGAGGAGGCGGAGCGCCGTGCATGGGCGACCGAAAACAAGATATCCGGCGGAGGCAAGAAATCCGGCTCGGGCAAGGATTCGAAGAAATCCTGATATTCGGCTTGATGGACCGGTTTCTTTAGTCGCGTAAATCCGGCAACAGGCATTGCTACGCTTAATCCGCCTTGCTGCCTGCGCAATGTTTCAGTAAAAAATCGCCGTTCGACTCCTGCAAGCAAAGGGGGCGCGGGGATTTGTTTTTTCCAATTATGTGTACGGTCCCTGCCGGTCGATTCTCCCGCAATCCGCGCTGTTCGGAGAATTTGACCAGGATCAGGTAAGGAGCGCAGCCTGAGCAGCCAGCCATCATTGCCGCGCATTGTCATCCTGGGCGCCGGGTTCGGCGGGCTGGCCTGCGCCCGGGCATTACGGCATGCGGCGGCCGAAGTAATCCTGGTGGACCAGCGCAATTTCCACCTGTTCCAGCCTTTGCTCTACCAGGTCGCGACCGCGGCCCTGTCGCCCGCTGATATTGCAACACCTATCCGGCGAATCGTGCGGAATCAGCCCAACGCGAAAGTGATGCTCGGCCATATCGAAGGAATCGACCGGCGGGCACGTACCGTGCGCCTGCGTGAAACCGCACGCCCTATCCCTTATGATGTTCTCGTCGTGGCCACCGGTGCCGGGCATGCCTATTTCGGGCATGAAGACTGGGAAAAATTCGCGCCCGGGCTTAAGCTGGTGGAAGATGCGCTGGATATCCGCAACCATATGCTGGATGCGTTCGAGCGCGCGGAACGGGTGGAGGATGCCGGGGAACGGCAGCGTATGTTGAGCTTCGCCATTATCGGTGGCGGCCCTACAGGGGTGGAAGTGGCGGGAGCCATCGCGGAACTGGCAAGGATCGAACTGGCGCAGGCGTCGCGCGCGCTGCATGGGCTGGCTCCCCGCGTCGTCCTGATCGAAGCCGGCCCGCAGATCCTGCCCACTTTTGCTCCGCCGCTCGCGGCGAAGGCCCGGCACTCGCTTGAACAGCTTGGCGTCGAGGTGCGCACCAATTCCAGGGTCGAGCGCTGCGATGCCGAAGGGGTTATCGCGGCCGGCGAGCGCATCCAGGCGAACACCCTCGTCTGGGCCGCCGGAGTCGCCGCATCCCCGGCTGCCCAATGGCTTCAGGTCGAGCCGGACCGTGCGGGGCGCGTCCCTGTCAACAATAAGCTGATGCTGGCGGACGATCCTCGCGTTTTCGTCATCGGCGACACAGCTGCGGTCGCCTGGGAAGACGGAAAACTCGTTCCCGGCATCGCGCCGGCCGCCAAGCAGGAAGGCCAATATGTGGCAAGGCTCCTGTTACGGCGAATACAGGAAACAGGCGAAATACAGGGGCCGGGACCAGGGGGAGCAGAAGCGCGGCTGGAACCCGGTTTTCGTTATCATCACGCCGGCGACCTCGCCACCATCGGCCACAAAGCCGCAGTGGTCGATTTCGGCTGGATCCGGCTCAGCGGCCTGCCCGCATGGCTGCTGTGGGGTATCGTGCATATTTTTTTCCTGATCGGTTTTCGCAACCGCCTAATCGTAATGGTCGGCTGGCTGTGGTCATATTTCACTTCCGATCGCGGCGCCCGCCTGATCACCGGCACCGGCCGCGATCTCTGAGCACATACCCGCAAATCTCTCCGGGACTCGAGCCCTATGGAAAAACAGGTCATTCGCCCCATGCAGTCCGCTGTTTCCGGGGAGTTGATCGCAGCCTACCGTTCCACCCACTATCGGGTTGCGCCACAAGCCGTGCAAGGTGCAGAAGCGGCTTCCGCGCCGGACCGGGGTCGCGCATTCGTTCTGCGCATCGACGAACATTCCGAACCGTTATCGCGGCTTTTCGCTGCTTCCGGCTACCGATGCGCCGCATTCATCACTGCGTCCAATCCCTTCAGCATGCCCCATGGCGCCGAGGAGAACCTTGCGGCTTGCATCCGGCTGCGTGATGCGCTGCTTCGCCATGTATCCGGCCAGGAGCAGATCATCGACGGGGAGGGCCGTGATCCCGCCGGCGCATGGCCGGGAGAGAAGAGTTTTCTCGCGCTTGGGCTGGATCTGGAAACAGCGATGCAGCTGGGCAGGGAATTCGGGCAGAACGCGCTGGTATGGGTGGACGAAGACGCCATTCCCCGCCTCATCCTGCTCCGTTGATCCACTTTGACCTCCTGCAAAAATCTTCTCTGCCGCCTTTCCTCAATGGAATTTTTGCGTGCTATCATCACACTGGATTGCACTGCGTAAGTGGATCCATGCGCGCATGGCTGTCGGACTGGCTTCCCTTTTGTATCTAGTCACCGCATCGAGTTCCATCTCCGCTTTAAAACAGGAATATACCGATCTACCGATCAACCCAGCGGGCAACATCGCGGCTGAGCTGCCGCATAAGGAAGCGCGCCTGACGCGCATTTGGAGGCGCCAGTCAGAATCATGGATATCGAGCAATTGAATATCAACCACCGGATCGACGACCAGATCAAGTTTGTCGAAGGCTCCGGCGGCTTTCCTTTCATCAAGGTCAGCAATGACAGCGCCAGCGCCGTCATCTCAGTCTATGCCGGACAGGTATTGTCGTTCCAGCCCGCCAACGAGACGCATAACCTGATGTTTCTCAGCCAGGCGGCCTACTATGCTCCCGGCAAGGGCATCAAAGGAGGAGCACCTGTCTGCTGGCCCTGGTTTGGTCCGGATCCCGAGGGGAAGGGCCGTCCGGCGCACGGGTTTGTGCGCACGCGGTACTGGGAGGTGATGGGCACCGAAGCGGTCTCCAGCGAAGAGAGCAAGGTGACGCTGGGGCTGGCCGATAGCGCGGAAACGCGGGCCATCTGGCCGAACGCGTTCATGCTGCTGCTGGAAATCACCGTAGGAAAATCCCTGCGCCTGGAATTGATCACGCGCAATGCCGGCAGCCAGACTTTTTCGATCACCCAGGCGCTTCACACCTATTTCAAAATAGGAGACATCAGCCAGGTAACGATCCTGGGGCTGGAAAATACGGACTATATCGACAAGACCGACAAGGGCACGCACAAGCTGCAGACCGGGCCGGTCACCATAGACCGGGAAGTGGATCGCATCTACCGCAACGGGAGCAGCGAACTCGTTATCGACGACGCTGCCCTGGATCGCAGGATACGCATTGCTTCCAGGGGCAGCCGCACTGCTGTCGTGTGGAATCCCTGGGAGAAGATTTCCGCAGAAATGGGCGACCTGGAGAACGATGATTACCAACGCTTCGTATGCGTCGAAACGGCCAATGCGGATGTGGACGTGGCAGAAGTCCCTCCGGATGGGGAAGCGCGGCTGGCGGCTACCTATCGGATAGAGCGTGACCTGCCGGAAGAATTAAAAGCGCTTTACGTCGAGGGCTAGCCTCCGCTATGGGAATGGCTCTGCATGGCGCATGGCATTGCACGCCTATATCTCCTCATACCGGCATGTTCATGATGTCCTGATACGCGGCCACGAGCTTGTTGCGCACCTGCAGGGTGTATTGCAGGGAAATGTTCGCTTTCTGCAGGGAAATCATGGCATCGGTAAGATTCGCTCCCGGTGCGCCCATCTCGAAATCCCGTGCAAGCCTGGTGGCATGCTGCTGGGTATGGTTGACCTGGTCCAGCGAGTTTTTCAGGACGCTGGTGAAATCCACGCCGACGCCCCCAGCCCCTCCTAACCTCCCCTGAACTCCGCCCTGCGCTTCATTTACTCCTGCTGAAGCTATTCTGGAGGCGGAGAGCGGAACCTGCTTGCCTGCCGCCAGCGCAGTCCCCGCTCTCAATTGCGCAAGCATTGAATCCATTTTCGACACATCCATGCGGCCTCCGCTGTCGTTGGTTGTTGCATGGGTGGCACGATAGCAGCGCCCGCTGCTGCCCCTTGCAATGAAAAGCGCCGCAAACCCGCTTCTTTTCCCTGTTTTGAAATCCCACCAGGTATTGATAATGCAGTCATTCGCAAATGGGGCGATATCGAAATATCGGAACATGGGATCCAGCATCGATTTATTTATGATTCATATCCAGTCAATTTCGAGGGGGAGAACGTCATGGCGGTAGGGGCGGAAGCGGTTGCGATAGGCGCTTCACAAGTTGCGGGCAGTCCGCTGGGCATGTTGGGCAAGCTGTCCAGCCAGCAGAAGCTGGGATTGATGCTGGCCGTTTCCGCCATCATCGCCTTGCTCGGCGGCGGCTGGATGTGGAGCCGGACGCCGGACTACAAGGTGCTGTTCAGCAATGTTTCCGACCGGGACGGCGGAGCGATCATCGCCTCCCTGCAGCAAATGAATATTCCCTACAAGTTTGCCGAAGGCGGGGGCGCCATCCTGGTTCCAGCCAGCGAGGTGCACGATGCCCGCCTCAAGCTGGCCTCGCAGGGCCTGCCCAAGGGCGGACTGGTGGGGTTCGAGCTGATGGAAAACCAGAAATTCGGGACGAGCCAGTTCCTCGAACAAGTCAACTTCCAGCGCGCGCTGGAGGGCGAACTGGCCCGTTCGGTCCAGTCCCTGGCTGCTGTCAGCAGCGCGCGGGTTCACCTCGCCATGGCAAAGCAATCGGTGTTCATGCGCGAACAGCAGAAACCGAGCGCTTCCGTACTGGTGAACCTCTATCCGGGGCGCACCCTGGATCCGCAGCAGGTAAACGCTGTCATGCACCTGGTTTCCAGCAGCGTCCCGAACCTGCCGATAAAAAACGTCACTGTCGTGGATCAGAACGGCGCCCTCCTGAGCAAGCTGGATGAGTCCAACCCCTCCACCGGCCTCGACCCGAATCAGCTGAAATACCTGCATGACCTGGAGCAAAGCTACGTGAAGCGCATCGAGGCCATCCTGATTCCCATAGTGGGCCCGGAAAATATACGGGCGCAGGTGACAGCGGATGTGGATTTTGCCCATACCGAGCAACTGGCGGAACTCTACAAACCCAACCAGGATCCGGCCAACTCCACCGTGCGCAGCCAGCAGACTTCCGAGTCGATGACTGCGGCGGGCCAGGTGGATGGCGGCGTGCCCGGCGCACTCTCGAACCAGCCTCCGAGCCCGGCCACCGCGCCCATAACTACGGCAAATGCGGCGCCACCGCCGTCAAATGCCACTCAGCCCACGGCGGCTGGCACTGCCGGCGCTGCTCCCGCGGGCGAGCAGGGCGTCCCGGCGACTCCTCCTGCGCCCGTCAATTCCCGCAAGGATGCCACCACCAACTACGAAGTGGATAAAACTATCCAACATGTGCGCAAGCCCGTGGGGGGGATCAAGCGCCTATCGGCCGCCGTGGTCGTCAACTATCGCCGCGTCACGGATGAAAAAGGGATCGTCACCACCCAGCCGTTGAATGAAACGGAAAAGGCGCAGATCACCGACCTGGTGAAGGAAGCCATGGGATTCAACAAGGAGCGCGGAGACACGCTGAGCGTGGCCAACAGCCCCTTCACCGGTGCGGAGCGGGAAGAGGTGCCGGAGCTGCCACTGTGGAAACAGCCTGAGGCTATCGACCTTGCCATGCAGGGCGCAAAACTCCTGCTGATCGGATCGCTCATCCTGTACCTGGTGTTGGGCGTGCTTCGCCCCGCATTGCGGCGCATGAACCAGCCGGCAGCCCAACCGGCGCCCGCGTTGGCCGAGGAGAAAGAGAAGGAGGATGAAGTCGTTTCACTGACGGATGAAATCAGGCAGACCCTGCCTTCCCGGAATGAGCAAAACCTGATGCTGGCGCGCCAGCTGGCGAAGGACGACCCAAAAGTCGTGGCGGGCGTGGTCAAACAGTGGGTAACCAGCCATGAATGAAGAAGGCATACAGAAAAGCGCTATCCTACTTCTGACCCTGGGAGAAGATGAGGCGGTGGAAGTCCTCAAGCACCTCAGTCCGCGCGAGGTGCAAAAAGTGGGCACCGCCATGG
The DNA here is from genome assembly GCA_035547595.1 of Nitrosospira sp. Taxonomy (GTDB): domain Bacteria; phylum Pseudomonadota; class Gammaproteobacteria; order Burkholderiales; family Nitrosomonadaceae; genus Nitrosospira. Next base: position 95,172 of record DASZUL010000047.1, read on the forward strand.
CGAAGCTCAAGAACGTCAACAGGGACCAGGTGGATAGCGTCATCACCGATTTCTGCAGGCTGGCGTCGGACAAGTTCGGCACGATGATCATGGATCCCGAGAATTATGCGCGCGCGGTTCTTCATCGCACGCTGGGGGAAGAGAAATCCACCGATATCATCAGCCGCATTCTCGAAGGCAGCGACACCAGCGGCATAGAAGGCCTCAAATGGGTGGATTCGCCCTCCGTCGCCGAGCTCATCAGGGCGGAGCATCCGCAAATCATCGCCACCATCCTGGTGCACCTGGATCGAGACCAGGCAAGCGAAATCCTGGGAGAATTTTCCGAGCAGCTGCGCAACGATGTGCTGTTGCGCATCGCAACGCTGGAAGGCATACAGCCCTCGGCGCTGCGGGAGCTCAACGACGTGCTCACAGATCTGCTGTCGGGTAGCGAGAGCCTGAACAAAAGCCCGGTCGGAGGCATCCGCACGGCTGCCCAGATCATCAATTTCATGGGCAGCGCCGCTGAAACTTCGGTGCTCGACAACCTGCGCGAGCACGATCCGGAGCTGGCGCAGAAGATAATGGACCAGATGGTGGTATTCGAGAACCTGCTCGATATCGACGACAGGGGAATCCAGCTGGTGCTGCGTGAAGTTCCCACCGAAACGCTCGCTGTTGCATTGAAGGGAGCGCCCGAAGATTTGCGCGAAAAAGTATACAAGAACATGTCCAGCCGGGCCGCGGAAATATTGCGCGAAGACCTGGAAGTGATGGGACCGGTCAGGGTAAGCGCAGTGGAAGCGCAGCAGAAGCACATATTGCAGATCGTGCGGCGCCTGTCCGAGGAAGGTACCATTATTTTCCGCGGCAAAGGCGAAGAAACCTATATTTAATGGGCATTTTCCGTTCAGGCTGCTGTAAGGCCGGCATCGTTTCGAAGGGTAAGGATTGAACAACCGTCATGGTCAATAACATCATCCCGCGAAAAAAACTGGCCACCTATCAGCGCTGGCAGATGGATGCGCTGGACGATCCTTTTTCCCTTGCGGCGGGGCCGCGGCCGGAGCAGCAGAATGCGCCCCCTCCGGCGGTTGTTCTACCCACGGTGGAGCAGATCGAAAGGATCAACCGCGAGGCGCAGCAGGAGGGTTACGCCGCAGGATATGAAACTGGCATGAAGGCCGGGCACGAGGCGGGCTATGAGATCGGCCGCCGGCGCGCAGCGGAGGAGGCGGCCAGCCTGCAGGCGCTGCTGAGCGGCTTCAGCCAGGCGCTGGCGCAGGCCGACCAGAATATTTCCAACGAATTGCTTGCCCTCGCGCTGGAACTTTCCCGGCAGATGGTGCGCGAGGCATTGCGGGTCAAGCCCGAGATCATGCTGGCAGTGGTGCGCGAAATCATTCGTGGGGAGTCGGCATTCGGGCAATCGCCCCAGGTTTCGCTGCATCCCGACGATGCCGCGCTGGTACGCGAGCACTTGAGCCAGGAACTCGGCGATTGTGTTATCAGCGTCGATCCGCAACTGGAGCGCGGCGGCTGCCGGATCAGGACGGGCAACAGCCATGTGGACGCCACGCTCCAGAGCCGCTGGCAGCGCATTGCGCAGGCGCTGGGACAGAATAGCGGGTGGCTGGAATGACCATGCCCGCCGCGATGCAATCCCACCCGGAACAGTGGGGCAGCTTTCTCAAGAGCTGCGGCAATGTCGTGGCAGCCACGGAACCCTTCCAGCGCTCGGGCAGCCTTACCCGCGTTGCCGGGTTGGTGATGGAAGCGGTGGGCCTGCGGCTCGCGGTGGGTAGCGGATGCACCGTGTTGATGCCTAATGGCAACCGGGTGGAGGCGGAGGTGGTCGGTTTTCACGGGGACCGGCTGTACCTGATGCCGACCGATGACATCTTCGGGTTGAGCCCCGGCGCCAAGGTCATTCCCTGGGAAAGCGCGTCGATACTTCCACCTCCCGGCGCCACGGAGCTTCCCCGCCGCCGCGCATCCGACCGTGTGCGGCACTTCCCTGTGGGGGAGGGCTTGCTGGGGCGCGTGGTGGATGGCGCAGGACGCCCGCTGGACGGCCTTGGCCCGCTCAGGGCCGCGCGGGAAGCCCCGCTTGCCAACAAACCCGTCAATCCGCTCGACCGGGAGCCTATCCGCCAGGTGCTGGACGTGGGCGTACGCGCTATCAATGCGTTGCTTACCGTCGGGCGCGGACAGCGTATGGGCCTGTTTGCCGGATCCGGCGTGGGGAAAAGCGTGCTACTGGGAATGATGGCGCGCTATACCAGTGCCGATGTGATCGTGGTGGGATTGATCGGCGAACGGGGGCGGGAAGTCAAGGAATTCATCGAACAAAGCCTGGGTCTCGAGGGGCTGGCGCGTTCGGTAGTGGTGGCCGCGCCGGCGGATACCTGGCCGCTGATGCGCCTGCAGGGCGCATCCTATGCCACTTCCATCGCGGAATATTTTCGCGATCAGGGGAAAAATGTCCTGCTGATCATGGATTCGCTCACGCGCTATGCCATGGCGCAACGGGAAATAGCCCTGGCGATCGGCGAACCTCCGGCGACCAAAGGCTATCCGCCATCGGTGTTCGCCAAACTGCCGCAACTCGTGGAACGCACCGGCAATGGCACCAAAGGAGGAGGCTCGATCACCGCCTTCTACACGGTCCTGACGGAAGGAGATGACCAGCAGGACCCGATCGCCGATTCTGCGCGCGCCATTCTGGATGGGCACGTGGTGCTATCGCGCCAGCTTGCGGAAAGCGGCCATTATCCCGCAATCGATATCGAAGCCTCGATCAGCCGCGCTATGACCAGCCTGATTTCACCCGAATATTTCGAGCAGGTAAGGGTTTTCAAGCAGCTCTATTCACGCTACCAGCGCTCGCGCGACCTGATCAGCGTCGGTGCCTATACGCAAGGGAGCGACCCGCTGCTGGACAAGGCCATCCTGCTGCACCCCAGGCTGGAGGCGTTCCTCCAGCAGGGGATATTCGAGCGGGCCGAGCATGCCGAAAGCGCGGCCAGGCTGAGCGCGCTGCTCGCCCAGCAGAACGGCTGAAATTGAATCGAACCGGACCGCAAGCCGACCCTTTAGCTTTCAAACCGAAATACTTTCAAACCGAACCTAACCGGAAATGACAAAACACTCTGCCCTGGATACGTTGATGGAGCTTGCACAATTGCGGACCGATGAGGCCGCGAAGCGCCTGGGTGCGGTAAACGCCCAGGGCGTGGACATGCAGGCCAAGCTCGATCTGCTTATCCAGTATCAAAACGAATGCCTCGCGCGCTTCCGGGATTCATTGCAGCAGGGAATAGCGGCTTCGGAATGCCGCAACTACCAGGATTTCCTGGACAAGCTCGATGCCGCCATTGCCCAGCAGCGCGAAATGGTGGCCTCGGTGCAGCGGCGCGTGGAGGCGAGCGAGGTTGCCTGGCAATCCGCCAGGCGGACGTTGAAATCGTACGGGACGCTGGCGCAGCGCCAGGCGCGCGCGCAGGAGCAGCGCACTGCACGGCATGAGCAGAAGGAAACGGACGAACATGCCAGCGCCTTGGTGCGCCTTGGCATAATGCACTGAACCCATGAGTCTTCGGTGTACCCTTGATGCTGGCGAGACACCCAGTATTCGAATGCAAACACGACATTAACAAGGAATAAGATCCATGCTCAGCCCCTCGATGTTGCAAAGCGCTCCAACCGCGGCTGCACCCTCTTTGATGCCCGGTTCATCCATCGGCAATGCCGCAGCCTCCAGCGGAGGAAGCGAAGCCTCCGGCGCGCCCAGCTTCAGCAAGGTGCTGGCGGGTGAAATACACGATAAGGAGGAGGGGAGCGCGCCTGTGCAGTCCGGCGCCATGAACCCCGGTACCGCTGCGGATATCCCGGCGCAAAAACCAGCATTTCCCCTCGAACCAGCAGCTTCTGCGCGGGAAGCGACTCCGGCGAAACATGCGGCAAGAGCGGGCTCCGCGGCAGGCACCGCACGGACGGATAACGAAAGCATGGCATCTCCGGAGGAGGATAATTCCGACTCCCTTGCGGGAATCCTGGCAAGCCTTGGCGGTGCGCAAGTTCCTCCTCCGGCTCCTGCCGCCGCGGATGCCCGGATCGCCATTACCCGAAGCGGGGCACGGGAAGATGGGCCGGAGGATTCCCATACCGTTTTGTCCCGGGCGGGCAAGGAAGAAACCGGGCGGGCGGATATCTTTCCATGGATCCCTGGCTACAGCACCGGCGGTGCAGGCAGCGCAGGCGACAGGGGCATGGCGAAAACCGGTATCACCACGGGTGAGAATCTCTCTCCCGCGATTCAGATGGCGCAGGCGGCACAAACTGCACAAGCTGCTCCGGCTCTTCAGGCGGCTCATACGGCTCATGCAGCTCAGGCGAAAGGAAAGCAGGGCGTTCTTTCCGGCGTGGAGGAGAATACCGCCAGGACGGACAAGGCGGACAGGACGGATAGGGTGGACGCGGTCAAGCCGGATGCTGCGCAGCGCAATGACCTCAAGTTCAACGTGCCGGGCTCGGGCGTGGCGGATAGGCCAGAAAAACAGGCGGCAACCCTGATGGATGCGGGGCCCCAACCCTTGCTGCCATCCCTGTCCGCCGCGCCACAGGGGAGTTTCATGGCCCAGCCGGCGGAACGCGGTTTCGCCACGGGGGATATCGGGCCCGGCACCGCCATTTCTGCCATGCAGGACCTGCAAATGCCACTTGGCGCCAGCGGCTGGGACGATGCGCTAGGCCAGAAGGTGCTGTGGATGGTTTCCAACCAGGAGCAGGTTGCGGAGCTGAGCCTCAATCCGCCGGATCTCGGACCATTGCAGGTGACGCTTTCCCTCAGCAATGACCAGGCCACCGCAACATTCGTATCGCAGCATGCGGATGTACGGCAGGCGCTGGAAGCGGCGCTGCCTCGCCTCAAGGAAATGATGGCGGAAAGCGGCATCAACCTTGGGGGCGCGACCGTCAGCAGCGGCGGTGACGGTTCGCAACAGCAGGGTTTCGAGCGGCAGAACCGCCCCGGTTCACGTTACTCCGCGGGCGAGAGCCTGGCGGGACAGGGGAATGGCAATGGCATGATAGCGGGAACCCCCGGTGAAAAAAACAGGCTGGTGGATATCTTCGCGTAGCGCGCTGCCCGGCCGGGCACTGCCGGGCCAGCCCTCCTGCATGCTTCATCGCTTTCTCCTCTCTTTTCCCTCCCTCTTTTTTGGCTTCCTTCATTTCCTCTTCCTGCCCTCATCCCGCGGGAAGAATCATCCCGATCCCGAAAAATCCGAGATGACCCGCTTTTTGCCCTCTGTTTGAAGTATCGGCTGCCTGTCGGTGGCTTGATAATTCGTTCCACACACTTTGCAATGGAGCAAATCATGGCAACCAGATCAGCGGTGAGAGGAAAGACCGACAGTGAAAGCGGCGCGGAGAAAAAATCCGGCGGCAAGAAAATAGCAATGATCGCGATTTCTGCAATCCTGGGGTTTGCTGCGGCAGGGGGGGGCGCGGCTTGGTATATGAACCGGCCGCAGGACGGTATGGACGCCAGGAAAGCAGAGCAGCCCCCCGTTTTCGTGACACTGGATACCTTTACGGTGAACCTGCGTTCCGAGGAGGACGAGCAGCATTTGCAAACCAATCTGACCTTGAAAGTGGATGATGCCTCAGCGGCGGATTCGATCAAGCTTCACATGCCGGAAGTGCGGAATCGTATCGTTCTCCTGCTTTCCGGCAAATCGGCATCGGAAATCCTGGGGGTCGAGGGCAAGAAAAAGCTCGCTGCCGAGCTTGCTGCCGAGATCAGGCAGCCATTCACGGAGGGTGCCGCGGAACAGCGCATCCAAAGCGTGCTTTTCACCTCGTTCGTTATCCAGTAGCAATCCCATGAACAGCAATTTTCTCTCGCAGGAAGAAGTCGAGGCGCTTCTCGCGGGTGTTGCCGACGAAGAGGCGCCGGAACAACGCAAGCCGGGTACGAAACTCCGGCCCTACAACCTTGCCGCGCAGGAGCGCATCGTTCGCGGCCGCATGCCGACCCTCGAGATCATCAACGAGCGCTTCGCGAGATTGCTACGCCTGAGCTTGTTCAATTTCATGCGGCGCAGTGGAAATGTAACGGTAGGCCCCGTTCAGGTGATCAAGTTCAGCGAGTTCGTGCGCAACCTGGTGGTTCCGGCGAATCTGAACCTGGTGCATGTCAAGCCGTTGCGCGGCACGTCGCTGTTCGTCTTCGATCCCGCCCTGGTATTTCTCGTGGTGGATAACCTGTTTGGTGGCGATGGCCGTGCCGAGCCCAAAATCGAGAACCGCGACTTCACCCAGACGGAGCAGCGTATCATCCAACGCCTGCTCAACCTGGTATTCGACAGCTACGGGAAATCCTGGAATCCGGTCTATCCCATCGAACTTGAGTATGTGCGGGCAGAAACGAACACCCAGTTCGCCAATGTCGCCACGCCCAACGAAATTGTCATCGCCACGACATTCGAGATCAATTTCGGCTCGGCGGGAGGAGAAATGCACATCTGCATTCCTTATTCCATTCTCGAGCCGATCCGCGACCTTCTCTCCAGCAGCATGCAGGGCGAATCGCTCGAAGTGGACAAACGCTGGGTGGGCCGGCTATCGAAACAGGTGCAAGCCGCAGAGGTTACCATGCTGGTCAACCTCGCCAATATCCAGGTGACGCTCGACCAGATACTCAACATGCAGGTTGGCGACGTCATCCCGCTGGACATGCCGGAATTCGTTACCGCAAGCGTCGACGGCGTGCCGGTGATGGATTGCCGGTACGGCATTTCCAATGGCCGCTATGCCTTGCGCATGGAAAGGATGCTGGGCTCGGCCAGCAACGAATGATCATGGAACGCCGCAATCTATCCCAACGACCTTTTACGCAGGAAACCAAGGAGATGAATATGCAAGCAAACAATGCCGGTGCTGCCCAGTTGATGGAGGAACAGGGAAATTCAGGTCACTCCCCGCTCCACGCAACGGGTAATGCCTCACAGCCAATTTTCGAACAGTTCAACAGCCCGGCAAAAACGGAAATCCATAACGATATCGACTTGATCATGGATATTCCGGTGCAGCTGACAGTGCAGCTGGGGCGCACCAAGATAGCCATCAAAAATCTGCTGCAGCTGGCCCAGGGATCGGTGGTCGAGCTGGACGGACTGGCCGGCGAACCGATGGACGTGCTGGTGAACGGGTACCTGATTGCCCAGGGGGAGGTGGTGGTGGTCAACGACAAGTTCGGCATCCGCCTTACCGACATCATCACGCCGAGCGAGCGCATCCGGAAGCTGAATCGCTGACATCGACGAATTCACCTCCTTTGACTAAATGAATACTCCAGGCATTTATCGTTTTCCGGCGCTTACGGCGTCAACGGTGTCGCGCCACTTCATCGCCGCCTTTTCTTCCGGCTGCTGCTCCCTGTCCGCTCATGCTGCCGGGCAGGCTACGCAGGCGCCTCCTTCCGCCACCGATGGCGGCATGCTTCAGGTCATGCTTGGACTTGGATTGGTGCTTGCCGTCATGGCGGGATGCGCCTGGCTGCTGCGCCGCTTCGGCGGCATGCCGCGAGGCGGTGCCGGAGCGATAAGGGTCATTGGCGGTTCCGCTGTCGGCCAGCGGGAGCGCGTCGTGCTGATCGAAGTCAATGATACGTGGCTGGTGGTGGGTGTCGCCCCGGGACACGTAACTGCCCTGCACAGCATGCCGAAGGGAGAAAATCCTCTCGCCAGTGCTCCTCGAAGTGCTGATGCGGCAGCCAATGATTATTTCCCCGGATGGTTGAAACGTGTGGTGGAGAAGCGAAATGGCGAATGACGTCGATACCATGAACAGGGGTATCAGCAATGCGTCGTCCTCTTTGTTTGACGGACGGCGCGTGCATCGAAACGGATGCGGCGTTGCGCTGGGAGTCGCATTCCTGGCGTTGCCATCGCTGGCCCTGGCGGCACAATCGCAAGCGGTGGGCCTGCCTGCTTTCACCAGCGCGCCTGCCGCCGGTGGAGGACAGAGCTATTCGCTGAGCCTGCAGACACTGCTGCTGCTGACCGCGCTCACGTTTCTTCCCGCTGTTTTGCTGATGATGACCGGTTTCACCCGCATTATCATCGTCTTGTCGCTGCTGCGCATGGCGCTCGGCACGCAGTCTTCACCTCCCAACCAGGTGCTCGTCGGTCTCGCGCTGTTCCTGACGTTCTTTGTGATGGGCCCGGTTTTCGACAAGATCTATACGGATGCCTACGAGCCATACAGCGCCAGCAAGATCACGCAAGCCCAGGCGCTGGAGAAGGGTGCGGCGCCGCTCAAGGCTTTCATGATGAAGCAGACCCGGGAGGCTGATCTGGCGCTTTTCGTCAAGCTTTCCGGCACGCCCCAGTTGAACGGGCCGGAAGAGGTACCTCTGCGGGTGCTGGTCCCGGCCTTCGTCACCAGCGAGCTGAAAACGGCGTTCCAGATTGGTTTCGCGGTATTCATCCCCTTCCTGATCATCGATATGGTCGTGGCTTCCGTGCTCATGTCCATGGGGATGATGATGGTCTCACCCGCGCTGGTGGCGCTGCCGTTCAAGATCATGCTGTTCGTGCTGGTGGATGGGTGGCATATGCTGATCGGTTCGCTGGCGGAAAGTTTTTATTGAACGATGGAAGCAGCGGCACCCGCATAATGACAGCAACTGCAGTAGCGGCTGATAAGGCATATCCACTCTTCGCCCGCCTCCTGCAGCATTATTCTTCGAACCTACAAGGAAAACGATGACACCCGAAAGCGTAATGACCATGGGCCAGAAAGCCATGGAAATAACCCTCCTGGTTTCCGCCCCGCTGTTGCTGGTAGCACTGGCGATGGGGTTGATGATCAGCATTTTCCAGGCCGCCACCCAGATCAATGAAATGACGTTGTCTTTCATACCGAAACTGGTGGCGCTGTTCGCGACGCTGGTGGTGGCCGGTCCATGGCTGCTCGGCGTGATGACGGACTACATGCGGCAGGTGTTCGAGAGCATTCCCGCCATGGTGGGGTAGCTTCTGCCCGGGACGATTCCTGGCAGTACGCCTATGATTACCCTCACCTCCGCCGACCTCAACACGTGGTTGACCTCCTTCCTGTGGCCACTGGCGCGCATCCTGGCGTTACTGGCCGCCGCGCCCTTGCTGGGAAACGCGGCCATTCCCATGCGGGTGAAAATCGGCCTGGGAGTATGCCTTACCCTGATCGTCTCGCCCGCGCTGGGTCCGCTGCCCAAGGTCGAGCCGGGATCGATGGAAGGATTGCTGATACTGGGCCAGCAAATCGTGATCGGCCTGGCGATGGGCTTCGCGATGCGCATCGTTTTCAGCGCGGTGGAAATGGCGGGAGAGATTGCCGGGCTGCAGATGGGTTTGGGCTTCGCTACCTTTTTCAGCCCGCGTAGCGATGGCAGCACGCTCGTCGTGGCGCGGTTCGTCGGCCTGCTGGCCACGCTCATCTTTCTTGCCGTGGACGGGCATCTGCTGATGCTGTCGGTGCTCACCGAAAGCTTCAGCGTATTTCCCATTTCCACGGAGCCGGTATCAGCGGCGGGATGGCAAACCCTGGCTTACTGGGGGGGCAGGATCTTTGAGGCAGGCTTGGGGCTCGCCCTGCCGGTGGTAACGGCGCTGCTGATCGTCAACCTTGCCCTGGGCATCCTGACCCGTGCCGCCCCCCAGTTGAATATTTTCGCCGTCGGCTTCCCTATCACGCTCATGGTCGGAATGATAGCCCTGATGCTGTCCCTTCCCCATTTCACGCCGGTGATCGAGAAACTGATTACGGAAGGCATGCACACCATGCTGGAAATAGTCCGGGCGGCCGCGGAAAGGCTTCCTCAATCTTCCCCATGAGTATACCGGCCACCCGCCACCTGCCACGATGGCGGGCAAGCGTACCCGGGTTCTAGATAACCTGCCGGATGAAAGGCTTGCGCCGCCTTGCCAGCGCGAAGCTCGCGAGGCCGATTCCCAGCAGGGCGAGCGACATCGGTTCGGGCACGGGAGTATCAGCCAACACGGACGCACTCTGGTCTATCACCAGATATTGTCCGAGAGTCGTCCCGGGGAATAGGGGTGTTGGATCGAGCGCGGCAATGGCGGCCGCGTCGTATGATCCGTCCGGAGCGGGTGTGAGAGAGCTTGTGAGAGAGCTTAACTGCAAGCCGGATGGCTTCAATTTCGTGTAGTTGCTTATGGTTCCGGTAACCAGAAGCAAACCGTTCCCGCTCACTATATTCTCGCCGCCGATGAATGTCCCGTCCCCCTTCGCTTTCTGAAAACTTCCCGTCCCTCCAGTTATCGTGAATGAAGAATCGGTGAATAAGAATACGGATGGAAAAATTGTCGGGGTGAAAAGCCCTTCATAGTCTGCAAAGATGGAACCGCTCGCAGTGCCAAAAGTCATCTTGCCAGCGAAAGAAAAATGTCCATCCGGGAAAGGCGTAATGCAGTCTTTTCCGGAGATCGACACCTGCCCGAGCAGGCTGCTCGTTCCAGAGCCGGTTATGGTTCCGCCGACGAACGATCCGCAGCTGAAATTGGGAGAAGTAATGGTTTCATGGATGACTGAGCCGATGGATAGCGCGGCGCTTCCTGCATTCGTGGAAATAGCAAGCGGCGCCGCCATCGCCAGCATCAGCAAAGCAGATGTTATGGTCCTGTTCATAGTTATTGTTTTCATAGTTCTTTATTCCCCCGTAAAGTCGATCGAATAGTCAACAATCTATGTAACTAGTGTTTTTGGGAAAGCAAGGCAAATCCCCGTTGAGTAAATAACCGGTAAAAGCGGGAGTCCCGGAGCAGCCCTCGCGAAGCGGGGATCGGGTAGCGGCGAAATACCGGACCGCACCAGAATATTGTCAAGGCGCCTGCGGCCCGCTGCGAGGCCGCATCTTCCTAAAGATAAGTGGAATTTCAAAATTCGCGTGAATCTTATAGTGCGGAGTTTTTGGCGTCAACAAATAATCGCCGAGATATCAGATCCATAACAGGCGGCAATATTATTTTGTCATTTTCTGCCGCCTCGTTCCGGCTGGGCATCCACTGTTCCGAAAACCCCATGACCGCTCGAAATACCGGTTAAACAGTGCGTTATTGAACGCTGTCATGACGATATGGTTGAGGTTTTTGTTGCAGCCATTTCCCGGCGTGTCGCATTGAACTTTTCGAATTTGCTGCTAAAGTTAGGTAGGGATGTGCCGGATCAGTTCGAACCGGAGTGCGGCGCCAATCGCTGGCTATCGCTCGTTTGTCTGCCTCGTTTTGTTCAACTGCCATCACAGGGAGTGACAGGAATGCCAAAACTGGATCATGCGACCTTTCTCGCTCGATTGAAGGGGAAATCGATAAACGCTACGGAGTTGCGAAGCGCCCACCCCGAGCTGGATACGGGAAGTATCGCCGGAAACGGCGTTATTGCCGGCACCACCGAGAATCTCGAAAAACTGTGGGAGATCATCGACAGCTTCGATCACGACGGAAATGTCAATACCGTCTCGGACAATGCGGCTTTATCCATCGCAGATTGGCTCTTCACCCATGCGGGCAATGGCGAAGCTTCCGGAGGTGCTGGAGATTGGCGAAAGCTCGCGCAAGAGGGCGACAGAAGCATCACGGAGAAAACCAGCGCCCACCAGACATCGATCGATCGCATCGGGGTTGGCCTCTATTATGGCGACCACTCGCGCTTTCATGAAGATATTCTTCGGGGGAATCGTCCCACGCTTCAGGGTGAGATCGATGCTATGAGCGCGGGAAACTGGCGGCTCGGCGCGCTGGAGCCCGGGGCAGTTGAAATCGAGAATTCCTCCGGGCAATCCATCCGATTGCAGGAAAGCTCGTGCATCGGCTGGGTGATGCAGAATGTGAAGGCTGCATACGAGGGAGCCGATCATGGCGAGCGCGCCGCAGAAATAAGCCAGCGAGTCAAGGAGGCCGATCTGCGAGGCACGGTTCTGTGCGAGGAATTGCAGAAGGACGGCTGGACCGCAATTTTCTATTCGCCGAGAACCGCCGCCGACCTTGCCGGAGCGGGAGAGCGCGAAAAACTGGGTGCGCTCAACATGGCAAAGGCGGGCTCCCGGGTGTGGAAATCTCCCGTCTCCGGATCGGATGGCGTACGCTGCGATGACGTCATCACCGGTTATCGGGGAGTGGCGCCCGATAGCGAAACCGAAGCACAGCTGCAAAAATTGGAAAATGTGCCGTTTTTCGTGGGAGTGGCCAATGGCGGCATCCATACTTTCGTGGGCCATAACGGAAATGTGTGCGATTTTCATTGGACTGCCCAGCCGGATGACAAAAATGCCATGACGGAAAATCCGATCCGGGAATGGAAATGGGACACGGGCCTGTATATGGTGCCTCCCGGTTATTGGTAACCTGCCATGCCAGCCCCCGCCTGTTACCTGAAACCACAAGCTTCCATGATACCGAGAATAAATCCGGAGAAGGCGGCATCCAATGTGCCCGACCGTTCGCTCATATTGGCTGCGCTTCTGGCGGCACCATTCCTCGCCGGTTGCGCCCAGATCAAAACCTTCAACGTGGCCCCCAGCACCATTTGTCCCGGCGAGACGGTAAAAATCGACTGGGCCGCTTCCGGCAACAATGCCAGCGTCACGCTGGATGCGGTCCCGCTACTGGCCGGCATGGGGGAGGTGCCGGTGGAAGGTTCAAGGATGGTGAATCCGGCGGAAAGCACGCGCTTTATCCTCAAGGTGCCGGGGGCGCTCAAGAGCGCGCAGCGTGAATGGGACGTGCAGGTGGTACCCGGCAAAAGTGCCAGGACATGGGGTGGTATCGCCCAGTGCAGCGGCCAGCCGCAGTCGATATCGGTTTCGTTCACCGTCCAGCAACAGGATGCTTCCTCGGGCATTCATGCCGAGCTGGTTGCCAATAACTACCCCCGGCCATTGATAGTCCGCAAGGATGACTTGGAAGTGGAGATTCCGCCAAAAGACGGAACAGACCGTTTCAAAAACGTTCCCGCAATGGGCACATGGACGATAACCAGCCCTGTCCTCCCTGAAGAAACGTGTGAGAACGCCCTTGCGGCGGTTGCACGCCGCCTGACCGTCAATATGCAGATGAGCTGTGCGGCGCAAAAAAAGTAAAGAAAAAGAGAGCAAGGAGAAAAGCCATGGCAATGCTCGACCAGATCCAGACCATCGTCATTGTCATGATGGAAAACCGCTCATTCGATCATGTCCTGGGGCATCTGAGCATGAAGCGGTTCAACGACCGCCAGGATGTGGCGGGACTGATCGACCCCGAGCAGAATCCGGCCTACGCGAATTTCCTGGACGGGCAGGGCTATCAGCCCTTTGAATTGAAGGATGGCCCGTTCCTGCACGACCTGCCTCACAGCCGATCCATGGTAAGCACCCAGTTGGGGCAGGCTGGCGGCGCCTTTACCATGAGCGGTTTCGTCCAGGCATATTTCAACGCGACCGGAAGCAAGGTGACCGATCCGCCATCGATGGGTTTTCTTTCTCCCGGGGACGTCTCGATATCGAATTTCCTGGCGATGAACTACGCGGTATGCGATAACTGGTTTGCGCCGCTGCCGACGGATACCCAGCCCAACCGCTCGATCGCCTACACCGGCTATTCCCTGATCGACGACACCAAAGCCCGCCCCATACCCACGGTCGGTGAAAGCTTCATCTTCGAATGGCTCAATACCCGCAACATCAGCTGGCGCGTGTACCACTGCGGCATCTCGTTTTTCACCTTATTTGACCGGTTTCACGATGTGCTGGGCCCTAACTTCCGCAGCTTCAGGCAGTTTCCGGGGGATTTCTCCTCCGAATCGCCTTCCGAGATGCCCCAGGTGATATTCATCGAGCCTGAATATACCGATTCTCCCGTGCATTTCGGCTGGACGCCGAATGACAATCATCCGCCTACGCCTATCGGCCAGGGAGAGCATTTCCTGCGCGACATATACGACCTGCTGAGCAAGGACGCCGCCAAATGGAACCGCACCCTTTTCATCACCACACATGATGAGCATGGGGGGTTTTTCGACCATGTGCCGCCTTTGCCGATTTCCGCCGCCTTGCCGCCGGGCGCGCTGTTTTCGGAGGGATTCACGAGTACCGGCCCCCGGGTCCCGGCGCTGGTGGCATCGCCGTGGATCGCCCCCGGCACGGTGTTCAAGGGTGCGATGGATCACACTTCCATCCTGCAACTGCTATCGGAGAAATTTGCCGGTACCCCGGATTACAATGAAGAGGTCAAGCGGAGAAGGGAAGCAGGCATTCAGAGCGTGTCGCAGGTGCTGGCCCAGGCGCTTGCGCAGCCGCGCACCGATGTGCCGCGGCCGCCGGCCGATACCATCACCAGTTCCGTGGAACTCAAGCCCGCCACCGATACCCGCGTCCAGACGGATAGCCAGCAGGCCTTTACCGCCGCCGCGCAGAAACTGGTGGAATTTGATCGTCCCCGGGCACTGGAGAAGTATCCGGAACTTGCCCATCTTCCAAGCACGCCCATCGACGCGCCGGGAAAATAAGCGTTTCACGGACTTCAAGCCAAAATCTTTTAAGCCGGAAGCTATTAAGCCAAAGCCTTCGAGATGCGCTGCAGCGCATTTTCCAGGTTGGCCATTGCGGTAGCGAATGAAAGACGGATATAACCGTCTCCGCCGAAAGCCGAGCCAGGCACGACCGCGACCCCGCCATGCTCCAGCAGGTATTCACTGAGGGCAATATCGCTGGGGTCGCTCAGCACGCCCTTTGCATGCAGCCGCGTAATTGCCTCGCGCGTATCGGCAAACGCATAAAATGCGCCTTCCGACAACAAGCACCTGACGCCGGGAATGGCATTCAGCGCATCAGTCACAAACCGGTTGCGTTGCTTGAATGCCTCCACCATGGGCAGCATGCAGGACTGGTCGCCGTTGAGCGCCGCTTCCGCGGCCGCCTGCGAGATCGAGGAAGGGTTGGAAGTGCTCTGGGACTGGATGTTTTCCATGGCGGTGATGATGCGCGCCGGGCCGCCACAATAGCCTATCCGCCAGCCGGTCATGGCGTAGGCCTTGGATACGCCGTTGAGCACGATGGTGCGTGGATAAAGGTCGGGGCAGGCATTGAGGATGTTGACGAACCTGCCGCCCGACAGCAGGATATGCTCATACATGTCATCCGTGGCAATGAGAATATCGGGATGCCGCATCAGGACTTCGCCCAGGGCCTTGAGCTCATCCAGGGAATATACGCCGCCCGAGGGATTGCTGGGGCTGTTGATGACGAACATCCGCGTCCTCGGCGTGATGGCCGCTTCCAGTTGCGCCGCCGTTATCTTGAAGCCCTGCTCGATGCCCGTCCCGACGATGACGGGTTTTCCCTCCGCGATCAGGACGATATCCGGATACGAGACCCAGTAGGGAGCCGGAATGATGACCTCGTCGCCCGGATTGATGGTCGCAAGCACCAGGTTGAAAAAACTTTGCTTGCCGCCACAGGAAACCAGGATCTGCGCGGGCGTATAGTCGAAGCCGTTATCGCGCCTGAACTTCGCGATCACCGCATTTTTCAGCCCGGGCGTGCCTCCCACTGCCGTGTACTTGGTCAATCCCTTGTTGATTGCGGCAACCGCAGCATCCTTGATGTACTGGGGCGTGTCGAAATCCGGTTCGCCCGCTCCCAGCCCGACAATGTCCTTGCCTTCGGCCTTGAGCCGGGC
The DNA here is from genome assembly GCA_035547595.1 of Nitrosospira sp. Classification (GTDB taxonomy): domain Bacteria; phylum Pseudomonadota; class Gammaproteobacteria; order Burkholderiales; family Nitrosomonadaceae; genus Nitrosospira. The sequence goes on from DASZUL010000047.1 coordinate 110,876, forward strand.
AGCCCGGGCGGTTACCGCAAGAGTGGGGGAGGGCTTGATAGCCCGAACGCGCGATGAAAGTTCCACGATGATGTCCTTGATGTCTTGCACTGGTGACGGCTTTGCTGCGTGATAAGATAAGCCGGAGAATGGATTTCAATATACCGGAAAATAATCAAGCCGCGCATTATACCTGTGATCATTACCTATCCTAATAGTTTATACAAGCTGCATCAATCCTTTAACCCCGCCGGCGACCAGCCTGGGGCGATCGACAAACTGGTCGAGGGAATAAATGATGGACTTGCGTTTCAAACGCTGCTCGGCGTGACCGGTTCGGGCAAGACCTTCACCATGGCGCACGTGATTGCACGGCTTGCCCGGCCCGCAATCATCATGGCTCCGAACAAGACGCTGGCGGCGCAGCTCTACGCCGAAATGCGCGAATTCTTCCCTGAAAACGCCGTGGAGTATTTCGTATCCTATTACGACTACTACCAGCCGGAAGCCTATGTGCCATCGCGCGATCTCTTCATAGAGAAGGACTCCAGCATCAACGAGCATATAGAGCAGATGCGCCTGTCCGCCACCAAGGCGCTGCTCGAGCGGGACGACGCCATCATCGTCGCCACTGTTTCCTGCATCTACGGTATCGGCGATCCGGTGGACTATCACGGCATGATCCTGCACCTGCGCGAGAACGATAAAATCACCCAGCGGGAAGCCATCCAGCGCCTGGCTGAAATGCAGTACCAGCGCAACGAGTTCGAGTTCACGCGCGGAACGTTCAGGGTGAGGGGAGATGTGCTCGATATTTTTCCGGCGGAAAACTCCGAAACCGCCGTGCGGGTATCGCTGTTCGATGACGAAGTGGAAAGCATGGTGCTGTTCGATCCGCTCACCGGGCATACCCAGAAAAAAGTCTCGCGCTATACCGTTTATCCTTCCAGCCATTACGTCACACCAAGAAGCACCACGCTGCGCGCGATCGAAACCATCAAGGCGGAATTGCGGGAGCGTATCGATTTTTTCCAGCAGAACCAGAAGCTGGTGGAATCGCAGCGCCTGGAGCAGCGTACGCGCTTCGACTTGGAGATGCTTAATGAACTGGGATTTTGCAAGGGTATCGAAAATTATTCACGGCACTTGTCGGGAAAGAAACCGGGGGAACCGCCACCCACCCTGATGGACTACCTGCGGCCGGACACGTTGATGGTCATCGACGAGAGCCACGTGACCGTTCCCCAGGTAGGCGGCATGTACAAGGGCGACCGTTCCCGCAAGGAAAACCTGGTCGAGTACGGATTCCGCCTCCCCTCGGCGCTGGACAACCGCCCGCTGCGGTTCGACGAATTCAGGAAAATGATGCCGCAAACCGTTTTCGTTTCCGCCACGCCGGCGGAATTCGAGCGCGCCCACAGCGGGCAGGTGGTGGAGCAGGTGGTGCGGCCTACCGGACTGGTGGACCCCCAGGTCGAAGTGAGGCCCGCGGCCACCCAGGTGGACGACCTGATGTCCGAGGTCAGTTTGCGGGTGGCGAAAAGCGAGCGCGTGCTCGTCACGACGTTGACCAAGCGCATGGCCGAGGACCTGACGGACTATTTTTCGGACCACGGCATCAAGGTGCGCTATCTCCATTCCGATATCGATACCGTGGAGCGCGTGGAAATCATCCGCGACCTGCGCCTGGGGCAATTCGACGTCCTGGTCGGCATCAACCTGCTGAGGGAAGGATTGGACATCCCCGAGGTGTCGCTGGTGGCCATACTCGACGCCGACAAGGAAGGCTTCCTGCGTTCGGAGCGTTCATTGATACAGACGATCGGTCGCGCGGCGCGCCACATCAATGGCACGGCGCTGCTTTATGCGGACAGGATTACCGATTCCATGCGCCGTGCAATGGATGAAACCGAGCGCCGCCGCAACAAGCAAATCCTGTTCAACAAGGTCCATCTCATTACGCCGCGAGGAGTGCACAAGCGCGTAAAGGACTTGATCGATGGCGTCTACAACATGGAAACGGCGCAGCAGCAGCTCAAGGCGGCGCAGGTGCAGGCCCGGTATGACGCCATGAGCGAGGCGCAGCTCACCAAGGAAGTCAAAGCACTGGAGAAGCAGATGCTGACGGCTGCGAAGAACCTGGAGTTCGAAAAAGCCGCGGAGTATCGCGATGAGTTAAAAAAGCTTAAAAACAAGCTTTTCGTGGGATTTGTTGATCCTGTTTCTGAGGAAAATGAAGAGAAAACTAAAAAACCTCAGCGCCGGAGGAGGGTCGAAAAATAGCTATAAAACAGTTTATTGAATGACTTTATTAAAGTTTTTTCTAGTATTCAGTTGATCACTGTCGCGGAGTTGACGAAGATGATCTGGTCGAAAGTCCGGTTGAGAGTCTTGCTGTTGAAATTCTTCATCACCAGGCTTTGCTCGAACCTGACACGGTCTCCGGCTTTTACCCTTGTGGTGGGAGCGGCGATCCAGAAACGCTTCTCGGTATTTGCCAGTTCCATGTAGGTATAACCCGGCGCATCCAGCGTGGAAAGCACCTTGCCTTCATTGCTGGGCATTCCCCCCGTAGTACTTGCAGCAGCGGAACCATCATTACCCGCGGCGATTGCCTGGGGGCCTAGATATGCTGCGCCGAAAGAAACCATTATGGCGAAATACGCTATTCTCGCGATTCTCAAAACTGCCTCCGGTTTGGTCGAGATTGTTCAGTGTTCATGGGCAGGGCAGCATCATACACCCCCATCCCCGGGAGTTCCAACCCAAAATAATTCAAGGCTCCCCGCTGCGCCCGAGGAAATGGAAAGATTAGGGGGTACCCGTCCATGCATCCGTTTTCCTGCTGGGGCTGGAACTGGAACTCGAGTCCGAGCCGGGAACGGTTCGGGGGTCAAAAACAAACAGGGACGGCGTGGAACCATCCAGCATGGTGGAGGAACCTGGCATGGTTCGCTTGTGAACAGTGAAGCCGGGACCCAGCAGCGAATTCGCGCTTGAGTCGACAGGATGGGCGTTAGCGCCTGAGGCGAGGCCGATTGGAGTGCTTCTGCTTGCGCAGGCCGCCGTGCCTTCCTCGGCACTCTTTCCTGCCTTCTGTTCCGCAGCCTCGCAGGCCAGGGTCTTGTAGACGCTCATGTATTTCGAAGCTTCCTGATACTTTCCCGCATCCATGAGACTTTTTACATGGCGCTGCGCTTCCTTGAATCGGGTTTCGGCATCCGGGGTGTCGTAGATGGAATCGGCTTGTACGGTGGCTGCAATCAATGTCATGAAGATAGCCGCAATGATGTTCACGTCTTCTCCTTTTTTATCAAGTCAGTCTCGGAAAGAGATCTCATAGCGGGCGCCGTTACGATCATCTTTCGGAAGCTGGCCATCCGCTATCCTGGACCAGGAAGCATGCACTGGTCTCGTATTGTCGCTTGTTATGATAAGCAATCACGTTTTCCGCCGCAATACGTTTCAAGGATAATTATTGGATGATCAGCAAAGGGGCTTCATCGGAAGCGCATCATGCGCATTCATGAAATTCCTTCAAGAGAAGGACGCGATGTAAAAAGACCCGGCAAGGAGTAGTTGGCCTTTGCCGGGTCAGTGATATCCACTACAAGAGGGAGAAAAAGTGGATACCTGGATGCATTCTTCCATTAGATCCGCCGGGTTTCTGTACGGCGGCTAACATAGCGCATGCGGAGGCCCATCCTGCAGGTTGGGGTATGGGTTTGCCGTACCACGGACATGGGGAACGACACCCTAATCAATTTTGCTCATAATGTATATTATGTTAAATTATATTACTGAAGATTAAATTACGTATTTCATCCGCTTCTATTCCCGTATTGGCGGCCACTGCCGGGCCGTATGAACAAGGGCTAGTATGCATACCGTTTCGGCATTGATCTCGTACACCAGGCGGTAGTTTCCATATGGAACCAACTCACGGGTGCCTGCTACCTTACCGGGCCGGCCCAGCATCGGGTAGTTTGCTAGCTCCGCAACGGTATCCCTGAACAGCGCATCCATGTGGGCGGCCGCAAGCGGATTATCGGCTGCAATATAGTCCCATATGTCGAGACGATCCCGCTGTGCCTCTGGCGTCCAGATAACCTTCACGTCCGGTTCGTTGCATTGGCGCGTCGTGCAGCAAATTCAGCTTCAACCTCCTCATTTGGCCGGCCTGAGCCGGAGCGCATCGAGTTTCTGGCAATCTCGACCTTGCGGTTCAGAAATTCATCATATTCCCTTGCTTCCCGTTGCCGTTGAACAAACTCACGCATCAACTCGCGCAGCACCTGGGATGCAGGCCGGTGTATGGCCTCCGCTTCAGCCATAAACTCGGCACGCAGCTCGGGTTCCAGTTTCATTGTAAAAACGGCTTCCTTTGGCATGTTATCCTCTCACTTTTAATACTAATTAAGTATATACTTTTTCATTACCATACAACTCTAAATTCACCTCGATCCAGCCGAGGTATCGTTGATAGCGAGAGCAAAAATTTATGACATGGGTTTTCCCATCTGGCCGAAGCGCAGTGATAATTGCAGCTCAGCCTACAAAATCAGAATTCTATGCATCTTTCCATCATCATCCCCGCCTTCAATGAGGAGCGCCTGATCGAGCACTGCCTGCGCTCGGTTTCCGCCGCACTTGGCGCCAATGCCAGGCCGGATTTCAGTTCCGAAGTCATCGTAGTCGATAACAATTCCACTGATGCCACGGCGGACCTGGCGCGGCAGGCGGGAGCACAGGTGGTTTTCGAACCGGTCAACCAGATCGGCAGGGCGCGCAATGCCGGCGCCGCGGTCGCCACCGGCGACTGGCTGCTGTTCGTGGATGCCGACAGCACCTTGAGTCCGGAACTGCTGGGCGATATCCTGCGGCTGATCGAGGAAGGAAAGAGCGTCGGCTGCGGCAGCACCATCAAAATGGAGGGATTGCCCTGGTGGGCCGATGGCGGATTACGGTTGTGGACGCGCATATCCACCCTCTTCCGCTGGGCGGCGGGCGCGCTGGTGGTATGCCGCGCCGATGCGTTTCGCGATGTCGGCGGCTTCAACCAACAGCTTTACGCCGCCGACGAGATAGACCTGAGCGAACTCCTGAAAAAATGGGGACGGAAGCGCGGCCTGGATTTCGTCATCCTGGCGCGGCATCCGCTGGAAACTTCGGCGCGCAAGGTAAAGCTCTACTCGGGACCCGAAATGGCCGCGCAGATGCTGCGCCTCATGCTGCATCCGCGCAAGGCCTTGCAGGACAGGAAGCAACTGTCCGTCTGGTACGATGGCAGGCGCTAAGGAACCTGGCCGGGGCCGGGCAAGGCGGGAGGATCAGGAGGATCGGGAGGTACCTCATTCTTTTTGACCTGGGGCGACGCCGGCCACTTTGCCAACGCGATGACCCAGAGGAGGATCAGCACACCGCCCGGAATGAGTGCCAGAAGCGAAAATACGGGCTTGAAGCCTACCCGGTCCAGAATTCTCCAGAATGGAAAAACGAAAAAAACGGCGAATGAAATCAGCCAGGGTACCAGCCCCAAGTCGCCCATGTCACCTCCAGATTAGAAAAAAGTATGCATCAAAACCCGGCAAGGCCCGGCACCCGGTACTTGTAACACATGCGCCAAATATACCGCTACTCCCGCTAATGGACACGGCGCTGATGGAAACACCTTGTTTTTCAGGGCTCGGGTACACATTATGCATCAGCCGCATACCGACCGCCCAGGCACTTCTTCCCTATTTATGCCGGAAGACGACGGGTGGCCGGATAAAAGATATTGAATTCCACTGAACAGGTTCGCCTAAACCCGCCTGGGGAGCAGGAAATGAGCGAACCCTATCATGCGATCATTCTAGGCGCAGGAGTTTCCGGAATCTGTATGGGAATCGCCCTGCGCAGGGCTGGCATCCATTCGTTCCTGATCATCGAGCAGTCCCCTGCTCTC
>DASZUL010000048.1:0-51059 GCA_035547595.1 Nitrosospira sp.
CGGGAGCGGATCCGGGAAGTCCCAGCAAGAAAATGCAGCATCCTCGGAAGCGGCTGAGAGTACGTAACTGGAGAGCATGAGTGACATTGGATCTGTTCGCAGCGGAAGAAAAAGAGCAAGGCCAGCAAGTTCCCGAGGAACTGGGCGTTGGCGCAGCGATACTGCGCGGCTTTGCGCTGGCGGATGATACGGCGATCTGTGCCGCACTTCTGGATATTTCGGTGCAGGCGCCTTTTCGCCACATGGTCACGCCCGGCGGCTTTCGGATGTCGGTCGCGCTGACCAATTGCGGATCTTGCGGCTGGGTCACGGATCGCACCGGATACCGTTATGATTCCATCGATCCCGAGAGCGGGAAGGCGTGGCCCTCCATGCCGGACTCATTTCGGAAGCTGGCGACAAATGCCGCGAAGGCAGCCGGCTTCGAAGATTTCCGTCCCGATGCCTGCCTCATCAATCGCTACGCGCCCGGTGCGCGCGTATCGTTGCACCAGGATAAAAACGAGCGGGATTTCGGTGCGCCCATCGTTACCGTTTCGTTGGGAGTTTCCGCGATTTTTCTCTGGGGCGGCCTGCGTCGGGAGGATAAGGCGGAGCGCATGCAACTGAAGCATGGCGACGTAATGGTATGGGGCGGGCCATCGAGGTTGCGCTATCACGGAGTGCTGCCAATCAAGGAGAGCTATCACCCATTGACCGGCAACAACCGCATCAGCCTGACTTTTCGCAAGGCGCTTTAATGATTTCACGAAGGCCGGGAAAGAAATCCCGGTCATTCCGTGCGGTCTATTCTAGACGTCGGGCTCGTCAAGCAGCCATCGAAACGCGCGGCGCAATTCAGGTACCCCATTCTCTTCATACCACCGGCCATGGGCAAGGACGATTCGTACAGGATCCCATTGAATCATTTTCTGTATGGCTTTCCTTAATTCTTTTCTGGAAAAAGTCCGGCGCATGTCGCGCGGCATTTTTCCGTCCGGATCCTGCACGCCGCCCAGCCATGTCAGCCCGCGCATAAGGAACGAGTCAAGCTTTTCCGGCTCAAAGTTTTCTATAAGATCTGTCAGGAGCAGCGTCCGGCTCGGATAGTGGAAGAACTCGATCTCCGTCATGAATTTACCCTTGACAGGAAGGGTGGCGATTTCCCCATCCCAGGGATAGCCGCAATCGTGATCCAGCCCGGTAAAGTCGAAATCGATGCGATTCGCCGCCTGTTCTTTTATGAGCGGGGCGAGGTAAACTGTCGCAGCCGGATAAGCGCTTTTCCAGTCGGGAATCCACCAATAATGGATACGGTTCGGGCCGACAATCCAGCGGGGGATTCCCAGCTTTTCCACTGCCGTTTTCAGGCTGGGGGTCAGGCAGGTGGGGGAGTGGATCAGTAGCTCGCCGCAAGCGAGGCGGATGATCGTCATTCTGGTCGGAAAGGGTATTTTGGGCCAGGGCAGGCCAAACCGGATGACAGGGCCATCGACTATCCAGAGATTTTGCGCCACCGGTTTGAGAACATTCAGCGGCGGATAGACGCCATGATTTCCCGATCCATCATTTTCGACCATAGCCAAAAATTAAAAGCTCAAGGGTATATTCCAGGGGTATATGTTGGAGAAGACAAGCCGCAAATTTGCGGCATCTCCTCGCGGGCTGCTCTCATATGCCGCTTTGCAGGTTGATTCCCAGCAGCCGTATTAAAGCCGCCGGGTATGGATATGGACGACTCAACTTCCAATAAGTTTTATCGCCGCTGAGGCTGCAATGGTGATCGAACAAACCACATCGATGCAGGCAATGGTGCTGGAAGAGCCCGGGCAACCGGTGGTACTGCGCACCATCCCCCGGCCCCAGCCGGGCCCGGGCGAATTGCTGGTGAAGGTAGCGGCGTGCGCGGTGTGCCGCACTGATCTGCATGTGATCGACGGAGAACTGCCCGACCCAAATTTTCCCATTATTCCCGGGCACGAAATCGTAGGCCAGGTGGAAGCGTGCGGCGCTGATGTGGATAGTTTTTCCATCGGGCAACGCATCGGCATCCCCTGGCTGGGCTGGACGTGCGGCGAGTGCCGGTATTGCCGCAATGGCATGGAGAACCTGTGCCCGAAGGCCAGGTTCACCGGATACCAAATCAACGGCGGTTATGCCGGTTATACCGTCGCGGATGCACGCTATTGTTTTCGCATTCCGGATCTTTATAGCGACGTCGAAGCTGCCCCTCTGCTATGCGCGGGACTCATCGGATATCGTGCGCTGAAAATGGCCGGAGAAGCGAAGCGGGTGGGTATTTACGGCTTTGGCGCAGCTGCGCATATCGTGGCGCAAATACTGGCCTATCAAGGGCGCAAGCTATTTGCCTTCACCCGCGCCGGTGACGACGCGGCACAGATTTTTGCCGGCCGGATGGGAGCGGCGTGGGTGGGCGGATCGGATGCCATGCCGCCGGAAGAACTCGATGCCGCGATTATTTTCGCGCCGGTGGGCTCGCTGGTGCCGGCGGCGCTGCGTGCGATCCGGCCGGGCGGGACTGCGGTATGCGGAGGCATCCACATGAGCGACATTCCGGCCTTTCCTTACGATATCCTCTGGCGGGAAAAGCGGCTGGTTTCGGTCGCCAATCTGACGCGGCGCGATGCGGAAGAATTCCTCGCGCTGGCGCCGCAGATACCCATCAAGGTAACCACCGAATCTTTCGCCCTGCCTCAAGCGAACGTGGCCTTGACAAGGTTGCGGGAAGGAAAGCTGACCGGCGCGGCAGTGCTTATTCCCGGGAGGTAAAATGCATGGGAGATTATTCCATCACGCAACTTTCTTATCAGAATTGCTGACCTGTTTTACTTTCGTATCGACGGCGGACGATGTTCGCCCCAGTATCTGGGCGAGCCGCCTGAGGGGAATTTCCTGGCTGATCAGGCTTTTCAATAATTGGATCTGCTCCTCTGTCCAAGGGGTACCGTAATTACGGTAATCCTTTCTCCTGTCGGATAGTCTGCGCCGGTCCCCGACTCGCCGTTCTGGCTCATGATGTGCGGTATCATTCTTGCGTCTATCGTGAGGCATAACTCGTCTCCTTGTTAATGCTCAAACTCTTCTACAGTGGATTCGTTGTATAAAAATCAAGTGTCACTGAAAAGAAAAACCGCTTAGTGGTGACACACATAAGCGGCTGAATCTACTAAGGAATTATGGCGCGCCCGGCAGGATTCGAACCCACGACCCCTTGGTTCGTAGCCAAGTACTCTATCCAACTGAGCTACGGGCGCTAAAGATCGATTAAAAACTGTTCCAGACAGCCGGGCAATTATACCAGACTGGGGAACGTTCCACGCAAGGCGAATCCTGCAATGAGAATATTTTTGGGGTTCGACCAAGCCCATTTTGGCGATGATATCACTTGCCGTAGGCGAGCGCCTGCAGCGAGGATGAGTTCATCCAGTCCCATGAGTCGAGAAAAGGAGGGTATCACGAGCTGCCGGAGAAATTATCGAGATGCCGGATTCTCACCGTCAAGGATTTGGTTTCCTTGTCTACATCGATTACCTCATCCAGTCTAACCAACTTGAATTGCAGTTTGACATGGGATTTATTCTGGAGCTTCAACTCGGGATCCTGGATTCGCAACCATACTGTTTTGGATGCGCCGGCCGGTCCGTATGGAGGGAGCAGAATCGGCTCAAATAATCGGCCTTGATCCCCGTTGTTCTCTCCAAGGCCCATGTTATCTTTTAATACTTTCATCGGAAGATCATCTGGAGTCACGGTCCTGATGTTCTCTATATAAACGCCGTGGGGGAGCAAATTTTCCAATCCCAGCCGGATGCAATAGCCTTCGCTATCCTGCCAGCTTGCAAATATCCGGAAGAAAACGACGTCATCGCCCTTTATCGCCTTATATACTGCTTCAGCTGATTTTGGCCCGTACTGTTTTATCAGTGCGGCGATCACGCCAGACGCTATGGTGTCGGCACCAAAAAAAGCTTCCGCGCTTTCATCGGCTTGTCCCTGTGGAAGTACGGGCTCGTTCACTGCGCATTTCCTTTTTCGACGGCTAACGGGAAAATGCTTTTCCCACCCGTTTTATTTATAGCATCTTTCTCGTTGCTAATCGATATGGTTCTCCCTGTACTGGTCGCCGACGTCCAAAAATCTTTCCACCTGCTGGCAGGAGCTGGTCCGAAACACTAAACTTCGCTCCCAATTGCTGGTACAAACGATCGGAAATATGTTCCGGGGTTTTCCTGGATATTTTTACTTATTCGTTTAGTCTTTTTTATCCCCATTGGTTCTATTTGAACTACCTAATGCTTCCTCGATTTTCGTTGCGATAAGGATATCTTCCATGACGGGATCGGGAGCGCCGCCTCGTCCTCGATGCTCGGCGTACCATTCATGTATGAGCGCGAAAGCGCCATGCTCGCGGGTATCCAGAAATTCCTCCATGTCCATCCCGCTGGCGGCACAGATATCTTCGATAAGCGACCAGTCGAATTCCATATTTCCATCTGTCGAGGAATTTTGGATCAATTCCCGCAACGAAAAACGATGATTTTCGGGAATGGGAATTTTCATTTCATCAAATATTGATCAGTTGCAGATATTCTTGCCATTCATAATCACGCAACTATACCGGCATATGAAGAGAAGTAAATGACCTCTGACCCGGAACCGGGCAATGTCCCGGTGATTACCCGGGATTCAGCCACGCCAGTTAGGCGATTGACATACGTTGGCATATACTTTGCGCTACGATGACCTGCTCGACTGGCTATAAGCTATGCGCATGAGATAGCCCACTGCAGCATATGAATGGTAAACTCTGAAGACGGGATAGGGAGATATAAAATGAAGGCATTCATAACGACGGGTGGCGTATTGAACGTTGTGCCGGAGAATGAGACGGAGGAATACGCGCTGATACAGTGGAAAATGCAGGCATCGATCAGGGTCGATGATGCGGAACGCGAGGAGGACCTGTATTTTCGTGGAAGCCGTATCAGTATCCCGGACGATATCCAGTTCCGGTAACGCCAGCCGATTAGTTGGGGAGCGTTCACTTTCGTCATCGCTATTTCTCTTGATATCTTCGAACCGAGGCCAGCTCTGCGCTGGCCTTTTGCTTCATATCATCCCAGGCCACATTTTCAGGGATATTCCCTGATTCAGTCCGGTATATTCATCGCCCAGGCCCGTTTACCTGGCTGGCACATAGGCATGCCGGGCTTCGTCCACGGCTCACCGGCTTTTTCCTTGGCTGGGCCGGCCATCCCCGGAGAGGTTCTCCTGTAATTTTTTACAGCTTTCAGCCCGTCAGTGAAAATGATCTACTACCATCCTGCGCCGCTTCATATGGGGCGATGATACGGACGGGCAGGCAATCGATGCATAAGCTTGAAGCGCTTTTAATCGGCGGGCACTGGCCAGATTTCATGGCAGTGACTTTGGAACTGTTGACCCGTACGGGTTTTGCCGTCGATATCATATCCGTCAACGATTCCTTGAAGCACAATAAATCGATACGGAACCATGTTTTTGCGCAAACCAACGACATTCTGGTAAGGGCAGCGTTCGACCAGGCCAGGAAGCACTATTCGCTGGTTGTGGTGACGGATGATCCGACGTTAGGCGCGATACTGCATTCCGATCTGCCTGAAGAGGAGAAGGCGAAGCTGCTGCCGGTCATATCGATTGAGCATCTCGGCCATATTTTTTCCAAGATCGGCCTGTCCCTGCTACTGGATAAAAGCGGGGTCAATACGCCCGGCTACGCGATAGCCCGCGATGAGCAGGAACTCAAAGTGTCCTTGGCCATGCTGGGGTATCCGGCCATCGTAAAGCTGGATTCATCCACGGGCGGAAGAGGCGTATTCGAGTGCGCAAACGAAAGTGATCTCAGGGCTATAGCAAGTAAACCGCACATCTATCCCGTTTTGGCGCAAAAGAAAATCAAGGGCAGCGAGATATCGTTCGAAGCATTTTACCAAAATGGCGCACTCATCCATTTCGCCTGCTCCACGGTGGAAAGATACCAGTATCGGTTCGGGCCGACTTCGGTCAGAAGATATACGCAGCTTGCTTTCCTGGAAAAGGAGATTTTTGATGAGCTAAGCCTGCTCGGAAAGGCGCTCGGAGCCGATGGTTTCGTTAATATCAGCAGCATTCGGTCCGAGCAGGATGGAAGATTGTATTTTTTCGAGGCGGACATGAGGCCGAATTTATGGATAGATCATGCTAAATATTTTGGCGATGACTGGGCCTTCGCAATAAGGAGATACTTTCTTTCGGGAGAAAAGGTCGCCTGCCCCTATCCCGGCGATCAGCGATATCCAGCGCAAATCATGCTGTCACATTATTCCAGAATAGGGTTGACGGACCTGATTTTAAATCGCTATCGGATCTGGAAACACCTTCCCGATAACTATTTGTCCATTACCTTGTATACGCGGATATGGGTATTGCTCGTATCAGCGATCGTCAGGTTTTGCAAAATCGCGATGCCCACCTGGGGTTACACCATCCTCCAAAAAATCTATCACAGGATAAACGGCCGTTTTGTTCGAGTCATATATGGATACATGGAAAAGGAAGGGGCCGAAAGATGAAAATGAAATCGGGAAAGCGCGGTACGATGTCCGTGCGGAACAAGCGGTCTCGAGACCAGCCGCTTATCCGAAGTCGGGCCGCCGCCCCGATTTTGTTTGCCATGCATGGTTTTTCACGATTCACCCGGCTGATTCATGATAGACTGATAGAGGCTGACTCCCAAATTTTCCTGCTGATATCGGGCAAACATCCGTACTTAAGCCAATATTTCCAACACGAGCATGCCTAACACTATCTATTGCTATCACTGCCATGTTCCCCATACGCGCGACGAGATGCGTCTGGTCGTGACAAAGACGGGAAAACGCTGGAGGTGTGAGCGCAGCATCAAGAGCGCCCAGGCCGACAGGAAAACACGCGACGCGTTCGGCCGCCAGATTTCGGCTCTCAACAAGGCGGATGCGCAAGCTCGCATCAGGATGAACGCGAAAGACTAGGCTATCCTGGCGGTATCCCGCTTTGCCTCGCCATTCCCCTTTTCCCCGTTTTCCAATTTCAGCACTCGGCGCCCGATAATCGGTGCGGCTTCCCTAATCGCACTGCGGGATTCAACTCTCGGGACAGCGCTTCCGGCAGGGGGAGTGGTTGCCCACAGGCAGCTGCTGCGATCAGCTCTCCGGAGAGCCCGGCGCTCACGAGGCCGCGTGTGCCGTGCCCCAGGCTCGTGAATAACCCCGGGAGGAATTCACCGACCAGCGGCATGGCACCCGGAACCGAGGCACGTACCGATGCGCGGCCTCCGAGCCGGGCGGGGTTCAGTGGATCGTTATTCCATGCCTCCACAAGGGCTGGCGAGATTTCGGAGAGTTTTTGCAGGTTTTCCAAGTGCTCGGAGGCCCGCAGTTCGACCGACACATCGTTGAAGCCATGTGTGGCGCCGGCTATATGGGCACCCGCAACTGCGGGAGACAGGTAAGCGCGAGCGCTCACGATAGTCCGCAAGTTTTTGCTGGGCGGTGCGACGGGCAGCGCGGTAATCTGTCCCCTTACCGGTGTCAGGGGAAAGTCCGCCAGGGGCTCAAAGTTTTTTACCTGGTAACTCGTGCAAACCACTACTACCTGGGCGACTTGTTCCCAGGATTGCCCATCCCGATGCCGGCCTGCCACACGCCATCCTGCATCGGCATCTTTTTCCCGGGTCAGGGAATCCACGCTGCAACCCAGCCAATGCGCGATATGGGGATCAGCCGCCAGTGCCTCGCATACCCGCGCCGGCACGACCCATCCCCCCGCAGGAAACCACAAGCCGCCATGTGCAAGCTCGAGACCAGCCAGGTTCGATGCCTCAGCCGGGCCGACGCGTTGCAGGATGTGCGGGGGCCAATCCAGCGCTGCCAATTTGTCGATACGCCTTGCTTCATCGTCCGAAAAGGCAAGCTGCAATTCCCCGCATTCCGCGCGTATGGTTCCATCGATGGGCAGCTTTTCGTCGAGCAAGGCAAGCGCATATCCATACGAGGCCAGGACGAAGCGCTGCAGCAGGTTCATTCCCGCACTCAGGCGGGCATGCAGGATGCCCAGAGAATTTCCGGAGGCGGCGGCAGCAAGGCGCGGCGCTTGCTCGATGAGCGATACGGCAACGCCTCGGGCCGCCAGGGCGGAAGCCACGCTGCAACCCGCTAGGCCTCCGCCGATTACGATGGCTCTTGCCGGGGGGGATGGGCGGTCGGCTGCACCGGGCAGGCAACCCCGGAGCATCTCACGTTTGCGGCCGAACCCCTTGATTTTCTCGGTACGAAAACCGGCTTTTTCCAGGCTGCGCCGCACCCAGCCGGTACAGGTATAGGTGGCAAAGGTAGCGCCGGGCCGTGAGGCGGATACGATGCTCTCGCACACGGGTTGCGTCCAAAGCTCGGGATTGCGAGAAGGGGCAAATCCGTCGAGAAACCAGGCATCGACGGACGCGGAAGCCTCCGGTAGCGCCGCCAGTGCGTCGTCGATCACCAGTGTGAGCCGGACACGTCCGTTTGCAAAACTCCACCTGTTCCAGCCGGGGACCCGCCGCCGCCAGCGCTGGATCAATTCGGCCGCATATCGTCGAAATTCCGGCCATGCCGCGAGCGCCTGCTCCAGCTCGCATTCATTCACGGGATATTTCTCGATGCTGAAATAGTCGAGGCTGCTACCCGCCTTGGCGGTTTCTTCGAATAATTGCCGTGCGCACAGGAAATTCAGGCCTATGCCGAAGCCTGTCTCACCTATGGTGAATGTCTGCTTGTTCCCCAGGGAGGCAAAACGTTCTGGAAGGTTGTTGCCACCGAGAAAGACGTGACGTTTCTCCGCCAGTCCTCCCTCCCTCGAGAAGTAGATATCGCTGTAGCGGCGTGAAAACGGTTGCCCGTCCACCCATTCGATGTTTGCACGAGGATTCAGCATTTAAGGCCGGCTTGATCTGTCATGCTGCCGCCAAGGCCCGTCCGGAGGAGCTGGATCAGTCAATATCAATATCGATGTCCGGAGTCCGCTTGTGCAGTCGCCTGAGGGCCTTTTTCTTGCGCATCCGCAGATTGAGAAATTCCACACTGACAGAAAAGGCCATGGCGAAATAGATGTAGCCTTTGGGCACATGGATATCGAAACCCTCGACTATGAGCGTTACCCCCACGAGTATCAGAAATGACAGGGCGAGAATTTTGATGGTGGGGTGGGTATCGACAAAATCCCCTATCGGCTTGGCAGCCATCAGCATGACCAGCACGGCCAGTATGATGGCGATGGCCATCAGCGAGATATGGTCGACCAGGCCGACGGCCGTGATGACCGAGTCGAGCGAAAAGACGATGTCCAGAAGGGCAATTTGCAGCAAAACCATTCCCATGCTGTTGGCCACGACTGTGTGATGGCCTTCATCGACTCCTTCCATGCTGTTATGTATTTCATGAGTCGCCTTGAAAAGCAGGAACAGCCCGCCTCCGATCAGGACGATGTCCCGGCCCGAAATCGAATTACCGAGTATCGTAAACCAGGGTGCAGTCAAGCTCATGACCCACGAGATGGAGAAAAGCAAACCCAGCCGGGTAAGCATGGCCAGTCCGAGGCCCATTCTCCTGGCAAAATTCCGTTGCGCTTCGGGAACGCGGCCTACGAGAATCGAGATGAAGATGATATTGTCGATTCCCAGTACGATTTCCAGCGCAGTCAGCGTTAATAGCGCTATCCACGCCTCCGGGCTAGCCAGCCACTCGAACATCCGTTCCCCCTTTTATCCTGAACTACCTATTGTCCCATTCCTCCCGGCCTTGTGCCAGAACCGCTTGTAAGGCGCGTTGGCGATTTGTCAGCCTGGGAGCATGAGTTTCTCCATTAAGGTCGCTTTTATCCTGATATTCGATGCTGATGCCGAAAAAATGCGAAGTACCAGAGATGAGAGGCAAGGAATTTTTAGCGGAAACGGGTCAAAAATTGTCTGCGGCAGGGATGGAATGCTGCCTGCCGGGACTTTTGCCGGGCACATGGATCGTACGGCGAATCAACTGAAGAGAAGAGCGGTGAGGCGATGGAGTCTTCAACGAGGACGAACTCCGCCGCCGGCTGATCAACCCATGATGCCGAGGCTGACCGCAAACCAGCGGTCAGGATCGGTCCATGTATGCTCCACCTGGAAGCCGCCATATCGAAGAAGATCCTCGAGACGCTCCAGCGTGTATTTATAGCTGTTTTCGGTATGGATGCGTTCGCCAAGGTAAAAATTCAGGGTGGTGTCAAGCGCATCGACTCGAACCGATTGGGAACACAGGCTTTCGAGATGGAGTTCGATCCGTGATTCCGGTTCATTCCAGAAGGAGACGTGGGAGAATGAATCCGGCTCGAAGTGTCCTCCCAGCTCACGATTGATGCGCAGGAGAAGATTTTTATTGAACGAAGCGGTCACCCCCGCACTGTCGTTATACGCCGCGCTGAGCACACCACTGTCTTTTACGAGATCCACCCCCAGAAGCAGCTTGTCCCCGCTGGATAAGTGCCTCGCGATGTTCCGCAGAAGCGATATCGCGTCTGCCTGCTCCAGGTTTCCGATGCTCGATCCAATGTACAGGACCAGCCGTGGAGAAGGCTGCCGGACTAAAAATGCCAGATCGATGAAATCGCCGACCTGGGGGTGCACGGTCACGGCACCCAGTTCCTTCTCGACTTCATCCTTGGCTACCTGTAGCGCGGCATGCGATACGTCGAGGGGGAAATAATCGATCGTGGATTGCCGCTGCAGCAGGGAGCGTAGCAAGATGCGTGTCTTGGTTGCGCTGCCGGCTCCCAGTTCGCTTACAGAAATGTCGCGTTCGAGCCTTGAACAGATATCGTCCGCATGGGTTGCCAGGATTGCAGCTTCTGTGCGCGTCGGGTAATACTCCGGGAGGTCGGTGATCTGTTCGAACAAGGCGGACCCGCGGGCATCATAGAGCAGCTTGGGCGGCAGGCTTTTGGGAACCCGGCTCAAGCCCTCCAGCACATCTGCGGCAATGTCCAGCCGGGGGGCCGGATAAGTACTCGATGAGGTGCGGAATGGGGTTGCAGTGGTCATGAAGCGGCTTCATCGCGGGCGAGCCGGATTCCCGAGAACTGCCAGCGCGCCTGTGGCGCAAAGTAATTACGGTAGGACTTGCGTATATGGGAAGCGGGCGTAGCGCAGGAACCACCCCGTAACACCATCTGGTTGCACATGAATTTTCCGTTGTATTCTCCCTCCAGCCCGGCAGGGGGACGATAACCCGGATAAGGGGAATAGGGGCTGCAGGTCCACTCCCATGCGTCTCCGAATAACTGCTGCAGGTGGCCCGATGCATGTTCCGCTGGTCCGGGGTGATAGGTTTCGTCTTCCAGCATGTTACCCGCCACTTTTTGTATCTCCTGCGAAGCCAGGGCCGACCCGGCCGCAAGCTCCCACTCGAACTCTGTCGGGAGCCGGACTCCAGACCACCTCGCAAACGCGTCGGCCTCGTAATAGCTGACATGGCATACGGGCTCTTCCGGGACCAGTGGCTGCATTCCATGACAGGTGAAATGCATCCACTCTTTTCCGGTTTTTTCCCAATAAAGGGGCGCGCGCCAGCCGTCCCCGCAAACGCGGTCCCATGCATCGGAAAGCCAGAGTTCCGGGCACTCATAGCCTCCATTGGCGATGAACGCCTGGTATTCCGCATTGGTGACGAGGCGGGAGGCCATGCTGAAGGGTTTGATGAATACCGAATGCCGGGGCATTTCATTATCGAATGCGAACCCGCTCCTGTCGTGCCCCATTTCATGGAGTCCTCCATCGAAACCATGCCATGACGATGGCGCTGGTTCGCCCGTTGCTTCGTTCCCTACGAGCCGCATAGGCGAGGGACGGGGATAGCAGGCAGGCCGCAGGGGATTTGTCCAGAAAGCATGCTTGATATCGGTAACGATCAGTTCCTGGTGTTGTTGTTCATGATTCAATCCCAGTTCGAGCAGCGGCAGAAGCTCGGCAGATGCTTTTCGCATGAATAACGTGTGAACGGCGTTATCCACATATCGGCGATACGCGAGAACTTCATCAAGGGAAGGCCGCGAAAAAGTACCTCGCAAGGACCGGTGGGGGTGGGGACCAAGCCGTTTGTAGTACGAATTGAAAAGGGAACCGAATCGGGCCTCGAATGGCGAATAGCGGTCCATATGGGGCTCAAGTATGAATGTCTCGAAAAACCAGGTGGTGTGCGCGATATGCCATTTGGAAGGGCTGGCGTCTGGCATGGACTGAACCATCTGATCCTCTGGAGTGAGTTTATCCACCAGCTTCAATGTCCGCTGGCGGATTTCGTCATACAGGGCCAGGGGCTTACTGGACAGTAACCCATCTTTATCCTCCCTGTTTTCCCTGGACAGGCCGGAAAGCTTCGCCATGTTCCCGTTCTCCTCAAAAATTCCGCTTTAAAAGCCCTGCATCAAAACTGTCATATCCTGCTCTTCTTCTCCGTCGCCGCGGGTTTCGACCGATATCCCATCAACATCCTTCCCTCCGCTCCACCACGCCGATCCTATTCCTATTATCGGGAACGGCTGAGACTCATTCCGTGCGCTGCCAGACATAGGAAGAAATCCGCAGTTCACGAAGCCATGCGGAGCTGCCGCGCTCCTGCGGTGCCAACGCGGCGGCAAGCGGTGGGTCTTCCCGTGAATAATAACTTGGTTAACGGGATTATGGACTATAAGATAGGCGAGGGAATTACGGACATAAAGAGCAACAGCGGCCCTGATCGATCAGGCGTCTAAACGGAGGCAAACGATGACACGAGTTCGCGTTGAGGGGTTCACCATCTCGCTCGATGGATACGGAGCAGGTCCGAATCAGGACATCGACAATCCGCTCGGCGTTGGCGGGAGGGAACTGCACCAGTGGCTAATCCCAACACGCACGTTCCAGCGGGCCTTGTTCGGCAAGGAAGGCGGCAATACCGGGATTGACGATGATTTCGCCGTCCGTGGATTTCAGAATGTTGGGGCCTGGATTCTTGGGAGGAACATGTTCGGACCCATTCGGGGGGACTGGCCGGACACAAACTGGAAAGGCTGGTGGGGAGAGAATCCACCGTATCACGTTCCAGTTTTCATCTTGACCCACCATGCTCGTCCTTTCATCGAGATGGAAGGCGGCACGACGTTCCGCTTCATAACAGGAGGCATTCGCGAGGCGCTCGACCGTGCACGCGAGGCCGCTGCCGGAATGGACGTGCGGATCGGCGGTGGGTCGGGCACAATCCGGCAGTATCTTCGTGAGGGCCTCATAGATGAACTGCACATTGCTATCGCGCCGGTCCTGCTCGGCCGGGGAGAATCGCTGTTCGAAGGGGTTGACATGCGGGCTCTGGGATACGAATGCGTTGAATTCATAGCGTCGGAGAAGGCCACGCATGTCGTCCTGCGGCGTCAAGAGAAAACGGTCATCTAGCTACTCGCTGAAGGTCGATGTCGAGGAACTTACCTATCCCTGATCCTTTTACCGCTTTTTTTGCCGCGTAAATTTTTGTACGTTACCGCACTGAGCTGCATAAGGCGTTCCTTCACGATGTGCCTGTCTCGTTGCAGCCTTGCACCCCATGCAGGGGGTGGCAGGGCGGCAGCTTGAGGTTCAAGGCAGGCATTTCAAACTCACATTCAAGGAGATAAGCATGAGCTACGAAGATCGCGATACTTATGGCATGTACAGGCGCTACGGTAAAGAGGACGCCGAAGGACCCGGACCTCGGTTGATGGGCGCGGACACGCTCATCGGTGACGATGTCTACAATCGCAAGGATGAAGATCTGGGCGATATCAAGGAAATCATGCTGGATATGAATACCGGCCGGGTTGCTTATGCCGTGCTGTCGTTCGGGGGGTTTCTCGGCATAGCGGACAAGCTGTTCGCCGTTCCCTGGAGCGCCCTGAAGCTCGACACCGTGAACAAGCGTTTCATACTCGACGTGGACAAGGAGCGCCTCGAGTCCGCCCCGGGATTCGACAAGGACGACTGGCCGGACATGGCGGACCCGACCTGGCAGAATTCCATCGATTCCTATTATGGAACAACCTCGTATGCGGATACCCGGTCTTCCACGGATGCGACTTCCGCACAGCAGCGTAGCCAGAGGAATATCAGAAACCAAACCGAGGGCTCACTGCATAAATAAAGCGATGGCGCCTTGATAGAACTGGCGTTTTGTCACTGGCAACCGGAAAAAGAGGCGGGACAATCCGGTTCTTTTTCCGCTTGCGGTTGCTCTGCTTTCCACCAGCCCGGCAATAGCCGCATCACATCCGGGCGGGAAAACCGGTCATCGATCAGATAGACAACACCGTAGTCAAGCTGGGTGCGAATGACCCTCCCCGCCGCCTGCACGACCTTCCTGATACCGGGAAACAGGTAAGCGTAATTGTAGCCCTGGCCGAAAGCCGCGTTCATCCGGTTTTTCACTTGTTCATTGACGGAGTTGACCTGAGGCAATCCCAGGGTTGCGATAAATGCGCCGGTCAGGCGTTCTCCGGGAAGGTCGATGGCTTCGGCAAAAGCGCCGCCGAGCACGGCAAATCCGATGCCCTCGCCCGTCGGGGTGAAGCGCTCGAGGTACGATTGCCGCTCGGTTTCGCTCATGTGCGGAGTCTGTTCCCATATGGGGACTTGCGGATAATGCATTCCGAACAAAGCGACTATCCGGCGGAGATAATCGAAGCTGCTGAAGAATGCGAGATAATTTCCCCGTCTGCTTTCATATTGCCTGAATATGAGATCCGCGATGGGAGAAAGCGAGCGTTCCCGGTGCCGGTAACGGGTGGAGATATCGCTGACGATCCGCACATCCAACTGTTCGGGTTTGAAGGGAGAGGGTACTTCGACCCAGGCCGTATCCTGCGGCAGTCCCAGGGTATCGCCGTAAAAATGCCAGGGATGCAACGTGGCCGAGAAAAGAACGGTGGAGTGAGCATCGACGAAACGCTGGGCAAGAAAAGAAGCGGGAATGATGTTCCTAAGGCAGACCACCGTATTTCGCGCCTCCGCCGCGACGAGATGCCTATGGCATTTACGGTACGGGTAACGTCGACGAGGGAATGTTTGTTGTCGAACGATTCGGCCAGGCGGCAGAAGTTCAACGCGTCGAAGTAGAAACGCTGTAATTCG
Source organism: Nitrosospira sp. (assembly GCA_035547595.1). Classification (GTDB taxonomy): domain Bacteria; phylum Pseudomonadota; class Gammaproteobacteria; order Burkholderiales; family Nitrosomonadaceae; genus Nitrosospira. The sequence goes on from DASZUL010000048.1 coordinate 15,200, forward strand.
CCGCTGGGGTAGGCAGGATTTTCCGCCAGATAACCGGAAAAAGCGGTAGTGGCCCGCTGCAACGCTGCAATGAACTTATCCGGCAGGAAGGGGAACGCCTGACAGTCTTTTTTTCCTTCGCGAAATAGTTTCCAGCAGCGGTGGATGCGATCCAGGGGCTTTTTCAATGATGGCGGCGCGGACCGGCGGAGGCTTCCAAGGCTGGCCTCGTCCAGCTCCGCGGTGTACATCTCACGCGCACGTTCGACGAGATTGTGCGCTTCATCTATCAGGACGCCGGTACGCCACTGATTGGCGATCGCCAGCGCGTATAGCAGTGCACCGTGATCGAAATAATGGTTGTAATCGCCCACGATCACGTCGCACCAGCGCACGAGATCCTGGCTGAGATAGTAAGGGCAAACCTGATACTCGCCGGCAATGGCGCGCAACGCTGCTTTGTCCAGCATATGGCTGGAAAGCGCGGCTTTTCGCGCTTGCGGCAGCCTGTCGTAAAATCCCCTGGCCAGCGGGCAGGATTCTCCATGGCAGGCCTTGTCCGGATGCTCGCACGCTTTTTCGCCGGTTGCGGGCTGGATCATATCCGTCCGCCCGTCCGCGGACGGATAAATGCTTATAATCGCCTGCAAGGCTGACTTCGGCCTGATAAGGGAAAGGGCGGCGTGATGTAACAATTCCATGGCCGGCAATCCCTTCCTGGGCGGAAGGGGCGGGGGTAAAGCGCAGATCGAGATCGCCGGACTTGGCGGTGAATTCGCACAACGTGCGTACGGACACGCTATATTTCATTGCCCTGGATCATCTATGGAAGCCCCGAACAAGTCTCCGCTGGCGCGACGGTGGCTTTGCGGGATGGGATGCGCGAAAGGCGACGACGCGAATGGTGCGACCGCGCAGGGTGGAGCAGTTTCTTTCGAAGGAAGATGCGACCCCGTAGCGGGATGCCTGCGTCCCAACACTACTGTGGCACGGTCGAAGCATCCTCTCCGCTAGGAGCCTGACAAGGCAGATCGCCTGCAAAGCCCCGTCCCATCCGGGTTGCGGTAAAATCGGGCTCTCATGGCGTTGCGCTCCTTGGCATCGTAGTCCAAGCTACGACCTGCGTCACGCGCCTTATGATCATCCCCATTTTACCAGCAACGCGCTCAGTGAGGACTTGTTCAGGGCTTCCATAGTTGGATCGCCTTTCACCATGGCGCACCTGGCTGCTGGGGCGGGGTGGCCGGGCGAATGCGCTCTTGTTGCCATTCTCGCATGAAGGTCCTGGCCGCCGTATGCGGATGACCAAAAGATTAAAATCACGAAATGCAATCCATTACCCAACCTATTCCTTATTGGCGGCTTTCGGGTTTTTATTTCTTTCATTTCGCATTCATCGGGGCATTTTCTCCCTATTGGGGCCTTTATCTCCAGTCCCTTTCCTTCAGTGCGTTCGAGATCGGCGTTCTGATGTCGCTGTTGCATGTCACCCGCATTTTTGCTCCATCGGCCTGGGGCTGGCTCGCCGACCATACCGGCAAACGCATTTTGATCGTGCAGGTTGCAGCGGCAATGGGCCTAATAAGTTATTGCGGCATTTTTCTTGATCGGTCATTTGCCTGGATTGCCGCAATCATGGCCCTGATGAGTTTCTTCTGGGGCGCGTCGCTGCCGCTTATCGAGGCTACTACGCTCGCTTATCTCGGGCATGGCACCCACAGGTATGGGCGAATTCGAGGCTGGGGTTCGGTAGGATTCATTTTTGCCGTGGTGGGAGTGGGCTATTTGTTGGAGGTGACGGAAATCACAGCCCTGTTATGGGCCGTGCTGGGATTCAAGCTGGGAATACTGTTTTTTTCGTGCCAGATTCCCGATGCCGGACAGCCGGTCGTGCGTTCCAGCGATAGCTCGCCTATCGGCGAAATATTTTGGCGGCAGGAAGTACTTGCGTTCCTGGCGGCATGCCTGCTCATGGCCGCGGCGCACGGACCCTACTACACCTTTTATTCCATCTATCTGGTGGAGCATGGTTATAGCAAGAGTGCCGTGGGCCTGCTATGGGCTACGGGCGTGGCCTGCGAAATCGGCATCTTTTTCCTGATGCCGCAACTCATGCACCGGTTCGACACAAGGCAGATTCTGGCCTTCAGTTTCGGTTGTGCGGTGGTGCGATTCCTGATGATCGGCTGGGGGGTGGAATGGCCGTTCGTGATCCTCCTGGCACAGGTGTTGCACGCGGCGACTTATGGGGCGCATCACGCGGCTGCAATGGTTTTCGTTCACCGCTTCTTCAGCGGCCGCCATCAGGCCAAGGGGCAGGCGCTGTATACGGGCCTCGCCTTTGGCCTGGGTGGCACACTGGGAGGGATACTCAGCGGTTATGGCTGGCAGTGGCTGGGTCCCAGCCTTACCTTTACCATAAGCGCGACCGCCGCTCTGGTTGGGTTGGGTTTGATAGCATGGAGGATGGGATTCACCCGCTAGTTTCGGGAATGAAATTGAGGCAATGGGGTTTTGGCTGTGGGGTGGCCTGTTTCTTGCTCTCCCGATATGGGATAATTCCACATTGAACGCGGAAATATGAAGATGCAAACTCTATACGATAAGCTTTGGCAAAGTCATGTAGTGCATGAAGAGTCCGATAAGCCGGACGGAATGGCGCTCATCTATATTGATCGCCACCTGGTGCACGAAGTCACCAGCCCGCAGGCGTTTGAAGGATTGAAGCTTGCCGGGCGCAAGCCGTGGCGGCTGAAGTCCATCCTGGCCGTGGCCGATCATAATGTCCCGACTACCGAGCGCGCTCATGGAATCGCTGATCCCATATCACGCCTGCAGGTCGAGACGCTCGACCAGAATTGCCAGGAACTGGGCATCACGGAATTCAGGATGAATGACAGGCGGCAAGGCATCGTTCATGTCATCGGTCCGGAGCAGGGGGCCACATTGCCGGGAATGACCGTCGTATGCGGAGATTCGCATACCAGCACGCACGGTGCATTCGCTGCGCTGGCCATCGGGATCGGCACATCCGAGGTGGAGCACGTTCTGGCTACCCAGTGCCTGTGGGCGAAGAAAGCAAAAACCTTGCAGGTTCTGGTGGACGGCGAACTGGGCCATGGCATTTCGGCAAAAGACGTCGCGCTGGCAGTCATCAGCGAGATCGGGACGGCGGGAGGAACCGGCTACGCCATAGAATTCGCGGGCAGCGCCATCAGGTCGCTTTCGATGGAAGGGCGCATGACCTTGTGCAACATGGCGATAGAGGCGGGTGCGCGGGCGGGAATGGTGGCGGTGGACGATACGACAATCGAATACCTCCGCGGCCGTCCTTTTGCGCCGAAAGGCGACCTCTGGGAGAAAGCGGTCGTCCATTGGCGCACCCTGAAAAGCGACGAGCATGTGGTCTTCGACAAAGTGGTGCGATTGGATGCGGCATCGATCAAGCCCCAGGTAACCTGGGGAACATCGCCGGAAATGGTGACGACCGTCGACGGCAAGGTTCCCGACCCGTCCCAGATCTCCGATATGGTGAAGCGGCATGACATGGAGCACGCCCTGCAATACATGGGGCTTGCTCCCAATACGCCGATCAGCGACATCCGTCCCGACAAGATATTCATCGGATCCTGCACCAATTCGCGAATTGAAGATTTGCGGGTGGCGGCTGAAGTGGTGAAAGGCCGCAGCATCGCACCCAGCGTCAAGCTGGCCATGGTGGTGCCGGGCTCGGGCCTGGTCAAATATCAGGCGGAACAGGAAGGGCTGGACAAGATATTCCGGGATGCGGGATTCGAATGGCGCGAACCGGGCTGTTCGATGTGCCTCGCAATGAATGAGGACCGGCTTGCGCCAGGCGAACGCTGCGCCTCCACGTCGAACCGTAATTTCGAGGGGAGGCAGGGTCCGGGCGGACGCACCCATCTCGTCAGTCCGGCTATGGCTGCGGCTGCGGCCATAGCCGGGCATTTTGTGGATATACGAAAAATATATTAGAATCCAGACGCAACATCAGAGCTTTTTTACTTTAAAAAAGGGGTGAGAATGAGAACGCTAGCGGCAGTGCTTGGCTTGATCGCTGTTTTTGGTTTGTCGGCGTGTAACACGATGCAAGGCCTCGGGAAGGATATCAAGAGCGGCGGACAGGCAATAGAGGACCAGGCAAAATAACTCTCGATCAGCTCGTGAAAAAATTCCTGCATTGCGACGGATTGGTGGCACCGCTCGACCGCGCCAATGTCGATACGGACGCCATCATTCCGAAGCAATTTCTTAAATCCATCAAACGCTCGGGTTTCGGACAGAACCTGTTCGACGAGTGGCGGTATCTGGACCATGGCGAACCCGGAATGGACTCCTCCCGGCGCAAGCCCAATCCGGATTTCATCCTTAACCAGCCCCGGTATCTCGGGGCCGAGATACTGCTTGCGCGCGCAAACTTTGGTTGCGGATCGAGCCGGGAGCATGCTCCGTGGGCATTGCAGGATTACGGCTTCAAGGTAATCATCGCGCCCAGCTTTGCCGATATTTTCTTCAATAATTGCTTCAAGATCGGCCTGCTCGCCATTTGGCTGGACCAGGGCATCGTGGATAAGCTGTTCGACGAAGTGGATGCAATCGAAGGTTACCGGTTGATTGTCGACCTGGAAGCCCAGTCGGTGCAAACGCCCGGCGGCGAGTCTTTTTTCTTCGATATCGACCCTTTTCGCAAATACAGCCTGCTCAACGGCCTGGATGAGATCGGCCTGACCATGCAGCATGCGGAACAGATTGCCGCATTCGAAGCCAGGCATGCCGTATCCCAGCCATGGCTGTTCCAGTAACCTGGTTTCTCCTGCCGCAACCCTGTTTTGTCATGATGCTTCGATCCGGATTCTGGCTACCAGCCGGGAAAGCCACAGCGGCAGCCTAGATTTTTCCACCAATGCCGCGGGCTTGCCCGGAAAGCAGTAAGATTTGTCACTTGCCACAATCCCGCTTACTCCAGTTTATACATGTCCATAATGAAAATCGCGATATTGCCCGGTGATGGTATCGGTCCCGAAATCGTCGCTCAAGCGGTAAGGGTGCTGGAAGCCCTGCGGGGAGATGGTCTAGGATTCGAGCTGGAACAGGGATTGCTCGGCGGATGCGCCGTGGATGCACTGGGCGAGCCGTTCCCTGAAGCTACCCGGCGCCTTGTCGCGGCTGCTGACGCTGCGCTTCTGGGTGCTGTCGGCGGCCCCCGGTATGATGCGCTGCCGCGGCAGATGAGGCCGGAACGAGGCCTGCTTGAGATACGCAAATTCCTGAACTTGTTTGCCAACTTGCGGCCGGCAGTCCTCTATCCCGAGCTGGCTACCGCTTCGACGCTCAAACCCGACGTCGTGGCGGGACTGGATATACTGATCGTGCGGGAACTTACCGGCGATATTTATTTCGGCGAGCCGCGCGGAATAGAATGGCGTGACAGCCAGCGCGTCGGTTTCAATACCATGATATACAATGAGGCCGAGATTCGCAGGATTGCGCGAGTGGCATTCCAGGCGGCAGCGAAACGCAATCGCAAGCTTTGTTCCGTGGACAAGATGAATGTGCTCGAATGCACGCAGCTCTGGCGCGACGTTGTCACGGAAACAGGAAAGGCGTTTCCGGAAGTGGAACTTTCCCACATGCTCGTCGATAATGCCGCAATGCAGCTCGTGCGCAATCCCCGGCAATTCGATGTAATGGTGACAGGCAATATGTTCGGCGATATTCTTTCGGATGAAGCTTCCATGCTGACGGGTTCCATCGGCATGCTGCCGTCCGCATCGCTGGATGAAAATAATAAAGGGTTGTATGAGCCGATACACGGCTCGGCTCCTGATCTCGCGGGAAAGGACATCGCCAATCCACTGGCTACCATTCTCTCGGTGGCCATGATGCTGCGCTACACCTTCGATCAGGAAGAGGCGGCGGTACGGATCGAAAGTGCGGTCAGGAAAGTGCTGGCGGATGGATACCGTACGGCCGATATCTACGAAACAGGTACCAGGAAGGTCGGTACCGAGGCCATGGGCGCCGCGGTGCTGGCAAACTTATGACAGAGAGTGCAAGCATGAAACGAACAGGTTTTATCGGCTGGCGCGGAATGGTGGGTTCCGTGCTGATGCAGCGGATGCGCGAAGAAAACGATTTTGCGCTGGTTGAGCCCACGTTTTTCACTACTTCCCAGATGGGGGGCAAGTCCCCGGATATCGGGCGGGAAGTTCCTCCGCTCAAGGATGCATATGACATTGACGAACTGAAGTCGATGGATATCCTCGTTTCCTGCCAGGGCGGCGACTACACGAACGCGATCTTCGGCAAGCTGCGGGAGGCGGGCTGGAAAGGCCATTGGATCGACGCGGCCTCCACGTTGCGCATGGGTGATGACGCTGTCATTATACTCGATCCGGTAAACCTGCCGGTCATCGAACAGGCCCTGCACGATGGCGTGAAGAATTATATCGGCGGCAACTGTACCGTGAGCCTGATGCTGATGGCGATGGGGGGGTTGTTCGAGGAAGACCTGGTCGAATGGATGAGTGCGATGACCTACCAGGCGGCCTCGGGAGCCGGCGCACAGAATATGCGCGAGTTGCTGTTGCAGATGGGTGAAGCCCATCGCGTGGCGAAGGATCTGCTGGATGATCCCGCTTCCGGTATTCTGGATATCGACAAGGAAGTGGCGGGAACGCTGCGCAACGGCAGCTTTCCCACAACAAATTTCGGCGTGCCGCTCGCGGGCAGCCTCATTCCGTGGATAGACAAGGATCTGGGCAACGGGCAGACCCGGGAGGAATGGAAGGGCCAATCCGAGACCAACAAAATCCTGGGGCGTATGGAGCATGCGATTCCGGTTGATGGGATCTGTGTGCGGGTCGGGGCGATGCGTTGCCATAGCCAGGCGCTGACGGTCAAATTGAAAAAGGATGTTCCGCTGGACGAGATCGACGATATTCTTGCCGCATCCAATAGCTGGGTTCGGGTCATTCCCAACGAACGCGAGACAACCCTGAAAGAATTGACGCCGGCTGCCGTCACCGGAACACTCACGATCCCGGTAGGGCGGCTGCGCAAGCTGGCAATGGGAGGTGAATACCTGTCGGCATTCACTGTCGGCGACCAACTCCTTTGGGGCGCGGCCGAGCCCTTGCGCAGAATGTTGAGGATCCTCGTGGAAGCCTGACTGATTCTTCCCTTGGGGTGGTCGTGCGCAAGCCTGCCTTTAAAACATTCCTGTTCCTGGCCACAGTTACCTTTACCGGGGCGCTCGACGCGGCGGGGCTTGGCAGGTTGACCCTCAATTCCACGCTGGGGCAGCCCTTCAGAGCGGAAATTGACCTGGTTGCGGTAAAAATGGAAGAGCGGCCGTTTCTGGCTGCGCGTCTTGCCTCGCGAGACACCTTTCGCCTCGCGAATGTCGATTACTCGCCTTCTCTCTCGGCATTCAAAACAAGCGTTGAAACTCGCGCCGATGGGCAGTCCTATATCAAGGTCGTTTCAACGCAGCCCGTGGTCGAACCGCTCCTGAACATGCTGATTGAGCTCAACTGGCCTTCGGGGCGCGTGCTGCGCGAGTATGCGGTGTTGCTTCCCATGGCTGAAGCGGATGCAAGCGATCCATCGGCGTGGCGTTCCTCTTCCTCCTCTTCCGACAGGGCACCGTCCACCCCTGCCACGGTATCCGGACCGGTCCACGTAGACAAGACGGAAAGATTTTCCGGAAAGCAATTGCCGGAAAAGGCGGGGGAGAAAAGAGCGCAGAAAGGAGCGGCGGATCCTGCACTTCCCGTAAAGGGAAATACGGTCTATGGGCCTGTGAAGCAGGGCGATACCCTGGGGGAAATAGTGAAGCATATCGCGCTTCCTGCCGGAATAAGCTTCAATCAGATGCTGATTGCATTGCAGCGCGCGAACAGCGATGCTTTCCTGGGCAACAACATCCACCAGCTCAAGGCAGGGCCTATTTTAAGAATACCGGATGCAAGCGAGATCAAGGCCATCCCCCGCATGGAGGCCGACAAGGAGGTCGATACCCAGACGATGGAATGGAACCGGGGGCGATCGCCGGACGCGGCAAGGGTGCCTACCGGGGAACTCAGGCAAACGGTAAGCGGAAAAATTGCTGCGGCTGATTCCGATCCGGGCACGGCCGCGCCGCCGCGCCACATATTGAGGCTCTCAAGAGGAGAGGAATTGCCCGGGAATGGCGGAAACGGGACGGCAACTCATACCGCTTCTCTTGCCGAGCCGATGGCAGGCGGACAGAACAAACTTCGCATGGAGGAAGAGGATGCCATAGCAAGGGATGGCTCATTGCTGGACGCCAATGAACGTATCGCACTGCTCGAGAAAAACATCACCGAATTGCAGCGTTTGCTCGAATTGAGAAGGCAGGCCCTGGCGGAGCTGCAGAAACAGCCGCATGACCTGGCTGACCTGGCCAAAAACGTGCCGGACACGGGTGAAGGATCCTCAACCCCGGCAGTAGCAGCCGCAACCGGGGAGGCGCCGCATACCATAGCCGCGGCGCAGCCGCAGTTCCCCTCTTCCACCTTGATTTCTGTCGCAGGCGCCAGTGTTGGCGAAGGCACAGGCGGGGCGGACCCGGGTTCGGCGATGGACAGTTCCCTGGTGGAAATCGCAGGTTCGGTGCAGGGGCTGGGCTTGCCGCGAAACAAACCGGAAACTGCACACCCCGGACAGTCTGGAAGCTTGATCGAGGATTTGATGCGGAATATCGAATATCTCGGAGGTGCGCTCATTCTTCTGATCACGGGCGTGGTGGGTGTGTCGATATCGCGCCGGCCGAGGCAAATAACATTTGCAGATATCGACACGGGAAGGGCTGGAGGCCTGTCCGGCTTCCCCGTGGAAGATAAAGCGCCTCTCATGCAATCCGATGGGAAGCAATCGGCCGGGCAATCCGCGATGGTTCCCGGCGCCATGGATTCCGTGGCAGGCAAAGCGCCGGATAATTCGGGGGCTGGAAGCCGCAAAGCGGACAGGAAGCAATATGCCGCCCCTGGTATTCCTGAATCGAACTCTTCCCGTTCTTTTCATGCCACCCATTCCTCGGCCCTTTCCCAGGTTCCGGTTGCGTCATTTTCTTCTCCGGTTCCGGTCTATCCAACCATGAAGGAAGGGCATCCAGGCCTGTTCGAGGCGCACCGATCCGGTTCGCCTGCGTGGTATCGCCAGGGAAAGGATACGCCATGGCATGAAATCGCGAACAAGATCGACCTGGCCAGGGCTTACCAGGAGATGGGAGACAGCGATGCCGCTGGGCAAGTCCTCCAGGAGGTCATGCGCGAGGGAGATATGCAGCAACAGGCGCGAGCCAGGGCTTTGCTGTCCAATTTATAGACCTGCCTGGTTTTGCCGGCTTCCATAATGGATGGACGATATACCTATATGCTTCTTCAGGCACTGGTCCCGGCGGATTTTTCGCGGTTAGCCGGGCATTTTGTCCGCGCGCTTTCAGGTTCAGGGAATGCCTTTCTCCAGGTGATGAACCTGCGGACCTTGCCGAATTCGGCAGCTCACGCTGCGTGGATAACGTGAGGATCGCACTGGTCCTCGAGTACGATGGAAGCAACTTTTGCGGATGGCAGAGCCAGCCATCCGGCGGTTCGGTGCAGGACGCGCTGGAGACGGCATTGTCAAGAATCGCCGGCAATGCTATCAGGGTGCTGACGGCGGGCCGCACCGACGCGGGCGTGCATGCCGCATTCCAGGTAGTGCATTTCGATACCGAAGCGCAGCGTCCCATGAATGCGTGGATACGGGGAGTCAACACATTCCTGCCGGAGGGTATTGCGGTATTATGGGCTTCGCCAATGCCGCTCGACTTTCATGCGCGCTACTGCGCCATTGAGCGCTGTTACCTGTATCTGTTGCTCACCCATCCGGTGCGCCCGGCACTCGATCAAGGCAAGACAGGCTGGTTTCATCAATCGCTCGATCTCGAATCCATGCGTTCCGCGGCCGGGTTTCTGCTGGGAGAGCATGACTTCAGCGCGTTCCGTGCAGCCGAATGCCAGGCTAGGTCGCCCATGCGTAATTTGACGAAGCTGGAAATCGCCCGGCATGGCAATATCGTTGCGTTTGAAATACGCGCCAATGCCTTTTTGCATCATATGGTGCGCAATATCGTCGGTTCGCTGGTTTATGTGGGGAAGGGCAAATATCCTCCGGAATGGATGGCGGAAGTACTGGCAAGGCGGAAGCGTGAAATTGCCGCTCCCACTTTTTCGGCGGCCGGCCTGTATTTGGCGGGCATCGGCTATGATGATAAATGGAAGGTTCCGAAATTTGTCGAATCGCCGCTGGCGGCGGTATTGCAAAAGTCGAACAGGCCCTTGCTTGCAAGCCCCCGGTAGCCAAGCCTGCCAGGCGTCATCGAATGATCGGTGCGCCGGGCCACATCCGTTCCTCAATGGATTGACCTGAGGCGGGGATATGTCATTGGCGGGAAGGAACGTTGGCAGGTATCGATGGAAGGCGTGGTTCACATATGACTATACCGGTAAAGATTTGCGGTATCACTCGGGTCGAGGATGCGCAGGCGGCAATTCGCCTGGGCGCTTCCGCCATCGGATTCGTGTTCTGGAAGCGAAGCCCGCGATACATTTCGCCGGATAAAGCACGGGAAATCATTTCCCTGCTGCCTGCATTCATCACAGCGGTGGGCGTCTATGTCGATCCCGACCGTGATTGGGTCATCGAAACGTCCTCGCGTGCCGGCTTGAATCTCCTGCAGTTCCACGGTGGCGAGCCCCCCCATTTTTGCCGTCAGTTTTCGCTGCCTTATATAAAAGCCGTTCGCGTCAAGCAAGGGGTAGATTTGATACAATACGCGGCCCGTCATAGTGGCGCAAAAGGATTGCTGCTTGACACGTTTGTGGAAGGCGAGCCCGGCGGTACCGGACAGGAGTTTGACTGGAGTCTGGTTCCGCGTGATGTAAGCCTGCCTTTGATCCTCTCCGGAGGGCTGCGTCCGGAGAATGTCGCGCGTGCGATCAGGCAGATTCAACCTTGGGCAGTGGATGTGTCCAGCGGCGTGGAGGCATCCAAGGGTATCAAGGATGCCGATAAGATCGCCGCTTTCATGCGAGGAGTTCAAGCCAGTGAAAGTTTATGATCTTCCCGACAGGTACGGCCATTTCGGTCCGTATGGGGGAATCTTTGTCGCCGAGACGCTGATTGCCGCACTGGATGAGCTGCGTGCTCAATATGAGCTTTCCCGGAATGATGCGGAATTCCAGGCCGAATTTGCGCATGAGCTGAAGCATTACGTTGGCCGCCCGACGCCCATCTACCATGCAAGCAGGTGGTCGGCCCACCTGGGAGGCGCCCAGATTCTGCTCAAGCGGGAAGACCTGAACCATACGGGAGCCCACAAGATCAACAATGCGGTCGGGCAGGCGCTTCTCGCGCGGCGCATGGGCAAGTCGCGCGTAATCGCCGAAACCGGCGCGGGCCAGCATGGCGTGGCGAGCGCCACGGTGGCTGCGCGCTATGGAATGAAGTGCGTGGTTTATATGGGGTCGGTGGACGTCGCCCGGCAGTCCGCCAATGTCTACCGGATGAAACTCCTTGGTGCAACGGTGGTGCCAGTGGAATCCGGTTCCCGCACCTTGAAGGATGCGCTGAACGAGGCGATGCGCGATTGGGTGACCAATATCGAGGACACTTTCTATATTATTGGCACCGTGGCGGGGCCTCATCCCTATCCCATGATGGTGCGCGATTTTCAGGCGATTATCGGACGCGAGGCGATGCTGCAGATGCAGGAGGAATATGGGCGGCAACCGGATGCGTTGATTGCGTGCGTGGGCGGAGGGTCGAATGCCATCGGCCTGTTTTACCCCTATCTGGACAGCGATATCCGCATGATAGGCGTCGAGGCGGCGGGATTGGGGATCGAAAGCGGCCAGCATGCGGCGACGCTGACGCGGGGAAGGCCCGGCGTGCTGCACGGGAACCGCACCTATCTGATCCAGGATGACAATGGGCAGATCGTCGAGACGCATTCCATTTCCGCCGGGCTCGATTATCCGGGCGTGGGTCCCGAGCATGCCTGGCTCAAGGACAGCAGGCGCGCGGAATACGTCGGGATAACCGACAGCGAGGCCCTCGCGGCATTCCATTCCCTTTGCCATTATGAAGGCATCATTCCTGCCCTCGAATCCAGCCACGCGCTGGCTTATGCTGCCCAGCTTGCGCCAACGCTGGAGCGGGACAAGCTCCTGCTGGTGAACTTGTCGGGAAGGGGCGACAAGGACATGGGCACGGTGGCGCAAGCCTCTCAAATCATGCTCTGACCGGTCCGCACATTCCATGTCCCGAATTTCCGCCACTCTCGACCGGTTGCGCCGGCAACATAGAAAGGCCCTTATCCCTTTCGTTACAGCCGGTGATCCCGAGCCCGCCATCATGGTGCCCTTGATGCACGAGCTGGTAAAGTCCGGCGCGGACATCATCGAACTGGGTGTTCCCTTTTCCGATCCCATGGCCGATGGCCCTGCCATACAGCGTTCATCCGAGCGGGCGCTGAAGCGGCATGTAAGCCTGAAAGATGTCCTGGCAATGGCGCGCGAATTCCGGGAGCGCGACGATTCCACGCCGGTAGTGCTCATGGGCTATGCAAACCCGATAGAAGCGATGGGGTACGAGGTATTCGCGGAAAGAGCCAAAGTGTGCGGAATCGATGGGGTGTTGACCGTGGACTACCCCCCCGAGGAATCGCGGGAATGGGTCGCCACGCTGGAACGCTGGCAGATTGATCCCATTTTCCTGGTTTCGCCGACTACGCCGCAAGCGCGTATCGAGCAAGTGGCGAAAATGGCGAAAGGCTATGTGTATTACGTGTCATTGAGAGGAGTGACCGGTGCGCCCCGGCTGGACCTCGACGAAGTAGCCAGCAAGCTGGGCCAGCTGCGCGCATTTATTTCCATCCCGATCGGCGTCGGATTCGGAATACGCGACAATGCGACGGCAAAGGCGATCGCGGGAATTGCCGATGCCGTGGTAGTGGGAAGCCGGCTCGTCGAGGAAATAGAACGTTCGCCGCATGACCAGCTATTGACGAATGTGGCGCGTGTAGTGACCGGCCTGCGCGGAGCGATGGACGAGGCCAGCCAGGCGATGGCCGGCCGATAAGCCGGCGTCCATCGAAATCTCGAGTAAAACCGATCTATACCCGGTAGCGATCCTACAGAATATGAGCTGGTTCCAGAAACTTCTCCCGCCCAAAATCAAACGCAAGGAAAATGGCGAAAAAAAGGCTGTGCCCGAGGGGCTATGGAGCAAGTGTGCTTCGTGCGAAGCTGTGCTGTACTATTCCGACCTGGGGAACAACCTCAATGTCTGCCCCAAGTGCAACCACCACAACAGGATTTCCGCCCGGGTCCGGCTCGATCTGTTTCTTGATACCGAGGGACGCCATGAGATAGGCTCGGAAGTGTTGCCGCTCGATCCATTGAAGTTCAAGGATAGCAAGCGCTACGCGGATCGCCTGTCGTCCGCCAAAAAGGAGACCGAGGAGGATGATGCCCTGGTGGTCATGCAAGGCAGCGTAAAAACCATTCCTCTCATCACGGCGGCGTTCGAGTTTGGGTTCATGGGCGGATCGATGGGGTCGGTGGTAGGCGAGCGGTTCGTCCGGGGCGTTCAGGCCTGCGTCGATCTTCATCTGCCCTTCGTGTGTTTTGCTGCCAGCGGCGGGGCGCGTATGCAGGAAGGGTTGCTGTCGCTGATGCAGATGGCAAAGACGTCCGCCGCGCTGACCCGGTTGAGCCAGGCGCGGCTTCCCTTTATTTCGGTGTTGACCGATCCCACCATGGGAGGCGTATCCGCCAGCTTTGCCTTTATCGGCGATGTGGTCATTGCCGAGCCCGGCGCCCTGATCGGTTTCGCGGGTCCGCGCGTCATCGAGCAGACGGTACGCCAAACCTTGCCAGAGGGCTTTCAGCGCGCCGAGTTCCTCCTGGAACATGGGGCAATAGACATGATAGTGGATCGCAGGCGCATGCGGGACAAGGTCGCATCCCTATGCACACTGCTCACGCACTCGTCCATCTCGCCGCCCTGATGCGCCATGCGCGCAACCGCAGTGCTTTCCTGCTCCCGCCGCACTCCTGTCGCTGCCTTTGCAGGTCTCATCGTTTTTATCGTTCCCGGCATCCTTGATCCCGCCAGAAACCCGGCATTCATGTCGCTCCATGATTGAACCCGCCCAGAAATTCCGCACGCTGCCGGATTGGCTAGGTTATCTGGAATGTCTCCATCCGAAAACCATCGAGATGGGGCTGGAGCGCGTGAAGCGGGTCGAATCCAACCTCGATCTCGAGCCGGTTTTTCCGATAATTACCGTTGGCGGAACCAATGGCAAAGGCTCGACATGCGCCATGCTGGAAGCCATATTGAGCAGTGCCGGATATGCAGTGGGATGCTATACGTCGCCGCATCTGCTGCGCTACAACGAGCGCGTGCGTGTCAACCGGCTGGAAGCGAGCGATAAGGAGCTATGCGACGCATTCCAGGCGGTTGAGTCGGCACGGACAGCGAGCGGCGCTTCCCTGACCTATTTCGAGTTCGGGACGCTGGCGGCGATGCAGCTCTTCAGCCGGGCACGCGTGGATGTGGCTATTCTGGAGGTAGGGTTGGGCGGCCGGCTGGATGCGGTGAATATCTTCGACGCGCACTGCGCGGTGCTGACCAGCATCGACCTCGATCATATGGATTATCTCGGCGATACGCGCGAGGAAATCGGGTGGGAAAAGGCGGGGATCTTCCGGAGAGGAAAGCCGGCGATTTGTTCCGAGCCGGATATTCCGGCGAGCATCAGCCGTTACGCCAGTTCGATCGAGGCGCATCTGCTTTGCATCGGAGAACACTTCGGCTATTCGGCGAACGCCAACCAGTGGAGCTTCTGGGGTCCCGGAGGACGCCGGCATGCGCTTCCCCATCCGGCGCTGCGAGGCGACTATCAGTTGCGTAACGCCAGCGCCTGCCTGGCGGCGCTTGATTCCCTCAGGCATATTCTTCCGGTTACGATGGGAGATGTACGAAGGGGCCTGCTGGAGGTCATATGGCCGGGAAGGTTCCAGGTTCTGGCCGGACGGCCGGCAACGGTGCTGGATGTCGCGCACAATCCTGCCGCCGCCGAAGCGCTTGCCGGCAATCTGGACAGGATGGGAAGCTACCGGACTACCTATGCCGTATTCGCGATGCTCAGGGACAAGGATATCGCCGGCGTGGGACGCGCACTCCTGGAAAGGGTGGATGTATGGCTGACAGCGGACATCCATGCGCCGCGCGGCGCCTCCGCCGGCGAAGTGGCGCAAGCTCTGGCATCCGCGGGAGTAACGGAGGCAGAGAAGACCATTCTTGCATTTCCGGACCCGGCAGCGGCATACGCATATGCCTGTGAGCAGGCTGGAGGAAATGATAGAATCTGCGTATTCGGTTCATTCCATACCGTTGCCGACGTGTTGCGCTATCGAGAATGGCCAGGCGTGCATGGCAAGTCCCAATTTGATGGCTAAGACTCTCAGCGAAGATGAAATTCAGCTCAGGAAACGGGCCAGGAGGCGGCTTATAGGGGCAATAGTGCTGGTTGCGGTGACAGTCGTCGTCCTGCCCATGGTGCTGGACAATAAACCGGAGCAACGCAATCACGAAATCGAAATCCGCATTCCTGCGGAAGATGCAGCCGGCGAGCTCCCGCCTCAGGCGGCAACCTTTCCCCAGATACCTTCCGCAGGAGTTCCGGATTCCGGAACTTCCGAGTCCCAGCGCCAGGAAGCCGCTGCATCCCAGCCAGGCAGGCAATCCTCAGCCCAGGCAGGGGATAAGGATAAGCCGGCTGCGAGCAGCGCTGCTCCGGGAATCACGTCAGGCGGGGAAAGCGCGCGGACGGGTTCCACGGCCGATATGTTCGTAGTGCAGTTGGGTGCTTTTGCGGATCCCGCCAAGGCGCGGCAGCAACTGCGGAGCCTGACCTCGAAAGAGAAGGATATCAAGGTCTATACCGAAACCATAAAGACGGGCAAGGGGACGGGGTCGCGCGGGTCGGACAACAGGAAGGAAGCGGATGACAACGAGATAACCCGTGTTCGCGCCGGTCCTTTCCGAACGCGGGAGGAGGCGGAGGTCGCGCGCGAGAGGCTCAGGAAACTGGGATTCGAGGGAGTGGTCACAGATAAATAACCCGACAGGTCCGGGGCCGTTTCGTGTAGTGATGACTATTTTTGATTACTGCGTTATCGCAGTCCTTGCCGTATCGGTATTGCTGAGCCTGATACGCGGCGTTGTACGCGAGCTGTTATCGCTGGCGGGCTGGATAGCCGCATTCATGGCGGCCAATTCATTCGCTTCGGGGTTTGCACCCATGATTCCTTCCTCTATCGGAGGTGAATCGATACGCGTGTTTTTGGCATTCGCCGTGCTTTTCTTTTCGACATTGCTGGGCGCAGGGCTGATAACCATGCTGATTTCGGCTCTGGTAAAAACGGCCGGGCTAGGGTTCGCGGACCGTTTTTTTGGTTTGCTGTTCGGCCTTGCGCGCGGCCTGCTTGTCGTGCTGTTGGCGGTCCTGGCGGCGGGATTCAGCACTTTGCCGCAGGAACCCGCCTGGCAGAAAGCGATGCTGAGCAAACCGCTTGAAATGGCGGCACTGATGGTGATACCGTTGCTCCCGCCGGATCTGTCCAGCCGTATCAGCTATGCGAAATCGAAGCAGAAATAATAGCGCCGGGTACATGGTTTCGCGCCAGTTTTCGGGAAGGCATACTGGCATTGTGCCGCGAATGGCGGGCCATGCGGATTTTATGCAATTGATTGATTAAGGACTATTCGGGAAGACATTATGTGCGGAATTCTTGGCCTCGTTGCGCAAACTCCCGTCAACCAGTTGCTATATGATGGCCTGCTGGTGCTTCAGCATCGGGGGCAGGATGCCGCCGGCATCGTTACCGTGCAGGACAATACGTTCCACATGCACAAGGGAAACGGCTTGGTGCGGGATGTTTTTCGCACCCGCAACATGCGTTCGATGGTCGGGAACATGGGTATCGGGCATGTGCGCTACCCTACCGCCGGATCATCCGAATCCCCGGCCGAAGCACAGCCGTTTTATGTGAATTCTCCATTCGGGATCGTTCTGGGCCACAACGGCAATCTCACGAATGCCGTCCAACTCAACCAGGAGTTGTTCCGCGAGGATTTGCGCCATGTCAATACCAATTCCGATTCGGAAGTCCTGCTCAATGTGCTGGCCCATGAGCTGCAGAGGAGCACGAAAAATTACAATCTGGATCCCGCCGCCATATTTGACGCGGTTTCGGGAGTACATCGCCGTTGCCGAGGCGCCTATGCGGTAGTGGCCATGATAGCCGGCTATGGATTGCTGGCTTTTCGCGATCCCCATGGCATTCGTCCGCTGGTATTCGGCCGGGCGGAGAATGAGTTCGGGACGGAGTACCTGGTGGCGTCCGAAAGCGTCGCGCTCGACACGCTGGGATTCCAGCTGATACGCGATGTTGCCCCGGGGGAGGCGATTTTCATCGACGAGAAAGGGAATTTCTACAACAAGCAATGTGCCACCGAGCCCGTGCATAACCCCTGCATCTTCGAGTTCGTTTACATGGCTCGCCCGGACTCGGTAATGGATGGCATTTCCGTATACGAAACGCGGCTCAACATGGGCGAGAGCCTGGCTGACAAGATCAACAGGACCATGCGGCATCTGGACATCGATGTGGTCATTCCCATCCCTGATTCCAGCCGGCCCAGCGCGCTGCAGCTTGCCAATCGCCTGGGTGTCAGCTTTCGGGAAGGTTTTGTCAAGAACCGGTATATCGGACGGACTTTCATCATGCCGGGACAGCAGCAGCGGCGCAAATCCGTTCGCCAGAAGCTCAATGCAATGGGTGTCGAATTTCGCGGGAAAAATGTGTTGCTGGTGGATGATTCGATCGTGCGCGGCACGACCAGCCGGGAAATCGTCCAGATGGCGCAAGGCGCGGGAGCGAACAAGGTCTATTTCGCATCTGCTGCGCCGCCGGTACGGTTTCCCAACGTTTACGGGATAGACATGCCTACGCGTCATGAGCTCATTGCCACCGGCAGGGATGATGACGAGATCTGCCGGGAAATCGGTGCGGATTACCTGGTGTACCAGGATCTCGATGCGCTCGTGAAAGATGTCTCCAGGCTCAACCCTTCGATTTCGCATTATGAAACTTCATGCTTCGACGGCCGCTATATCACCGGCGATATCACGGAAGAGTATCTTGCCATCCTGGAAGCGCAGCGGAGCAGCGGCATGCCGTTGGCGAGCGCCGGTTCCAGCAGCCAGCTGGATTTGAATCTGGCGGCGGTGGATTAGGAACCGCTTCCCGGTCGAGATGGAGAACCAGCTTTCAATCGCGCCATCCGCGAGGTTCTTGACGTCAACATCAACCCGCCACTTCCTCTTTATTCGATCCAGTTTTGCTTTGGAATAGCCGCCTTATACTCAGCTAATCCAGCTTCACCGGGTTTGGATTGGCACTCCACTACGGCTTTAGCTTCTGACTGAAATGCTGTAGGCACCCGTGCCGGTGGGGCTGTAATGCCTGACCTGGGCAAAATACGCTCCCGGAGCAAGATCGAGCGCGAGCCTGGAGTTGGTACCCGGCCCGCTGTCATCATCCTGTGCGACGAATGTAGCCGGGTTGTCCGGACCAAATAATGTAAGGAAGCAATCCGTACTGCCGGCAGTCTCGATTGTATATGTCCCGGCAGAGGTAAGTGTGAACGTGTACATATCCCTTTCGTTTGCGGCAGAGATCGTTCCCTGGACCGCTGGACCGTTCACCTGGATAGTTTGAATTCCCGGTTGCGGAGCCGATCCGCTCACGGAAATGCTGTATGGCCCGGATGATGAGCCGCTATAGTGCCGGATGCGCACATAATAGGTGCCTGCCGTCAAGTTGCGCTCGATCCGCGAATTCGCGCCTGGCCCGCTGTCATCATCCTCTGAAATAAAGGTCGTCATATCGTTCGGACCATACAGGGCCGCCACCACATCGGTCGGACCCTGAGTCTCGATGACATGGCTTCCGGCAGCAGCCACGACGAAACTGTATATGTCGACTTCTCCTGCCTGTGCTATCGAAGCCGAGGTGGGTTGAGCGCCGACGGTGAGCGATATGATTCCTGCCGATACCGGTTCATCATCATAGGTGTAGCCAAGCGCATGATGGTCAAGAACGCTTCGAGGCGTGGGTGGCGACGCTTCGTTGTTCCATGGCGGCATCGGATCATCCCGCCCGTGGCCGGCAACGACATCGGGGGTTCCGCTGGGTGGCAGATAAATAGCTCCCGGGTTTTCTCTTTGCCATTCCGCCCATAGCCGATCGATATTGCAATGATGCAGCCAGAACACCGGATCATTGGGCGAGGCCATGGCCATCATCGATCCGCCGACCCACATGTGCCCCGGGTTGTGAATGACCACCTCCAATCGACTCCTGAAGCTTGTGTTGGTGCTGCTGTTGGAGTTCCATGGCGCCGAATCGTAGGGGACCACATTCAGGGCGGCGCTGACCGCCTGCTGGGTAGGCAGGGATCCCATTGCGCCGAACGACCGCGTGAGGAAATTCGTCGAGTCTCCAGGATCTAGTACCGTAAGCGCCCATTCTCCAGTTGAAAAAGCAAAGGGACCCGTATTGACCCTCCGGTTGGTTCCCGTTCCATTCCCGCCCATGAAGTCGGCGCTCCAAAGCGAAGCGCCAACGGTCCTGTCGATGGTCCAGTCCCAATAAGGAATGGTGACATCGGGGTCGACCTGCTGGAGTGCAAGCTCGAACCGGCGGAGATATTCCCGATGCCAGGGAAGAAAGGCAGGTCCCCGATGCGCAGGATCATTGGGACTTGCCATGAAGGCGGCGCGATGCTGGGCAACGAAGACGTCATAGGCGCCGTTTGTCTTGAGGCCTTTTACTGCGGCAATAAACGCTGCTTTTTCGGAGGCGGACAGGCTGGACTGGTTTTTTCGGATTCCCATGTTATTTTCCCGTCTCTCTGTAATCGATGATCTTCTTGGCTAAATCCAGAGGAGTAGGCTGCGGGTCGAAGGCAAAGCCTGATCCGATAAATGACCCGCCGGCATCGCGCACGGTGAAGATCCGCTCTGCGTCGATGTATAGCTCGACGTCTTCCGCTCCCGATTCCTCTGCTGCAATTCCGGCAGCAGCCTTTGCGGCAGAAGCCTCTGCCCCCGTCCGAAGGATAATTTGCCTGCCCTTGTAGATTTCTCGCTGTTCCGCCATTTTTTCCTCGCATGTTAAAGTTCAGCCAGTCGGGAGCTCGGTGCAACAAGCTGTTTTCCTGTCTTCAATATAGCCGCATTTATCAAGAATACCAGCAAGTCTCCGCATGTCGGCCGGGGGAAAGGGGTAGCTTGCCTGCAAACCTTTGATGCAAAAAGTCAGGCTCGGGCATCCCGTTTCAGGTGGTGCTTTTGCAGACATCATGCCAGGATCCTACTGGTCGCCCGCTTCGCCTCGCATGTTTGCGCTGGAAGCATAGGTTTTCCGGGAAGCCATGCAACGGCGATTTGACAAAAATGACAGGGAGGTGTAATTTCGACCTCGCGCCGATTTGATATTCAGCTTGCGGGCGCGTTATAAATTCGGCTAAAGCGGGAAACCCGTTTTAGCAAATGCTGAACGGGTTTTTTATTGGGAAGGAGATCTTGATGTCTGACGATTTCGAGCTGGAGACCCTGGCGTTGCACACGGGCATTCACCGCAGCCAGTTCAATGAGCATGCGGAAGCGCTGTACCTGACTTCGAGTTTTGTGTTCGAGAACGCCGCCCAGGCCGCAGCGCGTTTTTCCGGTACGGAACCCGGGAATATCTATTCGCGCTTCACCAACCCCACGGTTACAGCTTTCGAAGAACGCCTGGCCGCGCTCGAGGGCGCCGAAGCGTGCGTGGCCACTTCTTCCGGAATGTCGGCAATTCTTGCGTGTACGATGGGCCTGCTCTCCGCCGGTGACCACATCATCGCATCGCGCAGCCTGTTCGGCGCCACCGTGAACCTTTTTACCAATATCCTCAAGCGCTTCAATATCGAGACGACATTCGTTTCCGCTACGGATGTTTCCCAATGGGAAGCGGCGGTGAGGCCCGGCACGAAATTGCTGTTCGTGGAAACGCCATCCAATCCGCTTACCGAAATTTCGGATATCGGCGCGCTGGCTGCCGTGGCAAAAAAAGCGGGCGCCTGGCTCGCGGTGGATAACTGTTTCTGTTCCCCGGCGCTGCAAAGGCCGCTGCAACTGGGCGCGGACCTGGTGATCCATTCCGCGACAAAATACCTGGAGGGCCAGGGCAGGGTGTTGGGCGGGGCCGTGCTGGGAAACAGGGATCTGGTGATGGAGCGGGGGATATTCGGTTTTCTGCGCACTGCCGGGCCGAGCCTGAGCCCCTTCAACGCATGGGTGATATTGAAAGGCATGGAAACGCTCAAGATCCGCATGGAGACGCATTCCAGGAATGCGCTGCAGGTCGCCCGCTGGCTCGAGTCGCAGCCGGGCATAGCGAAAGTCCATTACCCCGGCCTGGCGTCGCACCCGCAATATGATCTCGCGCGGCGCCAGCAGCAAACCGGCGGGGGCATCGTATCCTTCGAATTGAAGAATGGAAAGGATGCAGCCTGGCGGGTGGTGGATTCCGTCCGCATGATTTCGATTACCGCCAATCTGGGCGATACCAAGAGCACCTTGACGCATCCGGCCACCACTACCCATGCCCGCATCAGCCAGGAAAGCCGGGATGCAGCCGGAATTACGGACGGTTTGCTGCGCATCGCGGTGGGACTGGAAGCGGTTAAGGATATCCAGGCAGACCTGGCGAGAGGCCTGGCGTCCTCATAGGTCTTCCGCCGCAGGCTGCGGGCATCTCGCCTGGCATCTCGTGCAGTCCGGCGTACCGCTGTTGTCGTCCTGCTTTGCGAGCTTTCCAGGTTACACCAGCCAGGATACCTCGCCGAACTCGCGCTAGCGCCGCGCGGCGTTATACAATGGTGTAACGACCGGAAGCAATGACTCGATCTGCTGGACTCGCGAGGAGTCGGCAGGGTGGCTGCTGAGGAATTCGGGCAGCTGGCCGCCCGCGTTGGCATTCATCATTTTTTGCCACAAGGTTACTCCCGCGCGGGGGTTATAGCCTGCGCGCGCGGTCAGTTCCAGGCCGATGCGGTCCGCTTCGGCCTCGTCCGTGCGGCTGAAATGGGTTGCAACCAGGGCCTCATAGCCGACGTTGGCCAGCGCCGCGGTATTCTGGCTGAGGCCCAGTGCTGCGGACCCGAGGCCCAGCGCGGCCTGGGCCGCGATCGCCTGGGATACCTGTTCCCGTGAATGCTCGCGTAACGCATGAGCTATTTCGTGTCCCATCACCACCGCAATCTCCGCATCGCTGAGCTGTAACTGGTTGATCAGTCCCGAATAGAACATGATTTTCCCGCCCGGCATGCAAAAGGCGTTCAGTTCGCTGCTGTCTATCACGTTCACCTCCCATTTCCAGCCGGGCGCGTCCTTGCGAAACACGGCGGTTTGGGGTTCAATCCGGCGGGCAATGGCCTGCAGGCGCGCCAGCATTTTGGGATCCTTGTTGAGCGCTCCTTTTTGCGTGGCTTCATTCTTCAGCTTGGTATAGCCTTGCGAGGCGGTTTGCTCCAGCTGCTCGGAAGAGATGAGCATCAATTGAGACCGATCTGCGCCGACCGCTCCCGCGGAAGTCGTGGTTGCGCATCCATTGAGCGTAAGTGATGCAATACCGATACCGATGATTGCTAAAAAACGAAAAACGGGCATGGTTTCCTCGTTGAGTTAAGTTGGCACTGATCCCGGCAACCCGCGGAAGTACCGGAATCGACTGTATGTTTCCTGTTCCATCTATCGGCGAGCCTGCATCGAGGAGATTCTGGAATCCCTTTAAGAGGCCGTTTCAAACCACATAGGCTTTTCGCACCACCACATCCTCCAGCGGAACATCCTGATGGCCGCTGCGGCTGCCCGTCTTTACCTTCCTGATCTTGTCAACGACGTCCTTGCCGTCCACGACCCTGCCAAACACGCAATAGCCAAAGCCGCGTGGGGTGGGTGAAGTATGGTTCAGGGGAGCATTATCCGCGACATTGATGAAGAACTGCGCGGTAGCGGAGTGGACGTCGGACGTACGGGCCATGGCGATGGTATATTTCTCGTTTTTGAGGCCGTTGGCGGCTTCATTTTGAATCGGGGCACGGGTCTGCTTCTGTTTCATGCCCGGCTCGAATCCTCCTCCCTGGATCATGAAGCCATCTATGACCCGGTGAAACACGGTGTTGTCATAATGGCCGCTGTTTACGTATTCGAGGAAGTTCTTGGAGGTAAGCGGCGCTTTTTCGCTGTCGAGTTCGAGAGTGATATCACCGAGATTCGTTTCAAGTTTGATCATGTTTTTCCCTTTTTACGGATTTGCCTTATTGCTGTTTCTCAGGGATTGCCTACTCCCTGCGAGGATGCCGGAATGAGCTTCGCATCCTCGATGACCACGGTCACGCGAGGCACGTCCGCCGGAAAGGGGCCTCCCGGTCCCGTTGGTGCCCCGGCGATCCTGTTGGCGACGTCCATTCCCTTTACCACCTTGCCAAATACGGTATAGCCATAACCCTGGGGGGTAGGCGCCGTATGGTTCAGGAACGCATTATTGGCCACGTTGATAAAAAATTGCGATGAAGCCGAATGCGGGTCGGAGGTCCGCGCCATGGAGACCATGCCAATGTCGTTTTTCAGGCCGTTGGCCGCTTCGTTCTCGACGGGTTGCCTTGTGGGTTTTTGCCTGAATTCCTTATCCAGCCCACCGCCCTGGATCATGAACCGGGGAATGACGCGGTGGAAAATCGTGCCGGCATAATAGCTGTCCTTTACATACCGCAAAAAATTCTCAACGGTTTTCGGCGCCTTGTCAGGATACAGTTCCAATATCATGCTGCCCATGTTGGTCTTTATTTCGACCTGGGGATGGGCGGTTTCGCCCGCAGCGGAGGATGCCGTGCTGCAAAGAAGCAGCAGAACCGGGATAAGTTTCGTGATGTGCATGGTTCTCCTGGAAAGAATGATAGGTGTCAGGCTGCGCTTTCGTGCACGATTTTCCAATGCCCCGTCTTGTTTTCTTTTTTCCAATATTGCCGTTTTTTCATTTTGTTGGAAAGGTTATTGCTTAAATATTCCTGGTCGAAGTTGACCACGACGAGATCGTCCCTGCCCGGGTAGAAAAACATGCCTACATTGCTGATTTTCACCTTTACCCACTGCTTGGCTGCGTTCACCTGGCGCTTGTGTTTTATCCACTCATCCAGGTTTTGCTTCCCACTGGTGAAATCGCGCCCATAGTTTCGGATATAAGCATCGATATTGCCACTTTCCCAGTCCTGACGCCAATTTTCCAGGTAGCGGGATAGTTTCTCCCGCAAGGGGATGCTTTCAGAAGGTTTGATCCATTCCATCCCGTCGCTGATGATGACAGGCGTAACGCCGACTTGCAGCGTTGTCCCCACGGCATTGAGATCCTGGTTTGCGAGTACCACGCAACCGTCGCTCGCCCGGGGCGGGCGGCTGTAGGTATCCGAAGGCGTGCCGTGCAGCCAGATCCCAAAGCCGTTGCGTCCATGGCGTTTATCCCAATCATTGGGATAATCGATGGGAAATGCGCCGCTCCCATAAAAATCGGTCAGTTTCTGGCGGGGCAGGTTGGCTGTGACGAAATAAACGCCAACGGGCGTTTTCTTGTCCCCTTCTCTAAGCTTCTGGGACCCATTCTTGCCACTGCTGATATAGTAGTCAGCAACGTAACGGGCTTCGCCGCCGACGTTCCGGTATATGTAAAGCCGGGCCTTGCGCGTATCCGCAACCAGGGCGTACTTTTGTTCGGGCTGCATCTGCAGCAGGAACCGTGGAACCTTGTCGAGCGGCACCGGATCCCGATAATGCTGCATCCGGGCCTTCGCTTCCTCCCGCAACTCATCGATTTGCTGCTGCGAGACCCCGTGCATTTCGCCGATGTCGCTGATGGGCCGGGCACGGGCAAGGAGCAGGTCTCCCTTGATCAAATGGGCTAGCCGGAAATTGGGATTGCTCTTGATCACCTGCTCGATTCCGTTCAGTGCGGAATCCACGCGGCTTTCGGTGATTTCCTGCAGGCTTTTGACGAGCACGGTTTCCGGATCGGCCGGGGGCGAGCTTGCTCCGGTAAAGCTGTCACCGGACCACGCTCCAGCCGATGAAAGGCAGAATGCGGCCATCACGGCAGAAGCTGCGAGACTCGACCGCCGGCGCTTACGATTGACCGGGTTGCGACCGGATATCATTTTCCTACCGATTCTTGCTGAATCAGCCATTTTTCTCCTACCTTGACCATTTCCAGCGTCTTGGCTGTCGTACTTTTTATCGCGTCGGAATGATAAGACTGCTTGAAACTGACTTTCGCATGTGTCGCGTCGCTGAAGCTGACGGTGGGGTGGAGGATCGATACATGAATCGACTTCGGCTTGTCAATGCGCTCCTTCCGTTGTTTCTCCCATCCTGCACGCGGGGTGCCGCGCGGGGGATGAAAATTGCTGGAGTAAAACGCGAGGTACCTGTCGGCATCCTTGTCGGACCATGCCTTTGCCCAGGAGGTCACGGTTTCGAGAACTTTATCGGAATCGTCGGCAGGAGCAGGTTTTTCCGGCGCTGGTTTTTCGGCATGGGAGGGCTTCTCGGAAGCGTGTTGTTCACGTGTTTTTTCCGCAGTTTTCCCGGGGATATTGCCCGATGGTTTTTCCGGTACTTTTTCCGTAATTTCTTCCGTTACGGCGGGTGCCACGCCACCACCAGGTATTCCCGATGCCGTCTGGCCTCCCCCGGATCTGCCGGGGGTGAACAGGTCCTTTATCATGGCAAGCTTGGTTTGGGCTGTAGTGTTTCCCTTGTCGAGCTGTAAAGCCTTGCCATAAGCCTGGCTCGCCATCTTGGCATAAATGTCGCCCAGATTCACATGCGCCGTGGAATAGCTGGGGTGGGTGCGTATCGCCATTTCCAGCGCGGTCTTTGCCTTGTCATAGTGCCCCTGGCTGGCATACAGCACGGCAAGGTTATTGTAGGGTTCCGGCAATTCCGGATAATCATCGGACAGCGCCGAGAATATTTTTATTGCATCGGCGGTCTTGTTTTGCTCGGTCAGAATCAGTCCTTTCTGGAAACGCATCTGCGCATCCCTGGGATGAGATGCGAGATAAGCGTCCGCCTGTTCCAGCGCCTTGCTCAGGCTACCCTGCTTGTATAGTTTGGAAACTTCCTCATTTTCATCGGCGAACGCGGTCGGCACCGCCAGCAGGACGGCGGCAACCGAGGCAGCAATGGCCATGGGTACGTTTATCCGGTGAAAATTACATGTTTTCATTATGCTATACTGCCCCCCTTGTTCACGAGGTGTCGAAGAAAGCTTCTGATCAAGGCTTTGTGCGGAACGAATTTCCTGGACCAGAACGGCCGGCAGGAAATGGCGAGGTTGCGGCTCGGCCTCCGGTGCGGAGACGTGCGCAGAGGGTGTCCGATATTATTGCAAGCCGCATTATTGGACATCGCCTCCTGAAGAACCGCATTGCCAGGCTGGAGCGACGTGTCGATCATCCGCATCGTGCTTTGGCGGCCGCCGGAACCTGGCGTCGCGTCTGCGCATGACTTCGAGGTGCCTCAATATTTATCCGGATTTTACCCCAGAATTCTACCAAGAAGCCTGCTCAGTCGACAATCTCGCCACATGCTCAAAATTCACAATTCCCTTATCAAGGAAAAGCAGGACTTTATACCCATAGTGCCCGGCAAGGTCGGAATATACGTCTGCGGCATGACCGTTTACGATTATTGTCATCTTGGCCACGCGCGCATGATGGTCGTCTTCGATATGGCAGTGCGGTGGCTGCGGGCCAGCGGCTTCGATGTCACCTATGTGCGCAACATTACCGATGTCGACGACAAGATCATCAAGCGGGCGCTCGAAAATGGCGAGCCGATCGAAATCCTCACGGACCGCTTTATCCGGGCGATGGAAGAAGATGCGGCAGCTCTGGGCGTGCTTGCGCCCACCTGCGAACCCCGCGCCACGCATCATGTGGAGCGCATGGTCGCCATGATCCGCATGTTGCTCGAGAAGGATCTTGCGTATCGGGCGGATAACGGCGACGTGTATTATTCGGTCCACAAATTTCCCCACTACGGCAAGTTGTCGGGTAAATCGCTCGACGACCTGCGCGCGGGCGAGCGGGTCAGCATAGACCTGCACAAGCGGGATCCGCTCGACTTCGTGCTCTGGAAGGCGGCCAAGCCCGGGGAGCCGCAATGGGAATCGCCATGGGGTATGGGCAGGCCGGGGTGGCATATCGAATGCTCCGCCATGAGCGAACATTACCTGGGCCAGCATTTCGACATACACGGCGGCGGGCAGGACCTGCAATTTCCCCATCATGAAAATGAAATAGCGCAAAGCGAAGGCGCGCACGACCATGTTTTCGTCAACTACTGGATGCACAACGGTTTTGTCCGGGTCGACGATGAAAAAATGTCGAAATCGCTGGGGAATTTCTTTACCGTGCGCGAGATTCTTGCACGCTATCAGCCGGAGGTGGTGCGTTTTTTTATCCTGCGGGCCCACTATCGCAGCCCGTTGAATTATTCCGACCAGAATCTGGAAGACGCCAGGCGTGCGCTCGACCGGCTTTATACGGCATTGAAGGCGGGCGGGGCGCAAGGCATCGCGGTGGAGCCGGACTGGGAGCAGCCGCATGCGCAGCGCTTCCGGCAGGCGATGAACGACGATTTCAATACCTCCGATGCCATTGCCGTGCTGTTTGAGCTCGCCGCCGAGGCCAACAGGACCGGGTCGCGCAAGGAACTCGCTTTAATGAAAATGCTGGGGGGAATACTGGGATTGCTGCAGCAGGATCCGCAGCAATACTTGCAGGAGGCCGCGGGAGCGGGCAGCGCCGGCCTGGATCCGAAGCGCGTGGATGAGCTTATCCAGCAACGCCTCGTTGCACGGGCAGGCAGGAATTTCGGGGAGGCGGACCGTATTCGCAGGGAACTGCTCGAGGCTGGCATCGTTCTCGAGGACGGTCCCCAGGGTACCACCTGGCGCAGAGGCTAGGGCTTCCCTAGCTGTCCTCCTGATTCTTTTTCCGTTCCTTTCGCTTCCCAGGGATTACCCTCTCCCCTCATTACCCGGCGATTCCTGCGGCTTGCGATCCGTGGATAGGCGGAAAACCCGTGTACTGTCTGCGGCTTCCACGCAATCAATGACTCCCTGGTTCACCAGGTCGTCAAGGGCGCGTTGTATCACCGCCTTGGCCGTCTCGTAGCGCTGGCGGGAGAGCCACCAGTGGATGATGCCATCTACCGTGTCTGCAGCGTAGGGATGCAGGTGCAGGTACTCTATAATTTCCAGGCGGGGATCGGTGCCTGTATACGGTCCGGGTTCGGACCCCGTTCTTTCGGTGGGCGTCATCGGCATAGCTTCCTTGAACGTGCAATATGCAATTGACCTGTTCAATATGGAAGCAAGAATTGTGCCCTTATAAAGAAGAAGCTTCCTGCAGTTGCAAGCATCGACAGGACAGGGCATCAGCTTTTTCATCCGAGACCGATTTGTGTCTCGGGATACCGACCCGGGAAGCGATTCCCGGGAAGACGCAATTGCGAGGCATGTTTAACGGGTTCTGGCAGGCGCGCCAAGTATCACCCACCTGGGTCAGTTTTGTCACAGTTCTCGTGCCCTGATCCCATGCTTTTTCAATAATTTGCCCAGCGCGCGCCTCTCCTTCCCCGCAAGACGGGCGGCCTGGCTGACATTGCCATGCGCCCGCGCCATCAAACGGCTGAGATATTCCTGTTCAAATTGCTCCAGTGCCGCGGATTTCGCCGATGAGTAGGTGGAATAGCTGTGTGCGCATGTGTCGGTCATATTGGACATACGGTAGCCGGTTCCATCTTCAACTCCGGAGTCGATTCCGGCGGGACATGTGAGCTTCAATGTGGTTTCATCGCAGATGACCGCCTGGCGATATACCAATCCCTCCAGTTCGCGGACATTTCCCGGCCAAGGGTAGCTTCGGAACCAACCGCAGCTCCGCTCATCGATCTCCCGGGCGTTACAGGGAAATTGCTGTTTGCAGCGCTCGAAAAAGGCATTCGCCAATAATGCGGCATCGTCTTCCCGCTCACGAAGCGGCGGCAGCTTCATCCCGAGAATTCGTAGCCGGTACAGCAAATCAGCGCGGAACGTCCCCGTTTTCACAAGGTCATCCAGGCGGCTATTGGTCGCGGCGATGATGCGGACATCCACTTTGCGCTCTACACGAGCGCCGATCGGACGATAACTGCCATCCTGCAGGAATCGCAGCAGGGTCACCTGGGCCCTGGGTGTGAGAGCGTCGACTTCGTCGAGAAACAAGGTACCGCCGGCAGCCGTTTCCACCAGTCCGGGCCGGTCGATGCGGGCGTCGGTAAATGCGCCCTTGACGTGTCCGAAGAGCTCGCTTTCGACCAGGTTATCCGGAACCGCTCCGCAATTTATCGGAACGAACGCCTGGTCGCGCCGGATTCCCCGATAGTGTATGGCGCGGGCCGCCATTTCCTTGCCCGTTCCGGTTTCGCCTTCGATGAGTAGCGGCGCTTGCACCTTTGCAAGCTTGTCGATCAACGCGATCATGCGAGTGAAGGCTTCGGAGCGGCCAAGAAGGAGGAATTTTTCCGTCCTGATCCCTGATTCAGCCACGCCGTCTTCCGCGGCAAACAGCCTTTGCGCATCCGCTTTTCCTCTGCGGCATGTCTCGTAATCCTCGTAGTTCATGACATTCCCCTTTAAGTTCGTAATATCGGTTTTACGAATACCTTGCGCGAGCGTTCAAGCCTGTCATTTTGGCTTTTCGTTTAATACCAATGTTAAAAACGTGGGATTGAGAATCTCGCACCCAGTCTTCCCGGTCTGTGCGGTAACGTACAAAATACCGCGGCCTGGAGTAACCGGGAAAAGCATGTCGTCGGATAACGGCGAGGGAGGAGATAAGGAAGGAATGCGGGAGGATGGATGTTTTCCCAGTGCCCTATCAGCGTAGGGAGAGAGGTAATGCTATGGAATGAGTTCCGTGAATTGTCCCGGAGCGGCAACCTGGATGACTCCTCCCCAAAGGCACTGGAGTGTGGAGACGTTATCCAGGGAGGGTTGATTTCCCAATAGCACAGTGGTGGCGCCGGGGACCCAGGGCGTTACCGTGACGGGAATGCAGGGTTGCGGGGTAAGCACGCCAAAAGCCGCGGATGTGGCTGCCGCCACGGCCGGATTGGCTAGGCTGGTGCATGCGCCAAAGGGCAGAATATTCACCATGGGCATGTGGTCCATGATGGTGGCAGCGGGCTGGCTGCTTGTCATCGTCCTGTTTACCGGCAATACCGCAAGTTGGCTGGGTGCAAGACCAAAACTGCATGTCAGCGTTGCGCAATTACAAACATGATTCGGCATGGCCGGGCCTCCCTGTCGAGTTTCGATTGAACTGAATTAAATGGCGGGTTATTCCTTGATGAGTCCATCCGCTTATCCTTGAGATTTGTCGAACGGACTTTCATTGAATTCGGCTTTTGCAAGATGGATCGGACTCGTATGCGAACGAGTTATGCCACACGCTTTGTTCCCACATTTCATCGCATATTTCGCCACAGATTTTTCGCTCGAATCCGCACATGCCGCCGAGCATGAATCTGGCCTTGTAGGCACCGGCACCTTCTCCTCCCTGCAGTTCCACGATGACTTGCACATCCTGTTCCGAAACAGAGAGATGAGTGGTATTGGTCAAGTCCTTGTAGAATTTCTCGGGAATAGCGAATTCCTTGCCGTCGATGATTACGGAGAAAGCTTCGGTGACGAATCGGGGTATCCCTCCATCCATTCCCCAAACACCCGAGTCGACCTCACGGCACTTGCCGGGTGCACAGCGGCGTTCACGAAATTTCACCGCTACTTTTTTCCCTGACGGGAGCACATATGCCTTGTCATGCAGGAAGGGTGCCTGGCCTGCGTACGCCGGGGCTCCAAAGGAAGCCGACACCGCAAAACCAAGGGTAAAAGTTTTCAGGAGGCCCAGCGCGATCTGGCGGAGTGGCTGTGCTTTCATGCTATCTCTATGAATATCTTTTCGGTCTCGGATGCGGGCTTCAGCTTGGCGAAAAGCTGTTCGAACGCCACCCGGCTTTGACCTATGAATTCCTGCTCTTTCGTCATGCCTACCAGCACGCATCCCTCGGTATCGGCGGCCGTATTGCCGGGATGAATGCGTACGCCTTCAAAATCAGGAACGTTGAGCAAAAGAGGGAGCAGACGGTTGAAGCGCTGGGAATAGTTGATGATGACCTCATAGCGTCCTGCCGGAATCGCTGTCTCTCCCTTGATTTTGACCGGCCTGACCTTGTCTTCCAGCGTATAGCACTCGAATTGTCCGTTTACCGATAGTTCGCCTATCGTGCTGCGTTCAAGAAAATCCGTCCGCTTTAATTGAAGTTCCATTTCAATTCTCCTTTTTATCAGAATAGAAAAACTGGCTGACTGTTGCCCTGCTTCAGGCTGCCCTCAGGGTGGGCATTGCGCCAGCATCGCCTCCTTCGATGGATCTTCGCCGCTATTCCTGAACCTTTCGTAGTCCCCACCGGTGAGTTCCCAGAATTTCGCCCGTTTCAATTCATCGGCCTCCTCATATCGCGTGCGCTCCGCTTCGTCGACTCGTTCCGGCGCGGCAAATACCTTATGTGCGGCAGCCGTGCGGAATTTTGCCAATTCGCGGAGTGCAGTGGCGTAATCTTCATAAAATTTCCCGATATTCGCTTTATGGTCTTTCACATGTCGCGAAAATGCCTCCACCATCTCCGCGTTGCCGGTCTCCGACGCGACATGCAATCCCGTTTCCTTGCGCTTCAATATTTCCGCTTCCCGACACAATAATGCATAGTTGTCGGTTGCAAGGGTCGCCAGGGTCCTGACCGCTTTCAGGTTTTGTACGAAATACCATGTTCCTGCCGCGAGGAGGATGGAAAGGCTCAGTCCCCAGATTTTCCAGCTTGTGCCCCGTTCATACGATTCGATCGCTTTCAGGAAAGCGAGACAGCCTTGATACCTGGCGTCGGGATTCTTCGCGGTCGCCTTCAAGATCATTTCAGCCAGGGGCTTTTTCAGCTTGGGATTGATCGTGCGAGGATGAGGAATGGGCATGCCTACGTGCTGCGCTTTAAGCGCGTCCTGGGTGACACCCTTGAATGGAAGTTGTCCGGTAAGCATTTCAAACAGAAGAATGCCTGCCGAATATACGTCCGACCGGTGGTCGATCTTGTCCGAATTGACGAACTGCTCCGGGCTCATGTATTCGGGAGTGCCAATGACGCGTCCCAGATTGGCCGCATGTTCGCTTCCAACCTGCCGTGCGATGCCGAAATCGGTCAGAAGGGCGCGGTTGGAACTATCAACCATCACGTTCGACGCCTTGATATCGCGGTGCAGGATGGCTTTCTCATGTGCGCAATTGAGGCCCGCGAGGACGCCCTTGAAGATGTGCAAGGCCTGCTTCTCCGGCATCGGACCGCCCAGCTCGTCGATCATGTCAGCGAGCGAGCGGCCGTCGACGTATTCGAGGACAAGGAAATAGTCCTCGCCCACCTGAAAATAATCGTACATCTGAACAATGTTGGGATGGGAAAGCTGCGCCTGGTGCGCGGCTTCATCGTAGAACTGCTGCTTGAAGTTCGGGCTTCGGGTCAATTCCCGTTTGAGAACCTTCATGGCGTATTTCTTGTCCTTCACCAGGGCATTTTCAGCCAGGTAAACCCGTCCCATCGCGCCTTCGCCAAGCTTGGAGATGATGGCATAGCTGCCATGAATTGTCGTGCCAACCAGGTCATCGTTTTCCATGACATTGCTCCATTTCTTCAGGCTCGTGCCGCCATCAATCGCGGGTCGCCTGCTCCGTTCGCCTGGCGCCTTCCCGCTACCCTGTCAACGTCGCCGTCTTGCTTAAAAAGGCATCCTCATTGGGAGCTTCCCCCTCGACCTGATGCATGGGTTTCAGGCCCGAACCGTCGAATCGGATTCCCCGTGGGGTCAAAAGGTATCCGGTGGTCAGGATCAGTGCTGCGCCATCCTGCAGCTTGATGATGTCCTGCCGGGTTCCTTTTCCTGCGGTTGTCATGCCGACCGAAATACCGCGATCATTTTCCGTGAGCGCGGCGATGAATACCTCCGCCGCGCTGGCGGTGAATTCATCCTGCCACAGGAAAATGCGCTGTGCCGGAGGCTCATGCGAAATCGTGGCCAAGTAAGCCTGGCTGCCGGACCGTCCGCTCACCGAAACGATCTCGTCGCCTTTCGCCAGGAAGAGCATCGCCGAATCCACCGCGGCATAAAAATCCCCCCCACCACAGCCGCGCAAATCGATGATGATATAGTCATGCTGGCGCTGTTTCGAAACGAGGTAGTCGAGTTCCTGTCTGGTGTTGGGCGTAAAACTGGCCAACCTGATAATGCGCCGGGAGCGATGCGTGTATTCCGATACTGGCTGGGCAGAGAATTTGGTGCGGATGATGGACACCTGCCTGCGGCTGCCGTTATTGCTCTCCACTTCGGCCACGATGGGGATTCCCTGTTTCCCGGCGGCCAGGGCGACGATGGCGGGAAGGGATTTCCCGCGCGTGGCAACGCCATCGAGCGACAGCAACTGTTCTCCCGGCTTGACTCCCGCTTGTGCGGCAGGGCCATTCGGCAGGGGATAGCAGATGATGTCTCCATTGCGCCGCTTCTCTATATCCATGCCAATGCCGGTCTGTTCTCCGCGGCTCGCTTCCATGAATTTTGCATATTCTTCCTTCGTGAGGAAGTCCGAATAGGGATCTTTCTGCCCGAGATAGGCTTTCAGCGATGAAGCGACGATTTCCCGCGGGCTATCGACCGGTGTCGAAAACATTGCGTCGCGCTCTATGTGGGCCAGTGCTTCCGCGTAGCGCCTGATCGCCGGCACGCTGGTTTCGGGCGGCCGCGCACCTGGCGGAACATCCGCCTCTTCCATCCAGGGCACAGCAGGTCCGAGAAGATAACCGCCGAGGAAGGCAGCCATCAATGCCAGGATGGCGGCTTCCTTCCGGACGCTCATCCGTTCCATCGCAGATCAGGAGTGCGCCAGGAGGTTGAGGGATTTCCTGATTTCTTCCTTGAGGTGCTCCAGCTTTTTTTTCTTCTCCTCGATGGTTGCATCGCTTTGCTGGATATCGGCCAGTTCTTTCTGATGCGTTGTCAATTTTATTTCCCGGCGGCGCTTGAGCGCCTGCTGCTCCTGGGTGCGGGCACGCGTATTCATGTTTGCCTGCTGCAATTGCGCAAGGCGCGACTGCAAATCTTCCATTGTGACCTGGCGGGTTTCAAGATCCTTGCGCAGCGAGGCGATCTGCTCTTGCAATGTAGCCTGCCGCGCCTCCTGGGTTTTGAGCTCTTCTTCCTTGGTTGCCACCCGCAGTTCATCGGCTTCCACGTCCTTCTTGAGCTGCATGACGGTGCAGCCGCCGATGCCGGTCACTAAAAGCGCCGCCGCTATCGATGCGCCGATACCTGCTCTTCCACTCATCATTTCACTCGCTGCAATGACGTTGACATTCAATCTATATTCTCTGGCGCTGGGCGGCGAGCGCCTGGGTTGCGTTTTGCGTTTCGGCCAGCAGACGCTCCTGCCTACGGATTTCAGCATCCAGTTCCGCGCTTTCGCTCCCTGCCTTGGCTTGGCGCGCCTGGAACCGTTTCATGTCTTCCAGGGCGCTTTTCTCAAGCGCGATCTGGTCTTTCGCCGTATTTTCCTCCTTGAGCAGTCCTTCTCTTTCCTTGGTCAATTCCTGCTGGGAAATGGTGCCTTCATTTATTTGCGCCACGATCTTGTCGGTGCGCTTCGAGACCTTCGCCACGCGCGCGTTCAGGTCCTGGTTCAATTTTTCGGAATCCTCGTTCAATCCCCGCACATATTTCAATCGCGCATCCAGGTCATTCTCTTTTCCCGCGAGCTCCTGGCGGCGCTTTTCATACTTTTGGGCATACGTGTAGCAGATTCCGGCTCCCAGCGCTCCGCCTCCAGCAGCGGCGCCGGCACAGGCCGCGGCACTACCGCCCGCCGCGATGCATATTGCCGTGGCGAGGCCGGCGCCCACTGCGCCGCATTCCAGCGCAGCCATGCCCGAACTTCCAGGTTTTTCCCCCATGGTGCTGCACCCCGTCATCACGGCCAGCAGTATTACAGCAATGAGCCTCACAGCGCCTCCTTCGTCATTGATTGCCAGTCCCAGCCGGGACGATCCTTGTGGTCCTCGCGCATTCCAGTCAAATGGATGTTTCCCCCTGGGAGCGGGATCGCCCACTGCCGCCTTCGTCTTCGTAATAGCCTGTCCTTTCTCCCTCGGGGCGCCTTTCGCCTCCGCTGGTAAATTTCCGGAACTCGAAAATGGTGGCTCCCGCCTTGATCAACGCCCCATCCGCCAGGTCTGCGCCATCCCTTTCCACGTATTTCTCATTGAGAAAGGTGCCATTGGTGCTCAGCATGTCATGCAACTCGTCCCTGCCGGCACGGCACAGAATCACGGCGTGCTCGCCGGACATCATCCTGTCCGTTGTGACGTGCACATCGGAGGCCTCGCCCGAACCAATAACGTTGCGCCCTTCGTAAAGAGGGAACAGCTCTCCTTGCGGCCTCCACTTGAACGTGACCAGCACGCCGGTAAGTTTTCGTTGAT
>DASZUL010000049.1:0-52809 GCA_035547595.1 Nitrosospira sp.
GCAAGGGCGGAAAGGCAGCGCATGAGAAAGGGACGGCACACAAGTTCGATTCGAAGGAAGCCAGCAAAGCCGGCAAGAAGGGCGGAGAGTCCCACGGGAAGGGTAGCTCATTGAGCGGGCATTCTTCCTCGAGCCGGGGCGGCTCTCCCGCCCAGCATGCCAAGGCTGGAAGCCAAAGCCACAAGCATGGCTAGGCGCTTCGACGAAGCCTGGCAATGGTAAGGGTAAGAAAGGTGGAGATATCTCCACCTTTCTTACGATAGAGACGCATTCGGGAATGTGAAGCCCACGCGTGTGCCTGGCAGGGTATCCACCGCAGGGCTGGATGCGCACAAGACACGATGCCGGACACACCCCATTCCGCAAAGCCGCCGTTAAAGCTGTTGTTGCGCCGGCGGCGATTCGTTCAGCGCTACCTTAGGACCTCCCGGCCTCCCTGGCTGCATGGCGACATCACCAATCGAAAACGGCTCCCCACCGGCGGATCCGATCACAGCGTATTCTCACATCGAAAATTCTGTTCTACAATGATCGAAACTCGCGCGATCCCGATGTCGCCGGACCCATGCCGAAGAACATTCCCCAACCGCAAGCCGTTTCCAGTCCAGTCACGCGCAGCGCGATCTTCATCGTCGCGACGTTCGCCGCGGGTGGCGATCATGCGGATAAAGTGCGCGCCCTGTGCGGGAATGTCGCCGCTCTTGTCCGATCCGTTGGCAGGCGCGTTCCCTCCGGCAATCTCTCATGCGTTTGCGGCTTCGGTTCCGGAGGATGGGACAAGCTGTTCGGTGAACCACGGCCCGTATCCCTGCATCCTTTTCGCGAATTCAAGGCGGGAAATCGCCATGCCATGGCGACGCCGGGCGATCTGCTTCTGCATATTCGCGCCGACCGGATGGACTTATGCTTCGAGCTTGCCGCGCAGATAATGGAGCAACTGGATGACGCGGTGTCGGTGGCCGATGAAGTGCATGGGTTTCGCTACTTCGATTTGCGCAGCATGGTGGGTTTCGTCGACGGTACCGAAAACCCGACCGGCCAGGAAGCTGCGGATTTCACTATAATCGGCGACGAGGATCCGGCTTTCGCGGGCGGAAGTTACGCGCTGGTGCAGAAATACCTGCATGACATGGCGGGCTGGAACTCGCTGTCCGTCGAAACCCAGGAACGCGTGATGGGGCGCACGAAGCTCTCCGACATCGAACTGGGAGAGGGGGTCAAGCCATCATCATCCCATAGTTCGCTAACGACGATCGTCGAGAACGGTCAGGAAGTAAAAATCCTTCGCGACAACATGCCATTCGGTCGCCCTGGCGCGGGCGAGTTCGGGACCTATTTCATTGGTTATGCCCGCTCTCCCGCGCCTATCGAGCAGATGCTTGAAAACATGTTCGTCGGACGACCGCCGGGTAATTATGACCGGTTGCTCGACTATAGCCGGGCGGTCACGGGCGGTCTTTTCTTCGTTCCGTCCGCCGACCTGCTGGAAGCGCTCGCGGAGCGCAACCCGCAACCCTCCTCCGGCCAGGCTGATTTGCCGTCGTCCGCTCAGCCGCACCATGATGGTTCACTCAACATCGGCTCTCTCAAAGGAAATTCTCAATATGAATAATCTGCATCGCGAACTCGCCCCCGTTTCCAGTGCCGCCTGGTCGCAAATCGAGGAGGAGGTGGCGCGAACCTTCAAACGCTCTATCGCGGGGCGGCGCGTGGTCGACGTCAAGGGACCCGGCGGTGTCGAACTGGCGGGCGTGGGGACCGGCCACAAATCTGCAATCGCTGCCCCGCAGCCGGATGTCGATGCGCATCTGCGCGAGGTCAAGGCTCTTGTAGAGCTGACCGTACCTTTTGAGCTGCAGCGAGATGCGATCGACGATGTCGAACGCGGCGCGAATGATTCGGACTGGCAGCCGGCGAAGGATGCGGCGAAGCAAATTGCCTATGCGGAAGATCGTGCGATTTTCGACGGCTACCAGGCTGCCGGGATCGTCGGCATTCGAGAGGCTTCGTCGAATGCAAAACTTACGTTGCCCGATAACGCCAGCAATTATCCCGCCGCAATCAGCAAAGCGCTCGAGGAGTTGCGTCTCGCCGGTGTGAACGGCCCTTATTCCGTCCTGCTCGGCGCCGATGCCTATACGGCGCTCAGCGAGGGGTGTGAGGAAGGTTACCCTATTATCGAGCATATCAAACGCATCGTTGACGGTGAGATCATCTGGGCGCCCGCGCTCAGCGGTGGCAGTGTAGTATCCACTCGGGGTGGAGACTTCGAACTGCACCTGGGCCAGGATCTGTCGATCGGATATCAAAGCCACACCGACAAGATTGTGCGTCTCTATCTGCGCGAAACATTCACATTCCTGATGCTCACCAGCGAAGCGTCGGTATCAATGCCGCCGCAATGACCGCTGAAAAGAATTTCGTACGCTGTGTCCAGCTGCTCACTCGCTGATCGGAACAGTGAAATAAAGGGTGGATAAGCATTTTAAAGTCGGCGATCACGTAAGCTGGAATTCCGAGGCTGGACATGTCAGCGGAACGATCATCAGGGTTCATGTCCGGGATGTGAACTACAAAGGATACATTCACCATGCCAGCCAGGACGAACCACAATACGAAATCCAGAGCGACAAGACGGACCATGTCGCCATGCACAAGGGATCGGCTTTAAGGAAGCTCGGATAGGATTCCTCGGACGCAAGGTCTGAGGCAGCAATGCTCTGCCCTACAAGGCTCTGATACAAGGTTCTGATGATCGGCGTATGCCCGACCTCATCTCCTCCGGTTCGGATCGCCTGCCCGGCCCCGCCGGGCAAGGAGAAAAAAGCCGATCGCCGGTTCTTCATCATGGCTGCTGAGCAAGGGCCATCCGGCCAAGAAGAGGGAATTGAAGGATTTCCCATTCGCTTTTGCCGCTGTGCGTTATCGCACCGATCACCGCTATTTTCCCGCTTATCATATAGTTTGGGTGGATGCACGGCAAAGACGCAAGCCTGCGAGATCGGCGAATAAATGCGAGAGAACTGAAGCCGGACAGATTGTTTCTCCTTTCCCTCACCAAGCGGCAGAGACCCAGTCCAGTCTATATCCGATATCAGGAGGATCCATGAAAAATCCGACGGAAAATCAAAAGGATGAATCACGGGATAGCACGCAAAACGGGATATCCGGAAGCGAGCCTGCGGAGCAGGATGATGCAATTCCGGTAAGCGATGGCGCTCAAGGAAACAGGGCTGCGGAAAAAATCGAAGAACGCGGACGCAAAAAGCAGGAGACGCATGAGGAAGCCCAATCCATAACAGGCTCGGAGGCGCACAGGGATATCACCAATACGCATCCCGACAAGAGTCCTGCACCTCTGGATCGCTATTAGCAACGCTGGGCAAGTCGTTGTTGGATGTGTTGCCGAAGGCTTGCCGACACTCATTACTTGATGGTGTGAAAACCCGAAAAACAGAAAAACTGCCGTCCCCGGCTGCGAGGGATGCCCTGCTTGCGGCGTACCGCAACAAGAAAATGGCGCGTTCGGTGCAAACCTACGTTCGCGGCAATCCGTTCCATTTTTATGAATGGCTGGAGGGGATCAAAGGCCGGCAATTGATCGAGGGGCCGGCAGTTTGGATCGGCGGGGACTGCCATGTGGGCAATCTTGGACCCATCGCCAATACGCAGAATGAAATTGATATACAGATCAGGGACATGGATCAGACCGTGATCGGAAATCCGGCACATGATCTGATACGGCTTGGATTATCCCTGGCCACAGCCGCGCGCGACTCCGATTTATCCGGCGTAGTGATCGCGCAGATGATGGACCAGCTCATGGTGGGCTATGAAATCTGCTTCGATGAAAAGGTGGATGAGAACAAGCAGTTTCCGAATGCCTCCACGATAAAAATTTCGTTGAAGGAAGCAACCAGGAGATCCTGGAAAGACCTGGCCGATGAGCGTATCGAAGGCACGGTGAGCCATTTTCCCTTGGGGGAAAAATTCTGGCCCATCTCCCGCGAGGAAAAACGGGATATCGAGAAAATATTCGAAAAGGAAGCGGTGCTGTGCCATCTTGCCTTCGCGAGCGCGGAAAATGACATTGTGACCGCGAAGGTGCGGGACGCTGCATACTGGATAAAGGGCTGCAGTTCCCTGGGAAAACTACGCTACGCGGTACTGCTCGAATTCGAGCATGGCCCATCGCATGCCAAAAACCATTGCCTGATCGATATCAAGGAGGCGGCCAAGGCGGCCGCGCCGAGGCAGGCGGGTGTACGGATGCCGCGCATCGATGGCGAGCGGGTGGTGGAAGGCGCCCGGCACCTGTCCCCTAATCTCGGGGACCGAATGATTGCCGCGCATGTCCGGGATCGCTCGGTATTCGTAAGGGAATTGCTTCCACAGGATATGAAAGTGCGGATAAAACGCATGAGCCAGCACGAAGCCGGTAGAGTGGCAAAGTATCTTGCCATAGTGGTCGGAAAAGCCCATGCGCGGCAAATGGATGCTGCGACGCGCAAAGCCTGGCGCACGGAGCTGCGCCGCAACCGCACCAAAAAGCTGGATGCGCCTTCCTGGCTATGGGCCAGCATAGCCGAACTTGCCGCGCTGCACGAGGAGGGCTACCTCGAGCATGCGCGGAAGTTTGCCATGCAAATGACTGCTCCGTGAACCACGCACCATCGGTCAGGTTTTCCGGGCGAGGCGCAGCCTCGACGAGCGGCATTGCGATTTCAACGTTTTTTCCAGACTGCCCGGCATCAGTGCCAGGTTTTGAGCCAGGCCTCGAAATCAGTTGCCTCCATGGGCCTTGCATACAGATGCCCCTGGGCTTCCTCACAGCCGAGATCCCGCAGTATCTTTTCCTGCTCCCCGGTTTCGACGCCGTCGGCATTCACCTTTAACCCAAGGCTGCGGCCCATCGCTATCACTGCCCGGACAATCGTCCTGGACTCAGCGCTTTGGGGAAGCTCACGAACGAGGGATCCATCTATTTTCAGCCGGTTCGCCTGAAGCTGCCGTAGATTCGAGAGACAGGACGGACCAATGCCAAAATCATCGACGGCAATCCCGATACCGGATTTTCCCAGTGCCTGAACTTTTTCTGTTACCAGGTTCGCACCATGCGTTACCATGCTCTCGGCTATCTCGAACTCCAGCTTTCCCGGCGGAAAGCCGGTCTCCTCCAGCAGGTGCGATACGGTGTCGGTAAAATCGCTCTTGCGGAACTGCACAGCCGAAATATTTACGGCAATGCGCCCGTCAAATCCGTGCCGGGCAGACCACCGGGAGGCTGCGAGGCACGATTCGCGCAATACATGCTCGCCCAAGGGCAGGATCAATCCACTTTCCTCCGCCACCTGCATGAAACCTGAAGTTGGAACGATTCCCCGTTTTGGATGAAGCCAGCGCATCAGTGCTTCGACTCCGCTGACGCGCCTGGTGGCAAGCTCTATCTGCGGCTGGTATGCAGTGAAAATTTCGTTGCGTTCCATAGCATAGCGCAGCTCGTGTTCCAGATTCAGGCGCAGCGTCGCGCGCGTGGCCAGATCCTCGGAATAGAATTGGTATTGGCTCCGTCCCGCTTTCTTGGCCCAGTACATCGAGGAATCGGCATTGCGCAACAGGACGTCCGCTTCGCTGCCATGCTCCGGATAGATACTGATTCCGATGCTTGCGCTCAACCTCAGCTCGTGCTCCTCTATGCGGTAAGGTTTCGTCAGCACAGCGATAAGCTTGCTGGCAACATGTGCCGCATCGTCCGCCGTTTTGATCTGGCTTAGCAGTACAATGAATTCATCTCCTCCCAGGCGGCTGACGGTATCGGTATGGCGCACGCTGCCCTGCATCCGCTCTGCTACCGCTTTGAGCAATTTATCTCCGATTCCATGTCCGAGGGAATCATTGACTGGCTTGAAGCGATCCAGGTCTACGAACAACAGCGCCGCTTTGTGTGAATGGCGCGCGGAGTTTCTGATCGCGGTCTCTATGCGGTCAGCCAGCAGGATACGGTTGGGAAGCCCGGTGAGCGCGTCATAGTGGGCAAGATGCTGGATGCGTGCCTGCGACTCCAGGCGCTGGGTAACGTCGCGTGCAACCTTGGATGCGCCTATGATCCTGCCGGAGGCGTCTTTTATGGGAGATATGGTGACGGAAACGTGGATGGACTGATTTCCCTTTCTCAAGCGGACGGTCTCGAAATGATCCACAAGCTTTCCGTTCCTTACAAGGTCCATGATGCGGTTTTCTTCTTCCAGGCGGTCCGGGGGTATCAGCCTGTAAATGGAGGAACCGGTCATCTCGCTTGCCTCGTAACCGAAGATTCTTTCCGCGCCTGCATTCCATCTGAGGATGGTGCCATTCAGGTCCTTCATGATGATGGCATCATTCGACGATTCCACGATGGCCGCCAGCTGCGCAGTAGCCATTTCCGCCCGCCGCCGTTCGGTCACGTCGCGAAAGCTCCACACGCGGCTGACCTTTTGTCCTTCCGCGAGCTTGGCCTTGGAGTAGCGCTCGAACCAGCGGCCGTTCTTCAACTGTAATAAATCGAAACTTTCCGGTGGCCATGCGGAGTATATGCCTTCAGTGGATTGCAGGAATCGCTCCGGATCTTTGAGGTTGTCGCAACAATATTGCAGGATGGCCTGATGACGTCCGGCTTCCATGATTTCCCGGGGTATCGGCCACATTGTCATGTAGAGCTGGTTGTAATAGAGCACCTTTCCACTCTTGCTCGTGACCAGGAGTCCATCGGCGGTGGATTCGATGATGGCGCGCAATGTCGAAACCGCATGGTCAAGTTCCGCTATTTTTTCTTCCAGCATGCCTTTCGCTTGCTGGAGTTCTCCCGCTGCGCCTCTCCTGTCCTGCACATGGGTGGTGGAAGCCGGCGGGACATCAAGCCGTGCCGCGACGCTTTTCGATTTTTTTTCCATTCGTTTTTTGCTCATCCGCGGCCAGTTCAAGGAGCGCGGGAGAAGTTCGCCACATCCATGGTTGAATGTACTGCCGGCGGATATCAAAGCCGGGAACCCTGCAGAGTGACATAGTTATCCGGGAAAAGGGCGTCGTCGGTACGCTTGCTCACATACAGCCGATAAAGGAGGCCGAGGGGCGCGACTAGATCACATCAGCGCCCTTGAGATAACATGACGGCGATTGCCGCAACGGCAAGCCAGGCGAGAGACGGAAAGCCCGGCAGTGGTGGTTTGCAGAGGCTACAGCGGGAACCGGAGCCAAAAATGGGCGGCAAGCGGCTTCCCGTCAGGGTTTCATCCGAAGCATTAAGGAAGTATCAGACCCTGAGCATCGCAGCGCCGGAAGGGGTTGATCGGTGGAGAGGATCAGCCGGGTAGTTGCGATAGTGGCAGAAAATTCATCTTGATGTGAGTTCTGATCATTTCGATAAGCCGGCATCGGAAGCTGCAGGAATCGCAATTATGCCAGCTGAACTCCCAGCAGGCCCAGGCCCGCGAGAACGATGAGAAGATATATGCTCCAAAACAAAAGTCTTTCATTCATGAGATTTCCTCCCTATCGAAAATACAAGATGTCCTTATACTTAAGCCGCGAGATGCTGCTTATTGCACCGCCCGGCTCAGTACGTTTCGATATCTTTTCCCGTGTTCCGCTTTGCCGGGATTCGCTCTCCGGACCAGTGGGTTTTCGTCCCTCCCCAATGGGCTGCCTTATCCTTGTTCTGGCGATAAGGGAGAGTGATTCTGGAAATCTTGCCTATCGCGCCGCTTTTGTCCATGCAGGCTTTCAGCAGAGCCTCCTCCTGGAAGCCGCCTCCACCCGAATAGGGCTGGCCTGGAATTCCCGAAAATGAAAATAGCGGACCGGTTGCGGACAGCTGCAATGTGCCTTGAAAACATTTTCCTCTCTGCCTATGCAAGGCTGATGCCGATCCTTGCCGGAATGTGATATGCCCGCTCGTGCCATTTGCGGAGCCAGACCAGGTCAGCATCTGGGTGTCGGCATCGTAATGAGGGTCACGCACGCTATGGCCGTCCAGGATCACCTGTCCATCGGCCAGGATGACCAGCTCCGGTCCATTCGTATGATGCCCGCCGACCTCTTCGATCATGGTCTGGCCATAAACGCCCACCCAA
Source organism: Nitrosospira sp. (assembly GCA_035547595.1). GTDB lineage: Bacteria > Pseudomonadota > Gammaproteobacteria > Burkholderiales > Nitrosomonadaceae > Nitrosospira. Next base: position 8,109 of record DASZUL010000049.1, read on the forward strand.
CCGGAAAGCGACGTGGGAGTCGAGAGTTCCCCCTGGTATGGCAGGACAGGACCGTCATCCGCTGCCTGTATGGTTCCGGAAAATCCACTAGGCTGATCCGTGGAGTCAGATTTGCTTTCAAACGCCAGGTAGCCTGCCGTCGTGTTGTAGTCGAGCCCCCAGCTCAACATGTGCCCAACCGAGCTGTAGCTCAAATTCCTGATGGGGACTCCGTCAAGAAGGACGAGGTTGCGATCCTGCACGACCAAATCCGGCCCCCGGGTTCTGGCGGAAGCAGAACCTGTCCAGGCTGTATAGACACCGGACCAGTTATCGAGCGGCAACGCGGTAACCGGCCCGATCCGGCCGGTATACGGCAACGCGGATGCGCCCGGTTCGCACTGGTTCTGTACCAGGGAGCCATTGAACACTTTACGGAAGCCTGAACCGGCCGGTTGGGCGGGTCCATCGGCAGTTCGCAGCTCATCAAACCGTAAATTCCCCGCAGACTGGCTGTTGCCCTTGCCCCAGGCGAGATTCCTGTTCGAAAACTGAAAATCCGAAATGGGAACGTTGTCGAGCAAAATCGTTTTATCATCGATTATCGCCAGCGGCGGTCCCCCCGGCGCCGTTCCGCCCGGTTTTTCAAGGATTGTTTCTCCGTATATGCCGGCCCAATAGGATAAATGGGAGTCCCGCAGATGCTCCAGTGCGTGCAGTATATGAGTGGGAGTGGTGCGGTATCCCCGTGCGGACAGCCATTCCATCAGGCTGGCAGGGCGCAGTTGCCCCCGTATCTTTTGCCCTATCTCATAATAGCCATGGGCGATGGATGGGGAAGCCAGGGCATCCAGTAAAAACTGCTGGGCATCGGCGAAAGATCGCTGAATTTTGTTCGACATGAGTCAGTCCTATCGATACGCCTCACTGATGTGGGTTGCTCAACCATTCCGGGAATCTTTGCACAAATCATCCATGCCCCGAGTGCCCTGCTCGGGGAGATTCACCAGGAGTTGCTATTGGATAGGAGAAAATCCGGCTTGCCTAGCTGTAAGAAATTACAGGTACCGCCCGAGATTCAAGTTCGTTTATAAGAATGGAGAGCATGGGCGCGAGCCGGGCAATTGCGCGGATAGCGGATAATGGCGGGGATACGCACTCTGTCCGCCGCAGCCAAAAATTCGGGGAAACGCAGGGGGTTGTCCGCTTTCCGGCGCCTGCGCCGCATTGTAAATCAATAAGTTAAAAAAAAGTGGCTGGCTGGCCCGTGGGCTTGGCTGGCTAAAACGCCACTGTCAAAGGAGAAAGCAGTGACGACGGATGGAATTCTGGGAAACGGAAATCGGAAATGCTTCAGGCACCGTTGATCAATGGCGCTCATCTTCATGCTTCATTCGCGGAAGCGAACCGTTCCATTCTGGGTGGTTAAGTTTTATTAATGTTAATTAGAATAATAACGATTCTCATTATCTATTAATAAGGACCGGAAAGCAAGCATTTTTATCTATACTTTATAGCTCGGCGGTAAGATCCTGTATGCTCGTTTTCGCACAGATTCTTATGGTCCCGAGGGGTATAAGGAAAGTAAGTGGCAGAGCGGGGGATGGCTGGTTCAGAAGTTCCTGTAACCATCGGAGAGCATTGTGATCGAGCACGATCTTGCTGATGCGCGGTATCCGCTGTTTGAAAGGCACCATGGGACGAAAGTGCTGGCGTCTCGGCTTTCGCGCGCCAGGGATTACGAGGCCGAGAACCGCGCACTGGTTGCACTTGCCGACGAACTCAGTAATCATCCCCGCAATCTTTTGCAGAAACTGGCGGAAATCGCGCTCGACCTGTGCCATGCGGATTCCGCTGGAATCAGCATAATCGAGCCTGATGGAAAGTCGTTTCGCTGGCATGCCTGCGCCGGGGTATATGCCAGCAATCTGGACGTCCTGATGAATGGTGCATCCAGTCCCCTTGCGGCAGTCGTGGCGCAGGATGAACCGATATTGTTCGAGGATCCGGCCAGTCTCTTCCTCCTTCCCACCGAGATCGAGCCGGCCATAGCCGAAGTGCTGCTGATTCCGTTCCACGATGGCAGAAAGCCCGTGGGAATCGTCTGGGTCATCGCGCATTCGAATGAGCGCAAGTTCGACAGCGAGGATCTACGCCAGATGACGAGCCTGTCCAGCTTCGGCTCGGCTGCCTATTATGCGAAGCGTACCATCGACAAGGGCATGAACCTGCGCGATTTCCTTGAAAAAAGGATGGACGAGCGCACCAAGGCGCTATCGCATGTGAATAACATGCTGCGCCAGCATATCAGGGAGCGCGAGCACATCGAAGATGCGCTCCGCACGGCCCGGAACCAGCTCGAGGTGGAGGTTTCGTCCCTTAACCGGCTGCATGAGCTTGGCACCAGGCTGTTTCATACTACCGACCTGCCGGCTGCGCTGGAGGAGATACTTCGCGCATCCATTGCCCTGCTGAAAGCGGACATGGGGAATATCCAGCTCTATGATCCCGTCGACAAGGTACTGAAAATCGCTGCTCAGCAAGGGTTCGACGCGGATTTTCTCGATCATTTCAGCATCGTGGAGATGGAGAGCAATACCACCTGCGGGCAAGCGCTTCGATGTGCACAGCGGGTGATCATTGAAGACGTCCACGCCGATGCCCGCTATGCGGCGCATCTGGAAGCCGCCGATAGGGCGGGGTATCGCGCGGTCCAGTCCACGCCTTTGTTGAGCCGGGATGGAAGGCCGTTAGGCATACTCTCGACGCATTTTCGCCTGCCGCGGCAACCCGATGAGCACCAGTTCAGGATCCTCGACCTGTATGCGCGGCAGGCAGCGGACTTTATCGAGCGCCTGCGCATCGCAGAAAGAATGCAGGAGGCCGACAAGCGCAAGGACCAATTCATTGCCATGCTATCCCATGAACTGCGCAATCCTTTATCTGCCATAAATAATTCAGCGGCACTGCTCGAATTGCCTGAAATTGGCAGCGACAAGCGCCAGTGGGCTGCAAAAGTCGTTCAGCGCCAGTGCAGGGCCATGAAAATTCTGCTCGACGATCTGCTGGATGCTTCGCGCCTGTCGCTCGGCAGGTTGACGCTGCACAAGCAGAATGTCACGCTTGTATCCGTCATTGAATCCGCCGTCGAAACCACCCAATCTTTGATCGATTCGGCGGGCCATGCTTTATCGGTCGCGAAACCTCCGCCTGCTGTGATCATTTATGGGGACCCTGTAAGGCTTGCGCAGATTTTTTCCAATCTGCTGTCCAATGCGGCCAAGTATACTCATCCGGGGGGCAAGATTGCACTGGATGTCAAAGTGACTGCGGAAAATGTGGAAGTGACGGTTTCGGATAACGGCATGGGTATTGAACCGCTGTTTATCGAGCAGATATTCGGCATGTTTTCGCAAGTGGAAAGCCGGTATGGCCGAACTGCAAGCGGCCTGGGGATAGGGCTCGGCCTGGTGCGCGCCATCACGGAGCTGCATGGCGGCTGGGTAAAAGCAGCCAGTGATGGGCGAGGGCGGGGCAGTGTTTTTACGGTTAGCCTGCCTTTGGGGCGCCCGGCGGATTTAGCGGTGGTGCAGGCTTCCGCCTCGGAAGAGCCAGGAACGGAAACAGGTGCGAAATCCTGCCGCATCCTGGTTGCGGACGATAACAAGCCAGCCGCCACCGCGATCTCGATGTTGCTCGAACGCGACAACCATGTCGTTCGCGTCGTCCATGACGGCCTTACAGCACTGCAGGAAGCAGGGCAATTTCTGCCCCACATCATGCTGCTCGATATCGGCATGCCGCATCTCAATGGCTACAAAGTGGCGCGCGCTGTCCGGGCGGCCCCATGGGGTGCCGGCATTTACCTGATTGCGGCGACCGGCTGGGGCCAGGAAAAAGACAAAAAGCTCGCGGAAGAGGCAGGGTTTGACGTTCACCTGACCAAGCCAATCAATTTCAAGCAGCTCAGGGAACTGATTGAAAACTGTGCGAAAACCCCAAGGATTCAGCCGGACAGGGCAAATTAGCGTTGCGCCGCCTTTCCTGGCTTCAAACCAAAGCAAGGCGGCAGGGCAATCGAAAACTATCGAGCCGATCCGCTTTGACCTTGAGTGCGTAATTTTCCGCAGGAACCGACATGCCACGAATTGGAGCTTTGCTTTCGCTGTCGCGCGAACATCATACCGCCCTGGTGCTGGCGCGTACGGCACAGAGGGCGGCGGATGCCAGCACGATCGATGCCGCTGATCTCGCTAATCCCGCATCGGATGCCCTACGCGCGGCAATGGCGGCGATTGAAGCGCATTGGCATGCCACCATGTCCCCCCATTTCGAGCGGGAAGAGCGGCTGATACAGCTTGCGGGGGACACCTTGGATACACAATCGGTACAGCGGATCCTGGCAGAGCATGCCGAATTGCGTATGCTTGCGGCCGGCCCCTGTGACCTCGGGCCGGTCGATCGCCTGCGGCGTTTCGCAAACCTTATCAGGGCACACGTGCGCTATGAAGAGCGTGTTCTTTTTCCGCAGTTGCAGGCGCACGACCAGGTTTGCGACGCCGGCGAACAGGAAGAATAGGCATATCGCCACGGTGGGTTTTTCGTTGTGCCTGGGTCTCCATTGAGGTTGAGACCAAGTCGCTATCGCGCGGTGAGGGAAGAATTCCCTTTGCAGCTGGTCTGCTTGCACTGGGTACTCCATCGATGTTTAGTTGTCCTGTATGTCATGGCATATTTCTTCAGCTAAAATCGGGAAATCTACCGTGGGATGCATTGGAACCTACCCTAAATGAAGCCCGGATCAAAATCCAGGGACGGTAGCAAGCTGAACCTTTCCGGGCGGGGATTGTCCGACAGGCTCGACCAGCCCCAACCCAACAAGGAGATCTGCATGAATTTTCCCGACTTTTATGATCAGGCGCCGGTGGTGCGAACTATTGATCCTTTCGCCGCCATGCTGGGTGCGGCGGCTGATGGCGTGCTCGATTATCATTATGTGGATGCGGTGCGTCTGGCGGGGCACTCCTGCCCGACTGTGGCGGGTGCTTTCCTGATGGGTCGCGCGGCGCTGGCCGCGCTGTATCCGGACCAACCGGCGGAGCGCGGAGCCATCTCCGTCCACATGCCCGCCCCCGAAAGCGAAGGCACTACCGGCGTCGTGGCGCAAGTGCTGACGCTGCTTACCGGCGCGGCAGGCGATAACGGTTTTTATGGAATCCAGGGGCGCTTCAAGCGCAGAGGGCTGCTTAGCTTCGCTGCACAACGCGAGGGCGAAGCCATCCGCTTCCAGCGACGCGACAATGGCGCATCGGTTTCGGTAAGCCTGGATGTTTCCCTCATACCGGGCGATCCCGCACAGGGCGCGCGCATGGCAGCCATTTTGCAGGACAGGGCGGATGATCAGATACGCACGGAATTCGCCGATGCATGGCAGGGCCGGGTGCGCCGCCTGCTGCTTGAATTCGCTGACGATCCGCGCGTGGTGCAAGTGGTTAAAGTTTCCTGAAGAATCCTGAACACCCCCTGAGCACCCGGGAGCGCTGCCAGGCCCTGATAAATCCTGATCGGTCTCAGCCCCCGTCTCTCCGGCCATCTACCTGGATGTATGGAGTATGACAAAATACTTTCAGGGAATTGATTTTCCTCCCGGCGATGCTATAAAGAATTGCATGGAATGAGTTTGGCTTGCGGTATTCCGAATTCTGCAATCATGACTGGAAGACTCGTATCGCTCATGCTATTCGGCCTGGCCTATTCGGGTTACGGGGTAGCGCAGGAAGTCAGCTCGGCGGATGTGAACATCGTATCGGTGAAGGCAGAAACCGTAAAGGACAACTTCGTCTGTACTGCGGAAATCAATAACCAGAATGATGACGACTCGTATGGCACTCAGGTCATCATACTGCTGCCTCTGGAGGTGAAGATCAAAAACATGGCTGTCCTCCAGGGTTCCGGCAGCTGCAGAAAAAGTACAGCGCTGGGTGGAAACCATGGTTATGCGATTTGCAACCTTGGTCAATTACCGCAGGGACCGACTGTCCGGCGAACGGTCAAGATTACGACAACGAAATCTGCTGTCGCGGCCAACTATCCCCAGACATGCGCGGCATTCATCTATGGCAGAGTTGGCGATATCCAGAAGGATAATAATTACGCAACCGCGACCGCGCCTTGATTCCCGGTCCGGCAATGCGCGGGATAGATCATTTCTCCGTATTCGCGGCAGTCAATCCTGAGGGGACGTAGACTCCGCAGAGTCTTGGGCTTGGCCAACCGCTTTCATGAAATGTTCCGCGACCGAGGCCGCTTCGACGGCGAAGGCAGCATCCCACCCGGTCTGGTGGGTGGCGCCTTGCAGCGAAAATAGACTTCTGTGGGCATCCACAAACCCAGCGTGAGCACGCCCGCAAGATCGTGCGCCAGCGTGCGGTAAATGATAACGTCATTTATTCCCTGGCCGTAGCATTCCGTGGCGAGTACCTGTGGATCGAGCAGCAGGCCCCAGAAGTAGGCGTGCATGGTTTTCTTCTGGTATCCTGCGGTGTAGCCCGGCTGCCGCATGGGGTCGGAATCCGGGATAGTGATCTGGAAGCTGGCGCAACCCTGCAAGAATAATGCGGCGGCCATCCAGGCTACGGTAAGCAGGGCGCTGAAGCGGCCTGAAACAATCGCCGTATTCTCCGCACCGGGCACGCTTGCCGCGTTCATCGAGTTCGTCAAGTTTATTGCTCTCCTTACTTTCAGCAGCCTCATTGGATCTTGCCCTGTCACGGCGGTGAATTTCGAATTGCCTGGGGCATATTTGTGGTCGTGTAGCTTTTTCCTTTCGGAACCTCGCCATCGATGGTATAGACGGGGCAGGACTGGGTATCGCCGGGCGCGGCAAGCGATCTCGTGGTCGTGATCTTGACTATCCGCCTCCCTGCTGCCGCCGCCGGAGGGTCGCACACGATATAGCCGTTGTACCGGTGCAACGGCGTGCCGGCGGGCAGATAACTCCCGGGATATTGAAATCCATACCGGGTTTGCGATCCCCACAATGGGCTGTTGATAGGCAGCGGGAGCAGCATACGGGGAAGCGTGGGGGATGTTCCGGAACCGCTGCCGCTAGCATCGCGGCTGCCGGAAGAAACCGGCGAGGGCGAGTGGGAACTAAGGCCGGAGCTGGAACTCAGGGGAAAAGATGAGACAAATGGGGTGTCGCGGCCCATATTCGTATGCGGGACCGAAGGAATATGGCCCAGGCCATGGCTCGTGCCCATGTCGCCTCCGGACGCTTCCCATGCGTAGGATGGATCCGAAATGCCGAACACTACGCTGACGATAATCACTGATGCCGGAGATTTGATCATACTTTCAATTACGGCGATAATGGCGGAAAATCAATGCCAGCGGAGCCATGCGGATATTATAACGCTACTCCTATTTTTAGCACCGGGATGAAAATTTTCAATTGCAGGAATGGCTGGAGTGGAGGAAACAAGAAAAACTTTTAAAACTACTTGACAAATACTAGTTACGCTTTATAATGTGAAACCATATAGTGAATAACTATGCCTATCCACGGGATTTTCCGGTAGCTGAACGTATTATTTGAATCACCTGTTATCACCTGCTTTGCATTGAATAACCCGCCTGGAGCGGGTTTTTGTTTTTCAGCAGTTGCAGGCTTGCTGGAACAGCTTCAGCCAAAGCCGCCAGATTCATGGCGCAAGCCCGATTGCTGGAGCGGTCTCACTCGCGGCCCTACTCGTTCCACTCGCTCCGGCAGGAACAGCAGAAAGGCAAAGCGGCGCAGGAAGTAAACCCAACCCGCCCATGGCGGGTTTTTTTATGCCCGGTCACTTCATGTGACCATTTTTCAGGCCGAGATAATGATTTGGAGCCCCGCAATAACAGCGGTATTGATAGGCATTGTTGCCGCCCTTTCCTTCGGCGGCGGGTTTGCGTTGGGAGACTGGCGCATGGTTTCCCGGCTGGAGCGCCTGAGTTCGGACAATGCATTGCTGTCGACGGCCAACGATCGCTGCGCCATGGATATCGAGCGAGCGCGCGTTGCCATGGATGCGCTCAGGAACGCGACGATCACCCGGGAACAAAACGCTGCCAAGGTAATGCAAACCGCATCGAAAGTGGCCGTGCGGCATACGAAGGCCGCCCGAAAAATACAATCCTTGCCGCCCGCAAAGCCCGAACAACAGTGCCAGAAAATGACCATTGAACAAATGGAGTATGTACGTGGCCGCCATCAAAATGAGTAGGCGAGTCTGCCTTGCCGTGCTCCTGGTCCTGGCAGGGGGATGCGCCGGCAAGCCGGTAATCCAGACCCGCATGGTGGAAAAACCCATAGCCGTGCCGTGCCGCATCGAAATGCCGCCGGAGTGCAAATCGGCCTATGCGGTGGACCGCGTATCGCCGGGCGACGATGCCCTGACCATCAACCGCGCGCTGCGAGCGGAAATAGAGGAACGCTGGGCGTGCGAGACGAAGCTGCGTGCCGCCCTGATGGGATGCAATACCTCGACGCTTTCGCCAACCCGTTGAGATTAAGCTTGCAAGGAACCATGAAAGAACATCCACCGGAAAACAGACCTGAAAACAAGGAAAAAACGCGTGTCTCGGGCGCTGCCGCAGCCACCCGAAAAATGAATGCACCGGAGCAGAAGATCCGGATGACGCTGGATAGAGTCTGCGCCGGTGTTTCGCTCGGAAAATCGACACGCGCAATGTGTATCGAAGCCGGGATCAGCCAGCGTTTGCTCTGGAGTTGGCTGGCGGGCAATGCGGAGTTCATGGAGCAGTATCTGCGCGCCAGGGAGTTGTGCGTGGATGCTTACGCCGAGGAAATCATCGAAATTTCGGACGACCGCTCACAGGATCTCCATGTCGACGAAAAAGGACGGGAGATCACCAATCGCGAGGCCATCGCGCGCACCCAACTGCGCATCGATGCACGCAAATGGTATGCATCCAGGCTGGCACCCAAAAAATATGGCGACAAGGCCACGGAAGCGCAAATGGGCGCCGGCAGAAAAACGTGCATGGCTCCCAGCATCGAAATTGCATTCGTGCCGGCCGGGCGCGGGGATGAAGCCGCCGGCCTGTCATGACCACTGCTACAGCGGCAACACCCATGCGGTATTGCATGCGCGGCGTAGCTTCATGATGGCTGCGCATCGGGCCGAGTTCCCGGAGAAGCTGCGTTTCCTGTTCTCTCCGGCAAGGTACAAGGTCCTGTATGGCGGAAGGGGCGGGGCCAAGAGTTGGGGCGCAGCCAGGGCGTTGCTGATCCAGGCGGCAGCATCGCCATTGCGCATACTGTGCGCCCGCGAATTTCAGAACTCGATCGCCGATTCCGTGCACCACCTGCTGCAGGCGCAAATCACGGCGATGGGGCTGGAGGCGTTTTATGAGGTGCAGAATAGTGCGATCCGCGGGGCCAATGGATCGGAATTCCTTTTTTCCGGATTGAGAAACAATATTTCCCGGATCAAATCGTTCGAAGGCATCGATAAGGTCTGGGTCGAAGAAGCGCAGGCAGTAAGCAAGACCAGCTGGGATACGCTGATTCCGACTATCCGGAAGGAGGGTTCGGAAATCTGGGTAACTTATAACCCCGAGCTGGAAACCGACGACACGCACCAGCGATTCGTGATCAACCCTCCGCGGGACGCGATTGTAGTCAAGATCAACTGGAGCGACAACCCCTGGTTCCCGGATACGCTCAGGCGTGAAAAGGAAGAGCTGAAAGCAAGAGATCCGGATGGATACCGGAACATCTGGGAGGGTCATTGCAGGATGGCCCTGGAAGGGGCGGTGTATGCCAAGGAGTTGAGACGAGCCCAGGAAGAAGGGCGTATCGGAAGCGTTCCCTATGACGCCGAAAGACCCGTCCATACGTTCTTCGACCTGGGATGGGCCGATAACACCAGCATCTGGTTCGCGCAGACCGTGGACGCTGAGCTCAGGCTGATTGATTACTACAGCAATGCCCAAATGCCGATTCAGCATTATCTCGACGTGCTGCAACGCAAGGGGTATGCCTATGGCATGGATTGGCTGCCGCACGATGCAAAAGCCAGAACTCTTGCAACCGGGCGAAGCGTGGAGGAAATCATGCTTGCGGCCGGGTGCAGGGTCCGGATAGTGCCGAATCTGTCCATCGCGGATGGAATCAACGCCGCCAGGACCGTGTTCAACCGCTGCCATTTCGACGAGGCAAGGTGCGCGGAAGGGTTGCAGAGCCTGCGCCGCTACCGGTTCGATGTGGACGTGGAGACCGGGCAACTCAGCGGCAGGCCCTTGCACGATTTCCACAGCCACGCAGCGGATGCTTTCAGATATTTCGCCATCTCGGTCGAAGAGGACAAGCCCATGGTCAGCGCACGCGGCATCAGCATGAAAGGATGGCGGGGATGATGGAATTTCCGATAACGGCGGATATACCGGTCGAAGCCTACGACAAAATCTGCAGGGATATACGCGACCAGCCCAAGTGGCGCCTCGAAGCGGATACCGATTGCGACTACTACGACGGTTCGCAGACGAGCAAGGAAGTGCTCAGGCGGCTGAAGGAGGCGGGCATTCCGCCGCAGGATTCAAATCTCATCAAGCCCACGATCAATGCGGTGTTAGGAATGGAAGCGCGCAGCCGCACCGATTACAAGATCACCTCCGACGACGAGCAGCAGGCGGAAATAGCGGAAGGACTGTCGGCGCGAATCAAGGAGGTGGAAACGGAATCCCGGGCGGACCGCGCCATGTCCGATGCTTATTCGAGCATGATCCGCGCGGGCATCGGATGGGTCGAGGTATCGCGCGAGTTCGATCCGCTCCGGTATCCCTATCGGGTACGGGAAGTGCATCGCAACGACATCTACTGGGACTGGACATCCAAGGAGCCGGACCTGTCGGATGCGCGCTACCTGCGCCGCGACAAATGGGTAGACCGGACGCAAGCCGTTGCAATGTTTCCCGAACAGGAGCAGCTCGTCGAAAACAGCTGGAGCGGGTGGAGCCGGGCGGACGTGTACGAGGGCACCGATACCGGCATGGCGAGCGCCTTCGAGATAGAGCAGACATGGGGTCGTAACCACGAGGAATACCTGAACCGGAGCTCGGGGATGGTGCGCCTATCCGAATTATGGTATCGGCATTTCGAGGACGGCCACGTGCTGGGGCTGCCCGATGGAAGAATCATCGAGTACCGCGAGGATAACCTGTATCACCAGGCCGCGGTAGCAAGGGGGCTGGTGCGGGTGCAGAAATGCCTGCTCACCAGGGTACGGGTCGCCATCTGGCTGGGGCCGCATAAGCTGATGGATGCACCCAGTCCGTTGCCGCATGCGGATTTCCCGTATGTACCGTTCTGGTGCTTCCGCAAGGACCGCTCACGCGCGCCATATGGGTTGATAAGGGATATGCGCGGGCCGCAGGACCAGATCATCGATCTGGATATTCTGCTCTACGAAGTGCTGAACTCGGTGAAGGTGGAAATAGATAACGACGCACTCGATCTCAACCAGAATACCTACCAGGAAGTCGCCCGCAATATCAGCAGCCTGCGCTCGATGACCGTCCTCAACTCGCAGCGCAGGAATGCAGGCGGATTCAAGGTGACGCGGGAGCATCAGCTTGCCGCACAGGTATTCCAGTTGGTGCAGGAGCGCAAGCGGAGAATCGAGGAAGTTGGCGGAATCTACCGTTCGATGCTGGGAGCGGATACCTCCGCAACCAGCGGTGTCGCCATCAACAGCCTGGTGGAGCAGGGCTCTACCCTACTGGCCGAGCCGAACGACAATTTTCGGTATGCGCGGCGCATAGTGGGACAGCAGCTTCTCGCCTTCATCAGGCAGGACATGCTGGGCAGGGAATCAGCCGTGGCGGTCAGGCATGGAAGCGGCCGCAGGATAGTGTATTTCAACCGGCCAGTCATGACCCTTACCGGCGCCGTAATCGAAAATGATATCGAGACCGCACAGGTCAAGGTCGTGCTGGAGGATATCCCGGCCACGCCGAGCTTCCGGGCGCAGCAGCTGCAGGCGCTGGCGCAGATGGTGCAGGCGGCGCCTCCCGCATACCAAGAGGTCATGTATCCAGCCATGCTGGAGTTGTCGGACGTACCCAACCGGCATGAGCTGGCCGATCAGCTGCGCCGGGTGCAAGGCATCCATTTGAACGAGACGTAACCCTAGCTAAAGGAGATCACCGTGATTCGCTTGCTGAGTGACAAGACAATAGGCGCTGTTCGGTATGGGAAAGGTTCCCTGCTCAACCTGGCGCCTGATATCGAAGTGACATTGATCGAAACCGGCGCGGCAGAAAACCTGCCGGTAATTTCGCGGCCCATCGAAATATTATCAAGCTCGGCTGTGCCCGCGAGTTGCGGGTTGACCGATGCGGATGAGGTATTGGCATCATTTACGATTCCCGCCGGAACATTGGGGCGAAACAGCGGGCTGCAGATCGAACCCGTATGGAGTTTCAGCAGCAGCGCAAATAACAAAATCGTCAAGGTAAAGATCGGGATTGTCACCATTTATAGCGCCACCAGAACTACATCGGCAAAAGAGGCGCCTCTTATCGTACTGGTCAACCGCAATTCCCTCGCGTCCCAGATTCAACCATACGATAGTGACTATGCCGCTGCGGGCGCCAGTATGCCGAACAAATATACGATCGATTTCTCGGCGACAAAGACGATAGAAATCACGGGCCAGAGAGCCAACGCGGGGGATACCCTGACTCTGGAATACTTCCGAATACTCCACTTCGTAGGGAGTTAACATGGTCATAAGATATGTTGACGCGTCGATGCCGGATGACAGCGGCAACGGCCTCACTCCGGATAAGGCAAAGCGCACGCCGCGCGCGGCGCAGCTGGCAGCGTCACCAGGCGATCAAATCTTGCTAAAAACCGGATATTGCTATGCACCCATTAACGGGGCATTCATGTTTTTCTCAAATGTTTCCAACGTCGAGATCGGGACTTATGGATCGGCCTCGGACAAACCCATCCTGGATGCGCTAACTTACGAGAACCCGGGAGTATCCGGCTGGACATATGTCAATAGCGGCGTGTGGAAGAAAACTTTCGGAGCTTACTACGTCCGCCGCCTATGGGTGGGTTCGACCAGCATGGGCAATTTGATCAGCCAGCGAGTCTTGGGAACAGCAAAAAAAAGGGCGACACACCCTACTATTTTAGGGTCGGCTACAGCTGCAAATCCTCCCGAATCCACCATACTCACCATGTTGAACTCAACCGACATCTGGTTCGGCGGTGGCTTGGGGACTTCGTACGCATTGTATGTTTATACGGGATCAGCATCTCTCGATCCTCCAACATATTATGGGGGGTTGGCTTTTATTCAATCCGATGGCATAACTGTCGGCGGCGTAGCGGGGGTTCATGTCCAGAACCAGACCGGTATATATGCACACGATCTGCATTTTCGTGGAAATGGAACGACCGGGATCAGATTGATGGCTCAGAATTCGGATCTTCGCGATGTGGCTGACTGCCTTTTCGAAGATTGCATTGTCACCCACCCCTATCAAGGCGCGTTCAAGTCATGCATCGCCGGTGAAACCGCCCCAGCGCATAGATGTAAAACCACTACCGTTCGCCGTATCTACTGCGATTATGCTTCGGATCCGGATGAAATGGAGCCTAATACGACATACGGTTATTTGAGCGGCATAGCAGATCTGTTCAATATCGCCGATGGCTCGGTTGCAATAACTATCGATGGGTGTACCGCCATCAATTCGGCCCACATGGGAATAGTCGCCGGTTCCATAGCCATGGCCACCACGCCCCCCACGGGTTGCCGGGTAACCAATAACACCATACGCTACGATGCCTGGCACACCTATGCAAGAGGACTTGGCTGCTATGACAACGACACGTTATTTACCGGCAATCTCATAGACGGACAGAATACGCGTTCCCAGTTCGCAGGGTCGGCCAAGGTGATTGGTAATGTCTGGATCAATCTTCGAAATTGCGTAAGAAAGTCTGGCGTAGCCCAATGGATGGCCATCGAAAGCTATATGTACGATAGCCTTACTTACGGTATCGGAAATGAGCGCTATGTCCGGATCAACCCGGTGAATGTCCTCATCGCAAATAATACTGCATATGGACCTGTCGACGACGCTATACGTTTCAGCTATTACCTATCGCCGCTTGGTCCGGCAAATAACACATACGATGCGGGTACCGTGACGATAGAGAACAATATCATCTATGCTCCTGTCCAGAAATTCCTGTCCACCTATGAAGATCCCGGAAAGATCATGGGGCAACAGACGATCACGAACAATTGCGTTTATAACTCTACAATAAATGATACAAAAATCATCTGGAGAGCCAGGAATTACACACTGAATGCCGCTCCAGGCTGTGTCAATAATGTTGAATGCGATCCGCAGCTCGATGCGCAGTATCGGCCGCAAGCCCCTACCGTAAAAATGGGGGGAACGTATATCAACGGAAAAGATTTCTACGGAAATCAATTCTATTTTCCGCCCAATATTGGAGCAGTGGATGACTTGTCTTCGGTTGGGCGGTGGCTGCTAATTCTTTGACGGCATCTCGCCAGCCGGAATTCCCATACCGAACCGCACCCTGAGCTAGGCATGGTTTCCATGCCCTGGGGAATTCCATTTTTATTATTTATTTATCATGTAATGCCTGCCATTCGATGGCAGCCCGCTCACTGGGTCAAGCAGTAGGAGGAAAAGCAATGAAAACGGAACATCTCACGGATGAAGCAACCGCAAATCCCGCGCCGAAGGAAATAGAAGTACTGGAGAACGCATCCCTTACTTCGGACGAGCAGATGGCAAAGGACGAACCCAAACAGGAAGAGCAGCGGGGCGTGGCTAACGACGCGGGGGAAGACGAGCCGATCGTTCACACGAAGAATGGCAAGGGGATCATTCCCTATGAGAAGCATAAAGCGTTGCGGGTGGAAAACTCGGCACTGCGCGAACAGCTTCAGGCTGTTCAACTGGAAAACAGGAAGGCGGCCGAAAAGCTCGAAGCGTTGCTGAAGCAAAAGAATGAGAACGCAGGAGGAATGGATGGCGGAACCTCCGATGAAGCCCTGGCAAAGCATCTTGAAAAGCTGGAAGCGGATATGCCGGAAGTCCATCAGATAATCGCTGCCGTACTGGAGGGGAGCCGGAAGCAAGGCGAAAAACTCGAAAAAACGCTGAATGAGCTAAGGAGCGAGCGGGAAGCATCGGCTCGTGCCCGGCAGCTCACCGTGGAGGAGCAGATCGCCGAAGCCAAGGACAACAATCCCGATCTGGTGCATTGGGAAAGCAATGATCCGTCCGCATGGGAAGAAGCGCTGAAACAGGACGAAATCCTCAGGACCAGCAGTGGATGGGCGGGAAAGCCTTTTTCCGAACGGTTCGAAGAGGTTGCGCGCCGTGTGAAGGCAATCATGCCGGAAGTTTCCATTCCAAAGCAAACCGACCCGGAGCGAACCAAGGCTGACGTACGAACCAGGCTTGAAAACGCGCCGGCAAGGAAACCCATAACCCTATCGGATATTCAAGGCGGAGCCAATCCTGCTTCCGAGCGCGACCAGATCGAAAACCTGAGCCCACACGAACTGGCCAGGCGATTGATGAAGATGCCCTCGCAGCAGGCAGCAGCCTTGAGAGCCGATCTTGATTAAAAAGGACCAACGAAATGGCTGAAACAAATGTTCCGAGCGGCAGTTCGATTGCCGTAAAACACTACAGCGCCGCGCTCTTCGCCAATACCCTGAAAGGTACTTCCGCCCTGGAAAACCTGGTAGGGCCGGTCGAACCCTCCGCCACAATGGAAAAATTTGCCGGCCAGACTCAACCTGGAATGCCCCTGGTGAGGATCGACAACCTGATGAAAGGCGCGGGTGAGATAGTGTCGCTCGACCTCGTCGACACCGTCGGCGGGGAACCGCTGATGGGCGATATCAACCGTGAAGGCCGGGGCAGCACGCTCTCGTTTTCCTCGATGGACATCAAGATCGACCTTGCAAGCAAGGTTATCGACGCAGGCGGCAGCATGTCCCAGCAACGCACCAAGCACAACCTGCGGGAAATCGCCCTTGCGCAATTATCCGGCTATTTCCCAAGGCTGGATACGCAGGAATCGCTGGTGCACCTCGCGGGCGCCCGGGGGTCCCAGACAGGAACGGACTGGACCATTCCCCTGCAGAGTGCATCGAATTTCTCTTCCGTGATGGTCAATCCCGTCAAGGCGCCGACGTATAACCGGCACTTCGTCGTGAATGGCGCGAACCTTGTTCAAGGCGGACAGCAGCTGGGCGCCATCGTTTCCACCGACCAGCTCAAGCTCAGCCATCTGGACAACTTGCGCAAGCGGATCGACGACATGGACCAGCCCTTGCAATCGGTGAAGCTGGCCGGGGACAGCGCGGCGCAAACCTCCAGGATGTGGGTATTCCTCGCTACCCCGAACCAATACTCGATCCTGCTCACCGAAGGCTCCCTGCGGGCATTCCAGCAAAACGCGGTAAACCGGGCGGCATACCTGGATGGCCGGCATCCCCTGTTTGCCGGGGAAGTCGGCATGTGGAACGGCATCCTGGTGATCAAAAACGAGCGGGCCATCCGCTTCATGCCCGGGGACACGACCAAGATCGTGACCGCCGTGAATGCGCCAACGGCGACCGAAACCGACCAGGCGATCAATCCGGCTTTGGCCGGCGGATATGCGGTGGAGCGGGGCCTCCTGTTGGGTGCCCAGGCTCTGGGCATAGCCTATGGCAGGACCAAGATCAGCGGCATGCAGTTTGGCTGGAAAGAGCACTGGTACAACTTCGAGAGCAACCTGGAAGTCATGGGGGAAAAAGTATGCGGCAAGGCCAAGGTCCGGCTTTCCATCGATGATGGAACGGGAACCAAGGTCCCGACCGATTTCGGTGTGATCGCCGTCGATTCCGCCGTGCCGCTGTAACCCGGCAAAATCACTTTTATCAGCCCACCAATGCCTATTTCTCAAGGAGCTATCGATGGCCACTTTCAATGCACCGGATCTGATCACCAAAAACCGCTACATGGGCGGGTATGGCAATGCCGTGGTGGTTTACGGTTCTGTAACGCCAACAGCGGGCACCGTTGGAGATGTATATCGTCCCGTCATTATCCCCGCAGGGCTCGATGTGACGGATATCGATATCGTCAACGATGACCTGGATTCCAATGTTTCGCCAACCATCGCATGCAGGATCGGCTTTACCCCCGTCAACGCGAACGAGGGGCCTACCGCCGACGATGCTTATTTTTCCGCAAGCGGCAATGTTCTTTTCCGCAGCGCGGGACGCACCACGCTGGCATTCCAGCCTCTCAAGTTCGAAAGGCCGGTATTCCTGACCATCACGATTACCGCAACTGCGGGGACCTTCATTGCCGGCAGAGTGACGGCGATCGTCAAAGGCGACGGCATAGGCATCAAATAACGGGAGCGGGTGAAAAGCAAACCGGAGCGGCCATATCGCGCGGCCGCTTTTTTTTTTGAGGAACCTGATATGCCATTAGTGAAATATATCGGAAAAATCATCAAGACCGACAGCATCGGCCGGATCGGCCTGCGCTGGGAGCCGGGCCAGGTCCGCAGCGTGACCGCCGAGGTAGCGGAGCGCCTATTGCCGTTTTCCGATAGCTGGGCAAAAGCGGACAAGCCCGCCGATGACGGGAACAGCGATCACCCGGACGGGCCTATCGGCCTGATGACGGAAGAAACACCGGCAGAAGAACCGATTCCCGTGGTCGATTTTCACAGCATGGATAAGGATGCGCTGGCCGAGTTCGCCCAGCGCAACTACAACCAGAAGCTGGACAGGCGCCAGAGCAAGGAGACGCTGCGGCAAAAAGTGGTTGCCCTGTTTTCGCAACATGAACTGGATAAATGATGGCATTCACCTACCGGTCGGCCATCGATCTCGCGCGCATCCCGTTGAACGATGCGAGCAAGGACAGGTACCCGGATGACGTATTGCTGGCGTTCGCCAACCATGGCGTGCTGCAGATACTGAAACGCCGGCCCGATCTCTTTTTCGGGCAGCTTTCCCCGTTATCCGATTGGTCCGACGGCGAAAGCTTATTGGATGATGCCTTTCCGCTGCCCGCAGAGTACCTGCAAACCGTGGCGGATTACGTCACCTTCCGCGCCGAGACGGCGGATGATGAGCATGTCAGCTCGGGGCGGGCGTTGGCATTCTCCCGATATTTCGAGGGGGAAATTCCGCTATGAAATGGAAGATATGCGGGTTTCATCCGGGCAGGAGCGCGTGTTCATGAAACCATGGAGTAATTTCTACGATCTCGTTGCCCCGCATCTACCCGGTTGCCCATTCGCGGCGATGGATGACGCATTGCGCCGGGCGGCAATCGCTTTCTGCGAGCAATCGCTTGCCTGGCGGTTCGATCATCCGGCAATAGCGATCGAGTCCGGCATGGCCACCTATCCTTTTGCGCCACCCGCCGACGCGGTGGTGCACGCCATCCTCCATGCGGCGCTGGATGGCAGAGAAATCGCATGCGAGGATGCCGGTTGGGGTTGGGGGGAATGCAGCGGGACGGATTTGTATGGGATATCCCCGTGTATTTTCGGTGGCGCCGACTCTTTCACACTCATGCCCGAACCCACCGCAAATGGGGTTCTGGCCCTGAGGGTCGTCTTGAAACCGTCCCCAACCAGTGCCGGCCTGGGCGACAGGGAGTTTGACGCATACCGCGAAGCGATAGCCCACGGCGCACTGTCCCGGTTGATGTCTTTGCCCAAAAAACCCTATACCCAGCTTCAGCTTGCGTCATATCACCAGGAGCAATTCGGCATCAAGACTGGCGCCGCTGCCACGAATGCGGGAAGGAGTTATATCCGCATGCCGCTGCGCACACGAATCATGGGCCGGGCATAAGCCCAATAAGCCGGACAAGCGCGAACAGACAGGGATCAAGACATGGGACTCAAGTTTTCCAATTTTGGCAAAGCGGTAGTCAGTTCCGCACCCATCGGCGCGACCGGCCTGAATTTCACCGTCGAGGCAGGCAAGGGCCTGCTTTTTCCGCTGCTGGGGCCGGGGGATTATTTCTTTGGAATATTCAAGGATGCATCGGGCAATCGTGAAATCGTAAAGATCGAGGCACGCAACGCCGACAGCCTCACTATCGCCGCGGACGGGCGGGGGATGGATGGGACCGCCGCCCGCAACTGGGTGGCGGGTGATTATTTTGTCGCAGGCATCACCAACGTCGCGTTGCAGGAATCGCTTTCGAATTCCAATCTCATCGCATTGGGCGGGCTTGCTTCCGCAGCGGACAAGGTGCCGTACTTCACCGGCCCGGGCACAGCCGCACTGGCCGGGCTGAGCGCTTTCATCCGCACCCTCCTTGTGCAGGCTGATGCGGCGGCGGCAAGAGCAGCACTGGGCGCAGCGTCGGCCGACCTGATTCAAGCAGGTACCGTCATGCTGTTTTTCCAGGCGGCTGCCCCGACAGGCTGGACACAAGTGACTACCCACAACGACAAGGCCTTGCGGATCGTTAATGGAGCAGGAGGGGCCTCAGGCGGTTCCGTCACTTTTACGAATGCTTTTACAGCCCAGGCTGTGACTGGATCGAATAGTGCGACGACACTAACTTCAGGCCAAATACCCTGGCACACGCATAGCACAATATTTTATGGAACATCTGGAAGCGGTATCGCGCCATCTAGTGGCGGTTCTCCTTCGGGTGGCACATCTATAGCTACCGATGGGGGCACAGGTGGTGGAAGTCCCCATAATCACACTTTCACAGGTACCGCCATCAATCTGGCGGTGCAATATATCGACGTCATCATTGCGAGAAAGGACTGATGGAGACACGCATGGCAGACTGCCCGCTCGGGGCGAAATGCGAAGAAGTCAAACTGGATCAGTCGAAACCGGTGCTCTATCGCTGCCCCTGGTACGTGCGGGTTCGCGGCATGGATACCAACACCGGAGAAGAAACGGATAGCTGGCATTGCGCCATCGCCTGGATGCCTACCCTTATGATCAATACCGCCAATGAATCGCGCAAGGGAACAGCAGCCGTTGAATCGTTCCGCAACGAAGTGGCCGGACAGCGTGCCCAGGCGCAGCAAGCGCTCGGGCAGGAGCTGCTGGCCGCTGCCCAAAGGACGGGACAACGACAGGTGGAATGGCAAGAGGAGGACGGTAAATGCGCATAACCATCATCCGCGACGATGGCCTGGTCGGCATCGGGGGCACGTTCCGGATGGTTGATTTATCCGCCTTGCCTCCCGGCATCCGGGCAGTGCAGTGGGACGGAAAAAAAGGCCATGTGGAGCACGACGAATCCGCCAATACGCAGCTCGATAATGTCGAGGATTTCCAGCCCTTCATCGAGTTATGGAAGGCGGCAGCACCGCAACCGGCGCCTCCGGTTGCCATTATGCCGAAGCAGGATGCGCTTGCCCGCATCGATGCCGCCTACCGGGACGCCATCGGCGCCCTGAAAGCGGGGTATCCGGATGACGAAACCAGGAGTTGGCCCACGCAGGAAACGGAGGCACGCGCCTGGCAGCAAAACCCGGACTCAGCCACCCCCTGGCTCGATGCTGCCGCGAATGCGCGCGGCCTTTCGAAGGCGGAGCTGGCGGGGAGGATCATGGCGAATGCGGCATCGTTTGCATCAGCCCATGGCCGATTGACAGGAAAGCGCCAAAAACTGCGCGATCAGATCATCGCGCTGGGCGATAACGCACTTAAAGAACAGCTGGACGCCATCCAATGGCAAATGGATAAAAATGGATAAATAAGCCAGGCAGATCCATTCATCATCAGGACGCGGCCATGCCGCGTTTTTTATTTTACGGGCTGCAATTTTCGTGGAGAAGCAATCATGACAATGTATCAGCGTAACCGCATCAAGCAGGAGATCGATCGCCAGAGCGCGGCGGCCGACGCCGAAGCCGATCAGCTGCTCGACAGATTGAAGGCATCGAAGTGGACCGCCGCCATTCTGCTCGCATCTGCCGTGGTTTTGATTGTCATCCTATGGAGCTTGCTCTGACATGAATGAGGACGATAGCGAACAAAAACCGGAACGGGTAGAGCGGCGCCGCGGACCATCTACCTATACCCTTTCCTTCAGCGGAATCATCGCAATCGCCGGGCTTGCCGCATCCGGCGTCGCCACCTATAACGCGGTGCAGAACGATATCGCCAGCTTGAAAAGGGGAGAACAGTACCAGGAACGCACCAATGAGCGCCTGAGTGACGAAATCAAATCCACCCGCGCGGAACAGCGCGAAACGATGAGGGAGTTCAACGAAAAACTCGACAGGATCATCGATCAGTGGCCCTATGGAAGAGATGGAAGAAACGGGAGAAAGCAATGAGGCCTTATCTTGCAGCCCTGTTTCTCTCGTCCTGCGCCATTCTGGCGCCTAATCCCGGCGGGGACCATCCCCCTAATGCGCCTGCTCCCGCTGCCGATACCGATTCAGGGCCGGAAGCGGAGCCCGGCGCCGCTTCAGAAACCCAGGCAGGCAGGCAGGAAGGGCGCAAAGCCAGATCCAGGCTTCCCTCGCCGCCCGCGCCGGCAGTCTCTTCCTGCGCCAACCTGGACGCAGGCAACCTGAAGGAAACCATAAAGGCGAAGCTCGACTGTATCAAGGAGAATGCCAAATGATTTTTCATGCCCCTAAGCCCGTTAACCTGCGTATGGCATCCGCAAGGCCAGGGAGGCCGGCGGAGGCCAGGAAAGCGGGAAGGAATGGCGGATGATCAAGCCGACCCCAACCCAGGCGCGAAGCGCCGTTGCCGTGATGGTGCTGGCCGCTTCGACTCTGGTAGGAATCGCGGTGCACGAGGGCTACCGGGAGGAGGCTTATATTCCCGTGCCCGGCGACGTGCCAACCATCGGATTCGGCTCCACCACCGGCGTCCGGATGGGCGACAAAACCACACCCACGCGTTCGCTGGTGAGGCTTCTGGATGAAATCGAGGGGGTCTATGCCGCCGGAGTCAGGCGTTGCGTTACCGTGCCGCTATACCAGTACGAGTATGAAGCCTACGTACGGCTGGCGTATAGCGTCGGGGTTCCCACGTTCTGCCGCAGCGCCCCGCCCGGCAAACCTCCCCATCTGATCGATTTGATCAACTCCGGCCACTATGCCGAGGCATGCGCACGCATCGAGGCATTCAAATATGGGCCCGGCAGAAAGGTGTTGCCCGGATTGGTGAAAAGGCGGGCAGAGGAGCGGGCAATATGCGAAGGAAGGAAATCGCCCCGGGATGTCGCCCCTCCCGCATCCATGGCAAAGGATGAGGCGTTGTCCGAATGACCGCATTTCGTATCGCCGGGTTTTCCGGATTGGTGCCGCGGCTGGCAAAACAGTTGCTGGCACCGAACCAGGCGCAGGTAGCCACCAACTGCAGGCTTACCTCGGGCGATATCCGCCCCCGGAATGGGCTCTTGCCGGTGTATATCCCGATTATCGAGGGCGACATCGCATCCATGTTTCGCATGGAGAAGGAAGGCAATGAAAAATGGCTTGCCTGGGACAGGGACGTGGATGTGGCGCGCTCACCCGTTGCGGATAACGTATCCCGGCGTTTCTACTATACGGGAGATGGCGAGCCGCGCGTGTCGGATTATGATATGGCAACCGCTGGCGCAGGGCCTTACCCGTCCGGCTGCTATGTGCTGGGAGTAACGCCGCCGCTGACGGCGCCTACCGTCCTACCGGTGGCGGGATCGGGCGCTGGAGGGATAGTGGCCTCGCGCTCGTATGTCTACACCTTCGTGACTCCATGGGGCGAGGAATCGAGACCGTCTCCTCCCTCTTCCGCGGTCAGCGGAAGTAGTGACGATGCCTGGATGCTTTCGGCGATGGACGGCGCCCCGCCGAATTCGGGAGTTCTGACGAATGCGGTGGGAGGCACGCCGCTCCCGGGCCAGGTTGAGATTGCGCTCGATACCGTTTTCGGCCTGCGCGCCGGCGAAGGAATCCAGTTCGCATCGGTAGTCGGCATGACTGATCTGAATGGCCGGTTCCGGATAGCGAGCGTGGATACGGCCGCAAAGAAGATCGCGGTGGCGCTTGCGACCAGCCAGGCCTACTCGGGCGGAGGAACCTGGGCCCGCGTGGCGCCGCATAACACATCAGGCATGAGCAGGCGCATCTATCGCACTGTCACCGCCTCGAGCGATACGGAATATCACTATGTAGCGACTATTCCCGCGGTGGTTTCCACCTTCAATGATACCGTTCCCGACGGAGAGGTGGCCCTGGCGGAAGCTCTGCCCTCCGCCGCATGGGAAATGCCGCCGGCCGACATGAAAGGCATCATCATCCTTGCCAATGGCATCGCTGCCGGGTTTGCGGGCAATGAGGTGCTTTTCTCCGAGCCCTTCAAACCCTATGCCTGGCCAGTCGCCTACCGTCAAACCTATGACCAGGATATCGTGGCGATAGCGGCGAATGGCACGACGCTGGTAGGCATGACAACTGGAAATCCGTTCACCATTACCGGCGTCGAGCCGGCAACGATGGGCGGCGGCATGGAAAAGCTCGGGGTAGCCTGGCCATGCATGGCCAAACGCGGCGTCGCTAATTTCGCGTTCGGGGTGGGCTACCCCGCTCCGCAAGGCATGGTGATCATCGGGACCGCGGCCGGAACGAGCGATATCGTCACCAAGGACTTGTTCACCCAGAGCGAGTGGTCGGAACTGAACCCGGGCACATTCATCGCTGCCGCTGCGGATAACCGGTATTACGCCGGTTATTCGGCTGACGGCGCTTCGCTCATGTTCGTGATCGACAAGGCGGAGAGCGCCTCGTTCCTGAAGGTGAACCAGAGAATCACCGCCATATGGGCGGATCCCGCTACGGGCAGGCTATATGTGGCGGTGGACCGGAAGATATATGAATGGGAAGGCGATGCCGGAACAAAATTGACCTACGAGTGGAGGAGCAGGAAATTCATTACTGCGCCCCCCGTCAATTATGGCGCAGCCAGGATCGACGCCGATTTCGAAATGTCCGAAGCGGAAATGGCTTTTGCACTGGATGCGCATGAGGCTGCTGTAGCCGCCAACCATGCATTGGCTGCTTCCGGCGCGATGAATGACGGGGTGGCCGATCCCGCGGTGGGGGAGTATGAGATAGGGGGCGATGCTATGAGTCCGATTCCGCCACTGCAGCTCGATTCGCTGCAATTTCAGCTATGGATCGACGGCACTTTGAAATTCAGCAAGCAGGTTGGAAGCAGCCGCGCTTTCCGCCTTCCGGGCGGCTACAAGGCCGACAACGTGGAGATCGTGTTGTCGGGCAATGTGAAGGTATCCGCGGTGACGCTGGCGGAAACCATGGATGGGCTGAGACAGGCTTGAGCCAGGCAGGCTCAAACGGCTTCAGCCGGCAAGCTCGGTGTTGCCGGAGCCAGGCCACGGTCCGGAAATATTTATGGATCTATCGCTTCGCATCCGGGAAATCCGGACAGCCAGGCGGAAAATCACAGGAGGTATGACAATGGCAAAATATGCACACGCGGACGTGCTGGACGGGGGGCTGAATGCGATCAAGAACAACAGCCTGCGCATGCTGCTGCTCAAAGCATACACCGCCGGCGACAGCTACGCGACGGTGACCGGCAATGCCATATGCACCGTGGCGATGACGAGCGACGACTTCACCTTGTCGGGCGCCGATGGCGCGGCGCGCATCCTGGCTACCGCCGCCAAGAGCGCAACGGCGACAGCCAGCTCGGGCGCAGCACCGGATCTGCACATCGCATTTACCGACAACGCGAGCAGGGTGCTATGGGTCACCGATGAAACTTCGGACCAGGTCGTTACCAGCGGGAATACGATTGCATTTCCATCCATCACCTACACCAGTTCCCAGCCATCATGAAGAACCGGAATGGAGATGAATCATGGCATTGACGAAAACTGCGCGCACACTCGTGGCGAATGGGCCCAATCCTGCCGGCGCAACCACGCGCGGCACATTGGACCTCAATGCGGTGCAAGGGCCCAGCAGGCTTACCCTGAGCATAGCCAATGGTTCCATCGGTCCCACTACGCAGTGCACCGCGCGGGTGTTGATCGCACACAGCGCGACCCTGCCACCCCCCGGCAGCGCGGGGCCAAGCTGGAAAACACTTTTTCCGGCAGTGGGGCCCGGCATCGCGGCGAATGCGGCGATGGGCTGGACCTATCCCATCGGCCGGGAAATCATGTGCCTCGAAGTGGAATTCACGGGCAATACGGGACAGGCGGTTACCGTAGAGGCGTATCTCAGCGAACTGACGACGGTGGCCTGATATTCCTTCGAAGAAGACGTCCAAATGCTGACCAACCAGCCGCTGTATCCGGCCGCTCTTGATTCCACGCATTCTGCGCTTGCCGGGGTTTCAGCGTCGATCATTGCTATAGGCGATCCAAGCGGATGGACGAGGAACGCCGGTACTGGGATCGGCGCCCCGGTTTCAAACGGCACCATGGCCCTGGGCACAACCGCGCTGGGCAACGCGCTCGTGTTCGATGGCGCAAGCACTTATTTGAGCTATGGCGCGGCGAACATTCCCGCGGCGGAATTCACGGTGCTGTTCGGCGGCATTTTCGATTCTTTTGATAACTACCGGGGAATCGCCGACTGCACGGTAAACGGGACAAGCGGCTGGAACATATTCCAGACAGCGGGCGGGAGCTTGTGGTTCTCGGTCAATGGGTATGCGGGCAGCCTGCTTTCCTCCGGTTGGCCGACGGGCACAGTCGTGCATGGCGCATTGCGAAACAAGAATGGGGCGACATGCGACTGGTTCCGCGACGGCGTCAATATCGCGAGCACCTCGGGGAAAAGTCCTGGTGCCGTGACGAATCCGCTATGGATAGGAAACCAGAGGGGAAGCGGGCTGCCCTTTTTATCCGGCAGGTTTGCCTATTTCTATCTCCTGGACAAGTACCTGGATGATTTGTCGATAGCGGCTATCGCGGCAAACCCATGGCAACTGTTCCAGCCGGAAGGAGAGGATGCCTGGACGCCGTCGAACGGGCGGGATCTATACGCTGCTTCCCCGGTCCAGAAAAACGCCTCCGCCACTGCTGCAATAGTCCAGGTGCAATCGCTCATACCAGCGGCATCGGCACAGGCGCAGCTCTCCGCAAGCGCGCGTCTCGCGCAGGAATATTTTCTTGCCGGCGCCGCTTCTTCACAAGCCAATCTCGGTGCAGCGGTACCGGCCTTGCAAGCCCAATCCCTCCTGGTGGGTCCGGCGACCCAGGCAAACAGGAGCGGAACCGGCGAAGCGGGCCTCTTCCTTGCATCGGAACTGTCCGCTGCGAGCTCCATGCAGGGCAATACGGCCGGTACGGCAAGTGTAAGCCGCGGGTTAACGCTGCCTGTATCCGCCTTGGCCCAGGAAAATAACGCCCTGGCGGCTGCAATAACGCAAAAGCATTTGCTGGGGGCGCCGTCCTGGTCGATACAGAGCAATGCGGGCAGCACCGGCGCCGTGCTTTCGACCCATTACCTGACCGCAGCAGATCCGGCCCAGGCCAATATCTGCAGGGCAGCCATCTTGGGCGGAACGTTCCTGCTAACCGTGGCTGCATCACGCCAATCCAACCTCGCGGAAGCGGTGGCGATGGGCGGCGTAATGATCGAACCTGCGCTGGCGAGAGCCCGCGTCCGGCAAATAGCCATCAAAAAACCCGGCATACCGGCGGGCACTCCCGATTGGCTGAAAACAATGGTGGAGATACTGACCGGACGGCGGGGAAACCGGATCGAGGTGCCAAAGTTCCAGCAGCTTACCTTTTCACAGACCCCGACGCAGGCGGAATGCGAGGCACTGTACTCCTATACCAATGCGATACGTGCCACGCTGGAGCAAGTGATTGCCCGCACGGACGGATGATCCCGAGTTGGGCAGGGCAGCATCGCAAACCGGTGCTGTGCCTGCACGCTGCCTTCCAGATACCCCCGGGGAATGATGAATGAATAACATGCTGATAGAGTTGCTCGTAGCGAATATGGGCAATACCCTGACACCCGAGTTCGCCGCAGATATCTGTGTCGCCGCGGAGCGCCTCGACAACCTCGTCCCGACGGAAAATATCGCACTGGTCCGGCCGGAGGAATGCGAGGATTTCGTGTTTTCCCTGGAACGAATCGAGGATATCGAGGACGAGATAAGGCCGCTGCACAGAGCGCATTGGGATGAAACAGAGGGACATCGGTATGGGCTGCCATTTGATCCGGACTACGCCACATTCACCCGCTATGAGCGCGCTGGGCGCTATATCCTTTTTACGGTGAGAAAGGAAAACAGGCTGTACGGAAACTGCGCGATGTATCTCGATCGAAGCGCGCATACGCAAACCATTCTTGCGACCGAAGATACGCTCTACCTGCTGCCGGGCGCCCGCACCGGCAGGGTGGCGAGACGTTTTGTCGGTTATGTGGAGAACGCCATGCGGCTGCTTGGGGCGAGCGAGATCCATATCACCGTCAAGACGGTCAACAAGGCAGGAAGATTTTTCCGGATGCTGGGTTACAGTCATGTCGAAAATGGACTGATCAAAATACTGGAGACTGAAAATGTGCAGCGCTAAACCCCCGAAACCCGATCCGCTCATTGGCCAGGCGGCAAAACAGAATGCCGATATCGCCCAGCAGCAACTCGAGGTAGCGAAACAGCAGCTGGCGTGGGAGAAAGAAAGGGCGGCGGTACAGGATCCGTTGATCCGGAAGATCGTGGATCAGCAGATCGGCCTGGGCGACGCCAACGCCAGCCGGGCGGAATCCCAGTGGAAAATCTACCGCGACCTTTTCGCGCCGGTGGAAGCCCGCATGGTTAAGGATGCCAATGAGTATGACTCACCCGAACGCATGGAAAGAATGGCCGCGGAAGCAGCGGCCGATATCGCGCGCGGATACCAGGGTGCGCTGGAGTCCAGCCAGCGGGCGATGCAGCGGCTGGGGGTCAATCCGAATTCGGGGCGGTTCCAGGCATTGTCCAATGACATCAGCCTGGGGCTTGCGAGGGATACCGCCGGAGCAATGAACAAGGCCCGGCGGAATACCGAATTGCAGGGTATGGCCATGCGCGAAAGCGCGGCAAAGTTCGGCAGGAACATGCCGACCATGGGAATTGCCGCGGATGCCGCTGCCCTCAATGCCGGGAACTCGGCCACGGGAAACATGACAGCCGGCACGGCGCTGCATAACGCGGGAGTCGGTGCCGCGCAGGATTGGTTCGGAGGAGCTGCAAGCGCCAATACCGCCGGAGGCAATCTCGCACTGGGGCAATATAACTCGCAGCTCGACGCATGGGCGAAGCAGCAGCAAGCCAATGCGCTGTCCGCTGCCGGGTTGGGCAGCCTGGCAGGGCAGTTGGGCAGCGCCTATATCGGCAGGCCGAAATGATCAGCAGCGAAAACGGCTCATGGAAGGGCGGCAGGTTCGATTCCAGCATGCGACGGATGGCGAGAGAGCGGCTCCAATGGGGTAGGGATGAAAATGATTCGATAGTGGGGGGACGTGTCTATGTTTAATTTCGGCACTTTTGCAGGTGGGCTGGCGGAGGGCTTGCGCAGCGGCGAGGAAATGCAGATCAGGCGGAAGGCGTCGGAGCGCCTGGCAAAAGCGGGCGAACGGGAAGCGGAGGCGCATGAGGCGAGCATGGACAAAGCCCGTTTCAAACAGGACAAACGGGAACGCTTGCGGGCTGCCAATGAGGAAATCGTGAGCGCCTGGCAATCGGAGGGAACAGGGTTGGCTGTTGGAAATTCCCTTGCATCCACGAGAGCGAGCACGCCACCTTCAGCCGTAGCCGGATTGTCCAGGGGAGGACTTCAGCCGGAACTTCCTGCTGCATCCCCGCTGTCCTCCGGATTTGACAGCATGCCGGGGATGCAGTCCAGCAATAGGGTGGACAGTCCCGATGCCGGCCTCATGAGCCGTTACAGGCGCAATGCGGGATCCCGTGCGTTGGCAGATACGCCGGCCGATGAAGCGATCGCGCGCCGCATGCTGACGGGCAACCTGCTGGAAGACTCGGATGAACTTACACGCATGGCCAACATCTACAGGAAATACGGCCTCATGGAGGAAATGACACCATGGATGAACAAGGCATGGGAAGCGAAGAAAAAGCGCATCCCGGATGCCTTGCACTCTCTTTTGCGCGGCGATGCCAAAGCTGCAAGGAAAGCCCTGGAAAAGGGGGGCATAAGGCTGAGTGACGATCCCTCAGCGATAGGGCGAAACGACCCGCAAAGCCCACGGTGGCAGCTCAGGTTCGAGGATGGCAGGCAGCAGGATATCGATCTCAGGGAGTTGGCGAGCAGGTTCTTTCCGTCATCAATACTTAACGCATATTAGAGTGTCATATGCTGCTTTTGAAGTGAAAGGCGAAGATAATAAATCTGTTACATGTAAGTTACCATGGGTGCTATGCTAAATGATACTAATTTGCTGAGATTAAGGACTACACTTCTTTATCTCATCAGGCCTAGATTCATCGGAGAACCGACGGGTTAAAGGACTCGGCGTTAAAATTCGTTAGAGGATCACTTTTCTTCACCGAAAATACCTCTTGTATAGTGGAAAGGTATGCCAAAATTGCGAAATCCTTTGATTTAATTATCTCAACCCGCTACTGGTGAAGGGTTTTGGCAATGCTCCGAGTGATCTTTATGCAATGAATACAAAAGATAATATTTACGTTACTCAACCGTTATTACCGCCGCTAGAAGAATTTTTACCATATCTCTCAGAAATTTGGGATAACAAGATTCTGACCAATAATGGACCCTTCCATCAGCAGCTTGAAAAGGCGTTATGTGAATACCTTGGGGTAGATTATATTGCGCTATTTACCAACGGAACGATTGCTCTAGTAACCGCTCTGCAGGCCCTGCGCATTACAGGTGAGGTTATTACAACACCTTACTCTTTTGTTGCCACTACACACTCATTGTTATGGAACGGTGTAAAACCTATTTTTGTGGATATTGATCCCGAAACGCTCAACTTGGATCCAACTAAAATAGAAGCAGCTATAACGCCACAAACAACTGCCATATTAGCTGTTCATTGTTATGGGCATCCCTGTGATATAGAGGCGATTCAAAAAATAGCAGATGAATACAATCTCAAAGTAATTTATGACGCAGCTCATGCTTTTGGCGTTAAAGATGCCGTGGGCAGCATTCTTAAGTACGGTGATTTATCCGTTCTCAGCTTCCATGCTACAAAGGTCTTCAACACCTTCGAGGGTGGTGCGATTGTATGTTCAGACGCAAAAACAAAACGACGTATCGATAACCTTAAAAATTTCGGTATTGTTGATGAAGTGACAGTAGTAGCGCCTGGCATTAACGGTAAAATGAGCGAAATTAATGCCGCTTTCGGTTTACTACAGCTTCAGTATATGGAAAAGGCTTGGATTCGTCGTAAAGAAATTGATGACCTCTATCGTAGGTATTTAGCAGGTGTAATTGGCATAAAACAATTCGTGGAACCCAAGGAAGTAACAGGAAATTTCTCTTATTTTCCAATACTTGTACAGCCCGAGTATCCTATGACCCGTGATGCCCTATACGAGTATCTGAAAGATAGACAGATTTATTCCCGTCGTTATTTTTATCCTTTAATTTCAGATTTTCCTATGTATCGAGGACTTCCCTCTGCACATCGCGGTAATTTACCAATTGCTGATGAGGTGTCAAGGAAAGTGCTGTGCTTACCTATATATCCCGCTCTAAGTCGCGAAGAGCAAGAGCGTGTTATAGATGCAATTTGGGAATTACGATAGAGTAATCATAGGAAATAGTAATGGGAGCATTATCCCCTGAATGTGTTGAAGAAATTGGCTTTGCCTCGGTTGGAAAAGGTGTCCAAATTTCTGATCGTGTATCTTTTTATAACGCTTCCAAAATCTCGATAGGGAAAAATGTTCGAATTGATGATTTTTGCGTCCTATCTGCTGGTTTAGGAGGTATTTCTATCGGAAATTATGTTCACATAGGGGTACTTTCCTCCCTAATTGGGGCTGGTAAAATCACGATATCTGATTTTTGTAACATTTCTTCTCGGGTTGCTATTTACTCCAGCAATGATGATTATTCAGGTGCAGCCATGACTAATCCTACGGTACCGAGTCAATATACAAACATCCATTACGCAGATGTTTTTTTTGGAAAGCACGTAATTATTGGAAGTGGCAGCGTAATATTACCGGGGGTAACTCTTGAAGAAGGTGTAGCTATAGGCGCGTTAAGCTTGGTGAAAGGTAATTGTGAGGCTTTTGGTATATACGCAGGCAATCCAGTGCGCCGAATAAAGACTCGTAAACGTGTACTGCTTGATCTAGAGAAAGAATTTCTTTCTACTAACAATAACTCTGGATCCGATACTTAACATCTGGGATATTTAGTAGCTTTCTTATTAGTGCCCCATACTACACTTTATTCTTATGGAATAAGTGGGCAATTCGCTTGACTCCTCTCCTTATTAACCGTGTTCTTCTTTTTATTTCTTCAAGGCTTCGTGGCTCTAGTGTATCAATCTGACTCATCTTTTGATGAAACCAGTGATCATCTAATTTATACTCCTCTGTCATAATATTGGAATAACGAGGATCGTTCAGAATTTCATTCATTTTTAATAACCCCATCACTTTATGGGGTTTTCCTATGCGTGGATTTGAACTAAAATAAAGCAGCGTTTTTTCTATATCAAGATGCTCCTCGCTCGGTATATCTTTAACGAAAAGTAAATCAGAGAATCCTTCTATTAATTGGGCGCGTGTAACGTCATCAAAAAAACCCTCTGATATTAAAAAATGTTCGTTAATTATCCTCACTGAATTTTTTGCGGTCAGACTACTTACATTATCACCGGGTAAAACTCTAAAATTAATCAGTTCTCGCTCTGATATAAAAATAGGGTAGCGTTTAATTAACCTAATCCACATATCATAATCTGGCAGTTGCCTCAGGCGATTGTTATACATCCCAATTTCTTTGTAGCATGATTTACGAATTAGAATTGTTGGATGGCAAATACAATTACCAAAATAAAAAAACTGCCTTAACCACTGCCCCTGGGAACGATTTTCCTGATCAAAAATAGTACCTGCAGGCAATGAAGATTTATGAATCGGTCGGCCATTTTTGTCTATATACTTTACCCTACCAAAGCAGGCGCCAATATGAGGATTATCGCGTAAAACTTTAACCTGATATGCTAACTTATCTTTGGTAGACCAGTAATCGTCAGAGTTAATTACAGCTATAAATTCTCCTATCGCTTGTTCAATTAGTTCGTTTGTAACAATACATGCTCCGCGATTAATTTCATTTGGAAAAAATCTTATTCTTTCATCATTAATCGAGGTTATGACTTCTCGGGTTTGGTCCGCAGAACCATCATCTGCGATTAGAAACTCAAGATCTATTCCTTCCTGTTCCAATACACTGTTGATTGCTTGCTCAACGAATTGGACATGATTATATGCAGCCATAACGACAGAAACTGTTGGGGAATTCATATTCTTCTTCATGATGAATTTTAATTTTGAGCGTTTACGCTATCGTTAGTCAGCAATACAGGCACATATTCGCGGAATCGACACGTGCAAGGTAAGCGTTGAACAGACTATAGGATGGGTGGAGCTAGATGCAACCCATCACCCATCCTGTGTAAGCTTACATAAGGCCTGTTTCAGGTTCTGATGGTTTCGATGAAGAGAGACCGTGTTAGGGATGTGCTTCTACTAACCGGCAGCGGTACGGTTGTGGTGTGGTCAACCGCGATCTGGCAGGATGTTTCGCCCGCCACGTCGGTTTGCGTGGAAAACCGACCAAGCGCTATATGATATTTCCATCAATATCAATACGATGACTTGCATGGCTTCCCGCAAGCGTTGCAGAAATTTCTTCGATACTTATACCCCATTTTGTGACAAGGCTTTTTTTGATGAAAGGGAAATTGAGTTCGGTAATAAGAGGTTTCCATAAATGAAAAGTTGGATCTATCCACTTCTTCGGCCGAGCACTATAACTTGCTTGATTTAGAATTGTTTCCAAGTTGTAAAGCGCCGATAACTTGAATCGGCGTTGCAATAATCGTGAGAAGCCCACTTCATATTTTCTTATTATGGCCATCTTAAATTCAAACACATCAATGCAGGAAAAAAAACGGTTGAATTCCTTGGAAATGGCGACGTGTTTTTTACAATAAAGGAAATAGGACTGAAGATGCGGATGGAACTGGTAGCAGTCGGTCATGCCGAGCACATCTGCTCTATTGGCTTCTAACTTCTCGATAATCCCAGAAATATTGAAAAGCGGACCTATGACGCTATCGTTAGCTAGCAGTACGGCCGCATGTTCATGGAAATGAGGGTATTTTTCCAATCCTGTTTTCCAGCTATAGAAATCATACCCCCTGTTAACGCGATTTATTATTTTTATACAATAATTCGACAACTTACCCAGGTCGTCATTGGAAATCGTATCGCTTGAGCTTATGAATACGATGTCGAATCCAGCGTGCACAAGCTGACCAAGATAGTGAATAACATTGGGCCTAACAATACCTTCGCTATCGTAGGTGCTAAAAAAACAAACCGGCCTTTTGAAAGATGGGGATATGGACCCCGTCTTGCAATATCGTACATACGGTTTCTCATCCGTTTGTTCACGTGACATTAAATAAAGTGATAAATCGCGAAAATATCGCATGTCCCTCTTTATTGCCCTTATAGGCCATTTTATAAATTTCTTCATTTGCTATCTTGATCATTATCTATTTGTACTTTTACAACTAATACAAATTGCCGTTATGGCAAGAAGTAAATAGAGAGTTTGTCTAAAAAAAACAAGAGTTTCAGCCAAACCAGCAAGAAAGATAAAGCATACAAATACCACACCCAAAATAGTTAACTGGTGATCCCGGAGCGTTCGGAACCAATTCCATAAAAGTAACGCATAAGCCAAAATACCAAGCATCCCAATATGCATTCCGATCTCAATCCAATCGTTATGATAATGATATGTCTTGAGAAACTGCGGTAAATCTTTATATAGTCCGCTTTTATATGTTTCTACAGTTTTATCAAAATAAGGGGCAGCCATCCCCGTTCCATAGCCATATATTGGGCGTTCGACCATACCATTTAGGCCAACATCCCACATCGCTAAACGGTATCCTAAGCTGGTATTATATTTTGCTTGCTTGATTAATTCGATGTCACTCTCGGCCTGATCCAGCCTTTTTTGAAGGCTGCTGCTACTGAGGGCAAAAACCCCAATTATCGTAAGAAGCAATAACGAAACACCTATAAGTTTTTTTGCTTCTTCCTTGTAGCGAATACAGATAAAAATCGTTACCGTAATTATTGTTGCTAGAAGAGCAATTCTGCCATTCTGATTAAATTGTATAAATAATAAAAATACAGCTAAAAACCAAAAGTATAATTTCAGTTTTTTTTCCTCGGTTACACTTGTGAGATAAGCTAAAAATATGACTCCTACGCCTAGAACCAACGAAAAACTCGTATAAGAAAATTCAAGTGGTGGAATACCTTGTAACCCTAGAAATATCCATTGATAGAGGCCTGCAATCAAAATTCCACAGTAACCGATAGCCAATCCACTGATGGCCCAAGTCAAACGTGACTCAGTTAGAAGCGATAGGTAAGGCAGAAAAAATAGAAAAGGGATATATCTCTTCCATACCTTTAGTCCAATTCTAGGATAATCACTCCATAGAATTCCAAGGGCAAGGGTGCCACAAAAGATAAGTATGCCTATACTTAACGGCTCTTTGATTACATAATTTAATCGCTGTGAGTCAAAATTAAGAATCCAAGCTAGCGGTAGGAGATAAGACACATAAGACGTTACGCCTTTTTGCCAGAGAGCAATACCAAAAAGGAATAACACCCAGTTTGCAGCAGCATTGCGCCAACCATTGCGCCAACCGTATGCTGTAACTTTTTCCAATATGCTATTTGACGAATTATTCATATTCGAGCAAAGCCGCGTAGTGCCCAAATTGAGCAGTTTGAATTCAACTTGCTTCGATTACTGCGGTGGCTGCTATAGAAATAGCCGATTCGGGCTTAAGCGGGGATTTGAAGCAAGGTTCACGCGATATGGTGAGTTCTCACCCTTGTACTGATTACTTTCTCGACACTGCAGAAAGCTATTGCCTATTGTAAATCAGAAAAGGTCCTCTACGTTTATTCAACGCACGCTGCGCAATCGGTATGGCGAAACAGCTATAATGCTCGCGAGCTACGACGGACTGTACAACATCGTCGAAAAATTCTATGTCAAGGGAGCGGAAATCAGGTGTGATGGCTGGAATCCGCTGCTCTATGCTGCAGCGACCAACGGCTATGTCAGGATAAAAATGAAGAAAACTGGCATTTCAGGACGATAGGGAACCATCCCAGGCATCGAGATTTTCCTCCTTGCTGGTTGCGGCCGCTTCCTGCTTGTCTACCCACATCAGCATCTTGTCTTCCAGCATCGGCCTGGAAAAGAAGAAACCTTGCAGCTCATCGCACTTCAGTTCCTCGAGGATTCTTCGCTGTCCTTCCGTTTCGACCCCCTCAGCCACAACACTTAGATCCAGGACGTGTGCGAGGTTGATCACTGCCTTGACTATGGCGCGCGCATCGCTGTTCGTTTCAAGGTCATTGATGAAACTGCGGTCGATCTTCAACTGGCGGGCCGGCAACTGGCGCAGGTAGCTCAGGCTGGAATGGCCCGTACCGAAATCGTCTATCGACAGGCGCACGCCTACGGCCGCCAGCTTCTTGAAAAATTTCTGCGTCGCTTCGACGTCTTTCATTGCAACCGATTCGGTCAATTCGCATATCAGCTGCGATGGCTCCAACTGGTACCGCTTCAATGCCTGCCGGATGCTGTCCGCGAACTCATCCTGGCGCAGTTGATGCATCGACAGATTGATGGCAACGCTCATCCGCGTGCCTTCCCGAGACCATGCCCCCATCTGGCGGCATACTTCATTGATAACCCAATTGCCCAGGCCATTGATCAGGCCAAAGCGCTCGGCAAGGGGAATGAATATCTCTGGACCGATAATGCCGCGCTCAGGATGATTCCAGCGCAGCAGCGCCTCCATGCCCCTGACCCGCCCGTCGGTCACGCCTACCTTTGGCTGGTAATATAACTGCAGCTGGCCAAGCTGGACCGCGCTACGCAGATCCTTGCGCAAATCAAGCTGATCCATGGCGTTGTCTTCCATTTTCGGTTCGAACAACGCATAGCCGTTTCCGCCGGAATGCTTGGCGGTATGCATGGCAGCGTCGGCACAGGTCAACAGGTTGCTTCTTGCGTGCTGGTCCGGATAAACCGCAACACCTACTGAACCGGAAATCTCGATTTGCCGGCCATCGACATGGAAGGGTTGAGCCAGCGCCTTTACCAGCCGGCCGGCAAGTTGCGCGCAATCGGCCCTGTTGCGGACATCCTCCATCAGCAGCACGAATTCATCTCCACCAAGCCGCGCCACCATGTCCGTGGTGCGGGCCACGCCCCGCAGGCGCGCCCCCGCTTCCTTCAATACCAGGTCGCCGACCGCATGGCCAAAGGCTTCATTGACCGGCTTGAAATGATCGAGGTCGGCGACCAGGACGGCGACGCTTTTAGGCTTGCGCCCGGCGTCGGACTCATCCTTATCCTGTTCCTCCACGCTGTCGCAGAGCGAAACGAGCTTTGCAAGACGGCTCTCAAACTGCACCCCATTCGGCAATCCGGTAAGCGGATCGAGAACGGAGCGCTTCTGCAGTTGTTCGTTGGCGTTTTCGAGCTGCGCACTGGCAGCTTTCAGCGAACGGGAGTATTGCAGGCGAGCCGCAAATGCGCACACCAGCAGCGCCATGAGGGTCATGGCGGTATCCGCGGTATAGAGGGAAACAATTGCAACGACCGCGGCAGCGATGACCACCAGGTTGTTGCTCAGCATCGAGGGGGGCATGGCCATTCCTCCAGATCGGATCGAATTACATAATCTACGGTTGAGCCAAGGGAAACTTGAGGAAAATGAGGAAATAATCCAAAAATATCGTTTCAAGGCAGGGCTTGCGGACGGGCAAGGGCGAGGAATGGCGCTCGTCCGGGACCTGAACGGGTTCCGGCCTCATCCGGACTGGGTTACGGGCCGGACTCCTCCCGCCGGGCAAATCCGTTGAGCGCGGCGCGTCCGGCAGCGGTGACAAGGACGATCTTTCCGATGTGCGCGCCGGATTCCATCAGCGCATGCGCCGCGGCAGCCTGCTCCAGGTTGAAAACCCGGAAGATCAGGGGTTTGATCTGCCCCTGCCGCAAAAGAGGCCAGACGTGCTGCTCGAGTTCCTGTGCAATCTGTGCTTTTTCCTGCGCGGTGCGGGATCGCATGGTCGAGCCGGTGTGGGTCAGGCGCTTGGCCAGCATGGGCATCAGGTTCAGCTCGGATGCGGGGCCATGCTGGATGCCCACCTGGATAATTCGCCCGTTCATCGCCGCCGCCCGGTAGTTTCGAGCGACATAGTCGCCCCCGATGATATCCACGATGACATCGGCTCCCTTGCCCTGGGTGAATCTTTTCGTCTCTTCCACGAAATCGTGGGTCCGGTAGTGGATCGCCAGATCCGCTCCCAGCGCCAGGCAAGCCCGGCGTTTTTCTTCCGAACCGACGGTCACCAGCACGATGGCGCCGAATGCCTTGGAGAGCATGATTCCGGTCGTGCCTATGCCGGATGAACCGCCATGGATCAGTACCGTTTCCCCTGCCTTGAGGCCGCCGCGCTGGAAGAGGTTGGCCCATACGGTAAAGAAGGTTTCTGGCAAAGCCGCTGCCTCGGCCATGCCGAAACCGTATGGAACCGGCAATGCATTGCTTTCATGCGCGATGCAAAACTCGGCATAGCCGCCACCGGGAACGAGCGCACAGACCTTGTCGCCGATGCCGAAGCGTGTGGCCCCCGCGCCAAGCGAGGCCACTGTCCCGGCGATTTCGAGCCCCGGAATCTCCGGGGCGCCCGCTGGCGGAGGGTACATGCCCTGTCTTTGGAGAAGATCCGGGCGATTGACGCCTGCGGCTTCCACCCTCACGAGGATGCCTTTCTCTCCCGCTTGCGGAATGGGGCGCGTGCAAACCGCCAGGACTTCGGGTGGGCCAGGGCGCGGAATATCGATGGCGAGCATGCTCTGCCCGCTGAAGGATTTGGACACCATTTCGAGCCTCTCTGGATAGCCAATCATAGCAGCAGCGAGGCAACGTCATGAGGATGCTTTTGCAAAACCGCGGGAAATTGTGGGGAGGCCATGAACGGCGAGCGGCCGGAAACACCGACCGGGGGCAGCCATCTCATGATGAATGACTATAAACTCCGGTGTAAAAAATTACACAGTTTTATATGAATTGATAAATATTGTATTATTTATAATATAAACCATTAAATTAAATATGCATCATGATAATTCACATCTGTGTGAAACATATGCATTATGTATTTTTTGCTGAGGAATCTTTTCTGCGGAAATGATGGAAATCGCAGATAAATTGATGGAACCCCGGACGATGGGACCAAAATGAGAACCTGCAGCGTTCTTTATTCCGGACGTGCCTGAGGAAGGGTTGCCGGCCCACGGCTTGCGCCTATGCCGTCATTGCAGCCACAATAGGCCGGATGAAAAAGTTTCCCTTCAATCTGTCGCTTATCCTCCTGCTGATCCCGGTCGTGTTCTCTTCTACCGGATGCAGTCTGGTGCGGGTCGGGTATAACCAGGCGGACCATCTGGCCTATTGGTGGCTGGACCGCTTCGTGGATTTCGACGAAACCCAGAAATTGCGTGTCCGTACCGGCTTGACCCACTGGTTTTCATGGCACCGGCACGGACATCTGCCTCAATATGCCGGATTGCTGGCGCATTCGAGGGCCATGGTGCTGGAGGATACGACCCCGGAACGCACCTGCGGCTTATGGACGGAGATACGAGGTTACATGGATGAGGCGTTTGAGCGCGCCTTGCCGATGGCCGTGGATATCACGTCAACCCTGACGCCCCGGCAGATCCAGAATATCGAGCGGAGGTATGCCAAGATCAATGAGGAATTCGACGAGGAGCATGTTCGGGGCAATGCCGAGGCGCGCCTGAAGAGGTCGATCAAGCGTACTGTCGAGCGCGCCGAATTCTTCTACGGCAAGCTCGACAGCCAGCAACGCGAACTTATCAAGCGGAGGTCGGCGGCCTCGCCTTACGATGTGGCTATCTGGAATGCGGAGCGCCACCGGCGCCAGCAGGATCTGGTGCAGTCATTGCGGCAATTGACATCCGGCACATCGGATCCGGACAGGATACGGCAAGCGCTCCGCGCCTACATGGAGCGGGTTTACAACTCGCCCAACGAAGCTTACCGCAAGTACGCTGATGATTTGTGGGTATATAACTGCGACTTTGTCGCGAGCCTTCACAACACCACGACTCCCGTACAACGCGCCCACGCCGCCAGGAAAATCAGGGAATGGGAATCCGACATCCAGAAGCTGCTGGCGCCCGTACAGGCAGCCAGGATGGATCCACGCCTCTACGGGCAAGTTTTTTCGCTTCAAGATAGTAAGACAGGTTCATGAGAGCCTGGGAGATAAGCCAGGCCTGATAGGGAAAATCGCTTG
Organism: Nitrosospira sp.; assembly: GCA_035547595.1. Taxonomy (GTDB): domain Bacteria; phylum Pseudomonadota; class Gammaproteobacteria; order Burkholderiales; family Nitrosomonadaceae; genus Nitrosospira. The sequence goes on from DASZUL010000049.1 coordinate 47,813, forward strand.
TGGATAGCAAGGAATGGTATTTCGAAGGAGGGTATACCGAGCTGTTTTATACAGCGCTGGTAATCGCCATTTTTGCCGCCTTGTACCTCTTTGCCCGGCATAACCGCTCATCCAGGCAGTCGACGAGCATCATCGAAGAGAACACGCCCCTGCTCGGACTGGTGGCGCTGGCCATCATTCTCTTTATCATCAACAGGCTGTTAGGGGATTTGTGGTAGCGGCCTTTTCGCCAGGAGGCTGACAACCCGGATACCGCAAAGCCCGTCCCGCAGGTTCGCGATCAAATTGCACTCATTACGTTGCGCTCGCCGGTATCGTGGTCTAGGCTACGATCATCGTCCAGCCTTGTGATCATCCCCAATTTTACCGGCACCACGCCCAGGGAGGGTTTGTCCAGAGATTCTTTATGAAGCCATGAACCGCTATTTTGTCATGGGTACGCTTCTCTGTTTCTGCTGCGCGCTTCCCTCGTATGGCGAGGATTACGGCGCGAAGCGCCACAAAATGGTGGAGGAGGTGCTGGCTGATCTCGCCGCCAACGGCAACCCTGCACCGAGTCCCGACGTGGTGAAAGCCATGGAGAAGGTGAAACGACACCGTTTCGTGCCAGACTGGCTGACGAGGTTCGCCTATATCAACCGGCCTCTCCCCATCGGTCATGGGCAAACGATTTCGCAGCCTGTCATCGTGGCGCTGATGACCGATCTGATCGAGGTAAAAGCTGGCGACAAGGTCCTGGAAATAGGCACCGGTTCAGGCTACCAGGCGGCTGTGCTGGCGGAAATCGTTAAATCGGTCTACAGCATGGAAATCATCGAGCCTCTCGGAAAAGAGGCCGCCGAGCGGCTGGCGGCGCTCGGCTACGGCAACGTGCAGGTAAAACTGGGAGACGGCTATTACGGCTGGCCTGCGGAAGCGCCGTTCGACGCCATCGTGGTGACGGCCGCGGCGAGCCATGTGCCTCCTCCGCTGATCGCGCAACTGAAGCCGGGCGGGCGCATGGTCATTCCGCTCGGGGCGCAGTTCATGACCCAGTACCTCATGCTGGTGGAAAAACGCCCTGACGGGTCAGTGAGCAGCCGCCAAGTCATCCCGGTGGGTTTCGTTCCGCTCACGGGCGGCCACTGAACGCCAGGCTATCGAATGCCGGCGGATCGAATGCCAAGGCCGCCATTTTTCGCTATCGGACTGCTGTCCGGCTGCCTGCTGGCCTATGAAATAGCGCTGACGCGGCTGTTCAGCATGGTGCTATGGCATCATTTTGCGTACATGATCATCAGCGCCGCGATGCTGGGTTACGGCGCGAGCGGCACTGCGCTTACCCTGCTTCGGGAAAGAATAGCGCCGCACTTCAGTACTGCGTTTCTCGCCACCGCGGCAATGCTGGCCCTCACCATGCCGCTGTCGTTCCTTCTGGCGCAACAGATTCCCTTCAATCCGCTCGAGCTTCTCTGGGATACCAGCCAGTTGCCGAAACTATTGGCAATCTACCTGCTGGTGGTTTTGCCGTTCTTTTTCGGAGGAGCGGGCATCGGCCTGGTGTTGTGGCGCTTCGGAATGCAGGCAGGCCGCGTCTATGCCGCCGATATTTTCGGCGCGGGAGCGGGCAGCCTGGGCGTCGTCGCCTTGCTGTTCTTCATGTCGCCCAGCGACCTATTGATGGTTCTGGCGGCATTGGCCTTGCTTGCCGCTGCGATTGCCGCCATCGAGCTGAAAGCGCAGCCCGGGTGGCTGGCAAAGTTTTTCCTGGTACTCGCATTGCCGGCCATCGCGGCGGCGCATGCCGGATGGCTCAAGATCCATCCTTCGCCCTACAAGGACCTGAGCCAGACCCTCAACATTTCGGGAACCCGGGTGATCGAGGAACGCCCCGGTCCCCTGGGGGATGTTTCGGTGGTGGAAAGCACCCGCATTCCTTTTCGTTACGCTCCCGGAATGAGCCTCAACGCCCTGGATGAGCCGCCACCCCAGCTGGAAATGTTCGTCGATGGCAACGGGCCAACCGTATTGACGCGTTTCGACGGCAACCTGGCTCCGCTTGCCCACCTGGGCCAGCTTACTTCCGCGCTGCCATACCACGTGCTGGGATCTCCAGCCATCGGGACGCATAGGGCGCATGGACCGTATGTGCTGGTGCTGGGGGCCGGAGCGGGCGCCGATGTATTGCAGGCGCTGTATTATCGGGCGGGCAGTGTGGATGCCGTCGAACTGGATCGCAACATCATCGATCTGGTGCGCAACCGTTTCGGCGATTTCTCGGGAAACCTCTACAAACGGCCCGACGTTCGGGTGCATGAGGGCGAGGCTCGCGGATTCGCCAGCGCCCGGCTCGGGCATTACGACTTGATCCAGGTGGCGCTGCTGGATTCATTCGGGGTCGCTTCCGCAGGGCTTTATGGACTCAGCGAAAGCTATCTCTATACAGTGGAAGCCTTGCAGACTTACCTCGGCCACCTCGCGCCAGACGGCGTGCTGAGCATCACGCGCTGGCTCACACTGCCGCCGCGGGATTCGCTGAAACTGTTCGCCACGGCAATCGCGGCATTGGAAAAATCGGGTGTTCCCGATCCGGGAAGGCGGCTGGCAATGATAAGGGGATGGAAGACCGTCACGCTGCTGGTAAAAAACAGCGAGTTTTCCCCGGATGAAATTGCGGCGATCAGGGAATTCAGCCGGACGCGCTCTTTCGATCCTGGCTATTACCCGGGTATGCTCCCGGAAGAGGCCAACCGCTACAACCTCCTGGCACAGCCCTATTTTTACGAAAGCGCTATCGCGCTGCTGGGGCCGGGAAGTCAGGATTTCATCGATCGGTACAAATTCAATATCGAGCCGGCAACGGACGACCGGCCCTATTTTTTCCGCTTCTTCAAATGGGATGCGGCAGTCGAATTGTTCTCCTTACGGCAGCAGGGCGGCATGGCGCTCCTCGACTGGAGCTATCCATTGCTGGTCGCAACCCTCATACAGGCAGTCCTGGCGAGTATTCTTCTCATCCTGGTGCCGCTGGCGGCGTCCCAATCACGTCAGGCTTTGCCTCCCGCAAGCGCAGCGCTGTATTTTCTTGCGATCGGCTTCGCATTCATGTTCATGGAAATCGCCTTTATCCAGAAATTCATCCTGTTTCTTTCCCATCCGCTTTATGCGTTGGCAGTGGTTTTGTGCGCGTTTCTCGTTTTTGCCGCATTGGGAAGCTGGCTGGCCGGACGAAAGCAGGGCAGGGCGGCAGAGGCGCGGAGCGTCACCACAGCCATCATCGCGCTGGGAGCGGTGGCGCTGCTCTACCTGGCCTTCCTGCCGGGCCTGTTCAGCGCACTCATCCACCTGCCAGACCCAGCAAAAATACTCATTTCCGCGGCGCTGATCGCCCCGCCGGGCATATGCATGGGTATTCCATTTCCCACCGGCATGGCACGGCTCGCCTGCACCTTGCCGGATGCCATTCCCTGGGCATGGGCGATAAACGGCTTCGCCTCGGTGGTCGGTGCCGTCCTCGCCAGCCTGCTGGCTGTCCACCTGGGCTTTACCGCCGTCATTCTGCTGGCCGTGGCGCTATATGGCCTGGCCTGCGTTGCCATAAGAAGAGGGTTTGCATAGGAGGCCCGCTTGGGCCGGAGCACGGCTCAATCAAGGAAACTCAGCGGATGATGTAGTCCTCGAACCGGGGTGTTTTCAGTTCACGGGCATACTGGAACGAGAAGCCCGGATAAATACCCACAATTTTTCCCGATTCCGCCTTGTACCAGCTTCTGCAGCCCGCAGCCCACACCGACGCGGCCAGCTTTTTCTGAAGCTGTACGTTATATCGGGCCATCGCATCCTGTTTTACTTCCATTGAAACCTTTCCCTGGTCGATTACTTCCTGGATGCATTGCAGCGCATGGTTCACCTGGGCTTCTATGAAGAGCATGGCGGAAGTGTGCCCTTGGCCGGTGTTCGGGCCCAGTAGCAGGAAAAGATTGGGAAATCCGGCCACCGCCACGCCGCGATAGGCATCCGGCTCGCCCGCCCAGGCCTCGCCCAGTACCCGTCCGCCTGATCCTTCGATCCTGACCGATGACAGCACGTAGCTGATGTCGAAACCGGTGGCGCACACGATGGCGTCGACCTCTCGCCGTTGGCCATCTTTGGTAATGATTCCGCGCTGGTCGATCTTGCTGATAGGTGCGGTCACCAGCTCCACGTTGGAGCGCATGAGCGCAGGATAATAATCGTTGGAAAGCAGCACCCGCTTGCAGCCGAATGGGTAGCCGGGACGCAACGCCTGGCGCAGCCTGCCGTCCGGGACCTGGCGGCGCAGGTGCCATTCCGCCAGCCTGTGCGCGATCCATGCATTGAAGCTGCCGGGGTTGAAGGACAGCCGGTTCGCTTCATGTGCGGCATACAGCAGGAACCGGTGCGCGCCGCTGATGAATTTCACGCGGAACAGGGCTTTTTCCCACGGCGCATACACGTGATTGATCCGGGGAATAATCCAGTTGGGCGAACGCTGGCAGACGTAGAGCTTCTCCGCCAGCGGCGCAAGCCGAGGCACCAGCTGCACCGCGCTGGCAGCGGTACCGATAACCGCCAGGTGCTTTCCCCGAGCCTCAAAGGCTCTATCCCAGCGCGCCGAGTGGAGCAGGGCGCCCCGATAGGCATCCATGCCGGGAATATCCGGATATCGGGGGTGGCTGAGCGGTCCCGTGCTGCAAACGAAAAACCGGGTTTCCAATTGCTCGCCATTTCCGCCATTTTCCAGCCGTAGCCGCCAGATCCCCCTTTCGACGTCGAATCGCGCCTCCCTGATGACGGTATTGAACCGGATCCGCGGGAAAAGATCGAACCTGGCCGCGCAACGCTCCAGGTATTGGTGGATCTCGCCTTGGGGCGCATAAGCCTGCGACCACTCGGGGTTGGGAGCGAAGGAATAGGAATAAAGATGGGCGCGGACATCGCATTCCGCCCCCGGATAGATATTGTCCCACCAGGTGCCGCCGAGAGCAGGGGACTGCTCG
>DASZUL010000050.1:0-3651 GCA_035547595.1 Nitrosospira sp.
CTACAAGCTGTTTCGCCGCACTCTGAACAAGCCCGACCTCCTGGGTCCGGGCAGCCTGCCTTCGCACATGGAATTCCTGGTGGACCGCTACGGCTACCTGCGCGCGCGCTGGATCCCCAGTGCCGACGGGCCTGCCTGGAATAATACCGATGCCCTCATGCAGCAGGTCGCCCAGCTCAATTCCGAAAAGGAAATCCTCCCTCCCCCAGGCGATCAGGTACATTGAGGGCGACGCTTTTATGTGATCGCCTGACCCCAAATGGGTGGAACCCGGGTTATTTCACCCAGTCGATCAATGGCTGCCACTGCTCCAGATCGCGTTCGCTCTGATAACGTGGCAGGTCAAAAATGCTCTTGCCAGTGAAGGCGGCATTGACATAGGTCATGCTGTCCCGCAAATAGGTCAGGACCGGAAGGTCATATTGCTGCAGGAACTGTTCCAGCGTAGCGGCCGCGCGCGTGCGTGGGTCGACCCGCATGCCGATGACGCTGATAAAGGTCTTGTGTTTTCTTATCGTTTTTTCCTCCACCAATTTATCCAGAAAGTCGCGTGTCGCGGTCATGTCGAATACGGAAGGCTGTACCGGTACGATGACTTTATGGGCGAATTTCAGCGCATGGGCGAGATTTTTACCATGCATTCCGGCAGGGGAATCCAGCAGCAACCAATCCATATCTTCCGGAATCTCGGGATCGGCCTCGTCGCGCATCGCGTCCAGGCTGCCGATCGACGGCAACTCGGCAGGACGAAGCTTAAGCCAGTCCAATGACGATTTCTGGCGATCGAGATCCCATATGATGACTCGCTGGTTTTGCCAGGCGAGGTATGCTGCCAGATTGGTCGTCAGCGTCGTTTTACCGCTTCCTCCTTTCGGGTTTGCCACGAGTATGGTTCGCATAGCTTGTTCGACCCCTTAACCGTTTACATTTGCTTATTCCGGTTTTTCGGCATTCTTTTCCGCCGAGTCCAAGCTGGAAGAAGATAATAAGTCGATATTTTCCTGGCGTTCGACGAGGGACCCCAAGTCCTCCAGCGGAGGCAGCTCTTCAAGGCATCTCAAATTGAGGTCATTCAGGAATTCTGCCGTCGTTCCGTACAAAGCCGGTCTGCCTGGAACTTCCCTGTAACCGACTGTGCTTATCCAGCCTCGCGACTCCAGCGTTCTGATGATCGAACCGGATACCGCAACGCCGCGTATCTCCTCGATATCTCCCCGTGTGACGGGCTGCCGATAGGAAATGATGGCGAGCGTCTCGAGTACGGCGCGCGAATAGCGCGGAGGCTTCTGCGGGTTAAGCCGGTCCAGGAATTTCTGCATCTCGGGCCTGGCCTGAAAGCGCCACCCACTGGCAATGTTGACCAGTTCCACACTCTTTCCCTCCCAGTCCTTACGCACCTCCTCAAGAAGGCGCCCCAAGACTGCTGAACCCAGCTCATCCTCAAATAATTTCTTCAGCTCCGATAATGGCAGCGGCTCCTGGCTCGTGAGCAAGGCCGTTTCCAGTATTTGCTTGATTTCGTCAGGGCTAAGTGATTCGCCAGGATCAGGCACTTTCAATGGCATCAATTGGACTGACATAAATTATTCCAAATGTCTGGTGCTGGGTAACCTCTACCTGGTGATCCCGGATAAGCTCCAGCAGTGCCAGAAACGTCACGACGAGCTCCGCAATCCCGCCCCCCGGTTCGAATAATTCATCGAACTCGACAAATCTTCTTCCCCGCAAGCGGAGAAGGATACCGCTCATATGGGCCCGGACGGAAAGTTCCTCGCGGGTAACGCGATGGCTGCGATTGACCTGGGATCTGGCGATCAGCCTGAGCCATGCAGTGCGAAGGTCCTCGGTACCGACTTCCGGCAGACGTTCCACCGCAGCCTGATCGACCCACACCCGCACCACCATGAAATCCCGCTCGGCCTGCGGCAATTCGTTGAGGCGCTGCGCGGCAATTTTCATCTGCTCGTATTCCAGCAACCGGCGTACGAGCTCGGCGCGTGGATCTCCCTCTTCTTCATCCCTGATTGCAGGGCTGGGCAGAAGCATGCGCGATTTGATTTCTATCAGCATGGCAGCCATCAGAAGGTACTCTGCCGCCAGTTCCAGCTGGTTGGCGCGCATCAGCTCGACGTAGGACATATATTGCCGTGTCAGCTCCACCATGGGAATATCCAGCACATCCAGGTTATGCTTGCGAATCAGATAAAGCAGCAAGTCGAGCGGGCCCTGGAATGTCTCGAGAAATATTTCCAGTGCATCCGGGGGAATATACAAATCCCGCGGCATCTCCGTCAGCAATTCGCCGTGAATCCTGGCGACAGGGGGGGGCGGAGAAAGAGGAGGGAAATCGTTCATTCTGAAAGAGCTTGCTATCTCATCCTATTCCGCGGTTCAAGCGAGACAAACCCCATGGTCATCATTCCACACAGGCAGCAGGGCGATCCTTGCTACATCATCACCGCTGCTCGAAATCGACGCCGCCCGCACCCGGTCAAAGTGAACCGTGGATAGTAGACGGAAGGCGGCTCGACAAACCCTGAATTCTATGAGTAGTCCAATCCCATTGCTTCCCGGACGTCGCGCATGGTCTCTTGCGCCAGTTTATCCGCTCTTTCGCATCCATCGGCAATGATATTGCGCACCAGTGTGGGATCTTCTTCATACATTCGGGCGCGCTCATGCATTGGCCGCTGTTCCGCCAATATCGCGTCTATGATCGGCTGCTTGCATTCCAGACAGCCAATGCCGGCAGTGGTGCAGCCTTGTTGCACCCACTCCTTGATTTCGGTGCTTGAGTAAATCTCATGAAATTGCCACACAGGGCACTTGAGCGGGTCACCCGGATCGCTGCGCCGAATACGAGCGGGGTCGGTAGGCATGGTCCGGACCTTCTTGATGACGCTTGCCTCGTCTTCCCGCAGGCTGATGGTATTGCTATAGGACTTGGACATCTTTTGTCCGTCCAGTCCCGGCATCCGGGATGCCGGAGTAAGCATCACCTCGGGCTCGGCGAGGATCATTTTGCCGCCGCCCTCCAGATAGCCAAATAGCCGCTCCTGGTCCCCCATGCTCAAATTCTGCTGTTCATCAAGCAATGATTTCGCCGCAGCCAGCGCTGCCTCATCACCCTGCTCCTGGTAACGGTTTCTTAACTCACGGTAGAGCCGGGATTTTTTTGAGCCAAGTTTTTTTATGGCAGCTTCCGCTTTTTCGCGAAAACCGACTTCTTTTCCATAAATATGATTGAAGCGGCGCGTTATCTCACGTGTAAACTCGATATGCGGCGCCTGATCTTCTCCCACCGGCACGCGGTTCGCCCGATAAATCAGGATATCCGCGCTTTGCAGCAGCGGATAGCCCAGGAAACCGTACGTGCCCAGGTCCTTTTCCGCCAGCTTTTCCTGCTGGTCCTTGTAAGAAGGAACACGCTCAAGCCATCCCAGCGGCGTGATCATCGAAAGCAGCACATGCAGTTCTGCATGAGCCGGCACGCGTGACTGGATGAACATCGTTGCCTGCGCCGGATCCACTCCCGCGGCAAGCCAGTCGATGACCATGTCCCAGACATGCTGCTCGATCATTTCGGGAGTATCGTAATGAGTCGTAAGTGCATGCCAATCGGCAACAAAAAAAAGGCATTCGAATTGATGC
>DASZUL010000051.1:0-15671 GCA_035547595.1 Nitrosospira sp.
GGCAGTGAACGATACATTGCAAGCCGAAGTAGCGCGGCTGAATTTCTGAGCTGCCTATGCGGCAGTGAACAAAGCGGATTGGGCGCGGTACATAGAGCTTCATTTCTGAGCTGCCTATGCGGCAGTGAACACGACATCAAGGCCGTCATCGAGGCGCGTTATTTTCTGAGCTGCCTATGCGGCAGTGAACGAGCTGGCCGACTACCGCGCCAAGGGCGACAATTTCTGAGCTGCCTATGCGGCAGTGAACCTTGGTCCATCCCGGGGGGGCCGATGTCTGCTTTTCTGAGCTGCCTATGCGGCAGTGAACGCCTGGTTGAGCGTGCCAGACCCGGATACAGATTTCTGAGCTGCCTATGCGGCAGTGAACGACAAGATCGATGGTGCGCGCTTTGTATCCAATTTCTGAGCTGCCTATGCGGCAGTGAACCGAGAATGCCGCGCAAATACGGCGTGATCGCCTTTCTGAGCTGCCTATGCGGCAGTGAACTGCAACAAATACGGCATATTCAGCTGCTGCGTTTTCTGAGCTGCCTATGCGGCAGTGAACATGAGCTTGCCGCGCTCGGGCTGCGATGGGAATTTCTGAGCTGCCTATGCGGCAGTGAACTCGATATCGCTTCCGCCTCGACCATCGATATATTTCTGAGCTGCCTATGCGGCAGTGAACCGGATCTTGAGAATTTTATTGTTCGCGCTGTTTTTCTGAGCTGCCTATGCGGCAGTGAACTCCAGGAGTACGATTTCCACCCGGATTTTGCGTTTCTGAGCTGCCTATGCGGCAGTGAACTAGACTATAAATCGTGGAATTGCCCATCCTCGAACGGGATTGAGCAGAATATATCGTGCCTACCTAAAAATCCAGGCAACACATAAGTTATGGATTTTTAAAGAACGAATCCGGCCCAGTAAAAAATGGTCGGAACAGGGAAATGGTTAGAACCAGGGGATCGTAGCAACTTGGCTCAGCCCATAGGTATTGAAGTCGCCTGCAGTTGCACGGAATTGGACTGGCCCATGGTCGATAAACAGCCTGAAGGACTGGCCCGTGCTGGTGCTGCGCAGTTGCACATAAGGCTGTTTCGCCAGTTGAACCATCTCGTCCGATATGCGCTGACGGGCCGCCTGCACATCCAGGTCGTGGCGCCGCATCAGCCTTCGGCGCAGCCGTTCCGGACTGCTTTTTACCTGGATGCGCTTCACGATGCGATGTTGGGCAGTTCTCGGCACTTGAGTTGGCGGCGTCAGCGTAACGTGATCGCGCATGCCAGTTATCCAGCCACTCGCCATCAAGGCCGAAAGCGCCGCAACATCTCCATGCAGGCGCAGCCGTATGCCCAGATGCGGTGCTTTTGAGCTAAACCCCGGAAAACTTACCCCGATGTGGGTGCTGTTCCGTTCTGCCAATGCCCTGTGCAGCTTGGCGTAAAGCGCGTTCATGAGCTGGTATGCAGGAAACTCCGGGTCGGGCCGTACGTCGATATCTATATGATGATCCATGGCATCATTCCTTATCCGCATCGCCGAATACCCCGCCGCGGATCAGCGTCGCCATGACGAAATGCTGTTGTTCTGTTGCAGGTATCCGGTCTTTGAGAAGCCAGTTGTCAAGAAGCGAATAGAAATCTGCTTTGTCGGTGGGTTTGCGGTATGCCTTGCCCTGGGTAGTGACTGAACCGTAGGGTTCCACTGGAATGGGGCCATTTTCCTCCGCTCCGGCATACCAGTCGTCAATCGAGCGCAGGGCATTGCCTATCTTCTGCGAGTGGATGCCCGCTATGTTGCTGACGGTATATAGCGTCTTGCTTTTGATCGTTTTTGCTTTGTCGAGTATGAGTTCCTGCGAGGGGAACACTTCCTGCCCTGCACCCACGCGCACATAAGCGGTGACCTGCAACAGCACGTGCCGGGTGCCTGTCAGGCCCTCGGCAATGAGCGCGGTCAATTGCGTCAGCGCAGCCACAGCTTCGGGCGGCGCATCGAAGCGGCGAAGCGATAGCGACAAGGCGTCGAAAGTCCAGGACTGGGCTGCCCGGCCATCGACCAGTTGCGCCACATCCACCGAAACTTGTTCGGCCCCGAGGCGGTTGCGCCACAGGAAACGGCCATTAGCCAGGTTATGGGCATAGCGTCGGGCCAGTTCGAAAAAGCCGTGCGAGTCCACATAGCCTTTCACGGTGCTTTGCAGTTTGTGCTGGTAGTCGGCATTGTTGCAGGCCGAGGGCATGCCTGCGCCGCCCAGCACACGCAGCGTGAAGCTGACCTTGAGGGTATCGGCTTCCGCAGGCAAGGCCGCTACGTCCACGGTTTGCAGATTGGGGTTTTCAATCGCGGCGTCAAGCTTGGCTGGGTCCTGGTCCCTGGTTTTCAGCCGGTTGGAGATGGTGCCACGCACGGATTTTTCCCGTACGGCTACCGCTGGCCATTCCTGGCTGGCGGTGCGTTGATCCCAGGAACCCGAGAAAAAAAGGGCATCGGAAGGGTCCAGCTTGCGCTCAAATGCAAGCACGGATGCGGTTTTGAGAGCGGTAGTTGCCATTGGTAAAGCTCCTTGATTTATTTAGTTAGTGGGAGAAATAGGGAAGGATGAAAGAGCCTGGTATCTATTGACACAGCGGTAAAGGCCGCTGGCGGAATCGTGGAATGGCTCCCAGACGAGGTCGCTGATATCAGTGAGCCGGTGTGGACTGATCCATTGCCCTATGGAATAGACGCTCTCGACAAAGCGGAATGGAAGGTTGGGGTCGCGCGCACCAGCCACTGTGCCGCAAGCATACAACTCGGACAGCGCCGCAAATCCGACTGGTATGGGCACGATCCAGCCGGGACGGCTGTCGGCCGACCATTCTATGGCCTCACCGGCGGCTCCAGTCTCGTTCACCGTTTCTTGGCGAATGGCACGGTAGTTCAGGCGGGAAAGATCAAGCCAGGCATCCAGCAACGTCGCCCCGGACTTGGTCAGTTGCAACTCGGCCAGCCGCGCTTGCAGCAGGTCCTCGCGCGATAACAACGCAAAGCCAGGCAGCCAGCGGCGGCTGAGCTTGCGGAATTTTTTTCGGCGTTCCTCGGCATCGTCGGGCATCTGTACTAACAAGGGCCGTGGAGGATTGCGAAATTTACCTGGGAGGGGCGGAACGACGCTGCCACCCGCAATGCGCATGCCTGCAATCACATCGCCGATGTGCGCAGCCAGTTGCATGCACTCGGCGTCGCTCTGATCCAACGTCAGTTCAACCTCGAATACCAGTGTAATATCGAGATGGACACGGCCTTCTTCAACGATGGCGGGAACGCTGCCGTCATGCCAGATAGGATTGCGCATCAGGTGAAAACTTCGGGTATAGCCGCCATGGGTCACCTGGGGCTCGAAGCTGTGGCAGATTATCCCCACGCTGTAAAACGCGATTCCCGCGTCAGGCCCCAAACGTCTTTCCAGCGCAGTCATCAAGCCTGTGAAGGCGGTGATGGCGGGAAATCCCCAGGTCATGGGGCTGGAAATGGCGTTGGCGTTTTGCACGCGCAGGCGCGGCAACACCAGCAGTGTCTTCGGTTCTTGCTTAATCATCATGGCGACCCTCCCTTTCTTCGGCCTTGATCTCTTCGTACATCCGGTTGCGCCATTCCAGAAATTCCGGGTCGCCCATGGGCAGCGGGTCACGCAGTTGCGCATTAAGCCAGTTGGCAAACAGCGCACTCATACGCTCGGCGTTATCGGTGGGCAGCGGCAAGCCTTCCGATGCCAGAGCCCGTTCGACGCCTTTGCGGTCCAGCCAGTATTTTTCCACACTGGAGAGACGGCACTCCGGGGTGTGGCTCCAGCCTGATGGCAGGAAGCGCAGTTCAGCGGAAAATTGCAGGAATTCATCAATAATGCCGTCGACTAATTCCGCGCGGCGTGTCCGGGTCTCAACATTGCTTAATGGATCGGACTTCAGGAACGCGAGCAGAGCCTTGACCAACTGCCGCACCTCCGCGCGGCGGCTGAAGCGGGGAAACATCGACTCAGTACCCAGCAGCGGCTTCACGTCAATGGAACGCCACATAGGCGGCAGGGAGGCGAACAAAAGGTTTTCCCCTCGCCGCTCGCTGTTGAGCTGGCTGATGTTCTGGGGTTTCGTTCCGCCGAGTTTTTGAATGGCCATCTGAGGGTATTCCCGTACCGGCCGGACGCTGTATTCACCTTCTTTTCTAGCCTGGCGCGCCGCCTTGGCTTCTTCGCTGAAGCGGTCGTCCTGCACCGTTTGATAGACGCGATGCGCCAGCGAAGTGGCATATAGCGGCGCGAGAAGATGGAAACTGGCATCGTCATGCAGGTCATTGCCTACCGGCCAATAAAGCTGCTTGGCAAGCGTGTGCGAAACCATCCGGCCACGTCGTTCTGTCAGGCCGGCAAAGGCTGCCATCCATGCTTGCGCTTGCGCCGCGTCGCTGCTCAACGCCGCAGCAAAATTGGCATCGCGGGCCATGGACAACATCAGCAGGCTGGCGCCCTGGTACTCCAGTTTGAGGAATTTGTATACATCGAGCGCAGCGGCGTTGCCGACCACATCGCTTGCAAACTCATTCCCCAGGCAGTGACTAGTAACGACCGGTTGAGTTGGTGGAACGTGCCTTGGGCTATACAGGCTGGTACCCTTTGCATCAGGGTGTATTGGTTTGAGCGAATGGGTAACCGCCTGAATCTGCGTGACGCGCCGGGCTGCGTCCGCCAGCCAGTTTTCGGGAATGAACTGCTGATGAAGCTCGGCGCGTTTCGGGTCATCGTCTTTGAGTTTTTCGAGTTTGTCATCGAGCCGCTTTTTTAGAAAACCGGCGATGAGCGCCTGCAATTCGGCAACACGCTGCGTATCGTTATTTGCCATCCGGGCTCCTTCCTATCATGACAATCTTTTCCATTATATGTTTTTTTAAAAGTGGTTTGAAAGCACATTCTAGTCCCCTCGTTTACATATATCAATAAAGAACTAATGTAAACTTTAAAAACTGCTGAAAAGCAGCTCAGAAAATTATGTGTTTTTTTAATCTTCCACTGCCGCGTAGGCAGAAGCCGGCTCCCCCTCGCCGGCTTTTTTACAGCCTTGCTTTCGTAAACCCTAGCGCCGGATGAAAGCGCCATCCGTTATTGTTATTCTTGTCCTGCGGTAAAGTAACAGTACCGTAACTCTTGGCGCACTCGGCCAGCGGCATATCCATCTCGTCAGCCAGTTCGACCAATGCCTGCAAGTAGTCGGTCTGGCCCCAGGGCTCGATGCCAACGCCTTGCACATCCATGTCCGGAATGCGATGATTGTGTGATTTCTCCACCACTGCAAACCCTTTCTCACCACGTCGCCCGTCCGGCTTGTCCATCAATTGAACCAGCTCATAATCATCGCCGTCGATGGTTGGGCGCAGCAATAAATCCACTCGGTGGATGCTATCGTGCCGAAAAGGCTGCTGCTGCGGCAGTATCGCCGTGAGAAGCGTATCGGCGGGCGGCATCCGCCACCACCATGTGGCGTTGAGGACCGATTGCTTACCCATCCTGGCCGATCCGCGCTGGCGCAGGCCGGAGGGGGCGGGAGGCGCGTTTTCCATCTGCCCCAGCATGGTCTGGCGCATGCGGGCATGTTCCAGGTCTGCCAGCCGGATCTTTGGTTGCAATTCTCCGGACGGCCGCGACACGATCCGTGGCCGGGCATCGATCACTTCGCGCTCCGCTGGAGACAGCAGTTCGGTCATGGAATGGGTTGTCAACGGAAAATCCAAGGTTTCAAATCCCGGCCTGCAAAAGGCCGGCTGACCCGGTTCCTGCAAGTGGCGCAAATTGGTATCGAAGATGCATATATTTGCAGCTTTGCACTCACCCTCGCGGTGGCGGCGGATACGTCCCGCCAGCTGGATCAGCGATCGCATGGACGAGGGTTCAACTACGGCCCAGTCGTAATCATGGTCGCGCCCCACCTCGGTAATGGGTGACCCGAGCACAATAAAAAGGTGATCGGCTACGCGATTCGTATCCAGCCGTTGGCGGATATCCGTCAGGTCGAATACAGCCTCAGGCTGGCGGCGGTCCAATGCCTGATCGAGCTGGCGCTCGATGTTCGAGCGAATCAGCAGCGGAAACTGCGAATGGTAGGTGCACAGGTGAATGCACACCCCTTCAGGTGCACCCAACCGATATAGCGCCAGCGCAACTTCCACCAGGGGCTCGATGTTCGCCATGCGCACCAATCCGAAACTGGCGCGCTTGCCACTCCGGGGATCGACGCTATGATGCACCGTATGGAGCGCCCATGCGGCGTTTCGAACCAGTTCGGCAAATTCGGCGAGTTGCTGTTCTCGTTTTGCTCCCATCCTCAATGATAGCGGCAGCAATCCACAGCGCCGGCGCACTTCCGTTTTGCCCAGCCGATCATGGCGCCTGGCGGCAAAGGATGCATGGGCGGCCGTGAATGCAGATGCGTCGGCGCAATCGGCCTGCGACTGGTTGAATTCGTCGAACCATGCGCAGCAAATTTCCGGAATCGAGTCAATAGCTCCCGGCCGTGATCCTCGATTGCGTTGGAAGTGCTGGCGCCCGTTGCGGTAGGCATCGAACAACCCCTGCACCAGTGCCGGGGGCAGAGTGGCCGATGACAACAGCACGCGCGAGCCCAGCAGGCCAGCCCAGTGCACCAGGCGGGTAAGCGCAGGGAGATCGCCGATATCGAAATCGTCCGGTTCATCGAGCACCAGGTCGCCGCTCATCAACCGCAGCATGGGGGCAATCTGGCGGCCACCGCGTTCGCTCTCGGTTGCTGGCGTCAGGTGATCGATGGTGCATACCAGCAGCGGCGCCGCCAGCAGGCGACGCACCTGCGGGTTGTGCATGACGCGGCGCAGCAATGGATGCGCGTCATGGTTGCCTTCAAAAACGACATGCGAATCCTCATCCAGGAGGCTCTGTCGCGATGCCGAACCCGTAGCTTCTTCCTTGCGCTCATAATGCTCGAACAAGGCCCGGCTCGCCGCGCCGCCGACGCGGATGGCCAGGTCGTCATCACCCAGGCCCAGCAAATCCCGAAACGCCATCCCCGTTTGCAGCGTCAGCGTTCGCAGCCCCATGGCGAAAGCACAGCGCATGCCGCGTTCCGCATCGGCAAGGTTGTACATGATGCGCGCATTGGCCAGCGTCTTGCCGCAGCCGGTGGATGCCATATTGACGATGAACGCGCCATAGTGGGTGGAACGCGTGCGCATCGCCGCTGCTGTTTCCGCGGCTTTGTCCTGCCAGCGAAACCGCTCGTCAAGCGAGCGTTTGCGCAGGCCTTTGTGGCGAGCGAGCCGTGGAAGCTGCTCGTCGAATCGCGGCAGCGAATGTGTCACCTCAGTGCTGTGCCGGGCGACACCAAGCAGATGCTCATCCAGCGTCTGGTTGAGATTGCCGTCATTGGTGTTGGCATACAGCGGGTAGCCCTTGGGCACCTTCTCGCGCCCCGCGTCTTCTCCCTCCAGGCTGGAATAATGATGGTCGGCCAGCATCAAGCTCAACCTGGACAGGTGCATCACATACGGATTGCTCAGCCAATCGCCCTTGCCGGGCTTGGCACAAAGGACCAGAAGGCGTTGTGCGAGCTTGGCTGCGCGCTTGCGCCATAGATCGGTGGTTACAGGCAAACCGTGGGAAAATTGCCAGTAGTAACGCAGGGTAGTGCGATTGACCTCATCGGTCCGCTCATTCCAGCCGGCATCTATATGCTCCAGGGTTTTATCCAGCAATCCCGGTTGAAAGGTGCCCCGACTGCCATCACTATTGCACGGCAAGGTTGGAAGGCGATGATGCGTGACCACCAGCCAGCCGACAGCCTGGGCCAGGGGTGCGTGCGATAGGCGTACAAACGGGCGCGATACCTTCGGATCCAGCCCATCGCGCTGCAAACGGTCCGGGTGAAGCCAGGTTTTATCGTCCTGCGAAGTGGGTGCAGCGAGTCGTGCTAGCCATTTTGCATCTTCGTCGGTGCCGACGAATGCCTCGAACAGGCGCAGCGATACCCATTCGTGCCGGTACTGGTTACGCTCCTCGAGTTTCCCCTCCAGGCGCATCTGGAAAGCGCGGCAGGCTTTGCCGAGATCGTGAAGCAGCGCACTCAGCGCGGTCAGCAGGTGAATATCTTCGCCGGTGTGCCAATCGTTTTCGTCCTGGCGACGCAGGATGTTGCGCGTGGTAGTATTGGTGGGCACTGCCCCCTGGCTGTTGAAACGACTGGCATCCCCTACTATCCACAACAGCTCGCTGTGGTCGAGCCCGCGTATCCAGTGACAGGCCACAGCGGTATTCTTGCGCGCGGTTTTCCGCAGCAACTGTCGTAATGTGTCGAGCCCGTCCCGGGTGATCGGCGTTTGCCAGGTTCGCTCCCCGCGCCGCTCACCGAACTGGTCGAGGATACGGCGGGTTTCCGTCAATGCCCGCTTATCGCACTGCGATATAAGCAGGACGTTCATGCGCCAGCTTGGGGGTGGGCTTGGGCACGCCTGCCCATCTTGAGCGCTACTGCCTTGAGAGTTTCGATCATGAAATCCAGCGATTCACTGCTTGTCAGGCTTTCGATGCATGCCTGCCGGAATTCCTGCTCGGTATCACCGCGCGCTGTCGAGATGAACGCCTGAGGCAAGATGACAGCGTCCTTCACCAGATCGGCTACGTCGAACACGAGTCCGCCCCGGCGTGTTTTTCCGTGCAGTACTGCCAATCCGTGCGGCAGGCCGAGTACCCACGTGGCGGTGGCAGCCAGGCCGTATGCAAGATAATTGCCGTGATCGAGAAACTGGTTGGCGATATCGATGCTGTCGCCTCTTTGGCTGCGAACAAAATCTCCATGTTGCGTCGCTGCGGCCATCAGCCGATAAAGTTGTTTGGTGAGCCTTCCTTCCTCGGTTAATAATTCCGTTTGGCTTGAAGCAGCCTCGATGTTGCGCGCCGATTGCCTCAATAATTGTTCCAGCATATGTACATCGACAGGACATGCATTGTTCTTTAATTGGCCCAGTTTGATCCAGCTTTGGCTGATTCGCTCCAGGCGAGTTTGCTGAAATTCCCTGGCCGCAGCCAGGCGTAATCCATCGTCAAACCAGAACCTGACCCAATGCTGTAAATACTCCATGGGACGGTATTCACTCTGAGGAGAAAACCAGGCAACTTCGATATCGATTTCGTTCGCACTGAACAGTGGCGTTCCGCCGCCGCCGCAAAATCCTACCAGTACGCCCGCTTTGCCCAATTCCCGCATCGCAGCCTGGGTGATGGATGTGCCCGTTCCCAGAAGAACGGTTGTAGTGTTGGCGATCGGAATGTTCCAATAGAGGGAATGCTTGCCTTCGTCGGTCACATATTCGACTCGTCCCCCATTGACGAGTATCCGGCAGTGTTCCAGATAGTAGATGTTGGCACGCTTCGAGTGCAGGATCGACTTCAGGTTTTTTGCGGGTATATCTATCATGGACTACGTATGGATATAGTCGGAAGAGGCATGCGAAAATGAGTTTTTTTCATATCGAAGCTTCACTGCTTTCCCATGAAAATCGCTTTCTCCAGGGTTTTCTTCCCCCGATACCTGCTCCAGATTGTGAATCCTCTTCATTCGTGTCTGATTCGATTGAAGTTGCTGCATGCGGCTGGCTGGTCGTTACAGTTCGCGGAGATGACAGTTGCTGCTGGCTTTCCTCCGGCAAGCTCAGTCTCTACAGAAGTAGTTTCTCATTTATGCCAGCCTCCAGAAAACTGGACTTTAGTCCAAGGGCAGAGAATCCTGTTATAAGTAATCAAAATATGGAGATTCTCAAAAGCAGCTCTTGGTGTTACCTTCGACCTTGGCGGCCTGCAGGTCGAACTGGAATCGTTGCCTGGCGTTCGCGTCGATCTGCTGACCTGTGCGACCTCGAAGTTCCGGAAGAAAGTGCTTCGCAGACGCGCAGCCGGTGTGCGCGAGAGTCGTCTTCCAGACCACCTCGATCACATGCGGCGGGTCACGATGGATACATGCAGTTTCATGGAAGGCATGGAAAAAGAAGACTTTCTTGAAGATAAACACAGTAAGCTATCATCGTGAGCCTCATCACGATCGGTGAAGGCCACCAAGATGATGGAGGCTGACCCGGGTTTACCTGCACGTACCGCACAGCGCCGTGGTGCGGCATGCGCAACCGGATCCCACAGCTACTTTGATATCAACCTTGATGCCGTGCGGGAACCCTGCGAACCGCGCTGCCCGGGCTTATGACGCAGCTACCTGAGCTGCCCTGATGGGATTGATCGAAAAGCGTAGTGATGTAGCAATTGCAGCTATGCGCGTAGAAACTTTCTCAATCGCTTAGTTCATTCAGCCTTCGCTCCAGGAAGCGGCGCTCCGGCTCCTGGCGGGCAAGCGCATAAGCGCGTTCGTAGGCGGCGCGCGCTTCCGCTGTCCGTCCCAGCCGCCGGCACAGGTCCGCGCGTGCCGAATGCGCCAGATGGTAGCCATCGAGCTCACCCCTTGCGAGGATCGCATCGACGAGATCGAGCCCCGCCTCCGGGCCATCTCGCATCGCCACCGCCACAGCGCGGTTCAATTCCACTACGGGCGACGGCTCGATGCGCAGCAGGATATCGTAAAGCCCGACAATTTCGGCCCAGTCTGTCGCCGAAGCGGAAGCGGCATGGGCGTGAACCGCCGCAATCGCCGCCTGCAAGGCATATGGGCCGAAACGGCGCGACAGCAACGCCCGCTCGACCAGCGCTGCCCCTTCGGCAATATGCTCCGCATTCCAGAGCGAACGATCCTGCTCTTCGAGCAGGATGAGATCCCCTTCCGGGGAACTGCGCGCCGCACGCCGCGACTCCTGCAGCAGCATCAGCGCAAGCAATCCCAGCGCTTCGGGCTCCGGCAGCAATTCGACTAGCAGCCTGCCCAGGCGGATTGCTTCGCCTGAAAGGCTGGCGCGCGTGAGGGATTCTCCGGACGAGGCTGAATAGCCCTCGTTGAAAACCAGATAGATTACCCGCAGCACGCTCTCCACCCGGTCCGGCAGCTCGGGCGCCGAGGGCACCTGGTAGGGGATGCGGGCACCCCGGATTTTTGCCTTGGCCCGAACGATGCGCTGGGCAAGCGTAGGTGCGGCGGTCAGGAAGGCACGTGCGATCTCCTCGGTTGTCAGTCCGCATACCTCGCGCAGGGTGAGCGCCACCTGGGCATCGGGAGCAAGGGAGGGATGGCAGCAGGTAAAGATGAGCCTGAGGCGATCATCTTCGACCCCTTCACCATCCGTGTCATCCTCCTCGGCAGCCAGATGCTCTTCGATGTCTTCCGGCAAAGGCTGGAACCGCGCACGGCGCCGCAGGCCATCGATCGCCTTGAAGCGCCCGGTCGAAACGAGCCACGCGCGCGGATTCGCAGGAACCCCGTCGCGTGGCCATTGCTCCAGCGCCACCTTGAAGGCATCGTGCAACGCCTCCTCCGCCAAATCGAAATCCCCCAGCAGGCGGATCAGCGTCGCGAAGACATGGCGCGAATGCACGCGATAGACGGCATCTATCGTCTCTCTCGCATCCGTCATGCGGTCTGCCTCCTGGTCATCATTCAGCTCTCTCCGTGCTCAAATTCCTTCACTCCCGGTGGAGAAGTACCGGCCAGTTTTTCGGCTTGTGGTTTGCATGATATGAAATGTTCAGCCCCTACCTTCTGCCCCTAACTTTAGTTGCCTGACAGCAGTTTGCGATCCCAACTGCTTCAGCGGTATCCTAGGGTATTACCATTCCTCACTGGATGATAACGCAACCAGGCACCGCTTCAGACATCCATTCCGCCGATAGGCAGGAAAGCAGGCTTTGGCGCATATTCCTGCGTGATGAAATAGTCATGAAAAGGGGCTAAGCTTATGCAAACGCTATGGAACCAGGCGGCCGCGGAACAGACGGAAATGCAACTGGCAGAGTCCGGCGTCGCAGGAAATTTCAATGGGACAGGGAATTGAAGGCATACGAAGAAATGGAGAAAGCAGGCAGGCGGGCATTCCCCGATACCGGATGCAACATCATTACTGGAGATGAAACATGGATGAGCAAGCCAAACCGCACCTGGTCGGTGTCAATCATATCGCGCTCGAGGTAGGAAGCATCGACGAGGCGCTGGAGTTTTACGGGCGCATCTTCACTTTCACGTTGCGGGGCCGCGGCCAGCACTCCGCTTTCATCGACATGGGCGATCAGTTCATCGCGTTGATGGAAGGGCGAAAGCAGAGTGCGGACGATGGCAGGCATTTCGGCTTGGTGGTGGACGACCGCTCGCGGGTTCGGGAACTTGCCAAGGCAGCCGGGGCAACCATGCTGGAGGGCAGCCGGATGGATTTTCTCGATCCATGGGGCAACCGGATACAGGTAGTGGAATATCGCGACCTGCAATTCACCAAAACGCCCGCCGTGCTGAAATTCATGGGACTGGATCTGGAAAAAAGCGAGGAAGCGAAGGCTGAACTGCGCAAGAAGGGTATCGAAAGCTGAACGAACCTCTTTCTCGAAGCCCGATGAGATGCAGTGAAAGCACCATCCTCGCTCAAGGAAGGGATTGCGCCACGCGGTTTACTTCGATCGCTCGCAAAATCGGAGTCGATTTCCGAATGGATCCATAATTTCCATGACCTGACCCCACGGCATTCCCTCAATTCCAGGTTTTGCATAACGATAGGATTTCGCCTGGAGCTCAGCCTGCAATACACCAATTTCCTGCACTGGCACAAAAATCGCCGAGCCCGGAGTGGCATCCCCAAAATGTTCGCTTAAGTGGAGGACCAGCTCCGACCGCCTGATTTGAGCGTATAGCGGATAGTTATCTCCAAACCGATGCTCCCATTCGAGACTGAACCCCATGAAATCAAGGTAAAATTCCTTCGCTTTTTCTTCCGAAAAGATACGCAGGATGGGAATGCCGGCCGACAGGTGCATAAGTTTTTGGGAGGATGAAGGTGGTTGCGATTATATACCGCCATGCCGACGTCGGCATGGCGCTCCCACATGCCGTGCTGCCGCGGGAAATGGGATGAAAGCGGGTTACACAATGACACATACAGTCCGGATTTATGAGAGAATCGCGCTTGCAAAAAGGTGAATAAAAGGAAGTGATTCGAGATGGTTTTACCGTTCCGCTTTTCCACCATTTATTGACTTGAATTTATGAAGATGACGCGAATCGCCCTGCTTGCCCTGCTGGCTTTCCATGTGGCCTATCCGGCCTATGCCGAGGACTCGAAGTGGCAAATGATCAGCAAGGAAGCCATCTCGCTTTACGATAAGGGGCAGTACGACCAGGCGGTGGCGGCCGTAAAAAAATCGCTTGCGCTGGCTGAAAAAAAATTGGGGCCCGACCATCCCAACGTAGCGACGAGCCTGAACAATCTCGCGGAACTCTACCGCGACCAGAAACAGTACGCCCAAGCCGAACCGCTTTACAAACGCGCCCTCGCAATCCGCGAGAAGGTTCTCGGCCCCAACCACCTTCTCGTCGCAACCAGCCTGAACGGCTTGGCCGAGCTTTATCGCGCCGACGGGCGCGCAACCGAGGCTGAATCGCGCTACAAGCGCGCGCTGGAGATCCGCGAGAAAAACCTGCGGCCCAACCATGCGGATGTGGCCCAGACCCTGAACAATCTTGCCGAACTCTACTGCACCCAGGGGCGCTATGCGCTGGCCAAGCCGCTGTACGAGCGCTCGCTTGCGATTCGCGAAAAAACCCTCGGCGCCAACCACCCCGAGATAGCCACCGGCCTCAACAATCTCGCATTGATTTACCATACGGAAAACCAGTACGCGCAGGCCGAGCCGTATTACCGCCGCGCCCTGGGAATCTATGAGGCGAACCTGGCGCCTGACCATCCCCACGTGGGGACCAGCCTGAACAACCTTGCAGCGGTGTATCACGACCAGGGGCAGTATGCGCAAGCCGAACCGCTATACCGGCGGGTGCTTGCCTTACGGGAAAAGGCGCTTGGCCTCGACCACCCCGACCTTGCGAGAAACCTGAGCAATCTCGCGGAAGTCTATCGCGCGCAGGGACAGTACGCCCAGGCCGAACCATTGTATGAACGTTCGCTGGCCATCCTTGAGAAAACAGCCCGTCCCGATTATTCGAGCATGGCCACCAGCCTCAATAATCTCGCCCTGATCTATCACACTCGGGGACAATATGCCCAGGCGGAGCCATTCTACAAGCGGGCGCTGGGAGCCTTCGAGAAAGGCCTGGGACCCGACCATCCCAACGTGAAAACCAGCAAGGACAATCTCGCAAAACTTTATGAGGCGATAGAACTGGCCAAGGCTGACGATGAGACGAACAAGCCGGTAACGCTCACGCGGGCGAGCCAGCAGTAAGCTCGAATGCCGAGTTGTTATGCGGCAGATGGGATAAAGGGAAGGAGCAAGGGAAGATAAAAGCCACTTGTTCCATTTGCATCTCACATCGAATCACAGATCACCGTCCGGGCAATACCGGATCTATCTCGCGCAGCACCCATATACCTGGATAGCGTTTTCGCGCGGGACCGGAACATGGCCGGAAGATCACACCGGAAAAAAGCATCCGGATAACCGGATTTCTCGCTTAATCGGCGCCCAAACAAACGGGCCGAAGCAACCATCGCTCCAGGCCCGCAACTTCCACTCAAATTTTAATTCAACTTCCGATCAGTTCCGGCTCGATTGCCCATCGCTGACGGCCGCCACCTTTTGCTTTCCGGGCATAGAACGGTCTTCCGGCAATTGCATGGCCAGCTTCCGGTACAGGGTCGCTTCCCGTATGTTCGCCTTGCTCGTCCGGTCGTACTTGCGCATCAACGCCTGGGTGGACGACTGTAGATCCTGGGCTTGCCTGCCGTACAGGTAGCTTTTATCCTCGTAGTGTTCCAGCAGCTCCTTTTTTTCCTTCAATTTTGCTTGCAGCTCGATCGCCGCATCTTCATAATATTTTGCCACGGCTTCATGATCACCCCGCGTCACCGCGTTCTGGATGGCAGCGCGAATCTCTGGCGTATCGGTGGGTTCGGCGGCGAATGCCATCGGGTTTGCCGAAACCAGGAGAGCGAACATCGATAATGTGGCAAGGATGTTTGCTGATTTAGTCTTCATGATGGTAGTGAAGCTGGATTAATTAGGATGGTGAAATCTTACTTTAGTCATAATTTTATGTATATTGGGGAAACCTTGGTTTTATACTAAGGAAAACCCTTAGGGCTCCCCGGAACGGGGCCGAGGGCTCCCCGGAACGGGGCCGAGGGCTCCCGCGAAGCGGGGATCGGGCAGCAGAGGGAAGGCAAGAGACTGCGTCTAAGAACTGTCGAGGCACCCAAAGCCCGCTGCGGTCACATCCTTCTCTAGAGGAACTGTTCTACAAAGCTGCCTCGCGCCAGTGAGACTTATTCAGCGCTTTCCCGGAAAGTCCATCAGCATATTACGTATGCATAAATCGTACTCAGCAGCCCGATTCTCCCAGTTCCCTCCAGGCTAGCTCGGCGACAGCCAGATCGCCTTCCGCCGATTCCATATCGCCATCCTCCAGAAACCAGGCAGCGGACAAGCCCGCATACGCCACTATCCACTGCAATAGCCGCTTGCGTTCCAGTCCGGCTGCCTCTGCAACCACCTCCAGTTGCCGCGCCAGCCGGCCGGGCATCCTGACTGTCGCCAGCTC
>DASZUL010000052.1:0-7700 GCA_035547595.1 Nitrosospira sp.
GCGACCTGAACCGGGTGCGAGGGCGGCAACCCGGGCCGCGCGAGCCGATGGCCATGGCGGCAAAAATGGCGGAGGCGGAAGATCTAAGGCAGGAATCGCTGTTCGAATATCATCTTTATACGCTGCAGCGCCCCACCACGCTGTCGGAGAACCAGACCAAGCAGGTTGCCTTGCTTTCGACGACGGGTGTTTCCGTCCGGAAGGAATTTCTGCTGGCAGGCGCGAGCCATTACTACTTCGGTCAGTATGGGGACATCGGCCAGAAGCTGAAAGTCGCGGTGTTTGTCGAATTCCAGAATAAGGGGGAAGGATTGGGGATTCCGCTGCCCAAGGGAGTCGTGCGGGTTTACAAGAAAGATACCCAAGGCAATGCGCAGTTCGTGGGGGAAGACCGGATCGACCATACTCCGAGGAACGAGACCGTTCGCCTGAAGCTGGGAAATGCATTCGATGTGACCGCCGACCGGAAGCAGACGGATTTTCAGAGACTGGCGCCGGAAAGCCGCCATGCGGCGGTATTCGAAACGGCGTACAGGATAGTATTGAAGAATGCCAAGAAAGAAGCGGTGGATGTCATGGTGCGGGAACCGGTTCCGGGTGACTGGACCATGGTATCCGAATCGCAGCCGCATACGAAGGCGGCTTCGGGCATCGCCGAATGGAAAGTACGCGTGCCAGCCGATGGCGAAGCCACGCTGACCTATCGCGTGCGTGCCAAGCAGAGGGGTTAGGGATGGCCGTCATCTTGTCGTGGCTTCGGATGTGCCCCACATCCTGCAAATAACCCTCTTGCCATAAGTTTTTTACTAAGGGTTTCCCTTAGTAAAAAACCAAGGTTTCCCCAATATACTCATGGCATTGACTGCGATAGGATGGCATCACTTTCATCTTATTGGTTTCAATCGCCACCATGAAAAAACCATTTGGAAAGATTCTTGCAGCGATATCGGTAGCGGGCTTACTGGCCTCGGCCGCATTTTCCGTCAATGCCGCGCAGCCTGCGGATACCCCGGAAATTCGTGCCGCGGCGCAAAATGCGGTGACTGCCGGCGAACATCTCGCGGTAGCTAAATCCTATGAGGATATGGCCACCCAGATGAAGGCGAAGGCGCAGGAACAGCAAGACCTGCTGGAGCAATACCAGAACAAGAGCTACATGTACGGCAGGCAGGCGCAGGATTTGCAATCGCAAACGGAAGCGCTGGCACGAAGATACGAGGCGACAGCCAGCGCAACCATGAAAGAGGCTGCTTTGCACCGGCAGATAGCCGCCAAGCTCCAAAGCAACCCCGTTGTTTCCGATGCACAGAAGCTCAATATCGTCAGTGGCGCGCATCAGAGCGATACCACGATACACTGATCCATAAGACTGACTCTGCAGTGAGCCCCACCGGCGCAGCCGGCTGGGGCTTTTTTATTGCTCCGCGAAAAACCCTTCCAGCCTGCACCGGATTTAAATTTGTTTCGCGTGTCGATTTTTCCTTTCCCCATTCGATTATGATCAGGAATCTCCGAATAACTCTATCGGCTTCGGACGCCGAACGATTCGGAGATTTCTCGAAATCCACCTCCCGGCGGTTGAATCCATCCGGGAGATGGTTAAATATTTTAAACTCGAGGAGATACGATAATGCGATTCATGGTAATGATCAAGGCGGACAAGAGCACCGAGGCGGGTGCGATGCCGAGCGAGAAGCTGCTGACTGAAATGGGGAAGTATAACGAAGAACTGGTGAAAGCCGGGGTAATGCTTGCCGGCGAGGGACTCCAGCCGAGCTCTAAGGGCGCACGGGTGAAATTCTCCGGGAAGAAGCGTACCGTCGTCGATGGGCCTTTTACCGAAACCAAGGAATTGATCGCGGGTTTCTGGATATTCCAGGTCAAATCGAAGGAAGAAGCGATCGAATGGGTCAAGCGCTGCCCCAATCCCCTGGAGGGAGATTGCGAGATCGAGATCCGCCAGATATTCGAGGCAGAGGATTTCGGTGCCGAATTCACACCCGAGCTTCGCGAAGCGGAGGAGCGGATGCGCGAGCAGATCGCTTCCCGGAAATAACGCCAATTCAGCGGCATACGCGTCCTGCTTTAATTATTTCAGAAATTGAGAGGAGAAATAAAATGCAAATCCAACCCTACCTGTTCTTCGACGGCCGTTGCGAGGAAGCAATCGAATTTTATAAAAGTGCCCTGGGCGCTGAGGTAATCATGCTCATGCGGTTCAAGGACAGCCCGGAGTCTCCCGGACCCGATGATTCCTGCAAGCCCGCGCCGGGAACGGAAGACAAGATCATGCACGCCAGCATCCGCATCGGCGACAGCGTAATCATGGCTTCCGATGGGGAATGCAAGGGGCAGCCGAGTTTTCGGGGTATTTCGCTGTCGCTCACGGTATCCGACACCGCTGAGGCCGACCGGCTGTTCGCTGCATTGTCCGAAGGCGGGCAGGTGCAGATGCCCCTGACCACCACCTTCTTCTCTCCTCGCTTCGGCATGGCTGCCGATAAGTTCGGGGTTTCCTGGATGATTTACGTCGCGCCCAAGGGGTGATTGCGGAGTGGCCGGGGTTTTAGCTGCTACGACCTGGAAGGCCACCTCTGGAACTTCGGTTCCTATGATCCCTGGTGAAGTCCACCGTTAAAGCGCCATTTTTCCCCTGGCATGAACGGGAAGCGGAAAACTCGATCTGCGTCTTTTACCTGGCCCGCCGCTTCACGGCGTAGCCATATTGAATGGGCCACGCAGGTTCCTCCCCGAGGGTATGCTGCGCCTTGATGGCCCAGTATGGTTCGCGCAGCAGCTCCCGGCCGATAAGGACCAGGTCCGCCTCGCCGCTGGTGATGATTTCGTCCGCCTGGTGCGGGTCGGTGATGAGTCCCAGGCCGCCGGTGCGGATCTGGACTTCTTCCCGGATGCGTCGGGCAAGGGGAATCTGGTAGCCTTTCGCTACGGGAATTTTCGCATCCGGCGTTACGCCGCCAGAGGATACATCGATCAAGTCCACGCCCTGCGACTTGAGCTCCCGGCAAAGCACGACTGATTGTTCGATATCCCAGCCGCCCTTTACCCAGTCGGTTGCCGAGATCCGCACGAAAAAGGGCAGCTCCTGGGGAATGATTTTCCGCATCCGGCTGGCCAGGCGCAGCAACAGGCGCATGCGGTTCTCCAGGCTGCCGCCATATTCGTCGGTACGCTGGTTGCTGATGGGCGACAGGAATTCGTGCATGAGGTAGCCATGGGCGGCATGAAGCTCGATGACCTTGAAACCCGCCCCGAGCGCGCGGCGGGTGGCCGCTTCCCAAGCTGCGACGCAGTGCTCGATATCTTCCGCGGATAACGGCTGAGGCACGGGATCGCCGCTATCGAAGGGAAGAGGGCTGGGCCCGACGACAGGCCAGCCGCCCTCGGCAGCGGTTTTCAGGCTGCGTCCGCCGGTCCATGGTCTGTCGCAACTGGCCTTGCGCCCGGCATGAGCCAGCTGGATGCCCGGAACTGCTCCCTGCGACTCCAGGAATCGGGCGATGCGCGCCAGCGGTTCGATATGCTCGTCTTTCCAGATTCCCATGTCGGCGGGAGAGATGCGCCCTTCGGCCGTGACTGCCGTCGCTTCGACGATGACGAGGCCCGCCCCTCCAATCGCCCGGCTTCCCAGGTGAACCAGGTGGAAATCATTGGCGAAGCCATCCTCGGACGAATACATGCACATCGGCGACATCGCGATGCGGTTGCGGAGGGTAACACCGCGCAGCGTCAACGGGGATAACAGATCCATTTCCGGGATTTCACGGTCATGGTCGCTCTGGCATTGCGTCTGAAACGAAGCCGACGCGATGCTTCCATCGGCAGGTGGGCTGCTTGCGGGACCAAGGGAAGGGTGGCTGCTCTTGCCGGGATCGTATTGAGACATGGTTTTTTCTCCTTGGAAAATGCCGGAACCGGAATCCTGCCAGGTGTATAGGAATTGGCTGACCCAGGGAGCTCCTATTGCCCCAGCTATTTTTTACCCCTGCTGTCCTGATCCGGATCCCCGCTGCGCAAAAATACAAGAATACAGTTTTCCAGTTGCTCCTGCATGTTTCCCGCCATTTCACGGTACTGATGGAGGATTCCCGTTTGCCATGCGGTGAGCACCAGCGGATTGATATAGGATTTGCGGCAAACCGCCACCGTATTGCGCAATTCCTCCGCGACCTTTCTTACCACCGATAAGATGCACGCCTGAAGCCGGCGCTTGCCCGGTTTTTCCGGCAAGGGAGTTTCCAGCATGAGCTCGAAGGCCCTGAGCGTGGCGCCCCAGGTGCGGAAATCCTTGGCGGTAAAGTCCGCGCCCATCGCTTCATGAAGGTAGCTGTTTACCTGCTCCGATTTGACGGCATGCCGCTGACCGCTTTCATCGAGATATTGGAACAGGTGCTGGCCGCGCAACTGCTGGCAGTCATGAATGATCTTCACGATGCGCCGATCGGTTATCTCCACCTCGTGTTCGACGGCGCTCTTGCCTTTGAACCTGAGGACGGCGCGCCGCTTGCCGAGCAAAGAAAGATGGTGCTTGCGCAACGTGGTCAGCCCGAAGCTGCGGTTATCCCGGGCATAGGAGAGGCTGCCGATGCGTACGTGCGTAGTATCCAGCAGGGTAATGACGGCAGCCAGGATCTTTTGCCGAGGCAGGCCGCGCCTCTTCAGGTCATGCTCCAGCTGCTGGCGTAGGCCGGGCAGTGCTCCGCCGAACTCCGCCATGCGGCCGAATTTAATGCAGTCGCGCACCATGCGCCAATCCGGATGGTAGCGATATTGCTTGCGCCTGCGGGCATCGATACCCGTTGCCTGCAAGTATCCCTGGGCATTCACGCAGATCCATACGTCATTGTATGCCGGAGGTATGGCAAGGCTGGCGATACGGTCCAGTTGGGCATGGTCGGCCAGCGGCTTATCGTCCGGCCCGATGTACTGGAAGGAATCGCCTTTGCGTATTCTCCTGATTCCTGGTTCGTTATCCGAGACGTATACCAGCCCAGCCATGGCTGCCTGCACAGCCAGATCTTCGGCGCTGGCGGCATTTGCTGTCCCCTCGTTATGCGTGGCAATCATTCTGTCGGTGAGTAGAACCGGTTTGCTCGTCGATCGAAGGGCGAAAAGGCAGGCTTTCCGCTACAGCGAGTTTTGCCCCATGCCCCGACCCATCCGGTAATTCCTGAAAAAGGGATAATATAAGTAAAACAATCTCTTGCGTATGCGCGCTGGCGCACACTGCAGGATGGGCGACGGTGGGCACTTTGTGAGGCCGATGGATCTGGATGGGGTGACACAGCTGGATTGGCTGGTCGAAAAGCAAACTCTCCGTGAAGCGGCTCGCACCTGATGCGGGCAAACGGGAGCCGTGTATCCGGCTTGTTGACCGCTTAATCTGCGCGGTTGCTGTTTTCCTTGTGCGGTGATGGCAGGTCAGCCCGTATACGGGAAATACCGGCTGCATGTACGATCGGAAGCAGGAGGATATGGATGTGGACCAGCTATGAAGGTGCGCCATCCACCGGTGCAAGCATATGGGCATCGCGCGCCAGCAACCATTTTCCATCCTGCTTCCTGAGAATGGATAGCGTATGGCCGGTTCGCGTCATGGGCGAGGAACCACCGGACGGCGTGATGATGACAGCCAGCCTTGTCCACATGAAAGCCCAGTCTCCGAGTATCCTGATCTCCTGGATTTCGCTGTTGCCGTCGAATTGCAGCGCTTCGCCACCGTTACGGCCCGCTTGCGCTCTTGCGGCGGCAGCGAAGTCGGCCTTATGCATGACAGGCTGGCCCGGAACGAGAAAGATGGCGTCATCCGACATCAATGACAGCACCGTCTCGATGTCGCCCGCTTTGCTTGCCGCCAGCCAGGTGGAAACGAGCTTCCGAATTTCCCTTTCGTCATTTTCCATATAGATCCTTTGTTCCTGTGATGGGTGAGCGCCGGTATGGCGCAGCAGGCACGCGTCAGACCCGTCCGGACCCGTACAGACCCGCATTCCATCACCGCGCTGGCGAGTGTTGCGCCTGGGCAGGAGATCGAAGCCAGAGCCAGGAAAATATACGCTATTTTCCCTATGAATTGATATGAAACGGAATATAACGCAGAGCAATAAGCAGCGAATAGGGCATCTCTCCAGGAGAATTGCCACCGCTTGGGCGAGGGTATATGGGAATGATATGAATAATCATTTGACAACCCAGAAGGGCTTCAGTACATTCAACTTCATCCAGAAGAGAAGGGAATTATCCTATCTGGATTCCGTTGATTATTTGAATGCTGTGAAACCATCTCAAGTCATCGATCATTAATCGGATTTGAGGCGATGGTTTTTTTTATGGGGAGAGAATTATGGGACGATTTGGTCGGATTACCGTAGCAGCTTCTCTGTTTTTACTTCCTGTTTCTGTTTTTGCCGCCGGATACGGTCCGGCAGGTTGCGGACTAGGTTCGATGGTCGTGGGGTCGAAGCCGGGCGCCGGGCAGATTTTTGCCGCAACGACGAATGGAACATTCGGATCCCAAACCTTCGGGATCACGTTCGGCACCTCCAACTGCGGGGATAACGGACTGATAAAGCTGAGCAAGGAGCGGGAAGTCTTCGCGCAGGAGAATTACACCAGCCTAATCAAGGAAATGGCCCAAGGCGAAGGTGAAAGCCTGAGCACCCTGGCCAGTTTGTATCAGTGCCCCACGGCAAGCCACAAGGAATTCGGGGCCCTGGTTCAGGCGAAATTCGATAATCTGGTCGTGAACGAACAGACAACCTCGGCCGAACTGCTGGGCCGTCTCGAAAATCAACTGGGCAGCCATCCCACGCTTGCGAAATCCTGTAATGTCCAGGTATCGGCATTAGACTAAAAATGATAAACGGATACGGGCGAAAGCCTGTATCCGTTTCCGTATCGCCATCCCCATCACCATTATTCCCATGGTTCCAACGTGCGGTCTGCTTGTCTGGTAGCTGGCTTGCTTTTCTGGTTTTCCTTTTTTCCTGCAACCGCCTATTCCAAACCCGATTCCACCGCTGATTACCTGGCTGAATTGCAACAGCAAGCCAGGAAACAGAAGCTTGCCCACGAACGCGTCTGGCACCTGCTTTTAAAGTACGATAAAAGTCCCTTCGCCGGCGTGATCAGCGAAGCCGATGGAATGGAGTTTTTCAATTCACCCCAGGGAAAAACCGATCCGGAAGCAGAGCTGGCGGCCACGCTCTCCAGTTTCTTCGTTCCGCTAGCCAGTATTCCAGAGGGCAAAGAGCACCCGCAGTGCAATTTTCCTGCCCGGTTCAGGTGGCTGAAGCAGCAGCTGGCGTTCGATTCCCGTATGGAAGTGCAAACCTGCGAGCGCCTCGATCGCTGGATGGAATCCTTGGATCCAACCGGGGCGACGCTGGTGTTTGCGTCCTATTTCATGAACAACCCGGCGTCCATGTTTGGGCATACGCTCCTGCGCATCGATAGCCGGAGAATGGGCAGCGGCAATAACCTGATGAACTATGGCGCGAACTACGCGGCGAATCCCGATACGGAAAATGCGTTCCTCTACGCCTTGAAGGGCCTGATAGGCTCGTTCCAGGGGCGCTTTGCGATATTTCCGTACTACACGAAAGTGCAGGAGTACAACAATTGGGAGAGCCGCGATCTTTGGGAATATGAGCTCAGGTTTACCCAGGACCAGCTGACCATGA
>DASZUL010000053.1:0-16698 GCA_035547595.1 Nitrosospira sp.
TTAGCTACCAGAGAATGAAGGCATTCGGCCTGGCTTGAGGGTTCTGTTTCCTGGAAAAAAGAGCGGCGGTAAAATGGCAAACCAAGGGAGTAGTATACGGACATCCAGCTCACCTCCGGGTTGTTGAGCCAGTGCCGTGGATCGCCGTAACCCTTGAAACGGATAGCACGCATGCCGAAGCGCTGAGCGACGCAATGCTCGAGCTGGGCGCGCTGTCGGTAGACATTCGCGATGCCGGAGAGGGGACGGAGCGGGAACAGCCGCTGTTTGGCGAACCAGGCGATGCTCCGGGGGAAACCTGGTCCGCTTCCGAAATGACTGCGCTGTTTGAGGCAGACGCAGATATTCCCGCGATGATGAGAACCGCTGCCCAGGCGGCCGGGCTGGGCGATTCGCCGCTATACGTCGCCACCCCTGTCGAAGAACAGGATTGGGTACGGGTTACGCAATCGCAATTCGGTCCCATTCGAATATCGTCCCGTTTATGGATCGTTCCCAGTTGGCATGAAAGCCCGGACTCTTCCGCAATCAATCTAATGCTCGACCCGGGCCTTGCCTTCGGCACGGGTAGCCATCCTTCCACGCGGCTCTGCCTTGCCTGGCTTGACGAAAACGTGCAAGGCGGGGAAGATGTCCTGGATTATGGTTGCGGTTCAGGCATACTTGCCATCGCTGCGCGGAAGCTGGGCGCCGCCCATGTAGTTGGGATCGATATCGATCCGCATGCGATTGCGGCAAGCCGTGAAAATGCGTTGCGCAATCGGTGCGGCGAAGCCGAAGCGCAATTTCACAGTGATTTTTTTCCGCAAGGTCAGCCGAAGACAGATATCGTAGTGGCCAATATCCTGGCCAAGCCTTTGATCATGCTGGCCCCGGTACTGGCGCATGCCATGAAACCAGGCGGGCGTATCGCGCTGTCGGGCATATTGGACGAACAGGCCGGAGAGGTCATGCAGGCTTATCGGCAATGGATGGACATGCGGATCGCGGGCAAAGAGGAGGACTGGGTATTGCTGTCTGGGACGAGAAAGTGATGTCGAATTTTCTTGAGAAAAGCCATGGCGCTCATTACCCGATGCCCTAGCTGTGGCACGGCTTTCCGTATAACGCCGACCCTCCTGCAGGCGCACGGCGGCGACGTGCGTTGCGGGCGCTGTGCCAAGGTCTTCAATGGCTTTTCCACTCTGGCTACCATGCAGGAGCCGGAAGCCGCTGTTCCAGCAACTGCGGAGGCCGTGGGCACCCCGCCCGCGGAAACGCCGCTCGATGCTTCCATGGCGGCTCCCGCGGTTGCTCCTATCAATAACCCTGATGCTATTCCCGAACCTCGCTTTGAGGCTGCTCCCAAAGTGGCTTCCGAAGCTGCTCCCAGGCCTGATCCCGAGCCTGCTCCCAAGCCTGATCCCGAACCTGCTCCCAGGACCGACACGATCAATTCCGAAACCGATCTGGAGCAGATCCTGTCGCAGAGGGCATATTCAGGCAGGCGCAGCCGGCATAAAAACCCATCGGCGGAATCGCCGGCCGCAGCGGCGGCAGCGCATGATTCATCTCCTGCCGAGCCGTACATCTCAGGATGGCGCCAACCCGAAGAATCTCCGACCGCGCCGCCCCGCTCCCCAGGCTATGAGGCGCCGGACCCGGATGATATTCCGCGGGAGCGCGCGCGGGGCGTGCGCGAGAACTATGCTTTCGATACCGAACGACCGGTTTCACTTTTTTGGAGCGTTGCCTCTTTCTTTTTACTGATAGTGCTTGCGGCACAGGCTGTCTATTTTTATCGTAACGATATCGTCGATACCATGCCTGTCGCGAAACCGCTTCTGGACCGATACTGCAAGCTGCTGGGATGCACCGTGCAAACCCCATTGCGCCCGGAATTGCTGAACATCGAGTCTTCCGAAATGCGGATGGATATCCAGGATCCCGGCAAGATCATCCTCAATGCCACGGTGCGCAATTATGCTCCTTATTCCCAGGCGTTTCCCTCCTTCGAGGTAACGCTGGCGGACACCCGGGATCAGCCTATAGCAAGTCGCGTCTTTCCCCCCGGTTCCTATCTCGAAAAAAATGAAATCCAATCGAGTACCGTGGAGCCAGACCGCGAATTCAATGTCCAGCTCCATCTCGACAGTGGCGGGGTGAGCGCAACGGGATACCGTCTTTCCCTGGTTTATCCCGGTTCGTAGCATCGCTTTATTTTGATGCGGCTGTAAATATCGGAAAGCAAGTGGCGTCGGCTCGATATTGAACCGGCGCTGACACTGCCTCGCATTAATGGGCTGTGCTGGAGGCGCATTTGGATTAAAATCGAAATCCCGTCAACCCGATATTTCCAGCTTGCGCAGAATGGCATCCGAAATCCTGGTCGAAGTCAAAGACCTGAATTTTTCCTACGGGGAGCGCCCTCTGCTGAGGGGGATCAACATGACGATGCATCGCGGCAAGGTCATCGCCATCATGGGAGGCAGCGGCAGCGGGAAAACCACCTTGTTGCGTCTCATCGGCGGGGCAATCGTTCCGACCTCGGGTCACGTGAAAGTCGCAGGCAAGATCGTGCACAAGCTGAAAAGAGATGAGCTTTTTCAGTTGCGCCGAAAGATGAGCATGCTTTTTCAGTTCGGGGCCTTGTTCACGGATCTGTCCGTATTCGATAACGTGGCATTCCAGATTCGGGAACATACCGATTTGCCGGAATCCATGATACGCGATCTGGTGTTGATGAAGCTGCAAGCCGTGGGACTCCGCGGAGCGCACGATCTCATGCCCGCACAACTTTCCGGAGGGATGGCCCGCCGCGTCGCGCTGGCTCGTTCGATCGCGCTTGATCCGCTGCTCATCATGTATGATGAGCCTTTTACCGGACTGGATCCCATTTCACTTACCGTGATTGGAAACCTGATTCGCCGCCTCACCGACGCGTTGGGCATGACATCCATAGTCGTGACGCATGATGTGCAGGAATCCCTGAAAATCGTCGATTATGTCTATTTTATTTCCGATGGCGTGATTGCGGCGCATGGCACGCCGGACGAAGTACGGGAATCGGTAGCTCCTTTCGTGCATCAGTTTGTACACGGCGAAGAAGATGGTCCCGTGACTTTCCATTACCCGGCAAAGGCCTACGCAAGCGACCTGAAACTGGAGACAGGTCTTGCCTAGACGCATAGCCATCGGCATCCGAGGCATCGGTCACCGGGTAATTGATAGTACATGGCGGCTAGGCTACGCCAGCCGCTTTTTCCTGCTGATATTGCTCAAATCCGGTACCAGCCTTCGACGCTTCGGTCTGGTCATTCGCGAGCTCTATTTCACGGGCGTACTGTCGCTCATAATCATCATCGTCTCGGGACTGTTTGTCGGCATGGTGCTGGGCTTGCAGGGTTACGAGACGCTGCAGCGATTCGGGGCCGAGTCGGCCGTGGGTACGATGGTGGCATTGTCTCTGGTGCGCGAGCTGGGTCCGGTGGTGGCGGCACTGCTGTTTGCCAGCCGCGCCGGTTCCGCCATAACGGCGGAAATCGGCTTGATGAAGGCTACGGAACAGCTGGCGGCAATGGAAATGATGGCGGTTGACCCCATCGCGCGCGTGGTCGCCCCCAGGTTCTGGGCCGGCGTTATCTCGATGCCGTTCCTGGCAGCCATGTTTTCGGTAGTGGGGGTATTCGGCGGCTATCTGGTTGCCGTAGTGCTTATCGGCGTGGACGACGGTTCATTCTGGTCGCAAATGCAGAATGCCGTGGATTTCCGGTACGATATCGTCAATGGCATTATCAAGACATGTGTCTTCGGGGTGGCGGTGACCGCCGTGGCAGTGTTCGAGGGTTACGACGCGTCTCCCACGGCTGAAGGCGTATCGGGAGCGACTACGCGTACCGTGGTGACTTCTTCCCTGGTGATTCTGGGACTGGATTTTGTCTTGACTTCGTTCATGTTCAGGGGAATGAGCTGATGCAGCGTGCAACAATGGATTTATGGGTAGGGTTGTTTGTTCTTGCCGGAATAGGCGCACTACTGTTTTTGGCGCTGAAAGTGGGCAATATGGGGACTTACAGTTCGGCCGACGGCTACACCCTGGTGGGTAATTTCGAGAACATCGGAGGATTGAAAGTCCGGGCCCCGGTTAAAAGCGCCGGGGTGGTTGTCGGCCGGGTAACGGATATCCAGCTCAACACCAAGACATTCGATGCTGCCGTAACCATGAATATCGATACCCGCTATCAATTCCCCAAGGATACTTTCGCCAGCATTTTGACATCCGGACTGCTGGGAGAGCAATACATCGGGTTAGCGGCGGGAGGTGACGATGCGTTGCTGAAGAATGGCGACAAGATCATGAAAACAAATTCAGCGCTGGTCCTGGAAGAAATGATCGGCCGCTTTTTATTCGACAAAGCGTCTGAGAACAAGGATGAAAAGAATGGAAAGGATGACAAGGATTAAGGGCGGTTCCCGGACGCGATTGTCGCCTGTTCAGAGGTTTCCTTGGAGCCGGGTAGTTGCAGGTTTATTTTTAGCGAGGTAATCATGAAGACCCATTTTGCTGCTTTCGTATTGCTTACAACGTCCTTTTTAGGCCTTGCAGCTCCTGCATGGTCGATGGAGGCGCGTCCAGATGCCCTTGTGGACAAGACGGCGCAGGAGGTGCTGGCTATCGTCAGGCAGGACAAGGATATCCAGGCCGGCAATACCGCAAAGATTCTTGATCTGGTCGAAGCCAAGATTTTGCCGCATTTTGATTTTACGCGGATGACCCGGCTGGCAATGGGCAAGAACTGGGCCAAGGCTGCGCCTGACCAGCAACAGCAATTGGTGAAAGAGTTCCGGACACTGCTGGTGCGCACCTATTCAAATGCCCTGACTACCTACCGCGACCATACCATCACGGTGGAACCATTGAAAGATCTGGGAGATGCCACCGACACCACCGTGAAAACTAAAGTGATGCAGGATCCAGGACAGCAGCCGGTGCCGATCGACTACAGCATGGAGAGGACCAGTGACGGATGGAAGGTATATGACGTCACGGTGGCTGGCGTCAGCCTGGTGACCAATTACCGCAGCACCTTCAATAATCAGGTACGCGAGGGGGGTGTCGAAAAATTGATCAAAACGCTGGTGGACAAGAACCGGTCGCTGGTAGCGAACGATAAAAAGGCTGCGGCGCGATAACCGTGTCTTCGGAAGTGCTTCTGTCAGAAGGTGATCGATTACGCATCGCCGGATCGGTAACCATCCATAATGTCGCAGCGGTTGTTGAGCAAGGTGTCGCCCTGTTTGATCGTGGAGGCGAAATAATCGATCTCTCCCAGGTGGCGGATGTGGACTCGTCGGCGGTCAGCATGCTGCTCGAATGGCAGCGCGAGGCTGCCCGTCGCAGACGGCGAATCGATTTCGTGAACATGCCGGAAAAATTGACGAGCCTCGTACGGTTGTATGACCTCTTCGAATTGATTCCACAAAGCTCGGCCCGTGAAAAAACGGGATCACGTATCAATTAAAGGACGCGAAATGGTTACTTCGGAAAGCATAAAAAGTCACATCGAATCCTCGATGCCCTGCGATTTCGTTCATGTGGAAGGCGACGATGGATATCACTTCAGCGCGGTCATCGTCAGCGCGGAATTTCTGGGAAAAACAAAGGTTCAGCAGCACCAGCTGGTCTACCGGGCGCTCGGCGATAGAATGAAGCAGGAAATTCACGCCCTCTCCATGAGAACGCTCACACCCGAGCAATGGGCGGAGAATCGCCCGGGTTGACGGAATTCCGGGAAGCTTTCTTCGCTCTCTCGCTATCTATTCTCCAGGCACCATTGCCGTCCGCATTTTCTGCATTGCTTTTACCTCGATCTGGCGAACGCGCTCGGCGGATACTCCCAACTCGTCGGCAAGATCGTGCAGTGTTGCGGTATCGGTTTCCCTCAGCCAGCGTGCTTCGATAATTCGCCGGCTGCGCGCATCCAGGCTGGATAGGGCCCGTTCCAGTCCCTCCCCGCGCAACCGTCTGGTTTGCTCGGCTTCCAGCATCTGGGGCGGTTCGGATCCATCTGTAAGGTAGGCGATCGGGCTGTATGTTTCCTCATCGTCTTCCTCGCCCAAAGGCTCCAGCGAGATATCCCGCCCGCTAAAGCGGGTTTCCATTTCCACGACGTCCTCCGCCTTGACCCCCAATTGCCTCGCCACGGCATTCACCTCTTCCGGGTTCATGGTATCCAACACCGGCTTCATGCTGCGAAGGTTAAAGAACAACTTCCGCTGGGCCTTGGTCGTCGCGATTTTTACCAACCGCCAGTTACGCAGTATGAATTCATGGATTTCCGCCTTGATCCAATGCACCGCAAACGATACCAGCCGTACGCCGCGTTCCGGATCGTAGCGTTTCACCGCCTTCATGAGCCCTATATTGCCTTCCTGTATCAGGTCGGCCTGGGGCAACCCATAGCCTTTATAGCCACGGGCAATGGCAACGACAATGCGCAGGTGCGACAATACCAGCTGTCGTGCCGCGTCGATATTGCCTTCATCTCTCAGGGACCGGGCCAAGCGGATTTCTTCCTCTTGTGTAAGGATCGGAAAGCGATTGGCCGTCTGAATGTAGCTTTCGATGCTACCGCTGGCTGAAGGCAAAGCCAAGGCAAAAGTCATACTTCCTCCGGATAGGGTAATGCCGCCTAGTGGCAATATGGTTAATATTGATAAGATGGACAAATTATCGGGAAGTTCCAGGCCCGATTATAGGTCATCGGGGTTCTATTTGCCCCAGGTGCCTACCGACCGAAAGCCAGGCTCCGGTCCATCCCAGCAAGGCTGAAAACAATAACAGGCTCAGGCTATCCTCCAGCGAAAGGTGATAGAGTTGCCAGTTGACATCATATAATTGCATCAGGCTCTTAAGCTGCTCATCGATCAGGTGGATCCCAAGTGAAATGATGAGCCAGCCGACGATTCCTCCAGCCGCGCCCTGAAGCGCGCCAAAATAGAGAAACGGACGTCGGATGAAGCCATTGGTCGCGCCGATCAGCTTCGATACCTCTATTTCATCCCTCATGGTGAGGATTTGCAAGCGTATGACATTGAATGTGACAACGAGCAGGGCGACGCTCAACAGGCCGGAAAGCATCAGCACGGCGAGCCGGCCAAGGTTGAGCATTGCTTCCAGTCTCCTGGCCCAGGCGGAATCCAGCTGCACATGCTCAATCTCCGGCCATTTCTGCAATTCCGCGTGCAGCCCGTCCAGCTGACCGGATGAAAGGCTGCTTGCCGTGATCACGAAAGCATCCGGCAGCGGATTCTGTTCAAAGCTCTCCGCAATATCCGCCAGCCCCGTGCTCTGACTGAATTCCCGCAGCGCATTTTCCTTCGAAACGAACTGGAAAGTGGTGATGTTGGGATGGTGTTCCAGCCGCGTTTTTACCTCCGATACCGCTTCTTCGCCTGAATTCAGCTTCAGGAAAAGGCTCAGCTGGGGTGCGGCGGAAAACTGGCCGGCTACAGCCTGGAGATTTTCCAGCATCACGTAAATGCCGGCGGGCAAGCTGAAGGCGATTCCTATGACGCTGATGCTCAGCAGGCTGCCAAGCGGGGACCTCAGCAGGCGTTTCAGCGCCAGTACGAGAGCCTGGAAATGATGGGAAAGCCAGACGCTCACGTCGCCAGTTCACCTTGGCGGAGCGTAAAAACCCGTTGCTGGGCATTTCCCAGCAACTCGCTGTCATGCGTGGCGATCAGCACCGTCACACCCACCTGATGGAATGATTTGAACATATCCATTATGTCTCTCGCATAATCGGCATCCAGGTTGCTGGTAGGCTCGTCGGCGATCAGGATGGACGGCCTGTTGACGATCGCGCGGGCCACGCACAACCGTTGCTGTTCTCCTCCGGAAAGTGTGATCGGACGCGCCTTTTCCTTGCCCAGCAACCGGACCTTGTCGAGTGCGGCGCGCACGCGTGCGGCCGATGAGCGGGCATCAAACCCGCTTACCTGCAGGGGCAGCAAGACATTTTCGAAGACGTTGCGGTCGAACAAAATCTTCTGGTCTTGAAAGACCAGGCCGAGATTGCGCCTGAGGAACGGAATCGCCCCGCTTCGAAGGGTGCCGACATTCTGCCCGTTGACGATGACACTGCCGGAAGTAGGACGTTCGATAGCCGCGATAAGCTTCAGCAGCGTTGTTTTTCCCGCCCCGGAATGTCCTGTTATCAGCGCCATTTCTCCAGGCTCGAGGGTAAAGCTTATATTCTTGAGTGCGTCGAAACCGTTGGGGTAGCGCTTATGAACCTGGCTGAAGCTAATCATCGAGTGTTACCGCCTCGAACAGTCTCATTTCAAGCGCCTGCCAATTCAACGGTTCAATCAAACAACGCCTGGACAAATTCAGCCGCCGCAAAAGGCCTCAGGTCGTCCATGCCTTCGCCCACGCCGATGAAGCGTATCGGCAACAAGCCTTTGCGCTCGCGCTGTTTCGCGATGGCGGCAATGACCCCCCCCTTGGCCGTACCATCGAGCTTGGTAATGACAAGGCCGGTGAGATCGAGCGCATCGTCGAAAGCCTGAACCTGGTTAACCGCATTTTGGCCTGTGTTGGCGTCGAGCACCAGCAGCACCTCGTGCGGGGCGCCCGGCGAGGCTTTGCCGATCACGCGTTTCACTTTTTTGATTTCTTCCATGAGATGGAGCTGGGTCGCGAGCCTTCCAGCAGTGTCGGCCAGTACAATATCTATTCCACGGGCTTTTGCGGCATTGATGGCGTCGAAAATGACCGCCGCCGGGTCTCCTTTTTGCTGGCCGCTGTTTTCCTGGGCAATGACGGCAATATTGTTGCGCTCGCCCCAGGCTATGAGTTGTTCGCGCGCGGCAGCGCGAAAAGTATCTCCGGCAGCCAGCAGTACTGTTTTCCCTTGTGCGCGGAAATAATGGGCGAGCTTGCCGATGGAAGTCGTTTTTCCTGCTCCGTTCACGCCTGTGAGCATGATGATGAAAGGCTTGGCCATGCTGGTATCGAGCGGTTGGGCCAGAGGCTCGATCAGGTTGACCAGTGCTTGCTGCAATGCGGATCTGAGTTGCGTGGCGTCGGTCAGTCCATCGCGCCTGACTTGCCTCCTCAAATCCTCTAGCAGCCAGCTGGTGGCGTCTACGCCGACATCGGATAAGAGCAATATCGTTTCCAGTTCCTCGTAAAGCGCCTCATCTATCTTGCCGCTACCGAACAAGGTTGTAACCCGCTTCCCAAACTGGTCCCGGGTCCGGGAAAGCCCCTGCCTGACACGGGCAGCCCAGCCGCCTGCGCTCGCCTCGGCGGGCGCGGCGGAACCGGTATCATTTTTGGATTTAAAGAAACTCGGCATTCTGGTAGGCTGTCGACAATTGGGAATCTCTGAATGGTCCTGCTCTGCGAAACAATGATTTTGCGGGAGGGGATGCATGAAGGGACGGGACGGCACGAACGACCGGTTCTCTTCCCAACGAGCCCGGCAAGACCGCTGCCCGCAGAGCCTTATCCCGTAGCCCTTCGGGTTGCTGGTAAAATTGCACTCATGTTGATTTTACCAGCAAGGCGCCTCGTCGAGGACTTATTCAGGAATTCCTTAGCTGATGGTCATGGGGATCCATGCGGAAGATACATATGATTTCGAATTTTATTCTGTTTGCTCGGGTTCAGGTTATTTAAAATGCCACACTGTCTATCCGCGGCTTCGCTTTCTTCCGTCATCCGAACAGTCATGGCAAGCGCCGTTTTTCTCGGCTGCCTGGCTTCGCCTGGCGTATCCGCCACGACTCACGAGTACATGCTCGGCA
Organism: Nitrosospira sp.; assembly: GCA_035547595.1. Lineage (GTDB taxonomy): Bacteria > Pseudomonadota > Gammaproteobacteria > Burkholderiales > Nitrosomonadaceae > Nitrosospira. The sequence goes on from DASZUL010000053.1 coordinate 9,799, forward strand.
ATGGGCTCAAGCTGATTGTAAAGGAAGATCACCGCTCACCCGTGGTTATTTCCCAGATCTGGTACAAGGCAGGGAGCATCGACGAGTTGAACGGTTTCACGGGCGTGGCTCATGTGCTGGAGCATATGATGTTCAAGGGAACGCGCAAAGTCCCAGGCGGCGAATTCTCGAAGCGCATCGCGGCGGCGGGCGGACGGGACAACGCGTTCACCAGCCGCGACTATACGGCCTATTTCCAGCAACTGCAGAAATCCCGATTGCCGTTGGCGATGGAACTGGAGTCGGACCGGATGCGTAACCTGGTCCTGACCAAGGAAGAATTCTCGAAGGAGATCCGGGTGGTGATGGAGGAGCGCAGGTTGCGGACCGACGATCAACCGCGCGCCCTGGTGCATGAAAAAATGGCCGCGATGTCTTTTCAGGCCCATCCGTATCGCCGTCCCGTAATCGGCTGGATGGACGATCTGGAAAACATGACGGTTCGCGATGCCAAGGAATGGTATGACCGCTGGTATTCCCCAAACAACGCCGTGCTGGTCGTGGTGGGCGACGTAAGCGGGAAAGAAGTCTTCAGCCTGGCGCAAAAATACTACGGCCATATCAAGCCCCGTCCGGTGTTGTCCCTGAAAGAACGCAAGCCGCAAAAGGAGCCGCCTCAGATCGGGATAAAGCGGTTAACGGTAAAAGCTCCCGCCAGGCTGCCCTATATTGCGATGGGTTATCATGCCCCGGTATTGCGGGATCCGGTTGCCGACTGGGAGCCTTACGCGCTGGAAATGCTGGCAGGCGTGCTGGATGGCAATGAGTCCGCCCGGCTCAATAAGGAACTGGTGCGGGAGCGGCATGTCGCGAGCTCGGCAGGAGCGGGTTACGACTCTACTGCGCGAGGGCCCGGCATGTTCTATCTCGACGGAACGCCCAGCGAGGGCAGAACGGTCGGTGATCTGGAAACTGCCTTGCGCAGCGAAGTGGAAAAACTCATCCGCGAAGGGGTGACTGAAGAAGAACTCGCGCGAGTGAAAGCGCAGGTCGTGGCTGGTCACGTATTCCAGCTCGACTCCATGTTTTACCAGGCCATGCAGATCGGCCAGCTGGAGAGCATAGGCATGTCCCACCGGGACGTAGAAATTATGCTGAAAAAGTTGCAGGCCGTAACCGCCGAACAGGTGCGTGAGGTGGCAAAAAAATACCTTAAGGATGACAGCCTCACAGTCGCCGTACTGGATCCTCAGCCGCTGGACCAGAAAGCGCCGTTTGCTGCTCCGCCCGGCGGCTTGCGGCATTGAGCCACGCGGTCCGCCATTCCATATTGCCTCGAGCCTTTCCCCATGTTGTACCGAAGGCGAAGGCAGCCTGGAGATTTATTCAACTCTTCCCTGCCCCCGTTTTTCATCGACTCGTTCAGTCATCCGGAGAAGTTTCAATGCATCGGCTACGCTACCTGTTCCTCCTCCTGTCGGGAATCTGCTTTCAATCGGCTTTCGCCGCCCTGCCTATTCAGCATTGGCAGGCGGCTTCCGGCGCCAAGGTCTATTTTGTGGAAAGCCGGGATCTGCCGATACTGGATGTCAGCGTAGATTTCAACGCGGGTAGCAGTACCGACAGTCCGGACAAATCCGGCCGGGCGGGTTTGGCGCTATACCTGCTCAGTCTCGGAGCGGGAGGTTTGTCCGAAGACCAGATCGCCAAGGCCGCGGCCGATGTCGGTGCCCAGCTTGGGGCGCATTTCGACCAGGACAGGGCTGGCATAACGTTGCGTACCCTGAGCAATGCCCGCGAACGCGCGCAGGCGCTGGATATATTAGGACGTGTCGTCCAGAAGCCGGAATTCGTGCCGGACATTTTGCAACGGGAAAAAGCGAGAATCGTTGCGGGGCTGCAGGAAGCCGATACCAAGCCGGAGGTCATTGCAGACCGTGCTCTGATGAAAATGCTCTACGGCGACCACCCGTATGGGTTGCGCGGTTCGGGAGAAGTCGAGACCGTAAATCGGATTCAGCGCGAGGATCTGCTCGACTTCTACCGCTCCCATTATCTTGCGTCCGGGGCGGTAGTTTCGATAATGGGTGATGTAAGCCGCGCGGAGGCCGCTGCCATTGCCGAATCGCTGACGAATCAACTGCCTCAGGGTATTCCCGGTAAATCGGTAAATGAAGTGCCCCCGGTACAGAATCCGGTACCAGGGGTCAAAATGATCGCCCATCCTGCGACGCAAAGCCACATTCTCCTTGGCTACCCGGGGCTCCGCCGCCACGATCCCGATTATTTTCCGCTGCTCGTCGGCAATCACATATTGGGGGGTGGCGGGTTCACATCCCGGCTGATGGAAGAGATCCGCCAGAAGCGCGGACTGGCGTATAGTGTCCATAGCCACTTTTCGCCGCTCAGGGAAAAGGGGCCATTTGAAATCGGCTTGCAAACCAGGAAGGAGCAATCCGAAGACGCGCTGGCGCTGACACGGAAGGTGCTGGTCGATTTTGTGGCAAATGGCCCGACACCGAAGGAACTTGCCGAAGCCAAGCAGAATATCATCGGCAGTTTTCCTTTACGCATCGACAGCAACAAGAAAATAATAGGATATCTCGCGTTGATCGGTTTTTACGACCTGCCCCTGACCTACCTGGACGATTATCTTAAAGCCGTGAGCGGAGTGACTGCCGAGCAGGTCAGGGATGCCTTTCAGCGCCGCATCGATCCCGAGGGGATAGTCGGCGTCGTCGTGGGAGCGCCGGAGAAAAAATAGCAGGACTTTCGAGACAGAAGCGCGCTGCTGGATAGGGTTTGGGAGGTGAGGTGTTAATTGCGCGTAGATATTCCGGGGGCGATTTTCGCTATCCGTTTTTTGAAATTTAACCGTTTTTGATAAAAAACAGAGTTCGTATCATTGGCGGCAAGTGGCGCAGCCGTATCATCACTTTTGCGGACAAGCCCGATTTGCGCCCTACGCTTGACCGCGTGCGCGAGACCGTATTCAACTGGCTGGGGCAGGACCTGAGCGGAAAGCATTGCCTCGATCTTTTCGCGGGAAGCGGCGCCATGGGCCTGGAAGCCGCATCGCGCGGCGCGGAAAGCGTGACGCTGGTGGAACCGGACCCGGCGGTGCTGAAAGTGCTCAGGGCCAACCTGGATAAATTGGGAGCGGATCAAATACGGTTGATGCCTATGGACGCGCTAGGTTTTCTCAAATCAAACCGGGAACTGTTCGATATCGTTTTCATCGATCCCCCCTACCAGCTTGGCCTGGCGTCCGAACTGCTGCCCCGGCTTCCTTCGCATCTTTCGAAGGAAGGAATGGTCTATGCGGAAAGTGCCCAATTTATCGAACCGCCGGTGAACTGGACGGTTTGGCGCAAGAGCCGCGCGGGCAAGGTGTGCTATCAATTATTTAAATTCGAGAGAAATGGATAAAGCAATTTATCCCGGCACCTTCGATCCCATTACCCGGGGGCACGAGGATCTGATACGCCGGGCTTCCCGTTTATTCGACCCCGTGGTGGTCGCGGTGGCGACCAGCAGTGACAAGAAGCCTTTTTTCAGCCAGGAAGATCGCGTGCGCATGGTGCAGCAGGTCGTGGCCGACTGTCCCAATGTGGAAGTGATGGGCTTTTCCGGCTTGCTGATGGAATTCTCCCGGCAGCAGAACGCAAAGGTCATCTTGCGGGGATTGCGGGCAGTGTCGGATTTCGAATATGAATTCCAGATGGCCGGGATGAATCGCAGCATGTATCCGGATGTAGAAACCGTATTCCTGACCCCATCCGAACAGTACATGTTCATTTCGGCGAGCATCGTGCGTGAAATTTCCTTTCTTGGGGGAAATGTGGATAAGTTCGTGCACCCGCTCATAGCGGCGGAGCTGCGTTCCAAAATGGAAGTTCACGGATTCCCCCGGAATCGGGGTTGATATGGCGCTGATCATCACTGACGAATGCATCAACTGCGATGTCTGCGAGCAGGAATGTCCTAACGGCGCTATTTCCCAGGGCGAGGAGATTTATGTGATCGCACCCGCATTGTGCACCGAATGCGTGGGTCATCACGACACATCCCAGTGTGTGGAGGTATGTCCGGTGGACTGCATCATCCTCGACCGGGACAATGTCGAAACCAGGGAGGAGCTATACCAGAAATATCTGACCTTAACGGCTGTCGAATGATCCCGCCAGCCGGTAGTTGGGTTTCTCGCTTCAGCCAGCGATGCCGTTGCCGAGGTTTCGCGCGAGCTCTTCCGGAATAGGATAACGCCTGGGCCCGAAGATGGCGGTACCTATACGAACCGTGGTCGCACCTTCCTCGATGGCAATATCCAGGTCTTCCGACATGCCCATCGAGATCGTGTCGAGATCATAGCCTTCCCGCTTCAGCTGGTCATACGCTTCCCGCAGCATGCGGAACTGGCTCCGCTGCAGGGCTGTGGCTTTGGTGAGTTCGGGAATCGCCATGACGCCTCGCAGCTTAAGGCGAGGCAGCTTCACGATGTGCTCAGCCAGGTCCGAAACCTCTTCAGGCGCAACACCGCTTTTGCTGTCCTCGCCGCTTACATTCACCTGGAGGCATACCTGAAGCGCCGGCAGCGATTCGGGCCTGTCTTTCGACAAGCGGTCGGCGATTTTTTTCCTGTCCACGCTATGGACCCAGGCGAAATTCTCCGAGATACGTTTTGTTTTATTGCTTTGTATGGGGCCGATGAAATGCCATTCGATGGGCAGGTCGCGCAGCGCCTCGATTTTTACCAGCGCTTCCTGGAGATAGTTTTCACCAAAAATGGTTTGGCCGGCTGCAAAAGCTTCCCGCAGACACTCCGCAGGATTCGTTTTGCTAGCGGCTAAAAGCGTGATCGCTTCCGGCTGCCTGCCTGCTTTTTCCGCGATGCTCTCGATGCGGGCCCTGACTTTCTGCAAGCCCAACGCTATAGTTGTCGTGTTTGGTTCCATATCGACTTTATTTCAAATATCCCGCTTCCCTTCCCGAGATAACAATGGCATATAAGGGAAACAAGCATAGTAGAGCTACTCACCTTTATGGTCAAGAAAAGCCGCTCCCAAAACCGGTTTAGTACATTATCTCGACATTTCCCGCATTGAAGTGGGCTTCGAGTGATTGAATCAGGCTTTCTTCCAGGCTCACGCGCCATGCCTCGCCCAATTCGAGTTCGCAAAGAGCATGGCGGTTGCGATAAACCACCCATACCGGGCAGTACTGTTCAATGGCGTTTCCGTGGCCACCAGGGACCGCCCTGCGGGTGCTGCTATTTCTGAGATACGGTGCAAGTATTTCTTTCAGCCTGGCTCCGCTGGATGAACCATTGCAATATAGCTTTATATTTTTAGCATAGCGGGAACGAGCGGTATCGAAATCATACAACCGTTCCGCGGAAATGCGAAGTTCCCCGCTCTCGTCGTCGCCAATCCTGTTGCTCACTTTCGCCTCGACCAGCAGCAATTGGTCCTCCTTTACCCAATTGCGCGCCGATTCGAATAATTCGCTGTACGCCACCACCTCGATACGCGCGCTGCCGTCGTCCAGTACGATCACACCCATCCTGCCGCGCCTCGTCATTTGGGTGCGGATGGAATAGACAATGCCCGCAAGAAGCTGTGGTTCCCGCTGGGGATTCAACCGGTCCAGCCGCGTTCGCACGAAATTTTTCAGCTCGCCGGCATGGGCGGTGAACGGATGCCCGCTCAAATAAAATCCCAGGGCCAATTTTTCGTTTTTGAGTTTTTCCTTCTCCGCCCAGGCGGGGACATTTATCAGGCTCAATTGTTCGGCCGAGCTGCCTCCACCACCACTATCGAACAGGCTCACCTGGTTGGCCGCCCGCGCCACTTGCTCCGCGGCTTCGAGCGCAATTCCCACCGACGCCAGTAGGCCGGCGCGATGCGGATTCAAGGAATCGAAGGCGCCTGCGCGAATGAGCGATTCCACCACTCTCCGATTGAGAATGCGCTTGTCCACCCGAAGACAGAAATCGAACAGATCGGTATAGGGCCCGCCCCGTTCGCGTGCTTGCAGGATGGCCGCGATAGCCGACTCCCCCGTTCCTTTGACGGCTCCCAGGCCATACCGTATGGTTTTTTCGTCTATGGGCAAAAAGCGGTAACCGGATAAATTGATGTCGGGCGGAAGAATGATGAGTCCGTTCGCAAGGCTATCCTCGAAAAATGCGTGTACCTTATCGGTGTCATCCATGTCGGCAGACAAGGTTGCCGCCATGAATTCCGACGGGTAATGGGCCTTGAGATAGGCCGTCTGGAAAGCAATCAATGCGTAGGCTGCCGCATGGGATTTATTGAACCCATACCCCGCGAATTTCTCCATCAGATTGAACAGTTCCGCCGCATCATCGCGTGAAAGGCCATTTTTTACCGCGCCCGCCACGAAAATGTCGCGTTGCTGCGCCATCTCTTCCGCCTTCTTTTTGCCCATTGCGCGGCGGAGCAGGTCGGCGCTGCCGAGGCTGTATCCGCCTATGACTTGCGCAATTTGCATCACCTGTTCCTGATAAATCATCACGCCATAGGTGGGCTCAAGTATGGGCCGCAAGCGCGGATCCATGTACTCCACGCGCTTGCCGTGCTTGCGTTCGACAAATTCAGGAATGAGCGCCATGGGTCCCGGGCGATACAGCGCCACCAGGGCGATGAGGTCCTCGAAACGATCCGGCTTGGCCTTTTGCAGCAGATCTTTCATGCCGCGAGACTCGAACTGGAATATTCCCACGGCGTTGCCCTGACGCATCAGAGCATAGGTCGCCTGGTCATCCAGCGGCAGGTTTTCCAGGGAAAAACAAGCCCAATCCCGCGTGTCCGGTTCGCCAGCCTGCTGGTTCTCTCCTCCAGCTGCCAGCGCGGCTGGTCCCGTGTTGCGCTGCCTGATATATCTGACCGTCCAGTCGAG
>DASZUL010000054.1:0-13916 GCA_035547595.1 Nitrosospira sp.
CCCAAGCTCCTTTTCCGGATGGATCAGGCATTCGTCCAGGAAGCGCTCCAGGTAGCCAAGGGTATAGGTCCAGGCATTGCCCTGGTTTTTTCCGTAACTTTCAAGTATGGCCAGGGTCGACTCATGCCCTTCGCTATCCGCGTATTCGACGGTGCCGGCCAGTTGTGCAATATGGCTGAATTTGGCCGTTTCTGTGAGAAAGCGGGATATCTCGAGCTCCGGGTGGATGCCGGGAAGCATCCATCGATAGCTCTTCAACACCAGCTGGTCGCCCAGGTTCACTACCAACCGCCCCCTCCCGGTCACGGTGCGCGTCACCGCCCCTTCCGGACTCAGGCCGCAAAAGGCGCCCGTCGCGCGAAACTTCAGCAGCCCTCGCTCGAACGCCAGCTCCGTTCCATGTTCCATTCCCGCCACGATGGCGCGGCAGAAAGCATCGTTCCAGAATGCGTCGAGCAATATCCCCACCCGGGCGCGTCTGCGGACTTTGGCCAGCGTGGCATGCAACAGGTTTCCGGTATCCGTTCCGCTTTCGTCTTCCCAGACCAGCGCCAGCGGAAGGGCATAGCGATGTGCTCCGCCGCCGGCGAGCGTTACGATGACGGTCGCGAGCAGCCAGCTTTCCGATTCCGCCGGCCACTCGGATATTTCGCCAAACTCGAATTTTTCCACCGCCGCGTCCTTATCCAGGAACCATGCCTGGGAGCGGAAAAAGCGCGGAATGATCTGACGCTCCAGCTGGTCGCGCGCACGGCGCACCATCAGCTGGTTCACCGGCTCGCTGTCCTGCTTGCGGCTGAATACACGCCATCCCTCCCCGACCAGCACCAGGACCGGTAGGTCCGGCGGCGCCGGGCGCTCTTCGTGCCAGGCTGGCGCATCCACGTCCGCCGCCAGGCGAAAGGCGTAGAATCCATGGCCGGCCAGGGTAAGCAGATAAGGCAGGTCGCCGATGGGCGGGAAGCGGCTGCGTCCCAGCAGCTCCACCGGCACCCTGCTTTTGAAAAGGCTCAGATCCAGTTCGACTGCCTGCGGGGCCCGCGACAGATTGGCCACGCATAGAATGGTTTCGTTCTCGTATTCCCGCAGGTACGCAAGTATCTTGCGGTTGCCGGGGCGCAGGAAGCGCAGCGTGCCGCGGCCGAAGGCGGGGTGCGCCTTGCGCACCGCCAACACCCGACGCATCCAGTTGAGCAGCGACGAGGCATTGCGCTGCTGCGATTCCACATTCACGGCGCCATACCCGTATACCGGATCGGTGACCGGCGGCAGGAACAGCCGGGGGGAATCCGCGGTGGAAAATCCGCCGTTGGGCCCGCTGCTCCACTGCATGGGGGTGCGCACGCCATTGCGGTCGCCCAGCATGACGTTATCGCCCATTCCGATCTCATCGCCGTAGTAGAGTACCGGCGATCCCGGCATGCTCATCAGCAGCAGGTTCATCAGTTCGATGCGGTGGCGGTCATTGTCCAGCAACGGGGCGAGCCGCCGGCAGATTCCCAGGTTGAGGCGGGCATCTGGATCGATCGCATAAGTCTGGTAAAGATAGTCCCGCTCGCGGTCGGTAACCATTTCCAGGGTGAGCTCGTCATGATTGCGCAGGAATATGCCCCATTGGCAGTTCTCGGGAATATCCGGCGTCTGCTCCATGATTTCCACTACGGGATGGCGATCTTCCTGCGCAATGGCCATGTACATGCGCGGCATGAGGGGAAAATGGTAGGCCATGTGGCATTCGTCGCCATCGCCGAAATACTCGCGCACATCCTCGGGCCACTGGTTGGCTTCGGCCAGGAACATGCGGCCGCGATAATGCCGGTCCATTTCGCTGCGCATGCTCTTGATCACATTGTGCGTCTCCGGCAGGTTTTCATTGCTCGTGCCCTCGCGCTCGCACAGATAAGGCATGGCGTCGAGCCGCATCCCATCCACTCCGGCGTCGAGCCAGAACCGCATCACATGCATGATAGCCTTGAAGACGTGCGGATTGGCGAAATTCAGGTCCGGCTGGTGGGAGAAAAAGCGATGCCAGTAATACGCCCGGGCGGCGTCGTCCCAGCTCCAGTTGGATTTCTCGGTATCGCTGAAGATGATGCGTGTTCCCATGTAGCGGGAGTCGCTGTCACTCCAGACATAGTAGTCGCGCTTGCTGGAACCGGGCGGGGCATGCCGCGCCGCCTGAAACCAGGGGTGCTGGTCCGAAGTATGGTTGACGACCAGCTCCGTGATTACCCGCAGGCCGCGGCGATGGGCCTCTTCGATGAATTTGCGGAAATCCGCCATCTCGCCTACCGAGGGATGAACATTATGGTAGTCGGAGATATCGTAGCCGTCATCCCGCCCGGGGGAGGGGTAGAAGGGCATGAGCCAGAGCGTGTTCACGCCCAGTTCCTGCAGATAGTCGAGTTTGGAGATCAAGCCGGGAAAATCCCCGATACCATCTCCGTTGCTGTCGAAAAACGTCTTGACGTGCAACTCATAGATGATGGCGTCCTTGTACCAGAGCGGATCCTCTTTCAGCTCCATTTCTGTCTCTTTCTTCCGGTTGATGACCTGTCCGGTACCTCGGGATTGGGTGGTCCGGACGAAGCTCAGACTTGCTTCGGCTCAAGCAGGCGGTTCGCCACATCGTCATGGTACTTGAATGCCCGTTTTAGTAACAGAGCGCGAAAAGGGCTGGGGCAGTTACTTTAAACATAAAAATATTGACAAAGTGCTGCTCGACGATTAATCTGGATTCATGAGGCGTTTTGCCATTCGGCGGGAAATTGTATCCACAGCGGATATTGCCAGAGCCGGCAGCGGAGATATGCGGTTCACCGAACAGATGCGAAAACCATTTCTACTTAGAGTGTGCTCCGTTTTGGTCAATTGTCGTTGCTCCTGTCGTGCAGGGGATGTTTGCAGGAGCCTTTATTCATTCATGCTGTTCAGGATTTAACGGGGGAGAGAGATGTTGGGATCGGATAGGAGTTGGCGCGGCGGCGCTGTGGAAAATCGGGGGAGAGAGGCTTTTATCACTGATGGCCGGGAAGCCGGAGGATTCTTCGGGGAACTGAACAGGCCGATTTTCGAGAATTCCATAACCTATATTCATCAGCGGGAAGTTCGCGAAGCCGGCCATGAAAAGATAGCAGAGCGTGACGCGCCCGCTGCCGACAGCCGGAAAGGAAAGAAGGATGCAGAGGGCGCCGGCGAAAAGCCTGGGGTAGCCGGCGACAACGACGATGTCGACGCGGTGTGGCATCGTGGCGCGCGGCCGAGGAATTTTTGAAACTTCGTCAAAGGTAATTTCTTCGCCTCTTCCGGAGGAGCGCCATCACTTCCCGGTTTTCCCCGGGCTCTGCGCGGAGGAAGCCGATGCGTATATTCCGTTGCGTCATATTTCCCGTTGCAGAGCGGATGCCGGGTGTGACGGCAAGGGAAATTCCTCGAATACCGAAATGGAGTAGTCGAGGAAGAGTTCGATCTTTTGCCGGAGATCGTCGGACATGGCTATACGTTTCGAGCGCAGATCCTGCGGATCGATGTGCTCGACCAGCAGCCCATGATCGATGGCCGCCTGGATATATTTTATTGCCGTGCGCTGGCTGACATTCGGCATGAGCTGATACAGCTCCGACTTGCAGTAAGTGCCGTCCAGCTCCAGCCACATGCGCGTGAAAAGATCATAGTAATTCAAATCGTGGAACAGCTTGTTTCCCAGAACTTCCATCCAGTACCGATCGGTACTGTCGAGCAATTGGATGAACTGCCGGCGCCGGTTATCGCGATGCGTATCCGGATTTTCGTCGCAACCTCCCATCAGTGAAACTGGTTTCTTCTTCATACCTCGCTACCTCGTTATGCGCCCTGTTCTGAAATGGAAATCCCGCGGCGGCGCAGCCTGCCGCTGCGGGTCCGGACGCACGTGATTATACCTCTTTTATACATGTAATTTTACATGTATAATTTCACTTTTAACGATGAAGCACCGGCGGCGACGGGGCGGGAGCGGCATGATGGCCAGCTTTTACGATGCAATGGTAAACAAACTGGAAAAAAAGTGGTTTCGCAGTGAAGGGGGCATGATTCTCAACATGACCGCCGTGGCTTATTGCATCCTGGCCTTTTTTGGCGGCGCAGCGATGATTTTTTCCCTGGAGCCTGTATGGATGGCGCTCGGCACGCTTGCCCTGGCTCATGGCATGGTGATCGCCGCGTACATGATCCATGATTGCGCCCATAACGCCGTGTTCCGGCTACCCCGGCACAACGCGGCATGCGGGCGTGCGCTGAGCTGGCTTACGGGAGGCTGCTACGCCACTTATGAAGATATCCGCACGGTACACATGCGCCACCACGTGGAGAATTCGGATGCCATGGGGTTCGATTACCGCACCTGCCTCGCCCGCCATCCGGTTCTGCACCGGGTAGTGGCGGCGGCGGAATGGCTTTATGTGCCCGCCGTTGAGTTGCTGATGCATGCCATGGTGATTGTGGCGCCGTTCGTTTTCGAGGAAAGGCGCGCGCAACGCGGACGGGTGGTGGCGATAACCATCCTCCGGTTCGGCTTGCTCGCCGGGGTATTCCTGTACTCGCCCTGGGCTTACCTGTGCTATGTGCTCGCCTATCTCCTGCTTCTGACGGTCCTGCGCTTCATGGATGCGCTGCAGCACAACTATGGCGACGACATTGCGGGGCATAAGGGCGACCGGGTTTACGAGGAATCCCATACCTTCAGCAATCCGGTTTCCCTGCGGCATCCGTGGCTGAATCTCCTCACCCTCAATTTCGGCTATCACAATGCGCATCATGCCCGGCCCACCGCGCCCTGGCATACGCTTCCCTCACAGCACAATATGCTTCATGGAGGAGATGCGCCCGCAGTCATTCCATTCGGCATGCAGCTGGCCAGTTTCCACCGGAACAGGATGGCGCGCATCTGGGGTGACCAAAGCGAAATGCAGGGAGAACGGTTCCTCCGGCGCCTGCACGAAGGTCGCGCCGTGGGCGCGAATGGCGTCTCGTTCCTGACGCCGTTTTAAACGGACAGCGATGAGCGGCGGCGGGCCGTGCATTCCACCCGTTCGCTCCGCAGTTTCGGCAGTGAAGAAACCCTTGGGCTTCCAGCCAGTCTATTCCTAGGGATCTCCGGACAAACCTTCCCGAGCGCATTGGCTGTAAAATCGGGATGATCATAAGGCGCGTGGCGCCTCAGATCGGGGCTGTTCAGCGATTTCTTGGAAACCATGAAGGATGAAGCATGGCCGAGCATCGCCATTTCCATGCCCAGGGAGGAAAGCAAGCCCATGAGCCCGTACGGGGGGTCGTGGCGCTCACAGTCGGCATCGTTCTCAATCTCGGCTTCGTCGTCATCGAGGGGATGTATGGCCTGATGGCCAACTCCATGGCTTTGGTAGCCGACGCCGGGCATAATCTGGGTGACGTGCTGGGACTGGTCATTGCCTGGATCGCCATGGCGCTGGCGCGGCGCGCGCCATCCCCCAGATATACTTATGGTTTGCGGCGCGGCACGATCGTGGCCGCGCTCGCCAACGCGGCGCTGCTCCTGGTCGCCGTGGGCGCGATGGCGATTGAAGCCATTCGCCGCCTTGGAGGACCGGGGGAAATCGCCAGCGCGACTGTCATGGCGGTGGCGGCGGCAGGCATCGTGATCAACGGCGTCACTGCCTGGATGCTTGCCGCCGGCCGCAAGAATGACATCAACCTGCGCGCCGCCTTCCTGCACATGATGACCGATGCCCTGGTTTCGCTAGGCGTGGTGGTGACGGGAGCCGTAATATGGCTGTCCGGCTGGACTTGGCTGGATTCGGCAGCGAGCCTGGCTATTGCCGGAGTGATCCTGGCAGGGACCTGGGGCTTGCTGCGCGATTCGATAGGCATGTCGCTCGACGCGGTCCCTCCAGGGGTAAGGCTGAGCGAAGTCAACGACTTTCTCGAGCGGCAACCGGGCGTCGCATCGGTGCATGATCTTCATATCTGGCCGATGAGCACGACCGAAACGGTCCTGACCTGCCACTGCCTGATGCCCGCGGGCCATCCGGGCGACGAGTTCCTGGCGAAGGTCGCGCACGAATTGCGGGAGCGCTTCGATATCGGGCACGCCACCATCCAGATCGAAATACATGAGCATATCGCATGCGCGCTCGAGTCGGAGCATATCGTATAGGCAGGCAGCCGAGGAAGCGTTGGGTGTCGTCGCCTTTCGCATATCCCATCCGGTAAGCCATCCCGCAAAGCCGCCGTCGCGCCATCGGGAATTTATTCAGTGCTTCCCTGGTTCTGTCCCCGCATGTAGCGGCCGAGGAAGCCGGCTATGCGATCCTCATATTCCCTGCCGGCATAGGCGTGCATGTTGAAGTGGCCGCCTCCCGGTACGATCCACATTTCTTTCGGCTGCCGCGCGGCATCGAACAGCCGCCCGGTTTCCGCTACTTTCGTATGCCTGTCGTCGGTTCCCGAAATCAGCAGCAGCGGCGCATTCAATTCGCCTATGCGCGAAATAGGATTCAGTGCCGCCGGCGAAACATCCAGCCGGTAGGATAGCAGCGAGAGCAGGAGCGGTGAAAGCGCAGGGCCGGTTTCGCCGAGATGAAGCCTCAGCCGGTTTTGGACCGCTTCTTCGAGCGTAGGGTGCATCGACTCCAGAATCACGGCATCCAGCCTGAAGCCTGGTTTGGCAAGTACGATAGCGGCGGCTCCCAGCGAGACGCCGATCGCGGCAATTTTTTCAGAGGGAAAATTGTTCCGCAGAAAGTCCAGCGCGGCTTCCACGTCTTCGGATTCGCGCATTCCGAAAGTGATGCGGTCCCCCGGTGTTTCTCCATGGGCCTGGAGATCGATGAGCAGGGTCCCATACCCGATCCCGTTCAGAAAGCGCGCGCGGCTCAGCATTTCCACGCGGTTGCTGCGGATGGAATGGACCAGCAGCACCATGCCTCCGCCGCGAATGCCGCGCGCCAGCCAGCCATGCACGTTTCTTCCTGTATTATCGGAACCGGTGCCATTTCTGTCCGCTGCAGCCATGACGGGAATCTGCACTGCCTCGGCCGGGAAACCGGTGGATAGCGTGCTGACGGCGGTGGGTGCCGAGCCGCTCAGGAGTTCGCTTACTCCTACCACGGCGAGGATCAGCAGGTCGAGACAGAAGAAAAGGGAAATGAGAAGCCGGCGGTTCATGGTCCGGATACCCTGGAAGGGCAATGGGCAGGGAGAGCGGAAAATGCTTTTTATCTAGCTCCCCGACAGCATTTTCGATGCAAGTGCTGTCCCCAGGACGCGCGCCCGGATTTTCGCGAACGCGGTATCGCGGCTGGTCGAGATATCGTCACAAAAGGGCGAAAAGCCGCAATCGTCCGTGGTGCCCAGCTGATCGACGGGAATATAGAGCGCGGCTTCGAGAATTTGATCCCGGATTTCTTCCGGTGTCTCTATGCGGGGATTGATGGGGGCGGTAACCCCGATAAAGATGCGCTGGTCCGGCTTCATATGCGAACGTATGATTTTCAGCACCCGCTGGCGATCCCGTTCGCCCGCCAGCGCAATATAAAAATTATGCACTTTCAGTTGGAACAGGCAGGGCAGCAGCTCGGCGTAATCGACTTCCGCGCTGTGGGTGGAATCGCAATCGGCGCCGGGGCAGGTATGCACTCCGAGCCGTGTAAGCTCTTCCGGGGTAAATCGCGACAGCGCGAGATTATTCAGGTCGATGAAGCTGTTAAGGAGCTTTCCGCTGGGATCGAGCTTTATTGCCAGCCGCCCTTCGGTGAAATCGATCTGGACTTTATGCGCTCCTTTGGCAAGGCAGCGGCGAACCTCGGTTTCATGCTCGGCCAACAGGTCGTCTATGAATCTCGAACGGGGATAATCCGGAATTTCTTCCGCGGGATACATCAGGCTCAAGGCGGAGGGCGAGATGACGGCCTGTTTGACTGGCACCTGGGCGCAGCGCATGGCGGCATCCAGATATTCATCAGCGTAAATCCGGTAACGGAACGGACCGGTTACAAGCTTAGGCATGCGTCGGTGGTGGCCGGCTTCGAAAGGAATGGCGAAGCCGTCGGGGTTGGTATTGGGGAGCCCATGTACCGAATAAGTCCAGAAGTTGTGATATTTCCTCTGTTCTCCATCGGTGATCACCGGAGAACCGGTGGCTTCGAATTGCGCTATCGTATCCCGTATCGCGATGTCATAGAGCGGGAGCATTTCCGGTCCCAATGGATTGCCGCTCGCGAGCGCCTCGATCAGTTCAGGGGGACGGGGAATGCTGCCTATGGGTTCGGTCGGTATGATGACGGCCATGATTTCATTCGGATCCAGGCGGATTAGCGGCAGGTACGGTCAATAAGTATGATTCCATAATGCCGTAATTTATGGACAGGTTCCGGGATTTCAATATGCTTGTGTCGGCGGAGAACAGCATCAGGGAGATTGCTGCATTCCTGAAGAGTTTCGGGGTTTTTCCAGTTTCCTGAAAGAAGAGCGAAGCGATCGAACTAGCGGAAAAGAGGATGGAGATCGTCAGCGCGGTTTCGCAGCGGAGTCGGCAAAGAAAGCTCGTTCCGTGATCGGGCAATTTCCGGCTTCCCTAATGCATCCACTGCGTAAAGGCGGCAATGGTCGCAACCAGCTCGTGGGGTTCGACCGGCTTGGAGAGATGCATCTGGTACCCCGCTATCATTGCTTTGGTCCGGTCCTCGGAGCTTGCAAAAGCGGTAAGGGCAATCGCGGGTATTTTGCCGCCGGAGCTGGCGGGAAGCTGCCTTATTTCGCGAATAAGCTGATATCCGTCTTTGCCCGGCATACCGATGTCGCTGATCATCACATCCGGTCTTTGGGTTTTCAGCATCTCCAGTCCTTCCGCGGCACTTGCAGCGGCGGCGACCTCCGCTTCGCAGTCTGTCAGCACTTCCCGGATGAGTTCGCGGGAATCCTCTTCGTCATCGACGACGAGGATCCTGATTCCCTGAAGCGTGAGATTTACGCCCTCCGTGTGCAGCAGTGCGCGTGCCGCCTCGCGCTTATAGTTGACAGGCGCAAGGGGAAGGCTTACGACGAAGGATGCTCCCTTTCCCTCTCCCGGGCTTTCCGCGCGCACTGTGCCTCCGTGCAGCCCCACGAGCTGCTTGACGATGGCGAGCCCCAGGCCGAGCCCGCCGTGATGCCGGGTAAGCGAAGAATCCGCCTGGCGAAAACGATCGAAAACATACGGGAGAAACTCGGGTCGAATGCCTACTCCCGAGTCTTTTATATTGACCTCGACCTGCGAGCCTGCCCGCATGGCAGCGATCTCGACATTGCCGCCCTTGGGGGTAAACTTGATTGCGTTGGACAGGAGGTTCCAGATAACCTGCTGAAGCCGGTCCTGGTCGCCGGATACGACGCCCGTCGCCGGATCGATCTTCTTCTTCAGCCTGACTCCCTTGGCTTCCGCAGCTGGAATGACTGATTCGACCGCCGCCTCGGCTATGGCCGAGAGATTCACTCGCTGCATGTCGATACGAACTTTTCCCGAAATGATACTGCTCATTTCCAAGAGGTCCTCGATCAGCTTATTCTGCGCGCGCGCGTTTCTTTCGATAGTTTCCAAGCCGCGGTGGACGTTTTCCTGGCTCATGGTTCCCTGCTGGATGAGCTGCGACCAGCCCAGAATCGCGTTGAGCGGCGTTCTCAGCTCATGTGACAGCGTAGCGAGAAATTCGTCCTTGATCTGGCTTGCCCGCTCCGCTTCGGCGCGCGCTATACGTTCGTTTTCGAGAAGCTGCTTTTTTTCCTCGTCGGCCCGCTTGAGTCCATCGATATCCGTACTCGAGCCTACCCACATCGATATATTTCCATGGATATCGCGCTTGGCATGGGCGCAGGTCAGGTGCCACCCATACTCTCCATCCGCTCTTTTGACCCGATGCTCGAAAAGGAAAGGCTCGCCGGTGGCAAGACAGTGCCGCCATCGCTCGACGTTTTCCTCCAGATCATCCGGATGGATGAATTTGGTCCATTCCCAACCCAATAATTTGTCAACGGTCTCCCCGGTAAAATCCAGCCACTGGCGGTTCATGTAGTCCGCTTCGCCGTCAGGCCGACACATGAATATTTTCAGGGGCATCGAATCCGCCATGAATTGCAGGCGCTCGCCGCTTTCGCGCACCGCTTCCTCGGCGCGCCTGCGCCTAGTGATGTCACGGTAGGTCCAGACGCGGCCGATATTCTGGCTTTCTATATACTGGATCTTCGAAAACCGTTCGATCACCCTGCCATCGGTAAGCTCCAGCACATCATATGTATCCGGAGGCCAGGATGCGTAAATTTTTTCGGTTCTTTCAAAAAAAACCTGCGGGTCCTTCATATACCTGCCGCAGAATTGCAACAGCTGGCGATGCTCGCTGAAGTAGGACAGATCGCGCTTGATTCCCCACATCTTCAGGTAAAGCTCGTTGAACCGCAGTATGGTGCCTTCCTCGTCGGTAACCAGGATTCCTTCAGCCGTTGCCTCTATGGTGGCGCGCAATATCGAAAGGGAATGATCGAGTTGCCTTGTTTTATCCTCCAGGTCCTTCTTTGCCTGCCTGAGTTCATGCTCGGCGCGCTGGCGCGCCAGTAGAATCGCGCTGGAGGTCTGCAGCGCAACAGAGCGCAGCAAGGCCTCTTCGTTATCTTGCAGTCTAGACATGCCCATTCCCAACAGGTGTTTTCGCCAATGGTAGCAAACCTGGATTAGCAGAAAAAGGTTTTAACGTTCTGCGTGGAGATGAACGGTTCGGTAGCGCACACATCGTTGTCCGTCGTGGGTGAGTTCGGCGGAAAAATGACCGGATTGCGGCAAAAATGCCGGGTAAGCACATGGCCTCGGAATCCGGCATTATTGTTGCGTTATGCTAAGCTGAATACAGCGAGCCATCACATCGAATGACATGGTGGCAATCCGATTACCGGGCGGTTTTTCCTGAGTAATTATTCCTATGGCAAACCGAATATCGCTGGCTCAAACGGAAACGGGAAAACCGCTCTGGTTAAACAAGAGCGGCATGAGCGCACTCATTCATGACCACGACTGGAGCGGCTCGGGTTTGGGTTCCATTTCGGCATGGCCCGCCCCCCTGCAAACGAGCGTCGGCATCGTTCTATCGCTGCCCACGCCTGCAATGCTGCTCTGGGGGCCAAATTTCATACAGATCCATAACGACGCCTGCCGCGGCTTGATGCCCATCAAGCATGCAGCGGCCCTGGGTCAGCCGGTAAGCCTGGGCTGGCCCGAGATATGGTATGTTCTGAAGCCGGCTTGCGAAGCGGTAATGCAGCGCGGCGAGTCATTCATATTCGACGGCAGGCAACTGGATATCGAGCGCAGCGGTATGCCGGAGAAGGCGTTTTTCAGGCTGACATGCAGCCCCGTGCCGGGTGGAGGGGGGGCAGGCAATGCGGATGGCGAGGAAACAGGCTCTCCCGGAGGCATGCTGGTAACGATAAGCGAAACCAACGCACCGATAGGCGCGTACAGTCCGGCAGCACAGCAGGGGAGTTTTGAGCAGGCGTTGAGCCAACGGGAGGAGCATTTTCGCCGGGTACTGGAAATCGAAACGATAGGCATTGTTTTCTTTGACGCCGAGGGAAGAATTACCTCGTCGAATAAAGCCTTTCGTGAAATGAGTGGTTTCGAATGCGAGGAGGAGAGGGAGAAGCTCTCCGGTGGGGATGAGGCCATGCCGGAAAATTGGCCGGAGGATTGGAAGGAGTGGATATCCAGTCTGCCGCAAGCAGTTTTCGATATCCCGCCTGGCCAATGCGCAATTCCCCAGGAGAAGGAGTTTGCGCGCAAGGATGGTTCCCGCTGGTGGGCATTGATTTCATCGAAGAAACTGAACGAGCGCGAAGGCGTGCAGTATGTGATTGACATAACCGGGCGCAAACGCGCCGAGCAAGCCCTGCGCGAAAGCGAGGCACGCTTCCGCGCCATGGCGGAGGCCTCTCCCGCCCTTACGTGGCGCGTTGACGCGGGGGGGAATGCCGTCTATCTCAACCAGCGGTTCAGGGAGTTGATCGGCATGACGCTGGAAGAACTGATGCCTATCGGCTGGCGTTCCATCATTCATCCGGATGACGCGAAGCGATATCTTGCGGCATTCGAGGAGGCATTGCGCAAGCACAGCCGTTTTCAGCAGCGGGTCCGGATCCGTGTCGCAAATGGCGAATGGCACTGGCTCATATCCTATGCGCTGCCCTGGTTTACTGCGAATGACGAGTATGCCGGGCATGCGGGCGTGTCGATCGATATTACGGATGCCGTTACCGCGGAATCCGCGCTATTGGAGGCCGATCGCCGCAAGGATGAATTCCTGGCTACGCTGGCGCACGAACTGCGGAATCCGCTCGGCCCGATCAGCAACGGATTGGCGCTCATTGCCGGACCGGAGGGCGCCGCGGCGCTGCCGCAACTGCTCCCGATGATAATACGGCAGGTACGCAATATTGAGCGGCTGGTGGATGATCTGCTGGAGGCGTCGCGCATTACCAGCGGAAAACTCGAATTGCATCAGGGTCCCATGCGCCTGGCCATGGCGTTGCGCAGCGCGATCGAGGCGAGCATGCCGCTGGTGAATGAAAAAGAGCACGAATTGACCGTATTCATCCCCGAGCGATCGCTAGTAGTGTATGCTGACCCCGCGCGCCTTGCGCAGGTATTCAGCAATCTGCTCAACAATGCCGCCAGGTACACAAAGAAAAGAGGCCATATCTGGCTGACGGCTCGCCAGGAAGGTGAAGAAGCGGTCGTGTCGGTACGGGACAACGGCATAGGTATCCTGCCGGGGATGCTGTCCCGCATATTCGATATATTTGCCCAGGAACGCCGCAATGGCAGGGGACACCAGGAAGGTCTGGGCATCGGACTGAGCCTGGTCCATCGCCTGGTTCAAATGCACGGCGGCATGATCGAAGCCAGAAGCGAGGGCAGGGATGAAGGGAGCGAATTCATCGTACGCCTGCCGTTATGCGAAGCCCCCGAAGCAGCGGAAAACGCCGGACCGGGAAAAAATTCTCCACCCCCGCTTGGCTTGCGCGTACTGGTGGTCGACGACAATCGGGACGCGGCGGAAGTGCTCGCCATGCTGCTCGAATCCATCGGAGTGAATGCCCAGGCAGTGAATGGCGGACCGGCGGCACTGGCCGCGATACCCAATTACCAGCCGAATGTCATCCTCATGGATATCGGGATGCCGGGCATGGATGGCCATGAGGTGGCGCGGCGGATTCGCAAGCAGTCCCAGTTCAACGACATCAAACTGATCGCGCTGACCGGATGGGGACAGGAAAAAGATCGCCGCGACTCGAGCAAGGCCGGGTTTGACCACCATCTCACCAAACCGGTGGATTTCAAGGTGCTGAAGGATTTGATCATTGAGATGCAGAATGCCCACTTGACCCAATCCTGACGGATATGCCGGCGGCGCTTCGGATGTCCATTTTTCGCCCGCCGGCGATAAAGACGATGAAAGGGAGTGGTAGTGGCAGCTTTCTTCTCAGTTTACCCGGGTGCAGTTTGGTCCAAGCTTCGCCGATTTGGTCTAAAGATTCGCATCTCCGCCCTCGTTTCCCGCTCTCCGACAGGCATCGCACGTCGTGCGAAGGTTCCATCTTCGGATACGCGTGCACTGCGCATGACTGGCCTCCCGCAATCCAGTTCTTCCGGAAAATGACAGGCAGGTAAATCCATTCCGGGCATAGGGGAATTGATTGATTTTCCTAAACTATGTGGGGCTCCGTACAGATCCGCCACCCCCTCGTGGTTAGCATGCCGCCATATCTTCGCCCATGTGCGGAGGTACGGTATTCCCAGGAGCTGCGGCCCCCGGGCCAGCAGGGAGCGGGAACATTCAGGTTAGCTCGACAGGAGGTGAATATGGCTTCAAAAACCAGCA
>DASZUL010000055.1:0-51441 GCA_035547595.1 Nitrosospira sp.
CCATGACATTCAATCCGAAGCTACCTTGACGGCCTCCAGCCGCCGTACTATTTGTGCCGCGGAATCGCCCTGCATTTCCCGCACAAGCATCGCCTCCTCACCCTCTTTGGCCACGACCTGGGCATCGGTAAAAGGAAGAATCCGCCGCAGGGCGATTTCGTTGGTTGGGATCAGCTCCATGCCCTTCGCATCGAGAAGGCGAAACGACACACGGTAGCGCAATTCGAACTCCCGTACCCGGCCGCCTCCGGAAACCGACATGATCTGCTTGTCGTTTACGACGCTGAGGATTTCCAGCAGGGCCTGCGCATCTTTGGGCTTCTCCACGATGCGCGTGCTGGTTCCCGCCTTGATGAGGCGTTTCACGTCAGTGCCGATGGGGTGTCCCGTGGGGAAAGAGATGTAGATGGTCTGAAAGGGAAGGTTAGCCACACCGCGCAATTGAAAGCCGCAGGCGGCAAGCAACCCGCAAAACAATACCAGGATGATCTTCTTCATGGCTTGAATCTCATGTTGAATATAACTCAAGAACCTTTCTTTATACGACGATATTAACCAATCTGCCCGGCACCAGTACAACCTTTTTTACTGTCCCGCCAGCGACGAATTTTTTTACCTGGTCACTTTCAAACGCCAGACGTTCGATAGCGGCTAAGTCGGCGCCCCGCGCAACCCTTATCCTGTCGCGCAGTTTGCCGTTGACCTGGACTATTAATTCTATTTCATCCTGCACCAGGGCCGTGCCGTCCGCCTGGGGCCACGGCTGATCCAGCAGCTCCGTGCCAGGTCGCAATTCGCGCCACAATGCATGGCAAATATGGGGAACGATGGGTGAAAGCAGCAAGACGATGCTTTCAAGGGCCTCCTGCATGAATTGCCGTATTTCCGGGCCAGTATTCCGCAGCTTGCCCAGCGCGTTCATCAATTCCATCACCGCCGCGATGGCGGTATTGAAGGTATGGCGCCTGCCCAGATCGTCGCCAACCTTGGCGATAGTCTGATGCAACCGAAAACGCAATGCCTTGAGTTCGGCAATATTCTCTTCGATCTGCGCCGGATCGCCGGGCCCCTTTCCTTTCTCCTCTTGAGCATGCTCGTAAGCCACATGTTCGTACACCTGTTTCCATAAACGCTTCAAAAAACGGAACGCTCCTTCGACTCCCGTATCCGCCCATTCCAGCGTCTGCTCGGGCGGGCTGGCGAACATCATGAACAGCCGCGCGGTATCGGCACCATATTGCTCGACCAGTTTTTGCGGATCGACACCATTGTTCTTGGACTTGGACATGGTGCCGATACCGCCGAATTCAACCGGTTTGCCATCCGTGCGTGAAATTGCCCCGCTGCGCCTGCCTAGCTCGTCGGTTTGGACCTCCACTTCCGCCGGATTGAAGTAATGGATACGCCCGCTATCGGTCTTCCGGAACATGATTTCGTTCAGCACCATGCCTTGGGTAAGCAGACTCCTGAATGGTTCATCGAAATTCACCAGGCCGAGGTCGCGCATCACCTTGCTCCAGAAGCGGGAATAGAGAAGGTGCAATATCGCATGCTCGATGCCGCCGATGTACTGGTCTACCGGCAGCCAATAATTCACGCGCACGTCCGTCATGGATCCGGCCTGATCGGCGCAGGCAAAACGGATGTAATACCATGAGGAATCGACGAACGTGTCCATGGTATCCGTTTCGCGGCGCGCGCTCCCACCGCACTGAGGGCATGGGCACTCATAGAAGGACGGCTCTTTCGTCAACGGATTGCCGGAACCATCCGGCACCAGGTCTTCGGGGAGTACTACCGGCAAATCCGCATCCGGCACAGGTACTGTTCCGCATCGGTCGCAATGTATGAGAGGGATTGGACAACCCCAGTAGCGCTGGCGGGAAATACCCCAGTCACGCAATCTGTAGTGCGTGCGCTTCGCTCCCAGCCCCTTCTTTTCCAGCTCCGCCGCTATTGCTTCCACCGCGGCGTCGAATCCCAGACCCGAGAATTTACCCGAATCAAAAGTAACGCCATGTTCCACATAAGCCTGCCGCAGCGGATTGGCAAGATCTCCATCGTGCGGTTTGATGACGGATTTGACCGGCAGCCCGTATTTCGCCGCAAATTCAAAATCCCGCTCGTCATGGGCAGGGACCGCCATGACCGCGCCTTCGCCGTAGCCCATAAGCACGTAATTCGCGACCCAAACCGGAAGATTCTCCCCCGTAAGCGGGTGCGTCGCGCGCAAGCCGGTATCCATGCCCTTCTTTTCCTGCGTGGCGATTTCCGCTTCCATGGTGGCCCCGTGCCTGCATTGATCCAGGAATTCCGCAAGCTCCGGATCATGTTCCGCCGCAAGGAGCGCAACCGGGTGCTCGGCGGCAATCGCCACGTAAGTCACGCCGAGCAGGGTATCGGCGCGGGTGGTAAACACTTTCAATGCCTGTGGCATTCCTGACGGAATATCAGGCGGAAAGATGATATCCACGCCATGACTCTTTCCGATCCAGTTCGCCTGCATGGTTTTGACCCGCTCCGGCCAATCGGGCAGGTTGTTCAGATCCTCCAGCAGCTCGTCGGCAAAGGCGGTAATCCTCATGTAATACATGGGTATTTCGCGCTTCTCGACGGGTGCGCCGGTGCGCCACCCGCAGCCATCTATCACCTGTTCGTTGGCAAGCACGGTCTGATCGACCGGATCCCAATTGACGGTTCCGGTAGTCTTGTAGGCAAGCTCTTTTTCGAGCATTCGCAGGAACAGCCACTGGTTCCAGCGGTAATACTCGGGACTGCAGGTAGTCACCTCGCGGTCCCAGTCGATGGCAAAACCCAGGCTCTGCAGTTGCTGCCGCATATAAGCAATATTGTCGTAAGTCCATCTCGCCGGCGGAACATTGTTTTGCATCGCTGCGTTTTCAGCGGGCAACCCGAAAGCGTCCCAGCCCATGGGCTGCAGCACGTTGCAGCCCTGCATGCGATGGTAGCGCGACAGCACATCGCCTATAGTGTAGTTGCGCACATGCCCCATGTGCAGCTTGCCGGAGGGATAGGGAAACATGGACAGGCAGTAGTATTTTTTTTTGCCGGAAATTTCTGCCGCCTTGAAGGCAGAGGTCACCCGCCAATATTGCTGGGCTTCCGGCTCGATTTGCTGCGGGTGGTATTTTTCCTGCATGAACTTCCGCTTTCCCTGTTAAAACTGCAGATTATACTGCGAACAAAAGTCCTTCATGCCTTCGCATGCTCACGGCCTGGAGAATAACTCATCGACAGCGCACGCTGCCCGGGAAACGAGGAAAACAGGGGATTGGAGAAGGAAGAACTGAACAAATCTCCGGACAAAAACCTGTAAAGCCACGGGGGATCGCAAAGACAGGCCCAAGAGCGGAATCAGGCCGTTATTTTCAGAGGATGGATCAGTCGAGGGATAACCGTCAACGTATCATGATCCTCAGCCTGAAATCGCCGCGCAACAGGCTGAGTATGATCGAATCCTGGCTCGCCTGCACGGCCGCGAGGAATTCCTGCACCGAGCGCACTTTTTTCCTGTTGACCCCGATAATGATATCTCCGGGTCTGAGGCCGTGCATCCAGGCCGGACTATTTCCTTCGACTTTTGTTACCACGATTCCCTCCGGCCCGCGTGCAGATTCGGCCTTGAAGTTTGCCACCGTTGCGCCGGCAAGCTGTGGCACGGTTTCAGCCTCGGTGCCTGGCACATCCAGCGGTTTGGCGATCTTGACGCGGGTCGTGATAGGCTTGCCGTTCCTTATCAGCTCCAGGATTACCGTCTCGCCGATCGGCATTAGGCCTATCTTGTTGCGCAAATCGAGGGAGCTCCTGATATTTTTTCCGTTGACCGCGATGATGACATCTCCCGCCTTCAAGCCCGCCTTTTCCGCCGGCGAATTGGCATCGACTGTGCTGACAATGGCGCCAGCGGTGGAAGCAAGTCCAAGGGATGCTGCCAGTTCATGGGTAACGTCCTCGCTGCTTGCTCCCAATCTGCCACGCCGCACCTCGCCGAAACGCACGATCTGATCCACCACCGCCTTCACCATGACGCTGGGCACTGCGAAACCAATTCCGACATTGGCGCCGGAGGGTCCGATTATCGCGCTGTTGATTCCGACCAACTCACCCTTCAGGTTGACCAGCGCGCCACCGGAGTTTCCGGGATTGATGGATGCGTCGGTCTGGATGAAATCCTCATATCCTTCGATATCGAGCCCGCTTCTACCCAGCGCGCTGACGATGCCGGATGTCACGGTCTGCCCAAGGCCAAACGGGTTGCCGATCGCCACGACGAAATCGCCGACGTTGAGCAAATCGGAATTGCCAAGGCGCAGCGCCTGCAATTTCTTTGCATCGATTTTCAGCAGCGCGATATCGGTGCCTGGATCCGTCCCCACCAGCTTTGCCTGAAACTGGCGCCGGTCTTTCAGTGTCACCGTTACCCGTAGGGCATCCTTGATTACATGGAAATTGGTCACCACGTAGCCGTGGACCGCGTCGACGATCACGCCCGATCCGGCGCTCTGTTCAGGGCGCTCCGCTTGGTCAGGAATATTGAAAAATCGCCGGAAAAAAGGATCGCGAAACAGCGGATTTTCTTCGATGGCGGAACGTGTCTGGACCGAGATATTGACCACTGCCGGCGTGACCTCCTGCAGCAGCGGAGCGAGCGTGGGCACCCCATTTTTCCCGTCCATGACCGGTACGGCAGGATAGGCAGACGGCATCTGCGATAAAGCTGCAACAAGAACAATAGGAAGCCAGGTGAACTTATGCTTCATGGGCATGCCTGAATTTTTCCGGCTTATTGATGACTCTAGGGCCAGAGCTATTCAATCTTTCAAAAAATGGTCCAGTTCCGATAGAGCCGTTCATTTTAATCTATCGCTGGATCTATCCGGCATTTTTCAAGCATTGCTTTCACCCGTAGCACAGGTTGGCCGTAGAACCTGATCAGGTTATATGGGGAATTTCTTCCACGCGCGACTCGAATGTTTCCGGGTCGAAGGCCTTGTCCCCATCCGGGAAAGGTTCATTTCCAGTCTTGAGCCCCTTGAAATCATAGAGCGCTGGATCGAGCAAGTGCGAGGGCTGGATATTCTGCAATGCGGTAAACATGGTTTCCAGCCTGCCGGGGTACTTCTTATCCCAGTGCTGCAGCATTTCCCCCACTACCTGGCGCTGAAGGTTTTTCTGCGAACCGCACAAGTTGCAAGGGATAATGGGGAAATTCTC
This sequence comes from Nitrosospira sp., assembly GCA_035547595.1. Lineage (GTDB taxonomy): Bacteria > Pseudomonadota > Gammaproteobacteria > Burkholderiales > Nitrosomonadaceae > Nitrosospira. The sequence continues at coordinate 5,236 of DASZUL010000055.1, forward strand.
CATTTCCGCGTAAGCAGCCAGGTCTTTTTCCTTGCAATACGCAAGCGGGCGTATCACGATATTGCGGCCATCGTCGCTCACCAGCTTGGGCGGCATGGTTTTGAGCTTGCCGCTGTAAAACAGGTTTAGAAAAAGCGTCTCCAGTATGTCGTCGCGATGGTGCCCCAGCGCGATCTTGGTCGCGCCAAGCTCACCGGCAACGCGATACAGCACTCCCCGGCGTAGGCGCGAACAAAGGCTGCAGGTCGTCTTTCCCTCCGGAATCAGCCGCTTCACCACGCTGTAGGTGTCCTGTTCGACAATGCGAAAGGGCATGCCGATGGCGGAGAGATAGCCGGGCAGCACATGCTCGGGAAAGCCCGGCTGTTTCTGATCCAGATTCACGGCAATGAGCTCAAACCGAGTTTCAGCATGAGCTTGAAGGTTACGCAGGATATCGAGCAGAGCATAACTGTCCTTTCCGCCCGAGAGGCATACCATCACACGATCCCCTTCCTCGATCATATTGAAATCGGCAATCGCGGTGCCGACGAGGCGCCTCAACCGCTTGTGCAATTTGTTGGCGTTGTGTTGATCTTTTCTTGACAAGCTTTCCATATTTGTCCCCGTTGCACGAAAAGGGCTATTCAGTCAGGCAGAGCATCAGGCCACCAGCGGACGGAACTCTACACCTCTTACCTCCAGCCGCGCCAGCTTCCAGGAAAACCCCGGCATGTGGCACGGATTCGGATTTCTCTACAAAATCAGCCTCCGAGCCAGGCCCGTGCCTGGATAGGAGCTCATCAAGCCGGCACCGTTAATTGAATTCTTTGTTGCCAGGCTCCCCTGGAAAAATGATGACGAAAAGTCGGGCACTTACAATTTTTTGTCCTTTGTGGATTTGTTTGTTCGCGCTTATCCTCCGGCAGAATCTCAGGAGTGATTTCTGCTGCTTCAAATTATGAAATCAGTTCATTTTCTAATGCAAATATGTTGTTTTCATTCCCCCGGTTTTTTTCCTAGGATGCGGGTGTAGTTCGGTCACTTGTTCAATTGAAATGAAATCAAGGAGTGTTTTAATGAAATCCAATAAGATCAAAACCCTCGTGGCCGCCGTGGCTCTAGCCGCCTCAGGCACCGCATTCGCCGCCTTCGACGGCTCTGCGGGAAATAGCTCGGTATTGTTCAATGCCTATGAGTCCGTAAGCGGTTATTCCTTTGCACTGGATACCGGCTTGCGGAAGGACGATATCACATCGTCATTTTCTGGGCTTTCCGTCAATCTCGCCAATGATGCAAATTGGAATTCTTTTCTTTCCCATGTCGGCTCTGCACATCTTGCCGATATCAGATGGAATGTCATTGCGGCAGATACCAATGCAGGTTCGGTGGATGGAGACCCTGTAAGCTACCTGACCACGGGATCGGCTGATGGAGTTCCAGCAGGCACCCGCAACGCGCAGTTGAATTCTTGGGGTGGCAACTTCAACTCTTATGTTACCGCAAGTGGCAATTGGGGAGCCACCGGTTTCGAAAATGGAAATTCAACGCTCCATTTAAAAGAAGGACCAGCCGACTATGCCTCTTTTGAAGTGGCAGAGGGTAACAATTGGAACACCAAATCCAATTTCGATACGACAGCCGGATTAGGCGGCTCTCTGAGTTTCTACGAGATTACCAAAAACGGCGTGCCGGTAACCAATGTCGTCAACGCGGAGCTATTAGGGAAAGTGACGTTAAGCGAGTCCGGAGCGCTGGCAATTTCTTCTGTTTCTCCTATTCCCGAAGCTGACAGCTGGGCAATGCTGCTGGCCGGACTGGCCCTCGTGGCTACTATCGCGCGGCGCCGTTCCGTTTCTCCGGCCTAGATCATCCCACTCCTTGTTTTATCAGACCCGGCGGATCATGCCGGGTTGAAGGGAGGATTTTGTCCAAACAATGCGATCCATTCGGCATTCAACTTTTTAAAAAGGAAACTCCAATGAAACAGAACATCGTCGCTGCCACGCTTGTGCTGGCATTTGCCGGCCATGCATACGCAGTTGCCCCGACCGTTACCCCGGACCTGACTCTCTATGTGGGCGGTGGAGCGGAACAAAACAATGTATTCGAAACCATAGCAAAATCCCTGTTCACGCCGGGCACTATAGACTATTACACCGATCAGGCCGACAACTCCAAGGGCCGAGCTTTCCGCGCGGTGTACGGCAAGCTGGCCGCCGCGGCGGGGTCGTTGCCGGCAGGTTCGAATGTGCTGATCGTCTATCGCTCGCTCGGGGGCGTTTTCGCCAATGGTATCGGACCGCTGGTCCGCGGCCAGACTTTGCCCTACTATAAGATCATTGGCAATGCGACGCTCATTTCCGCTGGCGGCAATCCGTCCTACCGGATCACGAATACCAGCCTGACTGATCCGAAAGCGCCGGACATCGGCCTGGCAAACGAGGAACTGGCCCTCTTCACAGGACTGAATCTCCCCGCCGGCACCACACCGGTCACGCCTGCAGAGCTGAGCAAGGTGACTTCACAGCCCCTGTATGACGTTGTGAACGGAATTGCCGTCACCAACAACCTCGCGACACAACGCCCCAACGGATTCAGCAAGGCCGAGATTGCCGGAATTCTGTCAGGCAACATCGTGGATTGGAGCCAAATCGGCCTCCCCGCGGGCGACGTTATCCTGATAGACCGGAATTTCGGTTCTGGCGCCAAGGCCGCAGCCAACCAGTATTTCCTGAATGCGCCCGGTGGCTTGGCCTTTGGAGGAACGGTCGACCCGATTAACCTGAACGGCGACGTCGGCGATCCGGTCAATTACGGCGAATATACGGTCCGTACCGAGCCGAGCGCAGGCAACGTCCCGGGTGTACTGGACGGTGTGTTTGCCAAGGGCAAGCGCGGCATCGGCATACTCGGCCTGGAAAACCTCCCGACGGGAAGCAGCAATTGGCAATTCACCAGCATTGATGGAGGAAGCGTCGGCACCACGACCTTCAACAAAGCTCAGGCCATCAGCGGAAGGTACGACTACTTCTACCAAGCTTCCATCAATACACGCAATAGCGCAGTGAATGGCCAGCGCTTCAACCAGAGTGGAACAGCCTGGGGCGCGGTAATCGCCGCGTTCACCAACAAGGCGCTGGATCCCGCTGTGATTACCACCGTCCCCGGCACCATCCTCGATCCGATTACCTTTCCCGTCACTGGCAATGCGACACTCGATGCATTCCGCGCGAAGGGTACCCGCTTCGGCAATTCGGCGGCACCGCTGCAATTGGTGGAGTAAGAAGCCCGTAATCCCCGTGTTCTGCGGGGATAAGCCCGGTCCCTACCTCTCCTGGGGCCCGGGCTGATAGAGATAGATGTATGCCGCCCGGCGTACGTCTATCTTCCTGTTTTGAAGCTTGCAACTATTTTTTAAGAATAACTATTAGAAGTTCTACGGCATGCATTCTCGAATACCTTACCCGCTCGGCAGTTTTTCATCATCCCGCCGCCTGCGCGAGCAGTTGGGCGGCAGCTTCAAACTGCTGTGGGCGGCTACGGCGGTAATGCAGGCATGGTCAAATGCCGCTTATGCCGTTGATCCAGCTTCACTCCCCATACCTTGCGCAGGCGGCACATGCGGCGGGGGAGGCGATCTTCCATTCATCAGCGCCGGCCAACTCAGCCACGGCGGCGTACCCGTCATCGACGGCAATACGATGACAGTGTACCAGTTGAGTGAACAAGCCATTCTCAACTGGAAGAATTTCAATATCGGAGCGGATAAGGCCGTGGTCTTCGACCAGCCCGGTTCGACCTCCTCCACGCTCAACCATATTTGGAGCCAGGACGCCAGCATCATTGCGGGGCAACTGAAAGCCATCGGGCAAGTTTACCTGATCAACCAGAATGGAGTGATCTTTGCAGATGGCGCCCAGGTTAACGTCGGCGGATTGGTAGCTTCGACTCTCAATATCAAGGATTCGACCTATCTCGGCGGATTGCTCGCAGGCAACGTGGGCGCAATCGGGGATACATTCCCAGCCGTGTTCGAAAGCGGCACCGGCGTGACAGGCAATATCGAAATCAAGCCAGGCGCGGTTCTCGCTACCGCAAATGGCGGACGCATCATGCTGCTGGCGCCCACGGTGACCAACCAGGGCAAAATCGGTACCCCTGACGGCCAAACCATACTCGGCGCGGGGAAAACGGTTTATCTGGCGGCGAGCAGCGATCCCGCGCTACGGGGTCTCCTTATCGAGGTGGACGCGGGTGGGCTGGCAAACTCCAGCGCAAACAATCTGGGAACGATTACGGCGGAGCGGGGCAACATTACCCTTGCAGGCTTGCTGGTGAACCAGTCGGGCCGGCTGACCGCAACGACATCCGTCAATGCCAACGGCTCCATCCATCTGGCGGCCGGGGATGTTTCCCGCAGGAATCCCCTGGACAACAGTTTATCCGCCGGCTTTGTCAATGTCTCCGAAAATGGAAGCAACAGGTTGCTGCCGAACCAGGGAGGCAACTTGACGCTATCGCAAGGCAGCGTGACACAGATCATCGCGGATCCAGGAGACAGCAATACCATTACCGATACGCAGGTTTTCCTCCCCTCGGATGTGTCGTTGGTCGGCAAGACGATCAGCCTCGAAGGGAATGCTGCCGTTATTGCGCCGGGCGGCAAGGCAAATCTGCTGGCAGCGGATAATCCTTACGACCGTTTTCTCAACCGCAATAATATAAAGATGACGCCGGTCGAGCCCGACGGCAGTCGCATCTTTCTCGATGGCGCCAGCCGCATAGACACCTCCGGATTGCAAGGGGTGCAGCTCTCCGCAGAGCGAAACCTGGTGCAGATAGATCTGCGCTCGAATGAACTGCAGGATGCTCCTCTGCAACGCGATGGCTTTCTCAGAGGCAAGACGGTTACCGTTGATCTGAGAAAAGGCACGCCCCTGGCGGATATCACCCCGTTCCTCAACAACCTTGGTCGGGGAATTTCCGAAAAACTCACGCAAGCAGGAAGCATATCGCTGGATTCGGGTGGCGATATTATCGCCAAGGCCGGCTCGATACTCGATGTTTCCGGAGGCACCATACAGTACCAGCAGGGGTTGGACCGTAGCACCACGCTGCTCGGAGCCGACGGCCGTATCTACAACATTGCCGATGCGCCCATCGACATCAATTACGTCGGCTTTGCCGACGACTATACCGTCAAGTCCGGCAAATGGGGTACCACGACCATCGTAGCAACGCCCCGCCCAGTGCTGCAGGGATATGCGGAAGGAGAATCGGGCGGAACGATTTCCGTAAGCTCGCCCTGGGCGGCGTTGCAAGGCGAACTACAGGCGGGCGCAATCTCCGGACCGCTGCAACGAACGGAAACCCAGGTGCCAAAAGGCGGCACGCTCATAATCGGCGAGGCGAGCCAGGAAATAAATGGAGCCGAAACACCCGATTTTCGCGCTCGAAACATTCTTATCAGCAAATCGATACCCAGTCTGCCTCCCGGGCTTAATTCCGGTGACACAGTCCCGACCGACGCCCGGCAAAATCTTTTGGTATCCACGGATTTGATAAGACTGGGTGGTTTTTCCACTCTTCGGCTGTTCAGTAATGGCACCATCAATGTCCCCGCGGGAATCGATCTGCAGCTCGCCGGCGGTGGAGCTTTTTCTGGGCTGGCAACCTCGGCCATCAGCGTCGCGGGCAACATCCATATCGTTTCAGGCGACGTTCGTTTTGAAAGCCGCGAAAGCAATGTGCAGATTGGGCCAGACGCCCAGATCGACGTGCGCGGAAGATGGATCAATAATTCCCCCCTTATTTTTGCTACTGCAGACAACACGCCCGTTTTGATTAATGGCGGGAGTGTCACGCTCTCCGCCCTCAAGAATGTAGTGGTGGGCGCCAGCAGCCGGATTGATGTGTCCGGAGGGGGATGGGTCGACAGCAATAACAGGCTGACCGCCGGAAAGGGCGGAGACATTCATCTCGAATCCACCGGTTTTGACGGCGGCGGGAATCCCCTGGGGATGATAAGCGCGCAAGGGAAGCTGCTGGGCTATGGCTTGTTCGAAGGCGGCACGCTCGCCGTCACCGCCCCCACCGTCAGGATAGGCGGCTCTCCTTCAGGAAACGCGGGGGAATTCTGGGTCGATCCGGTTTCCTTCAGGCAGGGGGGATTCGCCTCGTACAGCCTGACCGGTGTAAACGACCTGAGGATTGCCAACGGTACGCAGATCCGTCCGCAGATGCAGAACCGGATTTTGGATACCAGCTATCTGATCCGACCCACCGGCAGCGATATCGCAGCTTTCAGCAGCCTTGGCGTGCTGGACGAATTGTTCCGTAATCCTGTCAGCCTGACGCTTGCATCCACCAGCGCATTGAGTCCTCAAGGACTGGGCAACCTGACCATGGAGACAGGCGCTTCCATTATCACCGACCCCGGCGCTTCCGTATCGCTTTCCGCGCGCGAAAACCTGAAGGTTTTTGGCTCCATCGATGCGCCCGCGGGCCATATCAGCTTGCGAGTCGCCCCGGGTGTGGTAGTGGGAGCCGATGACGTGCTAGGGGGAGAAGGGTTCGTGAATAATCAGCATCTCCTGCTCGGAAGCGGCGCGCGGCTGCAGGCGGGAAGCATGGCGCAGATCCGCAGGGACAGCGCGGACGGCTTGCGCAAGGGAAGGATGCTGGATGCCGGCAGCGTGGAGCTGAGCGCGAACAAAGGCGATCTTATTCTGGAGTCCGGTTCCTTGATCGACGTTTCCGGTGCGCAGGGCGAGATCGATCAGTTCACTTCCACGGGCGTGCAGACCCTTGCCATCGCGGGAACAGGCGGTTCCATCAGCCTGCATGCCAGGGAAGGCATAGTCGCCAATGGCACTCTCCAAGGCAAAGCCGCGGCAGTAGCCGGCGCAGCCGGCGGCAGCCTGTCCATCGGGCTGGACTTGTACGATCGTTCCCAAAATCCGAATTCCTCGATCAGTGGTGGCGCGATCCCATTCCCGACTGGAGATCGTATCCTGACCCTCACTTCGGACCCGGCCACCCTCCTGCCCGGCTCGGCAGCCAACGGCACTGCCCATATCAGCGCCGTGCAGCTCCAGGCCGGCAGGTTCGACCAGATCGAATTGAAGAGCACGGATGTGATCGCAATCGACGGCAGCGTGGACTTCGGCGCCAGGCGCAGCCTGGTGCTGGACGCGCCGGTGCTGAGAGGCAATGCGAGTGCGTCCGCCAATCTGCATGCAGCCTACGTGGCACTGGGAAATGCGAATGGAGCCAACCAGCCAGGGGCCGGCGATACGTTGCCGCAACGCGACCCGGCAATCGGCGATGCGGCCCTGGCCGTCAATGCCAAGCTGCTGGATATCCGCGGCAACAGCATACTCGACGGATTTTCGACGGCACGCTACCGTAGCGACGGCGATATCCGGTTTTCCTACAGCGTTACCGATTCAACCACCAATTTTACCGGTTCCCTCAAGTCCAGCGGCGATCTGACATTTCAGGCGAATCAACTCTACCCTGTCACCCGGGCGGACTTCACCATCAATCCGGCAGGCGCCTATACTCCCGGCACAGTGACTTTCCTCTCCAGTGGAGGAAGCATTGCCGATACGCCCCTTTCGGCGGGAGGCAAGCTTACCGTCAATGCGACCACCATCAATCAGGCGGGGGTTGTACGCGCGCCGCTCGGCCAGATCGCGTTTAATGCCACTGCCGGCGTCAATCTGATGAATGGCAGCGTCACCTCGGTGTCCGGCGACGGCAAGCTCATCCCTTTCGGCAGCGTGCAGAATGGAAAATCCTGGGTGTACCAGGTCGATCCCGCCACATCGAACCTGATCTCCTCACCTCTGGCCAAGCAAATATCGCTGAATGCGCCGACTGTGACCATCTCAAGCGGCGCAACCGCCGATCTTTCCGGCGGCGGCGACCTGTATGCATACGAATTCGTGGCGGGCCCCGGCGGTTCCCGGGATGTACTGGATAGCCGTTATACCGCGGCGATTCTTCCCGGCCTCGGTTCGACTACTTCCCCTTCGGTTTTTGCTCCGCTCGACCATCAATACCAGATCGGCTCGGGGGTGGGCATCGGCGATACCGTCTATCTGAGCGGCGTGCCCGGCCTGGCTGCAGGGTATTATGCGCTGCTCCCCGCCCGCTACGCCCTGCTGCCGGGAGCTTATGCGATTTCCATGGTGAGCGGCATACAGGACATGCCGCTTCCCGCCCTCACCGCCACGCTCGGGTACCAGGACCTCCCGCTGGGCACCGTGTTCGCACAGACGGATGGCTCCACCATCGTGGCGGGACGGATGGCGGTGGCGGGCACGGACATCGTCGAAAGCCGGACTTCGCTGTTCCATGTCACTTCGGGCAGCATCGTGCGCACCCAATCCCAGTACAACGACAGCTTTTCCAATCAGTTCTTCTCCGACGCGGCCATTTCCGCCGGAACCGCCATTCCGAAAATCGCGGCGGACGCGGGGCAGCTCCAGCTCGCCGCAACCGACGCACTGCTGCTGAATGGAACGATAGGATTCGGCACGGCCAACTTCGCTTATGGCAAGGATGCCAAAAACAACCCCTTGACGCGCGCCGGCCGCGGCGGCGAGGTCTCGGTGGAGGCGCCTTCCATCAGCCTGGTGGATAGCCTGGGGCCCGACGATGCATCGCTGCAACTGCAGACATCGAAGCTCAACGGCCTGGGCGCCCAGAGCCTGCTCATAGGAGCCAGACGCACCGGCACCCCGTCGGGCGACCAGCTGGTGGTGGGCGCCGATCGGGTGGAACTGCGCAATACCATGGCATCCACCCTCCTCGCACCGGAAATCATCCTGGCGGCAAGGCAGCAGGTCATTGCAAAATCCGGCAGTTCCATCATGAGCCAGGGATCGCTCGACAACAGTGCCGGCACACTCCAGGTGAATGGAGACGGGGCTTTGCTTCGCGTTGCGGAAAGTCCTCAGCTCCAGTTCAGCCGCTCTATCGTCGATTCCACGGAAACGCTCGCCGGGACACTCACTGTAGAGAATCAGGCAAGGATCGCGAGCACGGGTAGCGTTATCCTGGATGCCGCTGCGGACAGCAGGGTTGCGCCGTCCGCCCGGATCGACGCTCATGCCGTCGCTCTTTCCTCAAGTAAAGTCAGCATAGGCGACCTGCCCGCGGGCACCTCTACGGCGGGGCTGAATCTGACATCCACCCTGCTGTCGGGTCTCAGTGAGCTGACCGAATTGACCGTTCGCAGCTACAGCACCATCGATCTGTATGGCCCCCTGGTGCTGGGAAGCCTCACCTCCGAAGGAAAACCCCGCCTCGACAGCCTTCACCTCGATGGATGGGGATTGGTGGGCCATGGGGCTGACAGCAAGCTGCTGCAAGCGGCCACTGTCAATCTCACGAACCTGAACCAGGCAACTTGCATCGTAGATTGCGCGGGCGACGGCAGCGGCAGTCTGACCGTGCGGGCGCTCGACAGCGGCGCTGCCGGTTCCGGCCGCCTGTTCATCGGCGAAGGGGAAAAACACATAGCGGGTTTTTCCGCCGTTCAACTGCAGGCACAGAAAGACATCGAGGCAACGAGCGATGGAAAGCTAGAGCTGGCGAACTCAGGGGATCTGCAGTTGCAGTCAGCTAGATTGGGCGCATCGACGGGCGCTGATTACAGCATTACCAATGCGGATGGCGCGGTCAGTATTGGCTTCCCGCAGGGTGGTTCCGGCACGACCCTGGCGGAAGCCGGCATAGGCGGAAAGTTGATTATCACGGGAACCCGGATCGACCAGGGTGGCCTGATCTCGGTGCGTGCGGGAGAGCTGACGCTGCAGGCCAATGGCACGCAGGCGCGAGACAGCGTCACCCTGCAGACAGGCTCGCGCATCGATGCCTCGGGAGTTGGGAAGGAACTGGGGGGGGTCGGTGCTTACGTGCCCGGCGGCAAAGTGAGCCTTGCGTCCGCCAGCGGCAATGTCACGCTCCAGGGCGCCAGTGCATCGCAATCCGCGGCGATCATCGATCTTTCCGGGGCAAAAGACCCGCAGGATGGTACTGCCGGCAGCGATGCGGGAACCTTGAGCATCAGGGCGGAACATGGCCAGCTGGCACTGGAAGGCGACCTTTACGCCAGTGCCGCCGCCGGCAAGCGCCAGGGCACGTTCGAGCTCGATACCGGCAGCCTTGGCCCAGGCAACTATTCCGGACTGAACCGGTCACTGGCGGCGGGAGGCTTCACCCAGTCCGTGGATGCGCGCATTCGCACCGGCAACGTGCTGATAGCCGCCTCCGACGCCATCCGCGCTCAACAATACAGGCTCAGTGTGGACCAGGGCACAATCACCGTGGCCGGTGCAATCGACGCCAGTGGTTCCGCCGGCGGGCAAATCGCACTTTATGCCGAAGATGATGTCACTCTGGCGAGTGGTGCCATTCTGCGCGCCGATGCAACCGCCAGCAATGCCCAGGGGGGCAAGGTTGTATTGGGCACAGCGGCGGGCGTGCTCGATCTTCAAGCCGGCAGCCGCATCGATGTGAGCCCCGGCACGGACGGTACAGAAGGGAAGGTGCTGTTGCGCGCGCCGCGCACCGGCGACGGTGCCGGAAATGGAGTGGCTGTGAACGGGCTGGATCCAACCATCCAGGGAGCGTCCGCCACGGTACTGGAAGCTGTCCAGGTATACCGCAACGTGGATACGCTCACTGCCGGCAGCGGGGGCGGTGCTACGCTGGGATTCGACCGGGTCGATGCCGATGTCGCAAGTTTCATGGCAAACAAGAATGCCATCCTGGCCGCTCTGGGCAAGGCCGGCGACAGCACCTTTCACCTCCGTCCCGGAGTAGAGGTTCAATCGCCCGGCAACCTCACAATCGATAGCGACTGGAATCTTTACTCGGCCAGCCGGGCGGGCGCCGAACCAGGCGTATTGACTCTGCGGGCGGGAAACAACCTCATCGTCAACGGCAGCATCAGCGACGGCTTTGCCACCTCCATGCCACGCGCGGCATTAGGTGCAGGTCCCTCCTGGTCCTATCGGCTAGCGGCAGGCGCCGATGCCACGGGAGCCGATCCACTTGCGATTTCCTCAGCCCCATCCGGCCACTTCATCCTGGCGCCGGGCAAGCTGATAAGGACGGGCACGGGCGATATCGATATTGCTGCCGCGGAAGACGTGCGTATCGGCTATGACGTGGCGACGGACAGCTTCAACCAGCCCAATGCCTCAGCCTCGGTTATCTATACCGCCGGGGAAAAAGGCCTCGAGATAGACTCCGATCTTTTCAAAGTCCCCACGACCAAGACGGGCACCAACCCTGCCAACTACACGACTGGCGGCGGCGACATCAGCCTCACGGCAGGAAACGATATTACCAGCGCACCCAGCAAGCAACTCGTTGCGGACTGGTTATGGCGGCGGGGAAAAGTCAATCCCGATGGCACTATCGCTGCGAATCAAAATACTACCTGGTGGGTAAACTTCGCCAATTTCCAGCAGGGAATAGGAGCGCTCGGCGGAGGAAACATAGCAATACATGCGGATGGCGATATCAATAACCTTTCCGCCGTCATTCCGACCAATGGACGACTTGCGGGCGCGGCTGGCTCGACTCCTGATCCTGCGAATCTGGTGGTACAAGGCGGCGGCGATCTGACTGTGCTGGCGGGCAGGAATATCAACAGCGGCGTATTCCAGGTTGACCGCAGCGAAACCCTGATCAACGCCGGCGGGTCGCTTGGCTCCGCGCGAACGGTGGTAGACACCAACCCGCTCAATTCCGATATGACCCCCATATATACGCTGCTGGTCCTGGGCGATAGCGAAATGGATGTCCGCGCCCGCAAGGATGCGATACTGGATGGAGTATTGAATTCAACTGCCTTGCCCGCATCGGTGATCAATACTACGCGAAATACCGGCGCGTTGAGCAGTTTCGGGGACAATTCCAATATTGCCGCGTCCTTCTTCTACACCTACTCCGCGTCCAGCAAGCTCGCCCTCGCAAGCGTTGCCGGCAACATTGCGCTGAATAACAACGACGGTGCGATCAGGAGCAGCTTGCCGAGCGGAGGCTTGATCCCGTACGCGTCTCCGAATTACTCGATTTATCCCGCGAGCCTTGAAGCACTCGCGTTTTCCGGAGATGCGCAGATCAACAGCACGCGGCTGTTTCCTTCCGCCAACGGAAACCTGAACCTGGTGGCAAACGGAAATATCAATTTTGGTGGTGGCGTGCAGATGTATGAATCGGATCCCGCTACCGTGGCAACCCCGCTGCGGCCCATCGGGTCGCTCCTGAGTAAACCCGGCTTACCTAATCCGATCCCGGGCGCGAGTACGGAGATTTATCTGGATACGGCCGCATTTCCTCTCGTCCCCTTGCATAAGAACGATACCCGCCCGGTTCGCGTTGTCGCAGAAACCGGCAGCATTTCGGGCAACAGCCAAATCATTATCCTGCCCAAGCAGGCCCAGTTCATTGCAGGGAAGGATATCAGGAACCTGAGAGCAGACGTTAAAAATCTGAATGCAGTTGACTTGAGCTCCTTCCAGGCTGGTCGCGATATCATTTACGACATCAGGCAGGATGAGAACAGCAACAAGCTGCTGACCAACACGGATCGTATACGTGTTGGGGGCCCTGGCCTGCTTGAGATATTGGCGGGCCGCAATCTCGACCTGGGCAACAGCGCAGGCATAACCACCCGCGGCAGCACCGATGACGCACGCCTGCCGCCGGGCGGTGCCGCCATCGTTGCGGCTGCAGGCCTGGGCGACAAGGCAACCGGTGGAGTACGCGAGCCTGATTACACCGCTTTCATCGATCGCTATCTGGTGGCGGGAACGCCGCAATCGGACAAGCATCCGGCAGAGCTGACCGCATACATGAGACAGCTTACTGGCCGAACCGACCTGACCGAGGCACAGGCGCTCAATATGTTCCGGAGCCTCCCCGACCTGCAGAAGCTGCCCTTTGTCTCCCAGGTCCTATACAGTGAATTGAGGGCCACCGGCCTGGAGCACAATCTCAGGGGAGCAACCTATGACCGGGGCTATGACGCCATCCAGACGCTATTCCCCGCAACCGATTACGCTGGCGATATCAACCTGTTTTTCAGCCAGATAAAGACTGAGCAAGGCGGAGACATCTCCCTGCTCACCCCGGGCGGATCGGTGGTGGTCGGCCTGACCAATCCGCCCGCCGAGCTGGCCGACCTGAAGATCGACCAATCCGTAAATCCCAATATTCCGGCCGCGGCCAACCTCGGCATCATGGCTTTCGGGCAGGGCGCAATCCGCGCCTTCGCCGAGGAGCATTTCACTGTCAACCGTTCCCGTATCCTGACATTGCAGGGAGGGGACATCCTGCTTTGGTCTTCCGAAGGAAATATCGATGCAGGCCGGGGCGCAAAAACAGCGTCGGCCGCGCCGCCGCCGGTGATCCAGACGGATGCGAACGGCAACGTCTTCGTCAATCCCAGTGGCGCGGTTTCGGGCAGCGGCATAGGGCAACTGCTGACCGGGACTGCCACCACCGTAGGCTCCGTCGACCTGCTGGCCCCCAGGGGAATCGTCGATGCGGGGGATGCTGGGATTCGCGTGGCGGGGAACCTGAACGTCGCAGCCGTACAAGTGGTCGGCGCGGACAATATCCGCGTCGGCGGGGTGGCGACAGGCACGCCGGTTTCCGATGCGGGTGTATTGGCTGGCGCGGCAACCGCGGGGAACAATGTCGCGGCAGCTGCGGCGAGATCGGCGGATCAGTTTGCGCGTGATGTAGGAAGCAGTTCCAATCCCGGCCTTTCGCCCATACGTCAGCCAATGCCGTCATTCATTCGCGTCGAGGTACTGGGCGTGGGCGAATAGTTGCTGCGCAGTGCTCGTCGCATGCTGATGAGGAAATATCTTCATGCATCCAGGCCCTTGAATGACCAGGAGATATACGTACTGGACGATAACCTGCCTTACGAAATGAAAAAAAAGAATGCCGTCATGATAAAGGATACGATATTCCCGTCATTCGGAATCGGCAAATGTCCATCTGGTGATCGACGATACAGTCACCCAGTTACGTGAACTCCGGATAGCCTCGCTCGAACATCGGCAAAGGCAGAATAAACCCAACAAGCTTCCGTCCCGGAAGATGCTGGTGCAGATCGTAGAAGGATTGAGCGCCGCCCTATTTCCTAACCGCCTGGGCTTGCCCGACCTCACCGACGAAAGCATTGATTATTATGTCGGGCATACTCTGGATATGAAGCTGAGGGAATTGCTGGCCCAGGTTCGCCGGGAACTTCATTTCAATTCGGGATTGAATATTTCAGGTGATGAAGATCAGAGGCAGGCTGCCGCGATCGTTCACGCATTTGCAAAACAGCTGCCGCATGTACGCAGCCTGCTGGAAAGCGATATCCGAGCTGCCTATGAAGGGGATCCGGCGGCACGCAGCATCGACGAAGTGCTGGTATGCTATCCAGGTATCACTGCTGTCACGCACTACCGGCTTGCGCATGAGCTTTATAAACTGGGAGTGCCTCTCATAGCTCGCATGATTGCAGAAATAGCGCATTCCGTGACTGGCATCGATATCCACCCGGGAGCGCAGATCGACGAGAGTTTTTTCATAGACCACGGCACCGGGGTAGTCATCGGAGAAACCGCCGTCATTGGCAAGCGTGTACGTCTTTATCAGGCGGTAACGCTGGGTGCCAAGCGTTTTCCAGTAGATGAATATGGAACGCTGGTTAAAGGCAACGCAAGGCATCCTGTCGTAGAGAACGACGTTGTCATATATGCTGGAGCCACGGTCCTGGGGCGCATCACTATCGGCCGCGGTTCGACCATAGGCGGCAATGTGTGGCTCACGCGCAGCGTTCCTCCCGGCAGCAATATCATGCAGGCACAAATCCACGATGAGCCAGGCGGCGCGGGAAAATAACTTTTATGCCGTGATGATAAGCCGGCATAAAGGATAAGGGAAGGTATCGGTTTCCGATTGGCAATGGGCAATGGGGCAAAGCAACCCGAAAACCAGACTCTTACCGCCTCTTTTTCCCGATTTTGCCCAGGCATACGCGCATCAGGGCCGCAGCGGAAGTTCTCCATCTATCTCATCTCTCCTTCCATTAAGCACTTCGTCTCCTTAGCACCAAAAGTCATAAGATAACCTTTTTTTATAAGTTCATTTACGGCTGGGTAGACCGTATATTGCTATTCCCTTCGGGTACGAACGGGATGGCAAATGGGTTTTTATGACCTTTGATTGAAAAATCCACTGCCTGAAAAAAACGGGGGCTCCCTGAGGGGAGCTGTCATATTTTTTACTGGAATTGATAAACAAGAGATCGGCATCGCGATCCTTTCCTTACACGCATTTCATCTATCCAGGAGCCTGATGGGAGCCAGGGCGGAGTTGTCCGCTTCGAGGGATGACATTGCGGCGCAAGGAGTCGAGGCAGCCCGTTCGTGCTGGATAATGAACCTGATGAATTGTGAAAAGGTGGCCAGGGGCAAGCGCGGCGCACCTGCATTGATTGTTATGGTTTGGAAATACTCTCTGGGTCACCGGACGTCCCGTTGCTTCAGGATATTTTGCCTGCTTGCCCTCGGTCCCGGCTCATGGCCAACCATTTCCATGGCAGCGGAAATGACTTCACCCCCCATGGAAGAAAACAAGGCGGTCTCCGGCGCAAAGGACAGCGTGGCCTTCGATATCCTCGACATTCAGATCGAAGGCAATACCGTGCTCCCGCGCATGGAAGTGGAAAAGATCATTTATCCCTTCATGGGGGAGAACAAGACGATTGATGATCTGGAGACTGCCCGCAAACTGCTTGAGCAGAAATACAAGGATAGCGGATTTGTCACCGTTTTCGTCGATATCCCCGAGCAGGATGTCAGGGATGGCGTGGTGCGCCTCAACGTTACTGAAGGAAAAGTCGGACGCCTGCGTATCAAGGATGCGCGGTATTACTCGCTGGGACGGATTCGCGAGTCGGCCCCTTCGCTCGCCGAAGGAAGTGTTCCCCATTTCCCGACGGTCCAGAAGGAAATGACGTCCCTGAACCGCTCGGCCGGATTACGGGTTTCACCCGTTCTTCGCGCCGGGGTGACGCCGGGGACCGTGGATGTCGACCTGAATGTCAAGGATCAGTTCCCTCTCTATGCAAGCGTCGAACTGAACGATCGCTTCAGCCCCAATACCAGCCGGCTCCGCATAATCGGAACCCTGCGCTACGATAATCTATGGCAGCGGGGACATAGCATCAACTTTCAGTACCAAACCTCCCCCGAAAATCCGGACCAGGTTCAGGTCTTTTCGGGAAATTACCTGATGGGCCTGGGGAGCAGCGGCATGATGCTTGCCGTCTACGGCGTGCATGCAGACAGCAATGTTGCAGTGCTGGGAAATATCAATGTGATCGGCAAGGGCGACATCGTGGGAGCCAGGCTCGTGCTGCCTCTGACAGGTCTCGACGGTTACTTTCACAGCGTGACCATCGGACTCGACTACAAGAATTTCGGACAGGCGGTACAGCTGGGAACCGGAAGGTTGACTACGCCGATACGCTATTTCCCCGTCAGCTTTCAGTATAACGGAACGCAGCAGGATACCAGCGGAAGTACCCAATTTGGGGTAGGAGTGAATTTTTCCACGCGTGCGTTCAGCGAACGCTTGATCGAGTGCCTCCCCGGAGATTTCGAGGATCAGTTCGAATGCAAGCGGCATGGGGCGCAAGCGGATTACATCTATCTCAGGTCGGACCTGCAGCGCCAGCAGACCCTTCCCAGGAACTTTCTGCTGTTCGGAAAAATCTCCGGGCAGATCGCCAATCAGCCCCTCGTCAATAACGAGCAGTTCAGCGCGGGAGGATTCGAGACGGTGAGGGGTTATCCGGAATCTCAGGTACTCGCCGATAACGGCTTTCAGGGATCGATCAGTCTGCAGACCCCCCGCCTTCCGGTCGAGCTGATC
Organism: Nitrosospira sp.; assembly: GCA_035547595.1. Taxonomy (GTDB): domain Bacteria; phylum Pseudomonadota; class Gammaproteobacteria; order Burkholderiales; family Nitrosomonadaceae; genus Nitrosospira. The sequence continues at coordinate 22,186 of DASZUL010000055.1, forward strand.
GACTGGCGCCTGCTCGCGTTCGTGGACGGCGCCTACGCCAGTAACTACAGGCGGCTCAGCACCGATCTCTCGTACAGCATCCTGAGCACGGGAGTAGGCCTGCGCATGAAAGCGCCCCGAGGATTCGGTGGCTTCGGTGGCATTACCGGCGCGCTTGATTTTGCCTGGCCTCTACGCGGCTTCAGAAACGCGACCACCCATATTCAGCCGGGAGATATGCGCCTGCACTTCAGGCTGCTGATGGAAATGTAACGATGACGCACAGCGTCTTACGATACGGGAACATGATGAATGAATAAAATGCCATCTGCTTTGCTCATGCTGGCCGCAATGCTGTTTTCCCAGCTTGCCGGCGCCTATTGGGATGCGGGGTGGACAGCCCGGGCGAAGATTTCTCTCAATCCCACCGGCATATCGGCCAACGTTGATGACGTGCCGGTTGCGGTACGGCTGCATTCCGGCAACTTCGATTTCCTGGATGCCCATGCAGAAGGTGCCGACCTGAGATTCATCGCTGCGGATGACAAGACCGAGCTGAAGTTTCAGATCGAAAAATTCGACTCCGTCAATGAGTTGGCGGTGATATGGGTACTGCTGCCCAAGGTAAGCCCGGCGGATAAATCTGCCCATTTCTGGCTTTATTACGGGAACGAGGCGGCCACCGCAAGGGGGAATCAGGACGCCTGGAATTCAGGGACGGCAGCAGTTTTCCATTTCAGCGAAAAAACGCTGTTACGCGATTCCTCGGTAAACAGACTGGCTGCATCCGGCGAAATATCGGTGCAAAGGGCAGCACTTCTGGGTGAAGCCGCCATATTCAATGGCAAACCCATTACTGTCGATCCGGCCCCCGCCCTGAGCCTGAAAGCCGGCGGGGAATTCACCTATTCGGCCTGGATCAAGCCGGGACCGCTGCCTCAACAGGCGGTGCTTTATAGCCAGGGGCCGCTCTCCTTGAAGATCGACAACCAGAAACTATCGCTGACATCGGGTGCCGGCGGAGTTTCGGGAGGAGAAATAAAGGGGGGCACCTGGCAGCACGTAGCTGTGACGGTCGCTGCGGGGAAAGCCAGGTTGCATATCAATGGGGCCCTGGTGGGGGAAGGCAGCGTAGCGCCGCCCGAGGTGCAGGCACCGGTAAGAATCGGCGAAGGCTATGCCGGCGAGCTCGACGAAGTTCAGATTGCCGGTGTGGCGCGCAGCGAAGACTGGCTGAAACTAGCAGCTGCAGGCCAGGGAGTGGATAGCCAGTTTCTGAAAATCGGAAAAGGCTCCGCCAATGGCGAGGAAGAGGCCGACGAGAGCATTTCCTATTTTGGCATCCTGTTCCAGAGCCTGACCGTAGACGCCTGGGTGGTGATCATCATCCTTGCCATTATGTTTGCCATCAGCCTGGGGGTAATGGTCGCCAAGGGTAAGCTCATAAGCCGTACGGATCGCAGCAACCGCCTCTTCCTGGAGCGCTTCGGCAATGCTGGCAGCGCGGAACTGCTGGCGCTCGACGAAAACGCAAGCTATCCCGATTCCACCTTGTTTCATCTTTATGGCGCGGGATTGAAGGAAATCCGCAAGCGTTACACCGGTAGCAACGAACTCGCCCTGACCGGAGCATCGATCGACGCCATCAAGGCTTCGATCGATGCCAATCTCATCCGCGAAAACAAGAAATTGAACGCCAACATGGTGTTGCTCACCATCGCCATCTCCGGAGGTCCTTTCCTGGGACTCCTGGGCACGGTGGTAGGGGTAATGATCACTTTTGCCGCCATCGCCGCCGCGGGTGACGTCAACGTCAACGCGATCGCCCCCGGCATTGCGGCGGCGCTGCTGGCCACGGTTGCAGGACTTGCCGTGGCCATTCCCGCACTGTTCGGCTACAACTACCTCGCCAGCCGCATCAAGAACATCACGACCGACATGCAGATTTTCGTGGATGAGTTCGTGACGCGGGTCGCCGAATTGTACGGCAGATGAGGACTGGGCCATGTCGGCGGATATCAAGGAAGACAACCAGCCATACGACGAAATCAACATTACGCCAATGCTGGATCTCGCTTATGTATTGCTGGTGATATTCATCATCATGACCACCGCCTCGATCCAGGGGGTCAAGGTTGAGCTCCCTCGCACCAGCAATACCGCAAACCTGGCCAAACCGCAAATACGCGCGATCACCATCACACTGGACGGGTCGGTTTATCTCGATGCCTACCCCGTGGACATGGTCATGCTGGAACAGCGCCTGAGCGAGTTCAAGGAAGCCAATCCCTCGCTGCCCATTGTGCTCAAGGGAGATGCGGCGGCGCATTACGAGAGGATTTCCGCGGTATTGGAGATCTGCAAGAAGCTGGGGATCACCGAGATCGGCCTGGTAACTAAAAAGAGCGCGCAATAATGCAGATTCAAAACGAATCGCAGCCTTATGACACCATCAATATCACGCCCATGCTGGACTTGGCATATGTCCTGCTGGTCATTTTCATCCTGATGACAACAGCGGGAGTACAGGGCCTCACCATGAACCTGCCCAAACCCTCCAACAAGCCCAGCACGGAACAGCATGAGGTGAAGATCGTGCAGGTACAGGAAAGCGGCGGATTGCTGATGAACGGAGTGGGCGTCAGTCTCGCCGAGCTGGAAATCCAACTCGGCGCGACAAAAGCAAGAGATCCGAAATTCGCGGTCATGATAAAGGGCGACGCGAAGGCGCCGTATGCAGGGGTGATTGCCGTGGTGGATCTGGTTACGCGCCTGGAGATAGAAAACGTAGGGCTGGTCACGGCAAAAATAGGAAGCTGATGGCCGCCCTGATACACAGCATATCGCCTGCAATCAAAGCGGAAAAAATGGGCAGCAAAACGGCTGGAAGGATTGTGCTCTGGCTGGTGCTGATTCTGAGCCTGGCGGCGGTAGGGTTGGTTTTGAAGAACCTGTTGACAGGCAATACCGCCAGCAAGAAAGCGCCTACTACCATCAAGATCATGCCGGATGCTCCACCACCGCCTCCTCCGCCGCCACCCAAGGAACAGCCCAAGGAGCAGCCTAAGGAAGTGAAGGTCGAGCAGCCCAAGCCGCAGCAGGCGCCGCAGCCTCCTGCCGAAACCTTGAAGATGGAGGGAGCAGCCGGGGATGGGCCCAGTCCGTTCCAGGCCGGGACAGTGACAAACGAATACAAGGGCGGCACCACTATTGGAGGAAAAGACCAGTTCGCATGGTTCACCGGTCTGCTCAGGGGCCAGATCGAAAATGCCTTGGCCAGGGACAAGGAGGTCGCCAGGGGGGACTACCGCCTGGTAGTCAAGGTTTGGATAACCAGAAGCGGGAAGATCGAGCGAATAGAGTTGGAAGGAAGCAGCGGGAATACGCAAACGGATGGCTTGATCAGGACAGCCTTGAACTCCCTTTCATCACTTTCCGAGCCTCCACCCGAGAATATGCCGCAACCGGTGAAATTAAGAATCATCTCCAGATCCACCGGTGCTTAACAAAAAAGATGCTTGGGACATCATGAGAATCAGGTTCTTATTAAAAATAATCCTTGCCTTTGGCTACATGCTGGCGGCGGGAACGGCGCTGGCTGACGCCAGCACGGTCAAGCTCGTAAATCTTCTGGTCCAGGAAGGCATCCTTTCCAAGGAAAAAGCGGATCTCCTGCTCAAGCAGGTGGAAGAGGAAGGCACCCCGGCGGCGAAAGCAGCTTTAACAAAAGCCGAGCCCAAGGATGTGCTGGGTGATCCGGAGGGTAAAGGAAAAGTGATCCGTATGCAGTACGTTCCGGAATTCGTGAAGCAGGAAATGCGCGAGGAAATAAAGCGGGACGTGCTGGCTCATGCAAAAGCGGAGCAGTGGGGAGATCCGGGGCCCCTCCCCTCGTGGCTGGATCGCTTTACCTGGAGTGGAGATGTCCGGCTGCGCCATGACAACGCCGACTTTTCGGGAGCAAACGCGCCGCCGGGAGTTTTCCGCCTGGCGGGAGTCGATGTGGACAATACCCAAGTGGACCGCCTGCGGTGGCGTGTAAGAGCCCGAATCAACATGGATGTAAAACTAACCGATCACTGGACCGCAGGCGTCCGCCTCGCCACAAACGGAGCAAGCGAAAACCCGGTGGCAGCAAATCAGACGCTGGGGAATAGCAATCGTTCGTTCGAAGCTTTTTTCGACAGGCTTTACATAAATTACAAGCCTTACGACTGGCTGCTTTTCAGTGGCGGCAAGGTAGCTAATCCATTTTACCGCACCGACATGATATGGGATCCGGATCTCAACTTCGACGGCGTGATGGCTTCAGCCAAGCCAAAAATCAATGACCGCCTGATGGCATTCGGAACCGCCGGTGCATTCCCCATACAGGAAGTCGAGCTGTCGAAAAATGATAAATGGCTTTTTGCCGGACAGACCGGTCTGGAGTGGAATTTGACCAGCCAGGCCAAGTTTACCCTGGCGGCCGCTTATTACCACTATGAGAACATGTCCGGAAGAATCAGCGAGCTGAATGGGGATATCAGACTCAATACCACTGCCGTGCAATGGCGCCAGAAAGGCAATTCATTGATCCAGCTCAATAATCCTCCTGTAGCAGGACTGGATGGAGGAGGCGTCTACGGACTGGCATCCGAGTTTCGCGAACTGAATTTCACAGGCGGAGTGGATATAACCAACTTCCATCCCGTACGCATCCGGCTCATGGGCGACTATGCGCGAAACATCGCCTTCAACCCGGCCAAGATGAGGCAGCGCGGCGCCAACCTGAGCGGAAAGGAGGGTAACACCGCGTATCAGGTGCGGTTGGATATCGGTACCACCATGCTTCAGGACATGGGCCAATTGCTTGCGGCGAAGCGACATGACTGGCTGCTGTTTGGCGCGTTCAAGCGCATGGAGTCCGATTCGTTGCTGGATGGTTTCACCGATTCGGAGTTCTATATGGGAGGCACGAATGCTCAAGGATGGATTGGCGGCGGCGCCTATGCCGTCGCGGATAACGTATGGGTTCTCGGACGCTGGCTCAGCGCCAACCAGATCATCGGCCCCAGGCTGGGCATCGATATCCTTCAAATCGACCTCACCGCAAGGTTCTAAGGTGAAACCTGAAATATCGATATCGCAATCTGCCCATGCGCGATATATGGCCTGGCTGATGATGGGATTGGCGATCTTCTCGGCAGGCCTTTTGCCGGTGGCACAGGCTGCCGACGATAAAAAGGATTCGCGTCAACGTGAATCCCAGCGCCGGGCGCAGCAAGCGATAAAACAAGCTCAGGCAAGAAACGCCGAGCTGGAACAGGCAAACACCGAACTGGCCGGCAAGCTCAGGGAAAAGGAGCAGAGCGCAGGCGAGGCCATGAGTGGACTCGAAAAGTCTGCCCGCAAGAACAGGCAGTTGGTGGAAGACCTTGCAAGAGCGCAATCCAGGACGGCCGACCTCGAAACCAGGCTCAAGGAAACAGAAAGAAATCTGGAGCAGGCACGCACGGAATCGGAGGCTAAAAGTGCGTTTCAACGGGAAACGGAGCTTCAACTGAAAGCGCAGTCGTCGGAGGCGACCCGATTGGGCGAGACCTTGGCGATTTGTGCCGGCAAAAATGAACAGTTATACCAGTTGGGGCGCGAATTGATAAATCACGTGGAAAAGCCGGAAGGGCTCACCCGACTTTGGCGTACAGAGCCTTTCACCCAAATTGGCCGCGTTGAGCTCGAAAAACTATTCCAGAATGCACGCGACGATCTCGACCAGAACCATATGCCGCCCGCGCGCTTTCCACGAAAAGATTACCAATGAAGCATCCCAGCTATGGAGAGGATATGTCAGCTTGTCTTTCTCCATATCACAAAAACTCATATTAAACGCATTTTTTATAACTTTATATATAACACTTAACCGCGTAGATTCCCGCTTATGAATTTTCAGCAATTAAAAATTGTTAGAGAAACTGTTCGGCAAAACTTCAACCTGACTGAAACGGGTAAGGCGCTTTTCACTTCGCAGTCGGGCATTTCGAAGGGACTGAAAGAGTTGGAAGACGAGCTTGGCGTCGAGATCTTCTCCCGGTTTGGGAAGCGGCTGATCGGGCTGACAGAGGCGGGCAGCGATCTCCTGAAAGTGGTGGACCGCATCCTGCTGGATGCTGAAAACATCAAGCGCGTGGCCCTTCAGTTTTCCAGACACAAAAAGGGCAACCTGACACTGGCCACTACTCATACCCAGGCGCGTTATGTGCTCCCAACGGTCATCCAGCGTTTCATGCTCGACGTACCGGAGGTCCATCTTTTTTTGCACCAGGGAAGCCCCAAGGAAATCGCGGAATTGCTTCTCAACGGAGATGCGGATATCGGGATTGCGACTGAAACGCTAGCGCAGATTCCGGAATTGATCAGCTTTCCATGCTATGAGTGGGAGCACGGAGTAATTGTCCCCCAGGATCATCCTCTCTTGAAGCTCGAGAAGGTGACGCTAGAAGATTTGAGTAAATTTCCGATCATCACGTACCACCCCTCATTCACTGGCCGGTCCCATGTTGATCATGCTTTTCGGCAGGCAAACCTCGAGCCGGACATCGTCATCACCGCCATGGACGCGGATGTCATCAAGACATATGTGCTGCTGGGTCTGGGCGTCGGAATCGTCTCTTCGCTTGCATTCAACCCCGAACGCGACTTGTCGCTGGCGCTGATTCCGGCCGGCCATCTGTTCGGTTCCAATATTGCCCGCATAGCAGTGCGCCGAGGTCACTACCTGCGCGGATTTGCGTACGATTTCATCGAGAGGCTGGCACCAGGACTGACTGAATCCACCTTAAGGCCGAAAATATATGTCTGAATATGGGAATGCTTTCCACCGCAGGCCCGATTCCGGCTTCACTCTCCTCGAGTTGCTGGTTGTTCTTGTCATTCTCGGACTGCTCGTAGGATATGTTGCACCCAAATATTTCGCCCAGCTCGGCAAGTCGGAGGTAAAAACTGCACGGGCCCAGATCAACGCGCTGGAAAAAGCCCTGGATCAGTACCGCCTCGACGTGGGCCGCTACCCCACGGGCGAACAAGGGCTGGCCGCGTTGAATATTCGTCCACCGGGAGAGGCGAAGTGGGCAGGACCCTATCTGCAGAAAGCCGTTCCCTCCGATCCCTGGGGACACGCCTATATCTACAAGTCGCCGGGCGATCACGGCGAATATGACTTGTCTTCATCAGGCAAGGACGGACAGCCCGGTGGTGAAGAAGAGAACGCTGATATCGTCAACTGGTAAAAATGCGATACGTCGTTCGTGCCCTGGCTGCTGGCCAGTTGATATCGCTGGATCTCGATGCTCCTCATGAAGAGGATGCGGTCCGGCAGGCGCAAAACAAGGGATATGAGGTCATTTCCGCAGAAGCGCGACCCGACCGGTTTCGCTTGAAGCGGACTGCCCGGTTCCCATTATTGCTGTTCAGCCAGGAATTGTATGCGCTGATGAAGGCAGGACTCGGCCTGATAGAATCTCTCGAGGGAATTGCCGAGAAAGAGCATCGCACGGAAATCCGCGCGGTTCAAAAAAAAATACTGGATTCCCTCTACGCCGGTCAGACATTCTCCGCGGCGCTAGCCAACCACCCCAAACAATTCCCGCTGCTGTACTCCGCCATGGTGCGCGCAAGCGAAAGGACCGGCGATCTGCCGCAGGCGCTGATGCGCTATATCGGCTATGAACAGCAAGTGGAAGCGCTGAAGAAGAAACTGGTCGCAGCCTCCATTTATCCCTTGCTCCTGATCACGGTCGGCGGTCTCGTCATCCTCTTCTTATTGGGCTACGTGGTGCCACGTTTTTCCCAGATCTACGCGGATGCGGGAACGTCGCAATCCATGGTGCTGCGCGTTGTACTGGCATGGGCGGAAATAATGAATCAGCACGGTAACCTTATCCTGGTCCTTGCGCTTGCCTTTGCCGCCGTGGCGGGATCTGCATTCTCCATGACAAGCGTGCGCGCCCGCATCATGACTGCGATGTGGCAGTTTCCCATGATAGGTGCGCAGATGCATACTTTCCAGCTGGCTCGCTTCTACCGTACTCTGGGAATGCTTCTGGTAAGCGGCATAACGGTGTCCCAAGCGCTCGAGATGGCGCGGGGCCTTCTGGTCGCGTCTTTCCATCCCTCTCTCTCGCGCGCCGCGGCATTGATTCGCGAGGGGCGTTCGTTCTCCGAAGCGATGGAAGCCGCCGCGCTCGTCACCCCTATATCCCTGCGCATGCTTCGAGTTGGAGAAAAAAGCGGCGAAATGGGTCCCATGCTGGAGCATATCGCGACACTGCATGACGAGGAAATTGCGCGCTGGCTGGAATGGTTTACGCGATTGTTCGAACCGCTGCTGATGATCTTTATCGGGCTTGTGATAGGCGTGGTAGTGCTCATGCTCTATATGCCGATCTTCGAGCTGGTGGGCAGTCTGCAATGAGTGAGGCACTCGCCGCAATCGATATGCTCCTGTCGCCTCGGGCCATAGGAGAAGCCAGATCGCTGGCTCAGCGCAGCGGACGTACTCTCGTGGAGATACTCGAGGCCCAGTCCGGCCTGGACGCTGCCACCTTTGTCGCCGCCCTGGCGCGGACGGCGCGGCTGCAGGCAATGGATATGGAAGCGCTGTATGCAGCGATTCCCGCGTTCGATGCGATGAGCTATGCGCTGGCGACCCGGCATGAATGCCTTCCGTTGCGGCTACCGGGAAAACGATTGGGCCTGGTGATAGCCGATCCCTTCCATATCGCGTTTTTTGACTGGGCGATGGAAGCCGTGCATGAGCCATTCGACCTGTATCTTGCGCATCGCGCCGACATCCAGGCTTACCTGTCGCACCATGAAGAAAGCCTTCGCGCCATGGATGGCGCGATGCTTGCTCCGGTTGCGGAGGGTAAGGGTCATGCTGGGGATATAGAGCATCTCTCGTTGAAAAGCATCAGCGAAGATGCCAGCCCTGTCATCCGGCTGGTCAATTCCACGCTATATGATGCATTGAAGAGCGGAGCAAGCGATATCCATCTGGAAAGCGTGGCATCCGGCGGACTGGTCATTAAATATCGCATCGATGGTGTCCTGGTCCAGATTGGAGCGATGCAGGGAGCGGAAATGGCCGAGCAGGCAATATCCCGCATAAAGGTTTTGTCGGAGCTGGATATAGCCGAGCGCCGGGTACCGCAGGATGGGCGCTTCAAGGTAATGATGCAGGGGCGGGATGTGGATTTTCGCGTGTCGATCATGCCCAGCATCTTTGGCGAGGATGCCGTATTGCGAGTGCTCGATCGCAAATCGCTATCGGACCAGGCAGCCGGCCTTTCGTTGACGCAACTCGGTTTCGACGAGTACATAATCGAGGGTTTTCGCCAGCTTGCAAGCGAACCTTATGGCATGGTGCTGGTCACCGGCCCCACGGGGTCGGGCAAGACGACTTCCCTTTACGCGGCCATCAGCGAAGTCAATCATGGACGTGACAAGATAATAACCATCGAGGATCCGGTCGAATACCAGTTGCCCGGCGTACTGCAGATTCCGGTCAATGAGAAAAAAGGCCTGACTTTTGCGCGCGGCCTGCGCTCCATCCTGCGGCACGATCCGGACAAGATCATGGTCGGTGAAATCCGGGACGCGGAAACCGCCCAGATTGCCGTGCAATCCGCGCTCACGGGCCATCTGGTCTTCACCACTTTGCATGCCAACAACGTATTTGACGTAATCAGCCGTTTCCTGCACATGAATGTGGAAGCTTATAGCCTGGTAGCGGCATTGAACGGGGTGATGGCCCAACGCCTCGTACGCCTGATATGCCCCCATTGCGTCGAAGACCATGAGCCCTCGCCCCACTTGCTGGCTGTCTCGCGTTTAATCCCCGAGACCACCAGGGATTTCCGCTTTCGCCGCGGGCGGGGCTGCGGACATTGCCGTGGCAGCGGGTATCGCGGACGCAAGGCAGTGGCGGAGTTACTGGCGCTGGACGATGAACTCAGGGAAATGATCATCGCTCGCGAGCCTTTACGGAAACTCAAAGAAGCGGGCCGCGCGCGTGGAATGAAAAATCTGCGCGAAGCCGCGCTGGCGGCTGTAGCTCAAGGTAAAACCACTCTCGAGGAGATCAATCGTGTCACCTTTGTGGCGTGACAGCCTGGTTCTGGCAATCTACCCCGACCGTATCGCGTGGCTGCGTACCGCCGGAATGCGGCAAGCGCGCATTACCGCCAAAGATGTAGTTTCATTCATTGTTGACCAGCAAGCACCGTGGCGAAATGCATTGTCTGCGCTGCCGGAAATCCTGAATGCGGCAAAGGCAGGTGGGTTGCGGGTAACCGTGCTGCTTTCCAATCGTCTCTTCCGGTATGCGATCGTTTCCAATCCCGATAGTGCGCGCACCCCGGACGAGCTCGACCTGCTGGCGCAGCATGCTTTCGAACGCGCGCATGGCGATGCAGTAAGCGGCTGGGATATCCGGTTGAGTGACTCCGCGCCCGGCCAAGCCGCATTGGCCAGCGCGCTGGATCGGGAATTCGTCTCGGCGCTAAAAGATACCGTTGCCGTATCAGGGACCCGTCTCATCTCCATTCAGCCCTATCTGATGGCCGCATTCAACCGCCATCAGCGGACACTTGCGCCTCGCCATGGCGTATTCATACTTGTGGAACCGGAACGGCTGACCCTGCTGGCCTGGCAGAATGCTGGCTGGCATGGCGTGCTGCAGATGCATGCGATGAGTGACTGGAGGGGGGATGTGGGCCGCGCACTGGACCGGCTGGCGGTCACCCTGGAGCTCGATGAGGGTTATCCGTTATACCTGTTCGCCCCGGAACTGGCTGAGGCAGGGTCTGCCACAGAAATTGCCGAAATCGGTAAAACTGCTGACACCTCGCTGGAGAAAAGCAACCGGAGTATCGAGATGCTCATGCCAGCGTGGCCTCCGGAGCTGGCAATAGGCCAGGACCGGGTTTTCGCGGGTGCGATGCTCGCCTTGCCCTGATCAAACAGCTATTGTGAAAATCCATCTGGACTATGCCAAGCCGCCACAATCCACCCCATCCTGGACATGGGGATTACTGCTGTTTGCCCTATTGGTCGTTTCCCTTGCCGGCGGAGAATATATGCAGCTCGAGGACAAACGGGCCGACCTGGAATCGAGGCTGCGAAGCACCAGCCCTGGCCGCAATGCTTCGGCTGTAGCCCCGCCCTCGCCGGAAACCCAGAAAGCTCTGCGCGAACACGTCCTCCAGGCCAATGCCGTATTGAGTGAATTGAGCCGCCCATGGCCGGTATTGTTTCAGGTGCTTGAGGAAACCGCGCGGCCAGAAATCGCATTGCTTGCAATTCGCCCGGATGCGACGAAAGGACGCCTGCGCATTGCTGGCGAGGCACGCGACGTTGCGGATGCGCTGGATTACATACGCAGGCTGGCAGCCTCGGGTCACATGACCGATGTGATATTGGAAGAGCATGAAGTAATGGTTACAGATTCCCAGAAGCCGGTGCGTTTCGCACTCAGCGCGCGATGGACGGGCTGATGGATGAGGTGAAATGGAAATTGAGGCGCATCAAGCGCCGGCTGGGCCCGCAAGGATGGCTCGGCATCGCGCTCCTCCTGGCCGGGTCGGGCATCTTGTGGGGCGGCGTCTTTCCGCTGCGTGAGGAAACCGGCTACCTGCACGGAAAACTGGATGCAGGACTCCGGAAACCCACCCCGGTCGAGACGGTCTTGCCGCCGGATCAGCTTCTGGCGGCGGAACTCGCCGCATTTCAGAAGCGCTTTCCCACGGTGCACGAACTGTCGGACCAGTTGGGGGTGCTGTTCGTATTGGCGAGGGAAAAGGGACTTGAAGTAAACAAGGGCGAATATGCGCTGGTGGAGAAGGCCGGAGGGCCATTGCGCCGCTTTGAAGCCACTCTGCCGGTAACTGGAACCTATTCGCAGGTCCGCGACCTCGTGCTGGAAATTCTGGAAAAGCTTCCGTCGACCGCCCTTGCCGATATTGCTCTGGAACGGGGAAAAGTTGCGGAAGGCAAGCCCGCGGTAAACCTGCGTTTTGTATTCTTCGTGAGAAAGACGGCATGACGAAAGCATTCATCGGACGTCGGATGATCCTGGGCATGGCTCTGACCATTACGGTATGGCTGGCCGTCCAGGCTGACGATGGGGAAGAAGATAGCGTCATCCCGCCAGCCCATTCTCACCAGGGCGGGGCGAATCGTGCACCGATCAGGACCGGTGATTCAGTCCCACGCTCGCCGGTTTCTCCGCCGGTTTCCACGACGGCCTCGTCATCCCTGAACTGGAGCGGACTTGCCCTGCGCACAGCCCAGGCGCGCCAGGGAACGGGAGAATCGCCGGATTTATTCAAATCGCATGACTGGTATGTTGCTTCCAGGCCCGTGGAGCCGTCTCCACCACCTCCCCGACCTGTCGCACCGGCCGTGCCGTTCGCCTACTTGGGAAAGCTGGAAAATGCCGTTCAGGGAACAAGGTTCTTTCTGTCCGGGAACGGCAAGGTATACGTTGCCGGAGCCGGGGAGAACATCGACGGGACCTGGCGTCTTGATACGGAAACCGAAACCTCCCTGAGCCTTATCTATTTGCCGCTCGGAGAGCGGCAGCTGCTTTCCAAAATCCCCTTAGCCGTATCTGCCGAAAATGGGAATCAGGGGGCGTATTGATGAATGTGGGTCAGTATGGCTCTGGTTTGGCTGCCTGCCTCTCCTGCATCCCGGTATTTATGATATCCGCTTGCGCCTTCGCCCCCTGGCAAAAGGACGGGGTGCCGGGAGATACGCCGGAAGAACGGATCGCAACTGCGCAAGCAGCCCAACGGGCCAAGCCGGAGGATATGCCCACGCGCCGGGATCTTCATGTCACCCATGAACGGGCCATCTACGAATTGCAGCAGGAAGCCGATATTGCACGCCGCGAAGGTCGAATTGCGGATGCCGAGGCACTGTTTGCGCGCCTTAAGGGAATCGATCCCGCCAATCAGCGCGCCGCCGCAGGCCTGCATGCGATAGCCAATGAGCGGAAGCATGCCGCCACGGTGGAAGAAGCCTACGCTTTGCTTGGCGAGGGAAACCTCGATGCCGCACAGGCCCGTTTGCGCGCAGTGCTTCTGGAAGCGCCATCCCATGCGGGGGCTCTGGAATTACAGGCCGAAATCCGCCGGAAACGGAATTTCGCGCGTAACGAGCCTCCCCGCCTCAGATCTCCCTTCGACGCACCGGTTTCGCTGGAACTGCGCGACGCCAATATCAAAATGGTATTCGAAGCGCTTTCGCGTACGACCGGGATCAACTTCATTCTCGACAAGGATATCAAACAGGATGCCAAGGCGACGGTTTTCATTTCGCAGTCCCGCATCGAGGACGCCATAGACATGGTATTGGCTACGAACGGCCTGCAGAAAAAAGCGCTGTCGGAAACAACGGCGCTGGTATTTCCCAATACGCTGCAAAAACTCAAGGATTACCAGGACCTGATGATCCGCAGCTTTTTTCTCATCAACGCCAATGCCAAGCAGATGGCCTCCCTGCTGAAGACCATGCTCAAAAGCAAGGATGTGCATATAGATGAGCGCCTCAACATGCTGGTCATACGCGATACGCCTGAAGTCATCCGCATAGCGGAGAAACTCGTCGCGGCTAACGACATGGCCGACCCGGAAGTCATGCTGGAGATGGATGTACTGGAAATAAGCCGCAGCCGCTTGCAGGAGCTGGGAATCGAATATCCCACCACGATAACCAGCGCAGCAGGGCTGACGCTGCAGGCGCTGAGCTCCAACCTGATCTCTTCCCCGCTCGATTTCCTCAGCATCAACAATAATCCTGTCGCCAATTTCAAAAAAACCATAGGGGACATCAATGTCCTTTCCAATCCCCGTGTGCGGGTGCGCAACAATGAAAAGGCACGGGTACAGGTTGGGAACAAGATACCCTTGATAACCACGAACGTCGCCGGCACTACCGGCACTTCATCTGAAAGCGTCCAATATATCGATGTGGGGCTCAAGCTTGAAGTGGAACCCCGCATCGCATTGGATAGCCATGTCCATATCAAGGTGGCGCTCGAAGTAAGTTCCCTCGGCATATCCACCACATTGAGAAATGGCTCCCAGGTTTTTCAGATCGGCACCCGTAACGCGACCACGCTTCTGCGTTTACGAGATGGAGAGACGCAAGTTCTTGCAGGACTCATCTCGGATGACGAGCGCAGGAATGCCAGCAGAATTCCCGGGCTCGGCGATATTCCGATGCTGGGGCGGTTGTTTGCGAATCAGGAAGATAAAAAGGATAAGACCGAAATTGTCCTCGCCATCACGCCGCGCATACTCAACAATATCCATCGTCCGGAGTCGGAGCTTTCGGAGTATTGGTCCGGAACAGAGTTGAGCATAAACGACAAGCCGCAGATCGTGGTTCCGGGCGCCGCAGGAAGCGGTAATGCGCGCAACATGCCCTCGCGGCCGCCCTCGGAAGCTCCCGCGGTTCAGGAAGAACCCCTGGCTCAACCGGAGGTTCCGGTACAAGCGCCGGCCCCCGTCCCCACGGATCCGGCCCCCGTTGGAGCGGGCCAGCCCCAACCGCTCGCCGATCCCTTCGGCTCCCCGCCGGGTATCCGATGAAAGGCTTTACCTTGATCGAATTGGTCGTGACCGTGAGCATAGTCGGCATTCTCGCCGCTGCGCTGCTGCCGCTCGGGCAGCTCAGCGTCAAGCGAATGAAGGAGGCGGAACTGCGGGCCGCATTGCGCGAAATCCGCACCGCTCTCGATGCTTACAAGAAAGCCACCGATGAGGGCCGCGTAGAAAAAATAGCGGAAACAGCCGGTTATCCGAAGTCACTGGATATACTCGTGGCAGGCGTACCCAATATGCGGGACCCGAAGAAACGGTTGCTGCGCTTTTTGCGGCGCATACCACGCGATCCAATGAACCCCGATCTTGAGGCAAGTCCGCAGGAAACATGGGGTATACGCAGCTACGACAGTGAACGGGACGCCCCCCAAGGGGGAGATGATGTTTTTGATGTCTTCTCGCTGAGCCATGAAACCGGGTTGAACGGCGTTGCCTATCATGAATGGTAATGGCGCGAACACGCGGCCTCACGGCTTCACGCTGGTCGAATTGCTCGTGGTCCTCGCCATCCTAATGCTTCTCGTGGCGGTAGCCGCGCCCCGTTATTTTACCGGCGTGGATCGCGCCAAAGAAGCAGCACTGAAGCAGAATCTTCTGGTGATGCGCGAAGCACTGGACAAGTTTTACGGTGACCAGTCACGCTATCCCTATACCCTGGAAGAACTGGCGGAACGCAAATATATACGCAGCATACCGGTGGACCCCATCACCGAAAGCGCAAAAACCTGGGTCATCATTCCACCGTCGAACGATATTCCTGGCGGCGTGTACGACTTGCAAAGCGGCGCCGAGGGGGTGGCGCTGGATGGAACAAATTATGGCGAGTGGTAGGGAAGCGCTTGCCCGCAATCAGCAGGGATTTACCTACCTCGGCCTGCTCATGTTTGTCATGGTCTCCTGTATCGGCCTTGCGACCACTGGGCAGGTCTGGCATGCGGAGGCGCAGAGGGAAAAAGAGCGCGAGCTCCTGTTTGTCGGGGAGCAGTTTCGCAAAGCAATCGGAAGCTACTATGAAAGCACACCCGGCGGAGCGAAGCATTACCCGCTTACACTCCAGGAACTGCTCGAAGACAAGCGTTTCGTTACGGTGCGGCGCCATCTGCGCAGGATATACCGCGATCCGATTGTCGGCAGGTCTGAATGGGGACTGGTCAGGGAACAGGGGCGGATCACCGGCGTTCATAGCCTATCCGAAGCCAAGCCATTAAAACGGGGGGGCTTTTCCGGTGCGTCCGCCGATTTCGCCAATGCGGAAAGTTATGAGGATTGGCGCTTCATCTATTCGCAAAATGCTGCAGTGCTGAGCGCTGCGGTAACCGCATCTCCCAGTGCCGGATCAAATCCGGCAGGCCCTGTTCAGTCCAATCCCGGTGCTCCTCCGAGAAAACCAGGTAATCGCTTTGCCCAGTGCGGAAGCCAGCTTGCCATCGAAAATGCCCAGTGCCGTGAAAGCTGCGGGGATTTGACCGGCGCGGCATGCCATGCCTGTTTCACTGCTGCGTTGGATGCCAACCGCGCCTGCCTGCGTAATTAAAGCTGTATTTCCCGCGTCCCAATTGCTTATTTGCACATGCCCCCGGCCCCGGGAGTGGAAGTGGCGGGGAAGTATTAATGACAATTAGTATTTTCTATATCAGAAAAAGGGATAAGCAAATCCGATTTTATTGTTTGTTTGCATGAAGACGGGCTGGTAACGTTCTATTGCTCGCCGTTCCTTCTCTGTTCTCCCTATGCCGAATGAGTTAGCGTCGCTGCCAAAGGCAGATAGCGTCATAAACAGTGTTGTCGCCAGAATTAGAAACAACCATTGGGTTGCTGGAAAAGCAGCGCTCGGGATCCTGGCTGCGGCTTTGTCATTAGCCGGCTTGGCGCAGGCAGAAACCCGGCAGACCACGCTGCTGAACGTTTCCTACGACGTCACGCGCGAGTTCTACAGGGATTACAACGCGTTCTTCGCAACTTTCTGGAACGAAAAAACAGGCGAAAAAGTGGTCATCCATCAGTCCCACGGAGGTTCGAGCAGGCAGGCTCGCGCCGTTCTCGATGGTCTGGAGGCTGATGTCATCACCATGAACCAGGCCAATGACGTTGACATTCTTTCCGGAGACGGGCGCCTCATCCCCCGGGGCTGGGCTGCGCGTTTTCCTTATAACAGCGCGCCTTATACTTCGACCACCGTGTTTCTCGTTCGCAAGAACAATCCGAGGAATATCCTTGACTGGAGCGATCTCATCAAGCCCGGGGTCTCCGTGATAATCCCCAACCCGAAGCTTTCCGGAAACGGACGTTACAGCTATCTTGCCGCATGGGGATATATAAAGAAAAAGGGCGGCAGCGACCGGGACGCGAAGGATTTCGTCAGCAGCCTGTTTAGAAATACTCCCGTACTCGACGGCGGAGGCAGGGCGGCGACAACCACATTCGTCCAGCGAGGTATGGGTGATGTACTGCTTACTTTCGAAAATGAAGCGTTTCTCGCAAGAAGGGAATTCGGGAACGATAAGTTCGATGTGGTGTATCCATCGGTCAGTGTATTAGCGGAAAATCCGGTCAGCGTCGTCGACAAGGTGGTCGACAAGCGCGGCACTCGTGAACTCGCCACCTCCTACCTGGAAAACCTGTATTCCGAAGAAGCGCAGGAGCTTGCTGCCAGGCATTATTTCCGCCCGCGTGACGGCAAGGTTATGGCACGCCATGCGGCAACGTTCAAGAATATCGACTTATTCACCGTGGATGAAGTATTTGGCAGTTGGAGCAAGGCACAGGCCGCTCATTTCACCGATGGAGGCCTGTTCGATCAAATTTATCACGTGAAGTAGTGAATAAAAATGACTGCTTCGGTGATTCTTTACAGATTATCAGTGCGACATTTTAGGGAAGCTCCTATCGAGGAAGACTCATATCGATCGTACGGGAATCCAGTTGAAAGGAAAAGTCGATGAATCACCTATGGAGAATCCTGCCGGCATTGGCAATAAGCTTTTCAGCCGCCGAGCCGCTTCTGGCAAATGACGGGCAGTCCGTGAAGTCCGAGCGTTCTCCAGCAGTGCGCGAAAGCGAACAGGAGCCGGGTAAGGCCGAAACGGCCACGACTGACAAATGGCTGATCAAATCCCCTTCCGAGCATTATAAATGGACCATCCAGGCCTCGGACGAAAACTATAAATGGGCGCTTCCGTCCCCTGCCGCAGCGGCCGCTGTGGCGAATAAGCCAGCCGCCGCTGCCTCGGCCAAGCCGGAGACAAACAAGAAACCGGCGAGCTATTTCGTCCCATCCAGCAGCTATTCAACCCAGCCGGAATCCGACCCGCCGCGGTATGTGCGAAATTTGAGCAAGACAGGCATCGAAGCTTACAAGGATATTACCTGGCTGGATGTGGGCTTTGACCACCGGACCCGTTACGAATTTCGCAGCAACGATATACGGCGCACCAATCTCAGGCTCGATCAGCCCTTCCTGTTGCGCACTCGCGGATACCTTGGCGTGAAGGAAATTCTCGACCCGCTGCGCGGTGCCGTCGAGTTCCAGGATTCGCGCCGCTATAACGGACACTTTCCGCATGATGATCGCGATTTCAACGAATTCGAGCTGATCCAGGCTTATGGAGAACTATACTTCAAGGGAGCGCTAGGCGAAGATTCCCGCCATCAGCAACGCCCAATCCGGTTTCGTGCGGGACGCATGGCTTATGAGGCGTTGGACCGGCGCCTGATCGGCCGCAATGAATGGCGCAATACGACGAATACATTTGAAGGCTTCCGCATCAATCTCGGCCAGGAGGCCAACAATTGGGAAATCGACACATGGGCTTATCAGCCGGTAAAACGACTGCCTACCGAGTTTGACCAGCGGATCGAGAATCAGTGGTTCTACGGCGTGATCGGGCACTGGCGCGAATGGTCGCAAATCATTACCTTGCAGCCCTATTATATGGGACTGGTGCAGGACGGCAGCAAGGTGCCGGGACAGATAAACCGGGAAATTCACGCTCCCGCCTTGCGCGGTTACGGAAAAATTCCCAATACCCGTCTCGACTACGACTTCAACCTGATCTACCAGTTCGGCCAGAATGCAGGACAACGCCATGAAGCCCACGGCTATACCCTCGAGGCTGGATATACTTTCGAGCATAGCTGGAAACCGCGCCTGAGCGCTTTTTACGGCTATGCCACGGGCGACCGCAATCCCAATGACAACGTGGATAACCGTTTCGAGCGTTTCTTTGGCTTTGCGCGGCCCTGGTCGGCGGATGACTATATCGTATTCGAAAATATTAAGGCGCCAAAAATCAAACTCGAATTCCAGCCCGCGAAAGACCTGCGCATCGATGGCGGCTACAGTTGGTATTGGCTTGCCAGCAGCACCGATCGCTTCAATAATCTACTCGATGGAAACAACAGCGCCATCAAAAATCCCGGTTTCAATCGCGATCCGACGGGAAGGAGCGGCGACTTCATCGGACATAACTTCGACATTCGGGCACGCTATAAGCTCACCGCGAATATCGATACCACCGTAGGCTATTCGCACTTCACCGCGGGCGGCTTCACGCGCAACCGTCAAATCGCCGCACTGGGCAGAAGCCCTAGAAGTTCTGATTTCTTCTATGTCGAGGTCGTAATCAGTGCTTTTTGATTGGAAATACCACTTTTCTCAGCTAACCCACTAAAGGAAAAATGATGAAATTCAAAGCTCGGCTGGCATCCGCTCTTCTTTTAACCAGTTTCATGATTAGCGGCAGTGCATGGGCCGACAAAACCATTTTGAACGTCTCGTATGATCCCACGCGGGAGCTCTATCAGGAATTCAATACGGCTTTTGCAAAATACTGGGAGCAAAAGACGGGGGAGAAAGTAACCGTAAAGCAATCGCACGGGGGTTCCGGCAAGCAGGCGCGTTCCGTTATCGACGGTCTTGAGGCGGATGTGGTGACGCTCGCTTTAGCCAATGATATCAACGCGATCGCGGAGAAAGCCAAACTGCTTCCGGCCGATTGGCAAACGCGCCTGGAGCACAACAGCACTCCTTATACCTCGACCATCATCTTCCTGGTGCGAAAGGGTAATCCAAAGGGCATCAAGGACTGGAATGATCTTGCGCGACCGGGCGTGGCTGTGATTACCCCGAATCCGAAAACCTCCGGCGGCGCGCAGTGGAATTACCTGGCCGCATGGGAGTTCGGAAAAAGACATTTCGGCGAGGCTAAAGCAAAAGAGTTCGTCGCGGATATCTATAAAAATGTCCCCGTCCTTGATTCCGGAGCCCGCGCCTCGACCACGACCTTCGTGGAACGCGGCGTAGGGGATATCTTTATTTCATGGGAGAACGAAGCTTTTCTGGCGGTCAAGGAACTGGGGGCTGAAAAATTCGAGATCGTCGTACCGTCGCTGAGTATCCTGGCGGAGCCGTCAGTTGCGCTCATAGACAAGATAGTGGACAAAAAAGGCACTCGTGCGGTAGCGGATGCGTACCTCCGGCATCTTTATTCCGAAGAAGGCCAGGAAATCGCGGCGAAACATTTCTACCGCCCTACCAATGCCAAAGTCGCGGCCAAATATGCCAGCAAATTTCCATCCATCAAGCTGTTCAAGATCGATGACGCCTTTGGCGGATGGAAAAATGCTTATAAGACCCACTTTGCCGATGGCGGCACTTTCGATCAGATTTACCAGAAATAACCGTCTCGCTTAGGACGCCATATTACCGGAGAAAAAAATGACTGCATTACTGGTGGGTGGAGATCATATAGAGGCCTTCAGGCGCGAACTTCTCGCGCATGGGGTGAAACGCGTGGAGCACTGGGATGGACGGCGCCCCCGATTCACCCAGCGCCAGATCCCTAGTAGCGCCAAGCTGGTGATAATACTATGCGATTATGTTAGCCACAGTGTCTCGAATGCGCTCAAGCGACAGGCGAGCAAAAGCGGCATACCACTGGTATTTTGCCGCAGCTCGACCCATGAATTGCGAGGAAAACTGGAAAAGATGAATCTCAGCGAGATTCCCTGTCGCCGCGGCGACACGATCGATTACCTTAGAAACTTCGTTAGGTACGGCTTTTGGGCGAAAATGATATTCACGCCCTACCAGAGGAAAAAGCAGGAATATGAGAGCAAGGAATGGGCGCGACGAGTTGGCAGATGTGCAGGCTACGACAGATTATCTGCTGCAGCAGCTGAAAGATGACTGGATAATAGGACATTTCGCCAATAATCGGCTGTCGAGTGTATTTCAGCCAGTGATTGCCGCGGATTCCAGGCAGATCATTGGGCATGCCGCTTATATCCGTTGTGAAAGCGACCAGGAACCTGTGATTTCCCCGTGGGGGATTTTTGCCTTAGCGACGGAAGATTCGTTGCTGGTCAAGCTGGATCGCTTATGCCGCACACTGCATGCGCTCAACTACTTCAATGCCGCTTCCAGAGCTGGAAATCTTTTCGTCAGCGTGCAGCCTCGTCTTCTGGAAAGCGTCAAGGATGATCACGGCCAGGCATTCGCAAAAATCCTCGACCTCATGCAGATTCCGACTTCCCGGGTCGTTATCGAGATTCCGGCAGAGGTTAATCGTAACTGGAAACTGCTCAGGCATGTGATCGGCAATTATCGTTCGCGCGGCTATCGGATTGCGATCAACCACAGCGTGACAACGGAGGACAGGATGGCAGAGCTCGCTAGCCTGTACCCCCTTTATCCTCATATAGTCAGACTGGAGGCTTCGGCCCTCCAACGTTGCGGTGGAGCCGAATCGCTTGTGGAGGCGGCTCATCACTTCGGCGCCTCGGTGCTCGTGCATGACATCGAAACAGCACAGCAAAAAACTGCCGTTGTCGAGTCAGGAGCCGATCTCCTTCAAGGCCGCGCGCTTGGCCTGCCGCGTCGGGCTATTGAAACAGCGTTGCCGGAGATCACGGAGGAACGCTATCCGGCACCCACCAGAGCCTATCGGCAACCATCGTCTAAAGGAGCTCCTGATTGATGAAATTCAAGCAGCATAGCGTTCTGCCGGGATTCAGCCTCGCGCTTGGATTCACACTGCTGTACCTCAGCCTGATTGTGCTGATTCCCCTTTCCGCCTCGTTTATCCGGACGGCTGCCCTCACCTGGCCAGAATTCTGGACGATGGTAACCACGCCAAGAGTGCTTGCTTCGTATCGGCTCACATTCGGGGCGTCTTTTGCGGCGGCACTCGTCAATGCCGTGTTCGGCCTCCTCGTCGCGTGGGTGTTGGTGCGTTACCGCTTCCCAGGGAAAAAACTGGTGGATGCATTGGTCGATCTTCCGTTTGCGCTGCCGACCGCGGTCGCGGGAATTGCGTTAACGGCACTCTATGCCGGCAATGGGTGGATAGGACAATTTTTCGAGCCTCTCGGCATCAAGATTGCGTTTACGCCCCTTGGCGTCTTCGTGGCGCTGACGTTCATCGGTCTGCCGTTCGTCGTTCGAACAGTCCAACCGGTGCTCGAGGACATGGAGACGGAGCTGGAGGAGGCGGCGGCAACGCTGGGCGCCAACCGATTCCAGACTTTTTCCCGTATCATTTTCCCCACCGTACTGCCTGCCTTGATGACAGGGTTTGCGCTGGCATTCGCGCGCGCGATCGGCGAATACGGGTCGGTAATCTTTATTGCGGGCAACATGCCCATGATTTCCGAGATCACGCCCCTGCTGATCATTACCAAGCTCGAGCAATATGACTACGCGGGTGCGACAGCCCTGGCGGTAGTCATGCTGGTCATTTCATTCATCATGCTCCTGATCATCAATTTCCTGCAATGGTGGGGCCGGCGCCGAAGCGCCGCAATATAAAACTTGTGAAGGCACAACATTGAGTACAACACTTCTTCCTGCACCCGCCGGTCTCGACCGGGCGCGGACTACCACGGAACCCGTATGGATAAGGAGAAGCTTGATTGGATTGGCGCTGCTCTTTCTGACCCTTTTTCTCTTTGTCCCCTTGATCTCGGTATTTTATGAGGCATTGAAGAAAGGGTGGGATGTCTACATGGCGGCGATCACCGATCCCGACGCAATAGCCGCCATTCAGCTTACCTTGACTGCCGCGGCGATCGCCGTTCCCCTCAATGTGATATTCGGCCTGGCAGCGGCATGGGCCATCGCCAAGTTTGAGTTCAGGGGAAAAAGCGTGCTCATCACGCTTATCGATCTGCCGTTTTCCGTTTCTCCCGTGGTTTCAGGGCTGATATACGTGCTCATCTTCGGCCTGCAGGGCTGGCTTGGGCCATGGCTGGCGGAACATGATGTCAAGATCATTTTCGCGGTGCCGGGCATCGTGCTCGCAACCATTTTCGTGACCGTTCCCTTTATCGCGCGGGAGTTGATTCCGCTGATGCAGGCGCAGGGAACCGAGGAGGAAGAAGCCGCCGTCGTTCTCGGAGCCAGTGGCTGGCAGACTTTCCTTCGTGTCACGCTTCCTAACGTAAAGTGGGGCGTATTGTACGGCACCATTCTCTGTAATGCGCGCGCAATGGGTGAGTTTGGAGCAGTGTCGGTCGTGTCCGGACATATTCGCGGCAGCACCAACACGCTGCCGCTACATGTCGAGATCTTATATAACGAATACAATTTCGCCGCAGCGTTCGCGGTAGCATCACTGTTAGCCTTGCTTGCGTTGATAACGCTCGCGCTGAAAACGTTTGTTGAATCACGCAACAAGCAGCAACTGGAGAATACCAATGAGCATTGAGGTACGGGACCTTTCCAAGCAATTTGGCACATTCGCCGCACTGCGCGACATCAGCCTGGAAGTGCATTCCGGTGAGCTGTTGGCATTGCTGGGCCCTTCCGGTTCAGGGAAAACCACGCTGTTGCGGGTGATCGCGGGACTCGAAACCGCGGATGCGGGCCATGTGCTGTTTCAAGGAAAAGATGCGACAAATCAACATGTTAGGGATCGCCAGGTAGGGTTCGTGTTTCAGCACTATGCACTATTCCGCAATATGACCATCCGGGAGAATATTGCCTTCGGCCTGCGGGTGCGTCCAAAAAAATTTCGTCCATCCGATGCTGAAATCCGGCGTAGAGTGGACGAATTATTGAAGCTCGTGCAACTGGACTGGATTGCAGACCGGTATCCGCATCAGCTTTCCGGTGGGCAGCGCCAGAGAATTGCGCTGGCGCGGGCGCTGGCCGTCGAGCCGAAGGTTTTGCTGCTGGATGAGCCCTTCGGAGCGCTCGATGCCAAGGTGCGGAAGGAACTGCGCTCCTGGCTGCGCCGGCTGCATGATGAAATGCACATCACCAGCGTGTTCGTAACGCATGATCAGGAAGAAGCATTGGAGGTGGCGGACCGGGTGGTTGTCATGAATGAAGGGCGTATCGAACAGATCGGCACACCGGATGAAGTGTACGAACGTCCGGCAAGCCCTTTCGTCTACGAATTCCTCGGCAAGGTGAATCTGTTCCACGGCAGGCTGCATCGCGGGCGCGCCTGGATAGGCGATATGGAAGTGGATGCGCCGGAGCATACCGAGGCGGAGGAAATGGCGGCGGTGGCTTATGTCCGTCCGCATGATATACAGGTCGAACGTGTGCTTGAGGGGGACAACGCGCTTGCGGCTCATGTTGCGCATATCCTATCGGTGGGACCGGTGGTGCGCCTCGAGTTGGTCCGCGACGGCAGCGACAACAGCGAGTTGATTCAGGTGGAAATCACCAGGGAACGCTTCCGCGAACTGCAACTCGTGCAAGGCGATCGGGTTTTCATCAAGCCTTCACGCTTCGATCTTTTTCCGGCGCAGATACATTGAGACAGATGTTAGGGCCAGTTAACACTTGTCTCGCACCCACACAACGCCGCACCCGCGTTTTTCGTGTGCAAACCTGCAGGGACGGGACGGAATTTCACCCAACCCATCGTTATTCGCCGCTTACTCAACGACTTCCAGAATACCCTCCATCCCGTGTTCCTTGTGGCTCTTGAAAAAGAGCAGCTTCTTTGGACAGTAGAAAGCGTACCTGCCGGGTGCGCTTGGGGTGAAGGTGAATGTTTGAGACTCGCGGCTCAGGTCTTCATCGATCAAGATACTCGCTTCGGGCGCCTTGAGCACCAGGCCATGGGGAACGATCCCCCGCTCCACACGAACCACAAACCTTACGGGCATGTTGACTTTGACGATGATGTAACTGGGCCTGAAAAAATAGTCACCTGCCAGGATGTTCACCTGTTGCACGCCGTCGGTGCCCATCACTGCCCGATATGGTTTATTGCCCGGCTGTGCGCTCAGCCGCCCTGCGATGCAGCAAACGGTCAACGTCAGTATTATGAGGAATAAAGACCGGAGGGATAAAAATTGTAGTGATTTCATGGATGATTTTCTCACCATTTGTTCCAAAATCACAAAGAGCCTGATGATCTGATTTTCGAGCTCTTGGTTGTTGAGCGACCACAAAAAAAGCCCCGCTCGTGAGAGTCGGGGCTTTTTCTACTGTAAGGTGCCTGGCAGTGACCTACTTTCGCATGTGAAAACACACTATCATCGGCGCGACCTCGTTTCACGACCCTGTTCGGGATGGGAAGGGGTGGGTCCAAAGCGCTATGACCGCCAAGCGTAAACTACATAACAGCGACCGCAACACGATTATCGTCCCGTGCTGCAATCGGTCATCATCTGGAAGAAGTAACTCAAACAGGGTTGATTGTATCCGCAAACAACTTATTCAACTTAAGGTTATAGGATCAAGCCGCACGGTCAATTAGTATCGGTTAGCTTAACGCATTACTGCGCTTCCACACCCGACCTATCAACGTCGTGGTCTTCGACGAACCTTTAGGGGGGTTTAACCCCCGGGAAGTCTCATCTTGAGGCGAGTTTCCCGCTTAGATGCTTTCAGCGGTTATCTCTTCCGCACTTAGCTACCCGGCGATACGACTGGCGTCATAACCGGTACACCAGAGGTGCGTCCACTCCGGTCCTCTCGTACTAGGAGCAGGTCCCCTCAAACTTCCAACGCCCACGGCAGATAGGGACCAAACTGTCTCACGACGTTTTAAACCCAGCTCACGTACCACTTTAAATGGCGAACAGCCATACCCTTGGGACCGGCTACAGCCCCAGGATGTGATGAGCCGACATCGAGGTGCCAAACTCCCCCGTCGATATGAACTCTTGGGAGGAATCAGCCTGTTATCCCCGGCGTACCTTTTATCCGTTGAGCGATGGCCCTTCCATACAGAACCACCGGATCACTATGACCTGCTTTCGCATCTGCTCGACTTGTCAGTCTCGCAGTCAAGCACGCTTTTGCCATTGCACTATCAGCACGATTTCCGACCGTACCTAGCGTACCTTCGTACTCCTCCGTTACACTTTGGGAGGAGACCGCCCCAGTCAAACTGCCTACCATACACGGTCCCCGATCCAGATAATGGACCCAGGTTAGAACCTCAACAACATCAGGGTGGTATTTCAACGTCGGCTCCATGAGCTCTGGCGAGCCCACTTCAATGCCTCCCACCTATCCTACACAGATATTGTCAAAGTCCAATGTAAAGCTACAGTAAAGGTGCACGGGGTCTTTCCGTCTAGCCGCGGGGAGATTGCATCTTCACAAACATTTCAACTTCGCTGAGTCTCAGGAGGAGACAGTGTGGCCATCGTTACGCCATTCGTGCAGGTCGGAACTTACCCGACAAGGAATTTCGCTACCTTAGGACCGTTATAGTTACGGCCGCCGTTTACCGGGGCTTCGATCAAGAGCTTGCACCCCATCACTTAACCTTCCGGCACCGGGCAGGCGTCACACTCTATACGTCCACTTTCGTGTTTGCAGAGTGCTGTGTTTTTATTAAACAGTCGCAGCCACCATTTCTTTGCAACCCCCATCCGCTTCACGCGCGAGGCGCTACACGTACCGGGGGCACACCTTATCCCGAAGTTACGGTGTCAATTTGCCGAGTTCCTTCTCCTGAGTTCTCTCAAGCGCCTTGGAATTTTCATCCCGCCCACCTGTGTCGGTTTGCGGTACGGTCCTCATTCAACTGAAGCTTAGTGGCTTTTCCTGGAAGCAGGGTATCACTCACTTGGCGCCCCGAAGGGCGTTTCGTTATCACGCCTCAACTAAGCCGCCCGGATTTGCCTGAGCAGCATGTCTACACGCTTCAACCGGGACATCCAACACCCGGCCGAGCTAACCTTCTCCGTCCCCACATCGCATTGAACAAAGGTACTGGAATATTAACCAGTTTCCCATCAGCTACGCATTTCTGCCTCACCTTAGGGGCCGACTCACCCTGCGCCGATGAACGTTGCGCAGGAAACCTTGGGCTTACGGCGAGGGAGCCTTTCACTCCCTTTATCGCTACTCATGTCAGCATTCGCACTTCCGATACCTCCAGCAGCCTTCTCAAGCCACCTTCGCAGGCTTACGGAACGCTCTCCTACCATCTACACTTGCGTGTAAATCCCTAGCTTCGGTGCACAGTTTGAGCCCCGTTACATCTTCCGCGCAGGACGACTCGATCAGTGAGCTATTACGCTTTCTTTAAAGGATGGCTGCTTCTAAGCCAACCTCCTGACTGTTTTAGCCTTCCCACTTCGTTTGCCACTTAACTGTGTCTTTGGGACCTTAGCTGAGGGTCTGGGTTGTTTCCCTTTCGACACCGGACGTTAGCACCCGATGTCTGTCTCCCACGCTCGCACTCTTCGGTATTCGGAGTTTGCCATGGTTTGGTAGGCCTAAACGGCCCCCTAGCCATAACAGTGCTCTACCCCCGAAGGTGATACGTGAGGCACTACCTAAATAGTTTTCGGAGAGAACCAGCTATTTCCAGATTTGTTTAGCCTTTCACCCCTACCCACAGCTCATCCCCTAATTTTTCAACATTAGTGGGTTCGGACCTCCACGAGGTGTTACCCCCGCTTCATCCTGGCCATGAGTAGATCATCTGGTTTCGGGTCTACACCCAGCAACTAAACGCCCTATTAAGACTCGCTTTCGCTGCGCTTCCCCTATTCGGTTAAGCTTGCTACTGAATGTAAGTCGCTGACCCATTATACAAAAGGTACGCAGTCACGGAACAAGTCCGCTCCCACTGTTTGTATGCATGCGGTTTCAGGATCTATTTCACTCCCCTCCCGGGGTTCTTTTCGCCTTTCCCTCACGGTACTGGTTCACTATCGGTCGATTACGAGTATTTAGCCTTGGAGGATGGTCCCCCCATGTTCAGACAGGATTTCACGTGTCCCGCCCTACTTGTCCCAACCCTAGTTCCACACTCGAATTTTCGCCTACGGGGCTATCACCCGCTATGGCCCGACTTTCCAGACGGTTCGGCTGATTCGAGTGCTAAAAGTTGGAGGCTGCTCCCATTTCGCTCGCCACTACTCTGGGAATCTCGGTTGATTTCTTTTCCTCTGGCTACTTAGATGTTTCAGTTCACCAGGTTCGCCACGCTTGGCCTATGTATTCAGCCAAGGTTGACCCTTGCGGGCCGGGTTTCCCCATTCGGACATCTCCGGATCAAAGCTTGTTTGCCAGCTCCCCGGAGCTTTTCGCAGGCTACCACGCCCTTCATCGCCTGTAATCGCCAAGGCATCCACCACATGCACTTATTCGCTTGATCCTATAACCTTAAGGGCTCAGAATCCGGCACCGGAAGAAAATCACTCGGAGAGCTATTCCTCTTTGATCACCGTTTCCAAACCAACGACTATAGTTGTCTGCTTCGCATTGCATCCGACTAAAAATGCTATGCGTCGATACAATCTAACCCATTGTTCCTCATCCGGGATACAGGACCTCGAAAGGTCATGCTCCCCGACATGAAACATTTTACTTCTTCCAAATTTTTAAAGAACATCGGAACAGGCAAAAAACGGACGATATAAATATGACCCGCTTCTTCGTAGCTTGTTCCTGACTACAGCCGCTGGTAAAAAGCCAGAAGTAAACGCGCTTCGCTTACCTCTGGTCTCTAACTGGAATAATGAGGCGATTCTAGCCTCGGATTGGTGGAGGTGAACGGGATCGAACCGATGACCCCCTGCTTGCAAAGCAGGTGCTCTCCCATCTGAGCTACACCCCCGTGTGTTGGTGGGTCTGGGTGGACTTGAACCACCGACCCCACGCTTATCAAGCGTGTGCTCTAACCAACTGAGCTACAGACCCCGATCAGACCTCGAAACAAAGGGCCGGCCTTTTAATTTTCCCGGCCTTCTATTCCTCGGCGA
Organism: Nitrosospira sp.; assembly: GCA_035547595.1. Classification (GTDB taxonomy): domain Bacteria; phylum Pseudomonadota; class Gammaproteobacteria; order Burkholderiales; family Nitrosomonadaceae; genus Nitrosospira. The sequence continues at coordinate 51,003 of DASZUL010000055.1, forward strand.
CTCCTCGACGCCCAGCCCTGCTTTTTTAAAACAACCGATAGGTTGTGGACGCTTGAAAAAGGCTTTCTCTGAAAGGAGGTGATCCAGCCGCAGGTTCCCCTACGGCTACCTTGTTACGACTTCACCCCAGTCATGAATCTCACCGTGGCAGGCGCCCTCCTTGCGGTTAGACTACCTGCTTCTGGTGAAACCCACTCCCATGGTGTGACGGGCGGTGTGTACAAGACCCGGGAACGTATTCACCGCGACGTGCTGATCCGCGATTACTAGCGATTCCGACTTCACGGAGTCGAGTTGCAGACTCCGATCCGGACTACGACGCGCTTTCTGAGATTAGCTCCCCCTCGCGGGTTGGCAACCCTCTGTACGCGCCATTGTATTACGTGTGAAGCCCTACCCATAAGGGCCATGAGGACTTGACGTCATCCCCACCTTCCTC
>DASZUL010000056.1:0-63077 GCA_035547595.1 Nitrosospira sp.
CACTACCACGCGCTTTCTGTTCATCGGCCCACAGGAACCCTAACTAGTCATAATGGGTGAAGAGTTCCAGGGGATAAGCTTTGCCGGCCAGGTAGTCATCGATGCACCTCATGACCAGCGGGCTCCTGTGGCAATAGCTCATTTCACGGATGGCATCGACGCCAAACCAGCCGGCGCTCAATATTCCCGCGTCCAGCGCACGCCTCGGATCATACTCGATAACAGAGCCGGAAAATGCAAAACGAAGATAAGTGACGTTCGCAGGCCGCGAATGCCAATGATAGATGCCCAGCACCGACTTGGGTACAAAGGTAAAACCCGTTTCTTCGAGCGTTTCCCTGATCACCCCCTGAATGATGGACTCGCCCGGCTCCAGGTGCCCCGCCGGTTGATTGAACAGGATACCCTCGCTCGTTTGCTCCTCAACCAGCAAAAATTCGCCGTCTCTTTCGACAATAGCCGCTACCGTAACGTTGGGCTTCCAGGTCATGATACCTTTGCCATTGAATATGACACTCACAAAAATGGATGCAATCGGAAAAAACTGCAGGCTGCATTCTAGCGCTCCTCGGGGGGCGAAGGAAATAATGGCGCGGCACTAAGGATCGCAGCCCGGTAATTGATGCCCATCCGGCAAGGGAATACGACTGGGGCACCATGCTCGAACACAGGGAAGGCGCAGGTTGGCGCTTTTGCCGGAAAGGCAGGTAAAATAAAGCAATTGAGTGGGTTATGGTTAAGAGCAACGTACTCCCTCCAATTCAATCATTCGCAAAATAACATTGGAGACAGCATGTATCAGCACATCAAAGTGCCGACTGGCGGCGATAAGATCGGTGTCAATGCAGATTCATCCTTGAATGTACCGGATCACCCGATTATTCCTTTCATCATGGGGGACGGAATCGGCGTGGATATCACGCCCGTCATGAAGGCCGTGGTCGACGCCGCCGTGAATGCAGCTTATGGCGAAAAGCGCCGCATTTCATGGATGGAAATCTATGCCGGCGAGAAATCCACCCATATATATGGGGAAAACGTGTGGTTGCCGGACGAAACGCTGGAAGCGGCGAGGGAATATGTGGTTTCGATCAAGGGGCCGCTCACCACGCCCGTCGGGGGCGGTATTCGCTCCATCAACGTGGCTTTGCGCCAGAAACTGGATTTATACGTGTGCCTCCGCCCGGTACGTTACTTCCAGGGTGTGCCCAGTCCGCTGAAAAACCCGGAAAAGACGGATATGGTGATTTTCCGTGAAAATTCGGAAGACATCTATGCCGGTATCGAATGGGAAGCCGAATCCGATAGTGCAAGAAAAATCATCCATTTTTTGACAGCGGATATGAGGGTCGCCCAGATACGCTTTCCCCAAACGTCGGCGATCGGCATCAAGCCGGTGTCGCGCGAAGGTACGGAACGCCTGGTACGCAGGGCCATACAATATGCCATCGCCAACAACCGTCGTTCGGTTACCCTCGTGCATAAAGGAAACATCATGAAATTCACCGAGGGCGCCTTCAAGAATTGGGGTTACAAGCTGGCAGCTCAGGAATTCGGGGCCACCCTGCTGGAAGGAGGTCCGTGGATGAAACTTCCCGATGACCAGGGCGGAATCGTGATCAAGGATGTGATTGCCGATGCCTTCCTGCAGCAGATATTGCTGCGCCCCGAGGAATATGACGTGATTGCCACGCTGAACCTGAATGGCGACTACATATCGGATGCGCTGGCCGCGCAGGTTGGCGGCATCGGCATCGCGCCGGGAGCCAATCTAAGCGACTCGGTCGCGATGTTCGAGGCAACCCATGGCACCGCGCCGAAATATGCGGGCAAGGATCAGGTAAACCCCGGGTCGATCATCCTGTCCGCCGAAATGATGCTGCGCCATATGGGTTGGGTGGAAGCCGCGGATTTGATCATCGCCGCGATGGAAGCCACGATACGGGACAAGGTCGTAACTTACGATTTCGCGCGGCAGATGGCGAATGCGCAACAGGTCTCCTGTTCCGCATTCGGACGCGCACTTGTCGAACGCATGAGCCTGGTTGCCGCCTGAACTGCATGCACACTGCAGTGCGCATGCAACGTAAAAAACCCCCTTGTCGGAATTCGACAAGGGGGTTATAAATTCGGTAATTACAAGCTGGTCACGGCTTTGCCGCGGCAGCAGGAAACCTTATGCAGACTGAATATTTGATGCCTGTTTGCCCTTTGGACCCTGGGTGACTTCAAAGCTCACTTTCTGCCCTTCCTTGAGGGTTTTGAAACCCGACATGTTGATTGCGGAAAAGTGCGCAAATAAATCTTCACTGCCATCATCCGGGGTAATGAACCCAAAACCCTTGGAATCGTTAAACCATTTAACTGTACCTGTTGCCATTTTTACTTCCTATAAAAAACCGGGCCGGAAACCCGAACACTGTTTGAGTTTCAAGACCGCAAAACGGCTGTAACCGGTACTGCAGAGAACTTGAAGCCAAACGCCAAGAGCTGTTTTACGCAAGTCCAGGCTTTAAGTCAAGAGGTCCGATCCCTATTTTCATAATCGGGAAAGAATAATTTTCTCAAGGTACTTGAATATTTCACCGTTATCATCAAATATACTAAAACAGAAAGGGCAAAAGCGAACTCGCTTATTGGCGCTCAGACCGATGAATTGAGAGGACGCGAAAATATGGCGGCAGGAAATCATGGAGAGGCGCTGCTCGAGACCAAGAAAAGCAAGCTCAAGCCGCCGCCCATGTTCAAGGTCATTTTGCTGAATGACGATTTCACACCGATGGAATTTGTTGTAGATGTGCTGCAAACTTTTTTTTCCATGAACCGCGAACAGGCAACGCAGATTATGCTCAAAGTTCATATCGATGGAGCAGGAGTGTGCGGGGTATATCCAAGTGATGTGGCGACCACCAAGGTTGAGCAGGTAGTAACGTTTGCCCGGCAGCATCAACATCCGCTGCAATGCGTGATGGAGGAGACTTGAAATGATAGCGCAAGAGCTGGAAGTCAGTTTACACATGGCATTTGTCGAGTCCCGGCAGAAGCGTCATGAATTCATCACGGTTGAGCATCTGCTGCTGGCCATGCTCGACAATCCCACTGCCGCCGAGGTCCTGCGGGCCTGCTCGGTCGACATAGATGATCTGCGCAGACTGCTGACGGAGCACGTAGCCGAGAATACGCCAACCGTGGGTGGCACGGGAGAAGTGGATACGCAGCCTACCCTTGGTTTTCAACGCGTGATCCAGCGCGCGATCCTGCACGTCCAGTCTTCGGGAAAAAAAGAAGTCACCGGTGCGAATGTACTTGTAGCCATATTCGGAGAAAAGGATTCCCATGCCGTTTATTTCCTGCATCAAAAGGGTGTGACCCGGCTCGACGTGGTGAATTATATTTCCCATGGGATAAGCAAAGTACCCCAGGGCAGCAGCGCAAAAACGGAGACCGAGGGAGAGTCCGAGCAGGACCTAGCCTCGGGCGGCGCACTGGAAAGCTATGCGGTCAACCTGAATGCGCTGGCGCTTTCCGGCAAGATCGATCCGTTGATCGGACGCGAGAAGGAACTGGAGCGTCTGATCCAGACATTATGCCGGCGGCGGAAGAACAATCCTCTCCTGGTAGGCGAAGCAGGCGTGGGGAAAACCGCCATCGCCGAGGGATTGGCGCGGCGCATCATCGAAAATGACGTGCCCGATGTTCTCGCTCATCACCAGGTATACGCGCTGGACATGGGAGCACTTTTGGCAGGCACCAAATATCGCGGAGATTTCGAGCAACGCCTGAAGGCCGTGCTGAAGCAGCTGCTCGACAGCACTAATGCAATTCTGTTCATTGATGAAATTCATACGCTGATCGGAGCCGGGGCCGCTTCCGGAGGGACGCTGGATGCTTCGAATCTCCTCAAGCCCATACTTAACACCGGTCAGCTGAAATGCATAGGCGCAACCACCTATAGTGAATATCGCGGGATTTTCGAAAAGGATCACGCCCTGTCCCGTCGTTTCCAGAAAATCGACGTGCTTGAACCCAGCGTGGAAGAAACTGTCGCCATCCTGCGCGGCCTGAAGCTGCGCTATGAGACGCATCACGGCGTCAAGTACACGGCTGTTGCGTTGTCGACAGCGGCGGAATTGTCTGCGCGCTTCATCAATGACCGGCACCTGCCGGACAAGGCGATAGATGTGATCGACGAGGCGGGCGCGGCACAGCGGATTCTCCCGAAATCGAAGCAGCGCAAAGTCATCAGCAAGCATGAGATAGAGGAGATCATTGCCAAAATTGCGCGCATTCCGGCACAGAATGTTTCATCCGATGACCGCAATACATTGAAGACGCTGGATCGCGACCTGAAAGCGGTAGTGTTCGGCCAGGACAAGGCCATCAACGCACTGACCTCGGCGATCAAGATGGCGCGGAGCGGATTGGGCAATCCGCAAAAACCGGTAGGCTCATTCCTTTTTTCTGGTCCCACCGGCGTAGGCAAAACCGAAGTGGCGCGGCAGCTCGCCTATGCGCTGGGCATACACCTGCACCGGTTCGACATGTCGGAATACATGGAGCGCCATGCCGTGTCGCGCCTGATCGGCGCCCCGCCCGGATATGTGGGTTTCGATCAGGGCGGCCTGCTGACCGAGGCCATCATCAAGCAGCCGTATTCCGTGCTCCTGCTGGACGAAATCGAAAAAGCCCATCCGGATATTTTCAATATCCTGCTCCAGGTAATGGATCATGGAACGCTGACCGACAATAATGGCAGAAAGGCGGATTTCCGCAATGTGGTGATCGTCATGACCACCAATGCCGGTGCCGAGTCGCTGACGAAGACCACCATCGGCTTTACCAAGCCGGCAGCCGCCGGCGACGAGATGGCGGATATCAAGCGCCTGTTTACGCCAGAATTCCGCAATCGGCTGGATGCGATCATCTCCTTTGCGCCGCTCGAGAGGGAAGTCATCCTGCGGGTGGTCGACAAATTCCTGATGCAGCTGGAAGCTCAGTTGCAGGAAAAAAAAGTGGATGCGATATTCACCGAGGCACTGAGGGACTACCTTGCCAGGAACGGTGTCGATCCCCTCATGGGCGCACGTCCGATGGCCCGGCTCATCCAGGATACCATTCGCAGCGCCTTGGCGGATGAGTTGCTGTTTGGCCGGCTGGCAAATGGCGGCAAAGTGACGGTGGATATAGGCACCGACAGCAAGGTAAAGCTCGAGTTCGAGGAAGAGGCCGCGGCGATTTCCTGAGTCCGGAAGGGCAGGCCTCAAAAAGGGCGCGAATACCGCGCCCTTTTTATTGCGCCACTCATCCGTTACCTGAGGGTTGATTCTCTCGGAAGCCCGATTGTCCTTAACCGTTGAGCAAGCGGATCACGCGGCAAGGGTTGCCAGCTGCGAAAACGCCTTCCGGTATATCCTTTGTCACCACGCTGCCTGCGCCAATCACGGCGCTTGAGCCAATGGACACTCCGGGACAGATGATCGCTCCGCCACCCACCCAGACGTCCGAGCCGATGACGACGGGCTTGCCCGCTTCCAGTTCTCGCCGCCGTTCGGATGCGCTTAGGGGATGAGTGGCAGCATATACCTGCACCGCAGGTCCAAATAACACAAAATCCCCGATCTGCACCGGCGCAACGTCCAATATCACGCAATTAAAGTTCATGAAGATTTTTTTCCCCAGCGCGATATTGGTTCCGTAATCGCAGAAGAAAGGAGGCTGGATGGTGGCATCCGTTTCCATGCCTATCAGTTCCGAAAGGATTCTGGCTCGCTCTTCCTGCTCGTCTTCACTGGAATCATTCAAACGCTTGAGCAGGATCCTCGCCCGCCGCCGTTCCGCAACGAGCTGCGCGTCGTAAGGATCGTAGAGCTCGCCTCCAATCATCTTTTGCTTTTCGGTTTTCATGATGAAGCAGATGAGCAGCAACCAAGGGGAAATCCAATTCGTCCGGTGGAATAAAAAGGCACCGGCGAATGCGGGTGCCCCAATGGTAACCGGTCAGGCTGGGCATTTCCTGCATTGCCCGCATCCGGCATGGCTGAGAGTCTATACGGAAACCCGCCGCTCGCTACATGCCTTTCTCTTCATACTTGAAGGAAAGATTGACTCTTGCCCGATATGCTGCCACCTTCCCATCCTCGATCACCATGTCGAGTTTCACTATTTCCGCCACCCTCAGGTCCCTCAGGGTCTTCGCCGCGGCTGCGACTGCATTTTTGGCGGTATCTTCCCAGGAATCCTTGCTTGTGCCCACGATTTCCGTGATGCGATATACGCTGTCCGTTGCCATAAGTCCTCCTTTTTTGCAAACCCCAGTCAATTCCCGGTCTAACCATAGAGGAAGAGCCAGCGAAATTCAATGTGAAAGGAGCGCCACTTCGTCAAACTACTCCATCCATCTCCGATCCATCTTGCACGCATGCGCTTGGCATGGGTGCGGGAAGGTCGAAGCGACGGGACAGCGAATCAGCTCGCAACGCGTTGCCGAATATATCCAAGCGCCTCCTCAACCTGGTCGATAAGAATCAGGCATAGTTCTCCGGCTTTCAGGCCGGAGAAGGCGGCATCGATGGCCACGAGCTCGCCGTAGATTTCCTTGATTTCGCGGGTGCGCTTCGCATTTTCCAGACCTTGCCGCAACAGGTGAAGCACTTCCCCATCCGCGCGGCCCCGCTGGCACCGATCCTGGTACAGCACCACTTCATCGAAAGCATCGCCGAGAATTTCGGTCTGCTGGCGGATATCTTCATCGCGGCGATCGCCCGCGCCGCTTATCACTACCGAACGGCGCTTGGCTGGCATATTGTCGATAGCGCGAACCAATGCCCGGATCGCATCGGGATTATGGCCGTAGTCGGCTATCAGCGTGGCCCCGCGATGGGTGAACAGGTTGAAGCGGCCCGGCGCGGTGTGCGTATCGTTGATAAAACCGCCCAGGCCGGCGCAAATGACTTCCCAGTCGAGGCCAAGGGCCCAGCCCGCGCCCACCGCCGCCATGGCATTTTCGATCTGGAAGGCGACGCTGCCATTCTGCGTCAATGGTATGTCGGCCAAAGGTATGCGCTGTTCGATACTCCCTTCGAAGGCGACGATGGCATCGCGATCCAGATAGATGACGCGCTTGCGTTGCGCGCGATGCCTGGCTATGACAGCGTTGTTGCGGTCGCGCGCGAAAAAGGTGATGGATCCTGGACAATGGGCCGCCATGCTGACAACCAGGGGATCAGCGGCGTTGAGTACCGCCATGCCGGTACCTGGCGCGACATTTTGCACGACAACCCGTTTTACTGCGGTCAAATCCTCCACGGTATCGACGTACGACATCCCAAGATGATCACCTGTTCCTATATTCGTTACCACCGCGACATCGCAACGGTCGAATCCCAGCCCCTCGCGCAGGACACCGCCCCTTGCCGTTTCGAATACCGCGGCATCGACGTCCGGATGAAGAAGCACTTTTTTGGCGCTCTTGGGGCCTGCGCAATCCCCCGTATCGATGCGCTGGCCATCTATGTAAACCCCATCCGTGCTTGTCATGCCCACCCGCAGTCCTCGGCTGTCCAGAATATTTGAGAGAAGCCGGGCCGTCGTAGTCTTGCCGTTGGTACCGGTCACTGCGACCACCGGAATCCGCCCATTTCCCCCATCCCTGAACATGTTGGCAATGATTGCCTCTCCCACGCCACGCCCTTGGCCAAATGATGGCTGCAAGTGCATGCGCAGGCCCGGCGCGGCGTTCACCTCGATGATCGCCCCCTGTCCCTGCAGAGGCTGGGATACATCGGCGCAGACGACGTCGACACCGCATATGTCGAGGCCGATCATCCGTGCTGCGGCTTCGACAGTGGCAGCGAGCTCCGGATGAACATCGTCGGTAACGTCGGTCGCGGTGCCGCCGGTGGAAAGATTGGCATTGTTGCGCAGGACTACGCGGACACCTTTGCCGGGAATGGATTCTGCATTCAAGCCTTGCGCTGAAAGATGCGCGAGCGCGATCTCATCGAGGTGGATTTTCGTCAACGAGTTCGCATGGCCTTCGCCCCGGCGCGGATCGCTATTGATCTGCCGGACCAGGTCGGCGATGGAGCCGCTGCCATCTCCGACGACTTGCGGCGGATCGCGTCGCGCTGCCGCGACCAGCTTATTGCCGATTACCAGCATGCGATAATCCTGGCCGGGAATATAACGCTCGACCAGCACATCGTCACTGATTTCCGCCGCGACCATGAATGCCGCCTCTACTTGTGAGCGGCTCCCGAGGTTTACTGCTACGCCCTTTCCCTGGTTGCCGTCGCGGGGTTTGACCACCACCGCACCCCCGATTTCACATGCTGCGCGCCATGCATCCTCGACGTCCGCTACCGGCCTGCCAGTTGCAACGGGAATGCCCGCGGCAGTCAGCAGAGCTCTTGTCAATTCCTTATCCTGCGCAATGGACTCGGCAACGGCACCCGTCATATCGGTCTCGGCCGCCTGTATACGGCGCTGGCCGCTTCCCCACCCCAACTGGACCAGGCTACCGCTGGTCAAACGGCGAAAAGGTATGCCACGCGCTGATGCAGCCCGGACAATGGAGCTGGTGCTCGGCCCCATGCGTAAGTCCTCATCCAGTTTCCGCAATTGATCCACCGCATCCGCCAGATCGAAAAAAAGGCTATGGACCGCCGCATCGCATAAATTTTGTGCCAGCTCCAGGGCAAACTTTCCCACTGCCTCTTCGCTATACTCTACAACGATCTGATACGTTCCGGCTTCCAGGGTCTGTATGGTCTTGCTGAATACCACCGGGCACCCGGCCTGAACCTGCAAACCCAGGGTGGCGCGTTCCAGCAGGTGCGCCAGCGTGACTGCGCCGTAATGGCCGGATGGCTGGAATATGCCAGCCTGTGGGACAAGCTTGCGCCAGTTTCTCAGGAATTCCCGATTTCGGCCTATCGAGTGCTCCTCGTCATTGCAGTAAACAACTGCTTCAATGGCCGTGCGGCGGCTCCACAAGTTGGGGCCACGCAGCGGGCGGATACGTGTTACTTTCATCAAGCTCTCCTGATTTTTGTTCTGTCCGGATACGTAAGCGGTTTTCCGCCCTTGCTTATTCCACTTCCAGTAAAGGAAGGCTTTCGATTCCCTTGCGAATGGTGGCGGGTGCGAGGCCCAGCGCCCAGGAAGCGGCTACCGCGGCCAAAACGTTCTCGACTTCCCTCTCCGTCTCCCTGCCATTGATCCCGGCAATCTCGTCGAGCTTCGCGAGCGCCACCTCATCGACACCCGTAACGAGGAGAATCACCCGATCGCGGATGAGGACGGCCCGCTTGCCCTGTATAGGACCTATTCCCTTCGTACCCAGGCTGCGATGGGTCTTGATGACGTCGATATCCGGTTCCGTGCTGAAGTAAATGACCTCGCCGTTGCACAGTGCAGCCATCTCGACAAGCATCGGTTCCCTCGCATTGAGCACCGCAGCGCCGGTTGGCAGGACCACATCGACCTGCGTGCGAAAGACGGTGAAAACCTGTTCCGGCGTCCGGATGTCATAGCGCCCATAATGCCGGTGCGGCTCTACGTTGGTAATGACGCCGACCTGGCACCAGTCGTAAGGCAGGCCCTCCTTCAGGATGCTGTCTCCGCCATTTTCGCAAACGGCGGCTTCGATGGACCGGTTTATCAAAATATGGTTGGCGGCCTTCCAGTTGGCATGATCACCCTTGTAGATCCGCTTGCAGTCGAGATAGAACCCGTCGCTGCAGGCAAGGCCGGTATGCTTCCCCGATAAATCCAGCAGATGGGTAACGAGATGCGCAACCGCGGTTTTGCCGGAGCTCCCGGTAATGCCTACAACTGGAATCCGCCCGTCATCCTGATTGGGAAACAGGTGGTCCACGATCGCAGCACCGACCGGCCGGGGCGTGCCGACGGCGGGCTTGATGTGCATCAATAAGCTGGGGCCGGCGTTGACCTCGACGATGGCGCCGCCCTGCTCCGCCAGCGGTCGGGCAATATCCTTGACCACGAGATCGATGCCGGCAATATCGAGACCTATGATGCGAGCGGCAAGCGACGCGGTGGCCGCAGTGCTCGGATTCACCATGTCAGTGACATCGAAGGCATGGTTGCCGTTGCGCTGCACCAGAACTTCCTGCCCGGAATGCGGTATTGAATCGGCTGCCATGCCCTGGCGTGCCAATTCCATTGTTGTCACGCCATCGATATTGATCAAATTGAGCGGGTGGTCTTCGGTGTCTCCCCTCCGGGGATCCGAATTGATCTGCTTCGCGATAAGCTCACTCACCGATAATTTTCCATCTCCAACGACAGATACCGAATCTCCGCGGTTGGCAGCCACCAGCCGCCCCCCCACTACCAAAAGGCGGTGTTCGGTGCCGGGAATAAAGCGTTCGACCAATACGCCGCTGCCCTGGCTCAATGCAGCGCTGTAAGCAGACTCGACCTCCTCGCGCCGGGTGAGCTCAATGAAAACGCCGCGTCCGTGATTGCCGTCGCAAGGCTTGACGACGATCGGCAACCCGATCTCCTGCGCAGCTTGCCAGGCATCCGCCGCACTCGCGACGATGCGGCCCTCCGGAATGGGAACCCCACACGATTGAAGCAGCGTTTTTGTCAGGTCCTTGTCGCGCGAAATACTTTCCGCGATTGCCGGGGTGCGGTCGGTTTCAGCAGTCCAGATGCGGTGGCTGCGTGCACCATAGCCGAGCTGGACGAGGTTTCCCCTGCCAAGAAGGCGGATGGCGGGAATATTCCGGTTGGCCGCGGCATCGACGATACATGCGGTGGATGGCCCCAGCCAGAGCGCGTCGACCATATCCCGCAGGCTGGCAATCATGCCAGCGACATCGTAGGGTTTGCGGGAGCGCGTGTTGTCCATTGCGGCAAGCACGAGTTCACGCGCGGCAAGCAGCGCATTACGGGCGATGTCCTCATGCCAGGCGCTGACTATGACCTTGTACACACCCCGGGAAGAAGTCTCGCGCGCTCTGCCGAAACCGCCGGGCATGCCTGCCAGATTCTGCAGTTCCAGCGTCACATGCTCAAGAATGTGACCCGGCCAGGTTCCTTCCTTGACGCGGCGCAGGAAACCGCCGCGTTCCTCATAGCTGCAGCGATGCTCGATCAGCGAGGGAAGCCAGGCGGATAGCCTCTCGTAGAACCCGGGAATCGTATCGGAAGGAAAATCTTCGAGTTCGCCTATATCGACGAGTGCCTCGAGCACTGGGCGCCAGGTCCAGATGCTGGGACCGTTTAAATGGCGAATCTCAAGAAACTTGATGTCTTTTTCACTAAGGGAATCGATATTGGCGTTTGCGCTGGCCAGCATATATTGGACGCAGGAGTAATTGAACCCGGACTAACGGGCGTGCATGAAATCGGTTTACAGCCCAATCCATTAAATTTACCGAATCTTCGGGATACCAAGCCAACAAACCCCTGATTGTCTTATGTTTGATGAACTTCCCCATCATCTGGAACAGCACGCTCTCAAGAGTAAATACAGCTAAGCATGTCCCGTGCCCGAGAAGGATTTTTATTTAAATACAGAATATTACATAAATATTTAGCCAAATCTGAACCGGATGGAATGTCGCCGTTTGATGACATGGGCACTGCAGTACTGCGCAACACACTGATTAAAAGACAAATTTCTTGTCTCCCGATGGCAACAGGGCGATAACGTCTTACCTGCGGAGGACAAAAGGCCGGCCTGGAACGCTTGGGTGTGGTTATATAAAAGTGGATTGTCATCGATTTTAAAACCCGCAAATGCACTTGAACCACGCTACTTCAGGCTCGGCGGAAGGTGATAGCGGCAGGAAAAAGAAAAACAACGCGGCGACGCGAAGAACGAAACGGAGAAATCTGCTCTGGTTTTAAAGTCCGGTTTTAAAGAAAACGATCCAGAATTTTGCGGCTTTGGTGATCGAGTGCAAAGCGGTCCCGAAGAAGATAATACACGCCATGGCTATCGGTAATCAGCAGCTCCGCAGGGGTCAGCCGGCGAATATCCTCTTCACCCTTGAGAATGAAAGATGTCTCGCCGCGGTCCGTTTCCACCTGCCAGATGCTCGGCGTGATGAAACTGGAAGCACTGCGAATCCGCAGGATTTCGGGAACGAACTCGCGGCTTGCAAGTTCCGCCTCTATGATTATGCGTAATTCATCCGGAAGCCCGCTTAGCTGTTCGATCCAGGCCAGTTCATGGCCATGCTGATCGACAAGCGCAATGGCATGCTCCGGTGCGGTGATCGGAAACGCGCGCACCGGAACGATGCCCTCCTGCACCTCGCCATTCGGGCCGGTAAATACGAGGCGCCCGAATGGATCCCGGCTTAATCGATAGAGCGGCTTGTCAGTCATTTGCGCCTCCTCTCGACTTCGGTTCGACGACCGGCCTCCGCATATTGTCTTCCGTATCCACGTTGCGCGCCTGCGCCTGATAAAGGCGGAAATAATGGCCTTCGTGCGCCATCAAGGTATCGTGGTTGCCGATCTCGACGATCGTTCCACGGTCGAGCACGACCAGCCGGCTGGCATGCTGCAGGGTGGACAAACGATGGGCGATAGCGATGGTCGTACGGCCCCGCACCAGGTTTTCGAGTGCCCTCTGGATTTCCTTCTCCGTAGTTGTATCGACGGAAGAAGTCGCTTCATCGAGGATAAGGATACGCGGATCGATAAGCAGTGCGCGTGCAATCGAGATGCGTTGCCGCTCACCTCCCGAAAGACCCTGCCCGCGCTCGCCCACCAGGGAATCATAACCGTGAGGCAGGCGCAGGATGAATTCATGCGCATGCGCGGCACGGGCGGCGTCGACGACCTCTTCGCGAGTCGCAGCGGGCTTGCCATAAGCGATATTCTCCGCAATCGTTCCGAAAAACAGGAAAGGCTCCTGAAGCACGAGGCCAATATGCTTTCGATATTCAGCCACCGGTAGTGCGCGAATATCGATGCCATCCAGCAAAATGGTTCCCTCCGTTACATCATAGAACCGGCAGATCAGATTGACGAGGGTACTCTTGCCCGAACCGCTGTGGCCTACTAGGCCGATCATTTCACCCGGTTCGATGGCAATATTGATATTGCGCGTCACACTGCGTGTCCCGTAGCGAAACCCCACGTCGCACAACTCGATCCGGCCTGTGACCTCCGGCAAGTGGACCGGCCGGACAGGCTCGGGAACACTGGAGACATGATCGAGGATTTCGAAAATCCGCTTGGTGCCGGCAGCGGCTTTCTGGGTGAACGAGACAATGCGGCTCATCGAATCGAGCCTCAGGTAGAAACGGCTGATATAGGTAAGGAACGCGGTGAGAACACCCACGGAAATCTGGTCCTTCGAAACTTGCCAAATGCCGAACACCCAGACTACGAGCAGGCCAACCTCGGTAAGCAGCGTAACAGTGGGCGTAAATAATGACCAGACCTTGTTAACCCGGTCATTCACCTCTAGATTCCGGTCGTTTGCCGCACGGAAACGGGCAGCTTCGCGCTTCTCCTGTGCAAATGCCTTGACCACCCGTATGCCGGGAATGGTATCAGCCAGGACACTGGTGACTTCCGCCCATACGCGATCAACTTTTTCGAATCCCGTGCGTAATCTGTCACGCACCAAATGGATCAACCAGGCGATCACAGGCAGTGGCGCCAAGGTCACCAGTGCAAGCCAGGGATTGATCGAGACAAGGATGACTACCGTCATGCCGATCATCAAAACGTCGGTGGCAAAATCAAGCAGGTGCAGTGACAAAAAAACATTAAGGCGGTCGGTTTCCGACCCGATGCGCGCCATCAGGTCTCCTGTGCGCTTTCCCCCAAAGTAGGCGTGCGAAAGCTTGAGAAGATGTTCATAGGTGGCGGTGCGCAGATCGGCGCCAATGCGCTCGGAAATGCGTGCCAGCATATAGGTTCGTGCCCAACCGAGGGCCCAGGCCAATATCGCGGCACCGAGCAGGCCGGCCAGGTAAAATGTGACCAGATCGAGATCGATGGGCTTGCCGTTCTGATAGGGAATCAATACATTGTCCATCAGCGGCATCGTCATGTATGGCGGAACCAGTGCCGCGCCCGTACTGCCCAGCGTGAGAAGGAAACCGGCAAACAACCGCCACTTGTATGGTTTTGCAAAACGCCACAGGCGGAGCAGCGTCCAGGTAGAAGGGGGAACGCTCATATCCCTTTTGCACGCCGGGCACTCTTCCTCTCCCGGCAATAGCGGCACATCGAGCACGCGCTCGCATTTCGGGCACTGGGCCAGCTCGGATAAAGCAGGCGAATCCTCGGATCGAGCGTGGAATTGCTGGGTAAAACGTTCTACCAGGCGTCCCGCAGCCATATCATGAGCAAGCGTGTAGCGCCAGCGTGCGAGGAGCGCCTTCTCATCAAAAAGATCGAGCGCGCCCACCCCGGAATGGTCATGGCGTTCCAGTCTCAGGCCGGTGCGATAGGGCCAGTCGTGCCATATTGCGCTTCCTCCTGCTCTGGCCAATAAGCGCTTGGTGGTGATGACCACGAGGCCGGGCGAGAAATGCAGCCGGTCGTCAAGATCGGTTTCCTGCCAGGCGAGTACGTTCTCGCCATCGGCAAGCAACGGCTCAACCTGCGCCGCCCAGGCCGATGGAACAGGAGGAGATGAAATGGCCGGAGAGATGCTAGCTGATGTAAAGGAAGGATGGGAGTCTGTCATCATGAAAGGGAATACGCACTAATCGCTGCTCGCTCCATGGCAGTGAGAGAAATGCTGCGCACGGCCAGGAACCGGCGACAATCCTTCCACGTCGAGATGTTCTGCTTCGACTGGAGGAGCGGCGTGGCTACAAGAGTGCAGGCGGCATATTCAATGAAACCTCGTCCAGATCCCGGAAAACCTGTTCGGAGTGCCTGCCGCTGGAAACATAAGGAATTTTAGCGCAGCCGCTGCTTCTCTGCCTTCAATGATTGAAGATAGTACAAGCGGGTTGCAGCGGGATTTCTGTTTAAGAAAGGCTGCTACGGTGAATACAGGTTTTTGCTCACCCGGCGTTCCGCGTTTTTGATATTGGCGAGAGCAGTTTCGATCACCTTGCGGGGTGCACCGATATTCATGCGCATGAACCCGCTTCCCACTTCCCCGAATAATGTGCCTGGGCTCATGCCCACACCAGCCTGGTGAGCAAAAAAATACCGGAGCTGTGCATCGTCCATTCCCAGCCGAGCCTTGAGCGCTGTGCAGTCGAGCCACAAAAGATAAGTGCCTTCCGGTTCGATAAGCCGGATATCGGGCAGGTCGGTCGAAAGGATCTGCTGCACCGTATCCCGTGTTTTTCTCAGGTATATAAGCAACTCATCCAGCCAGGCCTCGCCGCCGCGATATGCTGATTCGAACGCCACGATGCTGAAGGGATTGGCTGCGCTGACGTGCATTTCGTCGAATGTCCGCGTAAGCGCCCTCCGGCACTCCGGGTCCGGCACGATCAGAACGGATAAATTCAATCCCGGTATGTTGAACGTCTTGCTCGGGGCAGTGGCGGTAACGATAGCCACTCCAGCCGAGGCTGACGCTTCCGCAAGGGTAGAAAGGGGCAAATGCTTCCGGCCGGGGTAAACCAGGTCAGAATGAATTTCATCGGAAAATACGATCAGCTCATGTTCTCGGGCAATCTGGAGGATTTTCTCCAGCTCTTCCCTATCCCATACCCTCCCGACAGGATTATGCGGGGAGCACAGCAGCAGGAGGCGGGCACGCGAGGCACATTGCTCCAGATGATCGAAATCGATTTCGTACCGCTTGCCGCAGAGGCGCAGCGGGTTGAGCACCAACTGCCTGTTCGTGCCGGTTACAGCGGAAAAGAATGGGAAATATACGGGCGGCTGCACTATCACCGATTCCCCGGGACCGGTAAAGGCGGCGACCGCTGCGTGGATCGAAGGCACCACTCCCGGGCACATCATGATCCATTCGCGCTGCACCGCCCAGCCGTGGCGCCGCCTCAGCCAGGCGGCCAGGGATTCGTACAGGCTTTCCGGATATAAGGTATAGCCGTAGATAGGATGCGCTGCGCGCTGGACGAGGGCCTGCGTCACGGCGGGAGGCGCGGCGAAATCCATGTCCGCTACCCATAAGGGGATGACATCCGCGGCACCAAACAGGTTTCCGCGGCCGTCATATTTCAGCGCGGCGGTACCGCCGCGGTCGATCTCGTCATCAAAGTCATGCCTGGGAACAGAGCTCTCGCTCAAGCAACCCGCTCCCAGATCGTGACTTCCGACAGCGTGTGCTGGAATTTACGCCGGGTTTCCCGGATTACGAAAGGCACCTGCTGTGGCCCCTGGACCAGTTTGAAATGCTTGCCGAGAATCTCCTTCAGGCCATCGAGCGTACCGAAGCTTTCACCATCGCGCTTGAATCCGCCGATCCATAAATCCCGCTTCGTATGCTCCTCCAGCCAAGTATAGGGGGAGGCGATCAGCAAAAGACCGCCGGGGTTTAGACGTGCATGGATCGAGGTGAGCAGTTTGGCCGGATCGTAAAGCCGGTCGATCAGATTCGCAGCAAGGATCAGGTCGTATCCACTGAACAATGGCTTAAGGTTGCAGGCATCGCCTTGATAAAACTGCACCTTGTCCTTCACCTTGTCCAGGCCGAGGCCGGTCAACGTACGCTCCCTGTAAAACACGAGTTCTCCCTCATCCGCGAGCGTATAGCGCAACACGCCCTGCCGCGCGAGCTGTACCCCCTGCCCGATGAAACGCGCGGAAAAATCGATTCCCGTCACATTATCGAAATGACGTGCAAGCTCAAAAGTGGCGCGGCCGGACGCGCAGCCTAGATCCAGCGCTGTATGCGCAGGTTTGCCATCCATCGCGGCCACGGCCAGTTCCGCCAATGCTTTCGGGAAGTTGGGCACATCGAAATAGGTATCCCCGTAATGGAATTCCGCATATTCCGAGAGCAGCTTGTCGGTTTCATAGTGAGAACCGTGCTGGACCGGCGGAGCATCCGCCACCACATAGCGAAAACCCGCGTGCTGGAAGAAATGCCGGCGGAAAGCGTAGCGCGCGCTCTTCAAAGATTCATTTCCGCAGGAAATCCACGATCCGCCCTTCATGAGGTTATGCCGGCTATCGAACGTCGGCGTCGTAAAATCGTCGTAATGCGGATGAATGTCGAAACCTTCGAACGGATAGATCGGGGTCTCGGTCCATTGCCACACGTTGCCAACCACATCGTAAAACTCGCCCTGGGCAAATTCATTGACAGGGTGGCTGGAGGCACCATGGTCAAGATGAATATTCGCCGCCGCTGATGAGGAGTGAGGCACCTCGGCCAGGCCCGCCACCTCATAGAGCCGATACCATTCGTCTTCCGTGGGCAACCTGAACGGCTGCCCTGTTGTCGCCGCTTTCCAGTTACAGAAGGCTTTGGCCTCATGGTAATTGACTTCTACCGGCCAGTCCCAGGGCATGGATATCTCTTCCGTCATGAGGCGTAAAAGCCATTGCGCTCCCTGCCTGACCCAGAAGGTAGGACATCGCGCGCGAGTATGGCGGAGCCAGGCACGGCCTTCTTCTTCCCAGAAATCCTCCCTTCCGTAGCCGTTCGCCTCGACGAAAGAAAGAAACTCCTGATTGCTCACGAGGTACTTTCCCGCCTGAAATGCGGGAACCTGAGCGATATGGCTGCCGTATTCGTTATCCCACCCATAGGTCGGATCTGCTTTTCTTTTCCCAAGTTGCACATCGCCTTCCGGCACATCGATCAGCCGGTTCTGGGGCGCCGGCCCGGATTTCCTGCAAGGCTCCCAGGCCGGATGGGATATGACGAATTCCAGCGCATGCTGCCGGATTAGTACGGATGACGTTTCCAGGTGAATGCGTTCATGTTCTATGCCCATCATGATGGTCCACCACGGGCTATCCCAGCCAATAGGAAGAGCCAGCGGAGTTTCGCTGATCAACTTGTCAACCAGCCGGCGTACGGTCTTCCGGTAGGCACGCACTTCATCGATCGCCGGCCAGTCGTAATGGGTGGTATTCAGATCATCCCAGCTCATCTCATCGACGCCGACTGCGAACATCGCCTCCATCCTGGGATTTATCCGCTCCGTAATCAGTCCTGCGAGCAATAATTTGTTGGTATAAAAAGTCGAGGTATGGCCAAGATAAAATATAAGGGGATGACGCAAGGAAATGGGCTTTTTATAGTACGCCTCGTCCCCCTGAAGCGTTTCGAAAAGCTGCTCATAGCGATCCAGGGTCGCATGGAAATAATTGCGGATCTCCTCGCGCTTTGCTTCCGCATCGCGCCCGGACAGTATGGGTGTCCGGGGAAAAAGCTGCGGCGATATCATGCGCAGCTTGGGATTATTTGCCGCAGCCGGATGATCTGGTGTGCAGGTTATTCTTGCATTCAAATTCATATTGAACCCTCGAGTGCGAATGGCCTGAAAGGAAATGCAAACGGATGTGCAAGCAAAGGATAAGCCCTCTTGCGTTTTTCGGTCGTTGAACCCATTTGATTTTCTATTATGGGAAAAGTCGGCGCGCCTCAGGTATTAGCCTCAGGTATCATGAAGGCGGCCAGGGCGCGCTAACTCTATAACTCAGCTGTTTTCTGCCTTTCGCATTCGATAAAAATGCGGTCAGCGAGTTCCCCTGTAGGCATTCAATTTACCACATTCGGCATCATTTTATGGCTTTAGTTGCCCGCCACCGTTTCCTGACAAGGCATCAAATGCGCCGGTTTACCAATATAAATCTGGCCGCAAACGAAGGTGGCGCATGAGGCTGAACCACTATGGTAGCGCAATATAGAGCCTTCAGCTTTTTTACGCAAGTAGCCACCATCCCCCGGAGTAGCCACCAGTATTGATGGAAATAGAACTTGTTCAACGGCGGATTGCGGGAGATGGCCTCCAGCTTCACGTGGTGATGGGTGGTGCCGGCCCGCCGGTTATCCTGCTTCACGGCTTCCCCGAAAACTGGCATTCCTGGCACAGGCAGATTTTCCCGCTGGCTGCTGCTGGTTTCTCCGTGTGGGTACCGGATTTGCGAGGGTACAACCTTTCGGATAGGCCGGCAGAGAAAAGCGCGTATCAACTGAATAATCTCGTTGGCGACGTGGTGGCTCTGGTAAAGGCCACCGGATATCCCCGTGCACATATCGTGGGACACGATTGGGGCGGCATCATCGCCTGGGCTATCGCGGAACGATTCCCGGCCCTGGTAAATCATCTTGTTATTCTTAATGCGCCACATTTGAGGCTTTACCTGGAAAAAGTGAAATGTCCGAGGCAGATGCTGAGGAGTTGGTATGTGCTTTTCTTCCAGATGCCAAAACTGCCTGAGTTCGCGCTGGCTGCAGCGGATTTCCGCGCTGTTCGCGACATGTTCAGGCTGCGCCCCTGCGTAAAGACCGCTTTCAGCGAAAACGATATAGAAAACTATATTCGGGGCCTTTCGCAGCCCGGAGCACTCACCGCCAGCCTCAATTACTACCGCGCCAACCTGACGAGAGCCGGCATAGGCGCGATCCGGCGCATGCAACCCGTCTCTGCGGAAACGGCCATCATATGGGGGGAACGCGATCCTGCCCTTGGTATCGAATTGCTGGAGGGAATGGATCGCGTGGCGCCCCATCATCATATTTATAGAATTCCGGATGCCAGTCACTGGGTACAGAACGAAGCTCCTGACGAGGTGAATGGCATACTGGTCGATTTTCTGGGAAAGAGCTGAACATAAAACAAGGCATCTTGCCCCTTCCCCCGGAATCATAATCTGCTATAAATGTCTTATAGGATAACTGCCCGTAATCGGATACCCAGCCCTGGTTTATCGATAACGGCGGCAAAAAGCCGGATGGGTGAATATCGCCTGATCTTTACTTTGAAAGCGCCATCTTAAAAGGGAAAGATATGAGATCTTGCCTGCTATTGGGATGTTTGCTGGTGGCCGGCTGTGCCGGATTGCCATCGGCGGTCAAGGATGTGCCCGTTGCCGACCTATCTTATAGCCAGGCAAGCCAGAACCCCGGAAATTACAAGGATGTATCGGTACGCTGGGGCGGCGTCATCATCGATGTGGACAATGAGCAGGATTTCACCCTCGTGCAGGTGCTTTCCCATCCCCTCAATTATTACGGGCGCCCACAAACGGGCAAGCCGAGCGAGGGGCGGTTCGTCATCAAAAGCAATGAATTCCTCGATCCTGCCGTCTATGCCAAGGATAAGGAGATTACCGTTGCGGGAACATTGCAGGGGGAGATCGAGCGCACGATAGGCAAAAAAAAGGTGCGTTTGCCATTGTTGGTATCAAAAGCCACCTATCTATGGCCCGTCTATCAAAATTATCCCTATTATGGCTATGGATATCCAGGTATGTGGGGTTACGGCTTTTCTCCCTATTTTGGATACGGCTATTATGGAAGCCCGTTTTACTGGGGAGGATATTACAGGCCATACTGGTAAGGAAACTAGCCGCGATAGCCTTTTCCCTTCGACCGCCCTGAATCAGCCCACTGCCATCCGAAGAATCTCGCGAAGTGGTGAATTGTTGGCAGTAGCCTGAAAAAAAGTATGCCTCTTCCGGCTGCCGAATCAAACTTACACGCAAATCGCATGCGCAAATTCGCGCTTGTCATTACGGTATCGCTTTTCGCTCTCCCCCTGGCCCTGCTGATACTGCTGTTTCTCGCCATTGAAGACCATCCCCGCGTAGATCGCGAGGTCATTTTCACGCCAGAGCATATTGCGCGCGCCAAGTATATCGTCGATGCCCATCGGTTCCAGGCACGTCCCGGCATGCTCGTCATAACCAAAGTGAGGCCTTCGGACGTCGATCTCGCTGCGAACTATCTTGCTAACCGTTTCGCCAGGGGCAGCGCCCAGGTAGTGCTTGCCGACCGGCGTGCCGATGTCCGCCTGAGCCTTCCCTTGGAATATGTACCCGGCGCTTATTTGAATATCGAGGCTGTACTGGTCGAAACGCGCGACCTGCCACAACCTCGTTCCGTGCGCATCGGAAAACTCCCGCTGCCTGATGCGCTTTCCGGACTGCTCGCATCCCAACTCATGCGCTCGCTAAGGCATAGTCCCGAATATCGGGCTGGATTGGATTCTGTTCGGCTGATTAAAATGTCTCCGGAGCAACTGAGCTTTCTTTACCGTTGGGAAGGAGGCTTTTCCCAGGAATTCCGGGCATCGGTGATGGACAAGGAGGAGCGTGAGCGGCTGCTTCGCTACCAAACGCTATTGGCGCAAAGCAGCAGGCGATTTTCCAGGGAGACGTCCCTTTCGCAAGTGCTGCCCAAGCTGGCGAGACAGGCCGTCAGTCACTCCAAAACCGGGGATGCTGCTGCAGAGAACCGCGCCTTGATCCTGGCCACGACATTCTATGTTCTTGGCATATCATTGGAGCAACTCATTCCTGAGGCCGGTACGTGGCCCCGGCCCGTTTCCCGGGTGATTACCATCGACGGACGCGACGACTTCGCCAAACATTTCATGGTATCGGCCGCGATCGCGGCCTATGCCGATACCGCCCTTGCAGATGCAATCGGTTTATATAAGGAAGTCGAGGATTCTCGTTCAGGAAGCGGCTTTTCTTTCAACGATCTGGCTGCAGACCGGGCGGGTACGAGATTCGGCGAAAAATCCGTGGCAAATGAGGAAGCCGCACGAAAACTTCAACGTCGCATGGCTTCCGGCTTGGCGGACTCGGATCTGATGCCGGCGTGGTCCGATTTGCCGGAATTCATGCCGGAAGCGGAGTTCAAGCGGCGCTTCGGCGGCATCGATGCCCCGGCCTATCGAGGAATGATGCAAAAAATTGAGCGGCGCGTCGCCGCCCTGTCCGTGTTTCACTAAGTCTTTGCCTGACCGGTTCGGTTCCATCGAATCAATGCTTGAACCGTCCTGATCGTTGCTGCGGAGCCCGGAGGCTCATGCCGACACTGTATTACAACCTGTTGAGAAATGTCGAAATCGTGGGCCACGTCCAGGCATCGATCTCGCGCTCTCCCACCGGGTCGGGGAGCTTGGAAGGCAGCTTTTCCGCATCTCCATGAATCAGCAGCACGGGCATTCTACCCTCGTAAGCACAGCGTATTTCCCAAAGTTGGCCGTCCGCCCTGACGACATTTTTAGTTATAAGGGCAATCACGCCGTCGCATCCCGTAACCTTGGCCCTGCAGTCATCTTTCCAGGCGGGTTCCCACGACTGCTTGACCGGCATATCGATAAAGGTGAAACCCGTTTGCTCTTTGTTTAATTGCTCAAGCAATTGATCGCGCAGCTTGATATCCCGAAGCGCGAAGCTGATAAAAACTGTATTGGTTTTTGCAGCCATGCATTACCCCCTGAAATCAATTAATTTATTGTTCGCGAGACTGTCGCGCTGTCGACTTGTGCAGCGCTTCTTCAAATGCAAACCTGAACTCATGCTCAATCGGCTTTGCCACCCCGCTTGGCTGTTACCTGAATTTCAATCCGCATGCGGGGATCCGACAAACCTGCGGACAGCATCATGGCCGCTGGCCTGACCTCTCCCAGATATTTCCGGAATGTGGGCCAGCAGCGCTCAAAATCCGAAGCCTCGGGCAGTACATAGATCACACGGACAATATCTTCCAGGTCGGCGCCGGCCTTGCGCAAGGCTCCGCGGATATTTTTGAAACACTGCTCCGCCTGGTCTATCAGGTCATCCGATATCGTCATGTTGTCATAATCAAAACCCGTGGTTCCAGAGACAAAAACCCAGTCTCCCTCGACTACCGCCCGCGAGTATCCGATCTCGCGCTCGAACGTGGAACCTGAGCTTATCAGCTGACGAGCCATGCAATGCCCCTGCAATAACGATATTTATACTGGCCAAGGCCTGTCGAAAAAGGCCGGTGGCGAAGCCTCGGGTTAGGCAAGACTAGTGTGAAAAACACTGGTTCTTGTCCGACACGACCGTGCAGGCGTACCGCATTTCCTGGACACCTCCTGCACGATTGAATACATATTCCGCCCTCATTCCCTTGAATTGAGCGTCGGTGAATGAAATCGCATGGGGGACGAGCCGCTCCTCGTTCCAGAACCTCACTCTGCAGAAATCCGGCTCTGTCCTGCAGATTTTGCTCAGCGCCGCTCCGTATACTGCCTTATCCATATCCCGTTTGCTGTCTATAAGGACCATATGGATGTAATTTTTCGATGTCCCGAGCTGGATGGATCGGACAAGACGCCACCCATCGCCATGAAGGGATGATTGCAATTCCTGCTTTTGTGGTTGCGGTTCAGTCGGTTGCAGCGATGCGGATATCGGCCATGAAAAGATGAGTCCCACTAATCCCGCGGTAATAATCCTGATACTCGCACTCAAGCTCACAACGGCTCCTCGCTGTTTTCCCTGACTTTTTTGATGCAAATTCCTGCCGCTCTCATGGATAAACCGTTGTCATTACCGGCAGGACAGTCATTCTATCAACAAGGAAACCTCCGAACAAGTCCGCGCGGACGCGGCCTCAGCCCCGCGGGATGAGATGCATGAGACGCGGCGGCGCGAGGACGAATAGGTGGCACATGGCGAGGAACCGTCTTGCCCGCTCTTCCTTAATGGGGTACATGCTCCGCCAGGGGGCGGAATTGCAGATGGTAAAACATGCTCAAGTACCTGGCGGTTTCTTCATGCTCCAGGTTGCTGACAAATTTCCAGAAACCATAAATACGAGACAAGGTCATCATGCGCTCCGCGTAGAGCCGCCAGGTATAGCGGGATTCCACCCTTTTCAAGGCCATTTCGGACACCCGGTCCCACACTCCCGGATCCTGTGCCGAGCGTTCGAAAAAATCCGCCATTCGGGCCGCCGCCGCTGCCCCATCATTGGGATCGAAATGATAGCCGGATATACTGTGCTGTATGATTTCCCGCGGCCCGCCATAGCATGTTGCAAATACGGGAAGGCCCGAAGCCATTGCTTCGATGATGGTCAATCCGAAGGCCTCGAAACGCGCAGGCTGAACAAAAATACCGCGATGGTCCGCCACATACCGGTACAATTCGCCAGCAAGGTTCTTTTCCAGCCGGGTGCCGAGCCAGCGCATCCGCCCCTCCAGCTGGTATTCGTTCATGATGGCATGCATGTGCTCGATTTCGGCGCGCTCCTCGCCATCGCTCGACCAGGACGGATCGATATGCCCTCCCACTATCAGCAGATTGGCCACATTCGAAAGCTCCTGGCATTGCCCGAACCAGGCCGCGAGCGAAGTAAGATTCTTGACGAGATCGAGGCGGGCCATGGAAAAAATGAGCGGCTTGGCGGGATCATCAAAATGGCCGCGGTACGGTACGCCCGGACTGGCGTCGTATAGAAGGCGCTCGATGTCCGGTAACAGGAAGCTCAGGCGGCGCTCCCGATCGAGATATGAAAAATATACTTCGGCATCCGCACCCGGCGAGACGATATTGAATTTCGGATCGAACAGGTTGATGCCATTCACCACCCTGTATAAACCCGGCATGGTAAAGTTCTGGTAGGTTTCATATTGACCAACCGTATGATTGGTGCCGGCAATCTCCTGATAGGTGCTGGTGATGATAAAGTCGGCGCTGTTCATCGCGATGAGATCCGCCGTGTACTGGCAATTGAAGTGGTATTGCGCTTCGCTTTCGCGCCAGTGCAAGGCGGAATGAAGATATTTGCTCTGCTCCAGCGCATGAGCGATGTTGCATTGGGTGACTCCGATCCGTTTTGAAATGAGGGAAGCAACCAGGTTGCCATCCGAATAGTTCCCGATCACCAGGTCCGGCCGGCCGCTCAGTTGCGCCAGCGCCTCGCGTTCGACATCGATGGCAAAATTCTCCAGGTATGGCCAGATCTCGAACCGGGATATCCAGTGGCGGATGACTTCGCCATTTGCTTTCCTGAAAGGCACGCGGACAATCCAGGAATTCTGGGTACCATGCACCTTTTCCAGCGGATGGTTGCACAGCGTTTCTCCTGCATCCGGTATCAGTCGCGTGCAGATCAGGATTTTTGGCTGCGCAACGATGCCTTGCAATACCAGACGCTCGGTCATTTCTCTTTCCAGCGCCCGCACCTGATCCAGGATATACACCACCTGGCCTCCCGTATCCGGCAGCCCCAGCACGTTGTCCTGCCCAAAAAAGCCGTGCGGTGACAGGATCAGCAGTTTTGAAATCATCGGGATGCACGCGAGAAATTTCTCCAGCATTTCCGGCGATGGCGCCTCGAGAATGTCCACCAGCAAGCTCATCGTTTCGCCTACCCGCTGGGCGGAATCGCCCCATCCGGGGGCGAAGCCCAATCCGCTCAGCGGCTCCGCTATGGCCTGCCAGGGCGCGTCGGGAGGATGGCGGTCCAGTATGCCAAGCGCGCGATGCAAGCCGTTGCGCAGCGCGGCAACATCGGTGAAGTTTCCGCTGAGCATCAGGTGCTGGCCGTCCATGCTGTGCATGGTCAGGAAATGCAGCAGCTTGACCGTGCCCAGCCCGGATTGTGTAAACAGGGTGCCGGCGAGTTGCTTATTGAGGAAAATCACTCCCTGGCCGATGGAACGAATCTCCTTGAGCCTTGGAAAATTGCGGCCGAACGGCTCAAAATCCAGCTCCAGAACCGGCTCATTTGCGTCTTCAGGATGTACGAGCAATTCCTTGAAAGCCAGGTAATCGGAAACGCTTACATCCTCGGACACAAGGTGCTGCTGGTGTATGCGCAGGAAATGCCAGCGGCCGGCCCCCTCGCGCAAGGCCAGGTAAACCAGCGGCGGCCGGCAGACGGCTTCCTGCAGCAGATCGACAAGCTCATGCAATGGCGTCCCGGACAGGGTATGGCCGTACTCCTCGTCCAGTGCATCGAAGACGGTGCGCAAATCGGAACGCAGCAACAGCGGACGCTCCAGATCGAACCACTTGCATAAAAGCGCATATAGATCGCTACGGTGCTCCGTAACCCAGGCATTAATTTTTGAGATCATTCGCGGCCTCCGGAATAGGTACGCCAAATGCGTAATGCATCATGCCCTCTGCAATGCCATCAGCATAGGCAGCATGTGCAAAGTAAATTTGTTCATTCCCCTTCAGGCTTGCAAGCTCCGGGCTGTGATTGGCCACGACCACGCCCAGCGTGTCTCCTATCAGCATTTCATGGTCGTTCCCGGAATCGCCCGCGACCAGAAAGGCGCGCAGCGGCAATCCCCACTTGTAGGCAAGGTAGCGTATCGCCCGGCCCTTTGAAGCACGCACGGGCAAAATGTCGAGATACGCCTGGCGCGAATAGACCAGGTGCGTCGACAGATTCCGTTCCTTCAGCAAAGCGCGGATTTTCGCTATTGGTGGCAGCCGATCGGGATCCACGTTATAGCTCAGCTTGAATTCCCGCTGGTTTTCAGGGGATTGCAGGATAAGCCCCGGCACTTCGCGCAGCGCTTCTTCCACCGCGTCCCGCCGCCACGAATACTTGATGAAATTCTGCCATCCGATGTCCGGACGAAGTCCGGGACCATAGTTGATTTCGCTTCCGACAGCCGTAATCAATACATCGGGCAGCGGAACGCTCCACTCCTTCAATATCCTCAGCGCGCTTTCCAGGGTACGTCCGGTTGCGACCCCCAGGCCCAGGCTGGGGGGGGTGTTCTTGAATGTGGCAAGGAAGCGGCGCAAGGCAGCGCGATCACCGAGAAGCGTATTGTCGATATCGGTTACGAGCATTTGCGACACCAGCGGCAGGGGCTGGCGCTGCGGCTTGTGGTATATGGCCATCGTCCGCCTGATCTGCTTGCGCTGCTGGTGCAGCAGGCGAAACAGGACACGCAGGTAGTGCCTGACATGGGCATCCCAGGTATAGTGATTTTTAACTCCGGCAATTCCGTTGCGCGCCCATTGCTGCCACCGGCCAGGGTCGGCCAGCGCATACTCCATTCCCCCGGCAATGGCGCCGGTATCCAGTGGATTGACCAGCACACCGTTCTTGCAGTGCGCGATGATGTCGCGCGGCCCTCCCTCTTCGGTGACGACAATGGGAAGTCCGCTGGCGGCAGCCTCGATCAGGGTGAGTCCGAATGGCTCGGTGAGCGCAGGATTGACGAATATCCCCTTGCGCCGGGCTGCGAGCCGGTAAAGCCCCGGTACATCGGAAGATCCGTGCTGCTTGGGAATGGCGACCTTCCCCCACAAATCATAGCGGTCGATATCCAGCAACAGATTCGTCATCACTTCGGTCTGGGCCGGATCCAGTTCGCGAATATCGTCCCGATTGCCGGCTACAATGGCAAGATTGGCTTGTTCGTGCAACGCGTGAGAACTTCCAAATGCTGCGACCAGCGCGCCCAGGTTCTTCCGCATCTCGGGACGGCAAATGGACAAAATGAGTGGTTTTCGCGGCTTCGTCAGGAAACGGTCTATCAGACCAGCCACCTCCGGTTCACCCGATCTGTGCCGGCCGGGTGGGGAAAACCGTGAAATATCGGTCCCCGGCGGGATAACCACGGCGCGTTCGGGATGATAGTTGGCATATAAGCCGTACTGCTCGGTGCTCTCCTGCGGCGTGCTCGTGATGATGAGGCTGGCATGCTGCAGCAAAGCCTCTTCGGCAGCGATCCGCCGGCGAAAGCTGAATTGGCGCTCCAACGCCTGCGCTTTACGCCCCTGCGCCAGTAACCGTTGTTCCTTGCTGCGTCCGAGGGAATGCCCGGTATGGACCTGGGGAATGCCCAGCAACTGCGAAAGCTGCATCCCGACGTACCCGGCATCGGCGTAATGGCTATGTATCACGTCGGGCAGGCGCTTCTGCTCGCGCAGGAAAAGAAGCACGCGATCCACAAGCTGATCGAGATAGGGCCACAGGCTTTCCTTGCGCAGGTACCGCCGCGGCCCGCAACGCAGGCGGATAATCCGCGCACGGCTGCCGAGGGTCTCTTCCGGACGGGAATATTCTTCCGACACTGCAGGATCTTCTATGAGCCGCGTCAGCAAATCCACCTTGCCCACTTGGCGCTGGCGCGCAAGCGATCGCGCCAGTTCCACCACATAGAGGATCTGGCCGCCGGTGTCGGCATCACGCCCGAGTTCCAGGTTATCAGTGCGGATGAGTCCGTGCAGGCTGAGCATCAGCACGTATAGCTCACTCATAGGCTTCGAACCATTCATTCAGGAATGGCTTATAAAACTCCTTGTCTTCAGGAATTGCGCCGCGTATCTGGCAGATAGCCGCGGCAAAACGATGTGCTCGCCGCAACGTAAGGGATATTTCCCATTCACGAAGCAGCCCAACGATAAAGACGGCGGAAAAAGCATCACCCGCGCCAACCGTGTCCAGGATATGTGGAACCGGGTCGCTTTCCATTTCAACGAATCGCCCTGAAGCATCCAGCCAGGATGCTCCCTTTGCCCCCCGTGTTATCAGAACACCCTGCAATTCATATTGTTTCAACAAGGCTTCGGCCCGGGCATGAGTGGAGGCCGATCGCAGGCCAAGCATTTCATTCATGGCTTCGAGTTCCGTATCGTTGGCCTTGACAATGTCGGCGTGCTGCAACAGCCATTCCACACGATCAGGAAAAATCCACGGATCACGTAGATTGACGTCAAAAAAACGGCGCCCATGGACTGCGCGCAATACATGGCGCAAGGCTCGATGTGAATGTGCGCGCTGTGCCAGGGTACCGAAGTAAAGCAGCTCGGGATTCGCGGCAAGTGCAGCAATTCGGGACAAACGGGGATGGATATGATCATAAGCCTGATCGGGGAGAATATCAAACCGGTGGCCATGAGAACCAAACTTCACTTCCACCGCACCGGTAGGATGAGTGGAATCGAGCTGCACTCCATGGCCGGCCAGCTTTGCGCTTTCGAGCGCCTGCAGAATGCGCCTCCCCGCGTTGTCCTGCCCGATGCGGGTAATTAGGACCGGATTGCAGCCGAAAGCCGCCAGATGGCGCGCGACGTTGAATGGCGCACCCCCCAAAACCTCCCCGTCAGGAAACCGGTCTACGAGAATTTCGCCGAACAAGAGTACGGCTTGGTGGGCGACAGCCATCGTCTGCCCCTTGAAGAAAATTTATTTGCGCACGTAAAAAGAACCGGATGCGCGAAGGAATGGGGTAATAATAAATTTATCGGAGGACACCATTATGTACGATAACGCACATAAGACCGCCGCTGAGCTTGTATCGTCCCGCCCCGGCTAGACTTTAAGACAATACTGTAAACGCCTTTCCTGCCAATACATCCGCTATCGCAGCCAAGCTGAACACTGCCGGGAGGGCCGGACACGCGTCGCAAGAACCTGCTCAGAATTTGTAGCCTCGGTGCAACGCTACCACGCTGGCCGACAGATTAAAATATTTCACCCGCTCGAATCCCGCATTTTCCATCATGCGCTTCAGTTCCTCCTGGGAAGGATGCATGCGGATGGATTCCGCCAGGTAGCGGTAACTATCCGGATCGCTTGCCACCAGCTTGCCCATTGCGGGCAGGACTTTAAACGAGTAGGTGTCGTAAAAACGCCTGAGAGGCTTCCACACCGTAGAGAACTCCAGGACGATAACACATCCGCCGGGGCGCAGCACGCGCAGCATCTCTCTTAACGCAGCATCCTTGTGCGTCATGTTGCGCAGACCGAAGGCGACATTGACGCAGTCAAAATAATTGTCGGGAAAAGGCAATTTTTCGGCATCGCATTGCGCCACCGGCACTCCAACCCCCTGATCAAGCAGCCTGTCTCTCCCTATTGTAAGCATGGAATTATTGATATCGGTGAGCCAGACTTCTCCGCCGCTTCCCACTCGTTCCAGGAATAATGCGCTCAGGTCGGCCGTGCCGCCGGCGATGTCGAGTACCCGGTCACCCTTCTCGACACCGCTCGCTTGTACCGCAAACCGCTTCCATAAACGGTGCATGCCAGCCGACATGAGGTCATTCATCAGGTTGTACCGCTCGGCTACCGAGTCGAACACACCCGCAACCTTGCGGGCTTTTTCCGCTTCGGGAACGGTGTTGAAGCCAAAATGGGTTGTTTTCATGAATTTTGAACTGGAGTAAAAAAGAAGGCTGCAGGAAGGGAAGGCCGGGGCCATTTGATCCTGGCCACTCTGCCCCTGGCCCTGCTATGCCAGGGAAGCCTTCATCGCGCGTCTTATGCTCATCTCGATTTTACCGGCAATGCGCTCAGTTAGGACTTGTTCAAAGCTTCCCTAGGTTATTCAAACTGTCCGGGTTATCTGCTTTGGTCCGGCTGGCGCCCGCTTGTTCCAGGCGCCGCAGGTATCTCTCCCACATCTCATCCTGGCGGAGACCATATCGGTAGAGCAAATCCCAGGAATAAAGCCCGGTATTATGGCCATCGGTAAAGTTCAGCTGAATGGCATAGCTGCCCACCGGTTCCACGTGGTTGATGTTGACGCCTTCCTTTCCTGTCTGGAGCACCTCCTGTCCCGGAGAATGGCCGCGCACTTCCGCCGATGGCGAATGAACACGCAGAAACTCGCAGGAAAAGCGAAAAGTCTTGCCATCCGCAAAAGTAATCTCCAGTAATCTGGATTTTCGATGCAATTTTATTTCGGTGGGTACGGGGGTATCTTCACCCATGGCGCCTTTCCTCAGGGAATCGCGCATGATAAACCACCAGGGAAGCCCTGAACAAGTTTTCGCTGGCGGGACGGTGGCTTTGCGGGATGGGATGCGCGAAAACGGCCTGGATACGACACCGGAAGGTTTTGCCTGCATCGAGTCGACCTTCCAGGCCCCTGTGAACCACCCCTGGATATTCGCTGCCAGGGGTGCGGCGGCCGTGGAAAATCGTGAACTGCCTAGGTCAGGCGTGTTTGCGGTGCGCATGGCGCGGCCGATAGAGCATAACCTCCGGACTTATCTGGCGGCCTGCTCAGGCACTGTAAGCCGCCTCGCCGCAGCCTGAGCCTGATCGGGACGGCAAACGGATGCGCCGCGGCTTGCTATGTACGCTGACGAGGCATTCGGCTCTTTTTTGGAAACGGAAAATGGATCGACCTGCGCTTCATGAAATATTCCCGTGACCTCCCCCATGGGCCGAACGCTTGAAACAGATAAGACATTCCAAGCTGCTTCCACGAGGGAGCTTTCAACTCCATCAAGGAAATGCCGGGATTATCGGTTCCGTCCCCTCGATCACCGCTTCGGGCAGGTGCGACTTTACCAGTTCCTCGATTTCATTGACCCGCCCTTTCGGCACGTCCGCGAGAACCAGCAGTTGCCCGGACTCGATTGCCGCCTCAAACTGTTTGATCCTCGAATTGGCAGTACTTACTCCTATGAGGCTGCCCGCCCACGCGCCGACACCCGCTCCCGCGAGCGCGCTCCCCAGGAGTACTCCGCCTGCGATCACGGTCGAGGCGGGAGGAAGGGCGATGGCGACCAATCCGGCAAGCGCACCGACGGATCCGCCCAGCGCCAGTCCGCGTTCCACTGCGGGAACGAAATCGCTTTTTTGAAACAAGGTGGCTTCGGGCAAATCTTCCAGCTCCGTACCCCGCTTGGCGACCACATGAATATGACGTTCTTCTATACGGGCGAGCAGCAATTCGTCGACAATACGTTTTGCAATTGTGATGTTGGGGACAAGGAAGTAGATTCGTCGCATCATGATCTCCTTAAAGTTGTTAATCATCGCACATGCTCAGATTCGACAGCCCTCGCTTGTATAATAGGACGGCTTATATCAAAAAGCAACGCAACGGCTTTTGTCGCCGGGGTTGAAAAACCGGTATGCTGTACGTTGTCAGGACTGCTTTAAAGCAGTATTCGAACGGGCCGATTCCGGCAAGGTTCGTTGATCGAACTCCATGTTCGGCGCGCCTTTGGAACTGAAGGACGCCGGATTGATGCAGGGCGAGCACCGGAGCGACCGCAAGGTCATATTGAATAAAAACCAGGAAAAGGAAATGAAGGGATGATCAAGACGCGCGCAGCAGTAGCCTGGGCTCCAGGACAACCCTTGCATATTGAGGAAGTCGACCTTCTGCCGCCACGACGTGGAGAGGTGCTCGTGCGCATCGTGGCCACCGGCGTATGCCATACTGATGCGTTCACTCTGTCCGGCAAGGATCCGGAAGGCAAGTTTCCGGCGATTCTAGGCCATGAAGGGGGAGGCATCGTCGAAGCGTTGGGAGAGGGCGTTTCCAGTGTGCAGGTCGGCGATCATGTGATACCGCTCTACACGCCCGAATGCCGCGAGTGCAAATTCTGCAAATCCGGCAAAACCAACCTCTGCCAGGCCATTCGGGCAACGCAGGGCCAGGGATTGATGCCCGACGGCACGACACGCTTTTTCAAGGACGGGAAACCCATCTATCATTACATGGGAACATCCACCTTCTCCGAATATACTGTGATACCCGAAATCTCCCTCGCCAGGATCAGCAAGGAAGCGCCGCTGGAGAAGGTTTGCCTGCTCGGTTGCGGGGTGACTACCGGCCTGGGCGCCGTCGCCAACACCGCGAAAGTGCAG
Source organism: Nitrosospira sp. (assembly GCA_035547595.1). Lineage (GTDB taxonomy): Bacteria > Pseudomonadota > Gammaproteobacteria > Burkholderiales > Nitrosomonadaceae > Nitrosospira. The sequence goes on from DASZUL010000056.1 coordinate 32,471, forward strand.
GCCGGCAACACGGTGGCCGTTTTTGGCCTCGGCGGGATAGGGCTGGCCGCAATCATCGGCGCGGCCATCGCCAAGGCGGGACGCATCATCGCGATCGATGTCAATCCGGGAAAGTTCGAAATTGCCCGCCAACTGGGGGCAACCGATGTGGTAAATCCCAGGGATTACGACAAGCCGATCCAGGATGTCATCGTTGAAATGACTGAGGGAGGAGTCGATTTTTCCTTTGAATGCATCGGCAATGTCAAGGTGATGCGCTCGGCACTGGAATGCTGCCACAAAGGCTGGGGAGAATCCGTGATCATTGGTGTTGCTGGGGCCGGCGAAGAAATCTGCACGCGGCCATTCCAGCTCGTGACGGGACGTGTCTGGCGCGGTTCCGCCTTCGGCGGGGTCAAGGGCCGCACCGAGCTGCCGGGGTACGTGGAGCGCTATCTCAAGGGGGAATTCGAGCTCGATACATTCATCACCCATACCATGGGGCTGAGCGACATCAACAAGGCGTTCGACCTGATGCATGAGGGCAAGTCCATCCGCACAGTCATCCATTACGCGCAATGAACCGGAAGTCTCCGCCTCCGCATAGGCCGGCGAACTACTGCAGTGCGGAAGCGCTTGTCCCGCCAAGGAAACCATGGATGCCGCTATTTTGAAGCTGCTCTCATCCCATCGTTTGTTTGAGGGATTGCAACAACGGTACCGCCATCACTCCCGAACCCTGGGTTGCGAGATGAATTTTTCCATCTATCTCCCACCCAGCCGGCTAGGCGCCTCCCGCGCATCGCGTACGGACGGCCCGGAAAAATTTCCGGTGATCTATTGGTTATCCGGACTCACCTGTACAGATGAGAATTTCACGCTCAAGGCTGGCGCCCAACGGACGGCGGCGGAGCTCGGCATCGTGCTGGTCATGCCGGACACCAGTCCGCGGGGAGAGGACGTCGCGGCGTCTCCCGATGACGCCTATGATCTGGGATTGGGTGCCGGCTTCTACGTGAACGCCACCCAGGATCCCTGGAGCCGCAACTATCATATGTACGATTATATTGTCGACGAGCTGCCGGCACTCATCGAACAGAATTTTGCCGCCGGCGAGGCACGCGCCATTTCCGGACATTCCATGGGCGGGCATGGCGCGCTAGTGATCGCTTTACGCAATCCGCGGCGCTACAGCTCGGTCTCCGCGTTTTCACCCATCGCGAACCCTACCGCCAGCCCGTGGGGCAGGAAGGCATTCAGTCATTATCTGGGAAGTGACAAAAGGCGCTGGCGGGATTATGACGCCGCGTTATTGATTGAATCCTCGCGACCCTCCGAACATTTGCCCCTGCTGGTCGACCAGGGGGATGCGGATGAATTCCTGCCGGGGCAATTAAAAACCGAACGCCTCATCGCCGCCTGCAAAGCGGCGAATTACGAAGCAAGGATCACCATGCGCCGGGGCTACGATCACAGCTATTTTTTTATAAGCACATTCATCGAAAACCACCTGCGCTTCCATTACAACGCATTCGGGAACCCATCCGGGAACCTTTAGGAGCTTGTTCAGAGGTTACTCATATCCTGATGCATTCGCAGCGAAGGGAAGCCGTCCCGCTTCCTGTATAATCCACGCTTTTGGAAGCGATTCTCATGGAAGCGGAACAACTTAACGCCATTGCTTACCAGCTCGCCGATCTTGACAATCGAACGGCGGAACTGCGGAGGTATCTTTGACTTCGATGCGAAGCAAACGCGCCTGAATGAACTGACACGGCTCACGGAAGACCCGGCGATCTGGGACGACAACAAACGCGCCCAGGAATTGGGCCGTGAAAAGAAGATGCTGGAAGACGTCGTTGTCACGCTCGAATCCCTCGACCGCCAGTTGCATGATGCGCGCGACCTATTCCAGATGGCCAAGGAAGAAGATGACGATGCCACGATCCAGAGCGTCGGCACGGACATCGCCGAACTGGAAAAAATCGTGGGCCGCATGGAATTTCGCCGCATGTTCTCCAATGCGATGGATCCCAATAACTGTTTCGTCGATATCCAGGCGGGCTCGGGCGGCACCGAAGCGCAGGACTGGGCGGAAATGCTGGAGCGCATGTACCTTCACTACTGCGAGCGCCGTGGTTATGCCGTGGAGGTCATGGAGGAGTCGCCGGGAGAAGTGGCCGGCATCAAGAGCGCCAGCCTGAAAATATCGGGGGAGTATGCCTACGGCTATCTCCGTACCGAAACCGGCGTGCATCGATTGGTGCGAAAGTCGCCTTTTGATTCAGGCAATCGCCGCCATACCTCCTTTGCCAGCGTGTTCGTCTACCCCGAAGTGGACGAGACGATCGAAATAGAAATCAATCCCGCAGATTTGCGCGTGGACACTTTTCGAGCTTCCGGCGCGGGTGGCCAGCACATCAACAAAACGGATTCGGCCATACGCATTACCCATAATCCCACCGGTATCGTGGTGCAATGCCAGAGCGGGCGTTCTCAGCATCGCAATCGCGCCGACGCGATGGCCATGCTGAAATCACGCTTGTACGAGGCGGAATTGCGCAAGCGCAATGACGAGAAGCAGGCGATAGAAGACAGCAAGACCGATATCGGCTGGGGGCACCAAATTCGCTCCTATGTGCTGGATCAATCCCGCATCAAGGATCTGCGCACGGGAATCGAAAGTGGCAACACTCAGGCGGTACTCGACGGCGGCCTGGATGATTTCATCGAGGCAAGCTTGAAACAAGGGGTCTGACAACATGAGCAAGATTCGCGATGAAATCGATCACCTGAAACGGCCCGAAGGGCGCGACCAGATCAACGCTTCCGCATCAGATGGCGATCCGGGAAGGGAATTCGATGACAAGGAACTCCTTACCGCGGAGCGCCGCCATAAACTGGATACCCTTCGGAAAGCGGGCAATCCTTTCCCAAATGACTTCCGCCGCGAGGATTTAGCGCTGGACCTTCGCCAGCAATACGGCGGGCATTCCAACGAAATGCTGGAGGCCACGCCCGAGGCTGTCAGCATAGCGGGACGCATGGTACTGAAGCGTGTGATGGGCAAGGCAAGCTTCGCCACGATTCAGGATATGAGTGGGCGCATTCAACTATACATTGCCAGGGATGTCGCCGGCGAGGCAGCGTACGATGCGTTCAAGCACTATGACCTGGGCGATATACTGGGAGCGCAAGGAACATTATTCCGAACGCGAACGGGCGAACTGTCCGTGCGCGTCACGGCGCTGAGGCTGCTGACAAAATCCTTGCGGCCCCTGCCCGAAAAATTCCATGGCCTGAGCGATCAGGAGCAGAAATACAGGCAGCGTTACCTCGATCTCATCACGAACGAAGAGAGCCGCAAGGTTTTCGTTACCCGGTCCCGGCTCATTCAGGCCATCCGCGAGTTCCTCGTCGCGCAGGGCTACCTGGAAGTGGAAACACCCATGATGCATCCCATCCCCGGCGGCGCGGCGGCGCGCCCTTTCGTCACCCACCATAACGCCCTGGACAGGAAGCTGTATTTGCGCATCGCACCCGAGCTTTATCTGAAGCGGTTGATAATCGGCGGAATGGAAAAGGTGTTCGAAATCAATCGGAGCTTCCGCAATGAGGGAATATCGACCCGGCATAATCCGGAATTCACCATGCTGGAATTCTACGAAGCCTACCGGGATTATGCGTATTTGATGGATCTTACCGAAAGCATGCTGCGGGAAGCAGCGCTAAAAGTGCTGGGTACCGCAAAAGTGACCTACCAGGGGCGCGAAATCGATCTTGCCCGGCCGTTCGCACGGCTCACCATTACCCAGGCTATCGAGAAATTTCATCCGGAGTATACCCACGATAACCTTTACGACCGGGATTGGCTGACCGCCGTGATGGTGCAGAACAGCATCGCTTTCAAACCAAGCGACGGGATCGGGGGACTGCAACTTTCCCTATTTGACGCCACCACGGAACATCTGCTGCACGAACCCACCTTTATCGTTGATTACCCCGCGGAAGTCTCTCCCCTGGCGCGCCGCAACGACGCGAACCCGGCGGTGACGGACCGTTTCGAGCTCTACATTGCGGGACGCGAAATCGCGAACGGGTTTTCGGAATTGAACGACCCTGAAGATCAGGCTGCGCGCTTCCTGCAGCAAGCCCAGGCCAAGGAAGCAGGCGACGCCGAGGCGATGCACTACGATGCGGATTACATCCGGGCTCTCGAATATGGCCTTCCTCCCACGGCGGGCGAAGGCATCGGCATAGATCGGCTGGCGATGCTCTTCACCGATAGCCCAAGCATACGCGACGTGATCCTGTTTCCGCAGCTGCGCCAGGAAGATTAGGAATCTATGCTGGAAGCGCTGTGCTCGAACCGGATGGTTGCAGGGAAAAGCTACCCGCAGTAGCCGTTGGTCTGGAACCAGTTCATTGCATCCTCGAGTGCCTCTGTCGCGGGCCGGTATTGATAACCCAGGTCGCGAACCGCCTTTTCGCTGGAGTAAAACATCTTTTTTTCCGCCATGCGCACGCTATCCATCGTGGCGCGGGGCTCGACACGGGTTACCATCGCCATTTTTTCCATTAGCCAGGCTGCTGGAAGTACCAGTTTGACCGGCAGATTGAAACGCTTTGTCCGCTTTCCGCTGATTTCATCTATTGTTTGCAATATTTGCAACAAGGTCATGTTCTCGCCGCCCAGAATATAGCGCTCCCCCGGTATCCCCTTCGCATAGGCCAGCAAATGGCCATGCGCAATGTCGTCGGCATGCGCGACGTTCAATCCGGTATTTACATAGGCCGGCATCCGGCCGCAGAGAGTATCCACCACTATGCGTCCCGTGGGGGTAGGCTTGATATCGCGCGGCCCGATAGGCGTAGAGGGATTGACGATAACGACCGGCAGTTTATGCTCATCGGTCATCCGCCGAACCACTTGTTCCGCCATGAATTTGGACCGCTTATAGTGACCCGTCATCGACATCAAGGTGGAAGGCGTGTTTTCGTTTGCCGGAACATCGGTCTGGTTCGCTCCCAGCGTGGCCACGCTGCTGGTGTATATCATCCGCCGCATTCCCGCCTCGGCGGCGGCAAGTATCAGCGCTTCGGTCCCTTTTACATTGATGTCGTACATGGTTTCCGGATTCGGTACCCACAAGCGGTAATCCGCGGCGACATGAAACAGATTGTCGCAACCCGCAACAGCGCGCCTGAGCGACGGAACCGAGCGCAGATCGCCTTCCGAAAGCTCAACAGGCAGCTTATCCAGGTTTCTCAAGTCGCTTCCCGGCCTCACTAGGCAGCGTACTTCGTGCCCGGCATTCAACAGGCAGCGTGCAACCGCGGAACCGACAAAGCCGTTTGCTCCCGTAACCAGTGATTTCATCTATTCCATCCTTATGCCGCTGCTGGATTGAAGCAGCGCAATGAGCCGAATGAAACCGCCTCCTCCGTTTTGACGCCTGCCCAATCAGGCACCCCGCGCTGCAACATGCTTTTCCACGTCTTCCTTGCTGAACCCCAATGCCGCTGCGACCCGATCGGCATGACTTACCCTGGATACGCCGGGAATCAACCGATAAGTCGGCCCCTGGACAAGAAATTCCCCCTGCAGGTAGTAGCCGATTCCCTTGTCCTGCAGACGCTCGCACAGCTCATGGTTGTGGGTGACAAGCAAGGTGCTGGCTCCAAGCTTGTGGAAACCGGAGAGCACGTACTCGGAAAGCTCCATTTTCTCTTCAAATGTCGTTCCCTCGGAAAGCTCATCCAGCACGACAAGGCTGCGAGCCGTCGTGCTGAAGAATATCTCTCGCGTACGTTTCAATTCGTGCCCAAAACGTCCAATGCCCTCATCCAGATGCCCGGGATCGGGAACCTGGTAAAAGATATGCTCGGCGAGCACCAGGCGGGCTGTGGATGCGGGGACGTAGCAGCCCATCTGGCCTACCAGCTGAAGCTGGACCACTGTCTTGCAGTAGGCTGTCTTGCCGCCACTGTTGGGGCCGGTGATCACCAGGAGCCGTCCTCTATCGTCGAACAGGATATCATTAGGAACGTAATTCGGATTGCCTCTCGCGAGCAGAGGGTTTCTTGCCGCGCTTGCGTCGAGCAGGTGCCGTTCGTTGTCCATTATCTCCGGCAGCACCATTGGCCCGCCAAAGGTTTGCGAATAGCGATAAAAAGACATCAACTCGTCGATCCTGCCCAGTGTTTCCAGGGCACGCGCCAACTCCGCGCTATGCTTGAACAGCTTGCGTAACGGATAGATTATGTTGTCGCGATCGGAGGCGGCGATGGCAACCAACAGCACGGGCAAAACCGGTACCGCCAGCACCAGTATTCCGAAACCAAGGTAGGGAATTCCAAAGCTCGCCAGCATACCCTGAAAAAAATACAAGGCCAGCGATAACCCCCCCAATACCAGCATGATGGGAAGAGGCTTGAGCATGGATGGCCTGAAACGGAAAACAGGCGCGTAACGCGGCTTTTCCTCGCTGGTTTTGAATTTTCCATCCACCGGATAAACCGGTCCGCGCATCAGGGAATAGATGCGCGAACGCCCGAATTCCCCGATTGCGCCAAATAACTCGCGCAGGTATTCGCTTCGCGGCTGCGGCAAAGTCTGCGCCAGCTCGACCAGATCGATCGCAAAACCGGTACCGTCCAGAAACTGGTTATATCCGTAGCCGCTGAACTCCATCTTGTCGCTGCTGCGCCGCGAATTTTCGATGGCGATTCCACCATTGAAGTTTCCATAGAGCAAATCATAAAGCGGCTGCTCTCCGCGCCGCATTTCCTCCATGTAGCGCTCCAGGCCTTCTCGAAGTGCGGAGTCTGACTCCAGTTCCCGCAGCGCTTCCTGTTTTTTTTGAATAGCCACCGGATCGGTCGCCGGCCGTGCCAGAGAGCGATACAACACTGCCTGCCCGACATGCGTTACCGCATGATTCAGTGAATCAAATAATTGATCGGCCTCGATCGCTTCGAAGGTCTTTGCGTCCAGGACACCATGCTCTCCCAGGATCGGACGGGTATCCCGTACCCCTACCGGCCGCTCGCCGGAAGACAGAACCGGTGGTTGGCCGGAACGCAAATCAGATTGGGCTGGCTCCGTCATGATAAATCCAGATAATTTTGATGCACGCCGTGGCATGCGGACGGAAAAAGGAACCTGTCGAAAGCATCCGGATGCGCCCATCCTCACTGGCTGGCAGTTCATCCATAACGGATTGCGCGGAAATATTTGATTCGCACACGGCACCGTCATACTGGCGGTACTCTGGAATGGCAAGCAGGCGATCGGTGGAAATCGGACTAAGGTTGAAAATCTAACATCCAACGGGGTTTGGCGTCAACGTGGCAGGCTGCACCGTAATGGTGCGGTACTCACGATACGTTTTATCCGGCAAAACCCCAAACGCATCGAGCCACTGAATGTTAAATGACGTTCCGGACAAAAGCCGATGCGGATTGCTATCGGCGACAAACAGGCGGCTACCTTAGCAACACATCATTTATCTGCATCAGGTCCTCTTCATCCAGTTCGCCCGCCTCAGCCTCCAGCCTCAGCCTGGACATCAGAAAATTGAAGCGCGCTTGGGATAGATCGCGCTGCGCGGTAGCCAGCAGTTGCTGCGCGTTCAATACGTCGACCTCCGTCCGCACTCCCACTTCCTGGCCGGTTTTAGTCGATTCAACCTGGCTCTTGCTGGAAACCACCGCTTGCTTGAGCGCATTGACCTGGGCAATGCCATTCGTGACATTCAAATACTGCTGGCTCACCTGGAGCACACTGTTACGTCTCGTATTATTCAGGTCTTGAAGCGCCCGTTCCTGGTTGGCCAGCGCCTCGCGCACACGGGACTGAACCGCAAACCCCTGGAAGATCGGAACATTGAGCTGCACCCCGATTTCCTTTGATGTCAGGTCGACCCCCCTTCCGGTAATGGTACCCCCTACCCCTTTCTGGTCGCTGTAAATCGCTACCAGGTCGAGAGTGGGATAATGGCCCGCCTTGGCCCTCTCCACATCCTGCTTCGCGATATTGACGATGGCCTGCTGAATCTTGAGCGCAAGATTATTCTGCTCCGCGACGGTGATCCAATCCTGCATGCTGGTATACTTGAGCTTCAGCAGGTCGGAGGCAATGTCGTTTGGACGCCGGAGATCGCTGGGAATACGGCCAATGATTTGCTGAAGCGCGCGCTTCCTGACTTCCAGTTCGTTCTGGGCCGCAATCTCTGTCGAAACGGTCAAGTCGAAGCGCGCCTGTGCCTCGTAAGTATCCACGATAGTTGCCGTTCCCACCTCGAAGTTCCGCTTGGCCTGTGCGAGCTGTTCTCCGATCGCTTTCTTCTGGGCCTCCGCCACTTCAATATTCACCTGGGCGGTCAATATATCGAAGTAGGCCTGGGCAACGCGCAGTATCAAGTCCTGAGCCGCGAGGATGAACTGCAGGTCCGCCTGGGCCACCTGGATCTTTGCCTGCTCATAGATCGCGAAATTTTCCTTGCGATAAATCGGCTGGGTCGCGGTAACGGTCAGGCTCTGGTTATCTATGGTCACTTCGCCAGGAGGTACCGCCAATCCTCCCGATCCTATCGATGCGCCCCTGTCTATCAGCTGCCGGCGCCGCACGCCGGAAAAAGTAACCGTGGGAAGCAGCCCTGCCCGCCCTTGCGGTAGCTTTTCCTGCGCCGCGAGGTGGGCGGCGCGGGCCGAACTGTATTGCGCGTCCTGCTCGAGGGCTTCACGATAGATCGCCATCAAATCTGCTGCGGGGGCCGAAGAAAAATCCGCTGCATGAGCCGGAGAATATAGAACAATCCCAACGATCAGTAATCCAGGGATGTATCGTGAGATTTTCACTTTGATTCCGGTTGCCTTGCTTCGAATACGGAAAACGAGCTATCGCCCCTTGAGCATGGCACCGGGCAACAGTTGGGTTGGACGCATGCTGCCGATGCACAATTCGGAAACCGCTTCTTGAATTTCAAAAGACAAACCTTGTCGGCCGCTGGGCATTTTTCAGGGGGGGAATACACGTTTCGAACAATCCGACCGTGCTGAACTCACCTGGCTCTTCGGATCGCGTCACGCGGGTAACCAGCACGGCATTCATCACCGGCGGGTCGCCCACTATTGCGAACAAACGGCCTCCGGCTTTCAGGCTTTCCTGGAAAGCCGCCGGCAGAACCGGTACAGATCCCGTGAGCGCGATGACGTCATAAGGCCCATGCTGGGGCCAGCCTCCTGCAGCATCACCCGTTTCCAGCACCACATTGTCGATTGCATGCGCCCGGAGATTCTTTTCCGCCATGGCCTTCAGTTCTGGAACAATTTCAACACCGTGGACCAGCTTGCCTTTTTTGGCAAGCAAAGCGGTAAGATAACCGCTTCCGCTGCCTACTTCCAGAATCCGGTCCGTTTTTTTTACCTGGAGTTCCTGTAAAATGCGCGCTTCAAGCTTAGGGGTGAGCATGGCCTCCCCATGCCCCAACGGGATTTCCATATCCACGAACGCGAGAGACCGGTAGGCTGCGGGAACGAATTCCTCGCGCCGCAGCTCGAACAATAACTTTAAAACATCCTCGTCCAATACTTCCCATGGGCGAATTTGCTGCTCCACCATATTAAACCGGGTTTGCTCCAGATCCATGCTCCTGCCCTATATAAATTGTCGTCTACAGACTTGCAATTATTCCATATTTCCTTTAGCTTCACAGCAGCAGCTAGGGGTCCGTTTCCGGCATCTGCCGGCAAACTGGTGAGAGAGTCCCTTACTACCTGACACGGATAATGCCGCCGTAGGGAAGCTGGGACCTGCCGTCCCGCTCGTTTATGGCATCAAAGGAGCGTTCATGAAAGCAACAGTTTTAAATCCCGCCTCGTTTACCTTCCCTTTTTCGAGTAAAACCGCGCATGTGGATGAAGGAGCCATGAAGCCCCTTCCAAAATCCCGCAAAGTCTATGTGGAAGGCTCCCGGCCGGATCTTCGGGTACCAATGCGGGAAATCAGCCAGTCGGCGACTCATGCGAGCAAGGGAGAAGAACAAAATCCCGCCATTTATGTTTACGACACGTCCGGACCCTATACCGACCCTGCGATAAAAATCGACATCCAGTCCGGATTGCCTCCACTGAGAGAGAAGTGGATAGGCGAGCGGGCGGACTCGGAAGTCCAATCCGGCCCCGCCTCCTCGTATGGCAGGCAACGGCTGACCGATCCGGCTCTTGCCGACTTGCGCTTTGATCTGAAGCGGCATCCTCGCCGCGCCAGAGCCGGTATGAACGTAACGCAAATGCACTACGCGCGCCGCGGCATCGTTACGCCGGAAATGGAATATGTTGCCATACGGGAGAATCTGCGCTGCGAGCACCTCAATGCCCAGCAACGGGAACTGCTCGCCCGCCAGCACCCCGGGCACGACTTTGGCGCCTTCCTGCCTCGTCACATTACGCCGGAATTCGTGCGCGATGAGGTGGCCCGAGGCCGCGCCATCATTCCCCTTAATATCAACCATCCCGAATCGGAACCGATGATCATCGGCCGCAATTTCCTCGTAAAGATCAACGCCAATATCGGAAACTCCGCCCTGGGCTCAAGCATCCAGGAGGAAGTTGAAAAAATGACCTGGGCCATACGCTGGGGCGGAGATACGGTCATGGACTTATCCACCGGGAAAAATATCCATGAAACCCGCGAATGGATCATTCGCAATAGTCCCGTTCCTATCGGCACCGTCCCCATCTACCAGGCGCTGGAAAAAGTGAATGGAAAAGCGGAAGAACTCACCTGGGAAATCTTCCGCGATACCCTGATCGAGCAGGCGGAGCAGGGTGTGGACTATTTTACGATTCACGCGGGTGTACGTCTCGCTTATGTTCCCATGACGGCAAAACGCCTGACCGGAATTGTCTCGCGTGGCGGCTCCATCATGGCGAAATGGTGCCTCGCGCATCATAAGGAAAGTTTTCTCTATACACGCTTCGAGGAAATCTGCGAAATCATGAAGGCTTATGATGTGAGCTTTTCCTTGGGCGATGGACTGCGTCCGGGATCGATTTACGATGCAAATGATGAGGCCCAGTTTGCGGAACTGGAAACGTTGGGGGAACTCACCCAAATCGCGTGGAAACACGACGTGCAGGTGATGATCGAAGGGCCGGGGCACGTACCCATGCACCTCATCAAGGAGAACATGGACCTGCAGCTCAAGTACTGCAGCGAGGCGCCATTCTATACACTGGGCCCGCTTACCACGGACATCGCACCCGGATACGACCATATCACTTCCGCTATCGGTGCCGCGATGATCGGCTGGTATGGCACCGCAATGCTGTGTTACGTTACGCCCAAGGAACATCTCGGGCTGCCGGACAAGGATGATGTGAAGGACGGCATCATTACCTACAAGATAGCCGCCCATGCCGCTGACCTGGCAAAGGGCCATCCTGGCGCGCAATTGCGCGACAATGCGCTTTCCAAGGCGCGATTCGAGTTTCGCTGGGAGGACCAGTTCAACCTCGGCCTCGATCCCGACAAGGCGCAGCAATTCCATGACGAAACCCTGCCGCAGGAGGGGGCCAAAGTAGCCCATTTCTGCTCCATGTGCGGCCCCCATTTCTGCTCGATGAAGATTACGCAGGACGTGCGGGATTTCGCGGCGAATCAGGGTGTGAGCGAACAGGATGCCTTGATAAAAGGAATGGAAGAAAAAGCGCAGGAATTCGTGGCAAAAGGCGCGGAAATTTACACGAAGGCTTGAGGAAGCGCTGAACAAATCTTCGCTAGCACGACGTGTCCGTACTGGACACGTCCCGACAAAAGCGGCGACGTGCACGCCCTGCATGGTCCCGGGCTTCGCGGCGGGCTCATGCGGGAAGCCTCCTGATTGCACTGGCGGTAAAAATGGGCTCCCGCCTCAAAACTCCCGCCTCAAAAAAGTATCAGCAGAATCTCCTTGTCCGTTTATATAACTGATAATCGATTCCTTTCACTGGATGAAGCTTTTGCATAGCACGCCCCCCACCCTTGCCTATTTCCCCGAAGTATTCCGGGTACAACTTTTCCCCGGATAACCGATGGATTGGCTTCTGATTCTCAAGGCGCTGATCCTCGGCATTGTTGAAGGCCTGACCGAATTTCTCCCTGTTTCCTCTACCGGACACCTGATCCTTGTCGGCGATCTGCTGAACTTCAATGACGAGAAAGGAAAGGTTTTCACCATCCTGATCCAGCTGGGCGCCATCCTGGCGGTGTGCTGGGAATACCGCGTCAGGATCGGCAGCGTCATACACCAGATCGGCTCGAGTAAAGACGCCAATCGCTTCGTACTGAACCTGTTCATTGCCTTCCTCCCCGCTGCGATCCTGGGCCTGCTCTTCATCAAAACCATCAAGCATTACCTGTTTCATCCAGTTCCCGTTGCCCTGGCATTGATTATCGGCGGATTCCTCATTTTGTGGGCGGAACGCAGGAAGCACGTCGTCGATGTCGAACGTGTCGATGACATGGACTGGAAACATGCATTGAAAATCGGACTGATGCAGTGCCTCGCCCTGATACCTGGCACATCACGCTCTGGCGCAACTATTATCGGCGGGCTTTTCTTTGGCTTGTCCCGAAAGGCTGCCACGGAGTTTTCGTTCTTCCTGGCAATCCCCATCATGTTCGCCGCGACTTTCTATGACGTCTACAAGCACCGCGACATTCTGCAATTCAACGACATGGGCGTATTTCTCGTCGGTTTCGTGGCCTCATTCATCAGCGCCCTGATCGCGGTTCGCGGACTATTGCGATTCGTAAGCCACCACGACTTTACCGTGTTTGCATGGTATCGCATCGGATTCGGCGCCATTGTGCTTGCGACCGCTTATTCCGGGATGGTGGAATGGTCGGCACCCTGAATTCAGGTTCTCAGCTCTGCACCCACGGCAACCCGGCCGCCTTCCAGCCGCCCTTGGTGCCTCGATGACCGCTCGCATCCTTATCGCCTTCGAATCCTTCCAGAATGTTGTAGCAATTCGTGTAGCCTGATTCAGTGGCGGTTGCGGCGGCTTGATGCGAACGTCCGCCGCTGCGGCAGAGGAACATGACCATCGACTCCTTATCCACCTGGCTGGAAAGATACGCAAGAAAACTGGTGTTTGGCCGCATGCCTGGATAGGACTGCCATTCGATTTCGACAGCGCCGGGTATTCTTCCCACCCAGTCCAGCTCGGCCCTTGAACGGACATCGACAAGCTTGGCTCCGGGAGCTTCCTGCAGGAGGGTAAGCGCCTCCGCAGGATAAAGAGCGCCTTCGTATGGCAAATTCATTTCCTGGGCGCGCTGCTGTGCCCTTTCAAGTATCGAGCCGATCGTTTCCATTAGCTTTCCCCCGGATATCCAAAACAAAAGGTAGATGCAATATTAGTACATTTTTGCCCTGGGAAGCGCTTAACAAATCTCTGCGGGGGTGGCGAGAGCTTTGCCGACCAAGGAGAATAACCCGGCTTATGTCCCGTTTTCATCAATCAGGGTTCCTGTGCCTGGTTTGCTCAATGCAGACATCTGAAGCGGACATGTCAATCGCTGCACCAGCAGGCTTCTCCGCAACCGTTAGCAATCGTCGGCAGCCGCTGGCATTCGGCTTTTATCTGATGACCACCCATTTCTCTGAATGCTTGGCGAGGCCTTGTTCAGGACTTCCTTAATATGCAAGCGCTCCTGCTGATATAATCTTCTTTTGCGCTACGGCCATCGTCGCGCGCCTGATGACCACCCCGATTTTACGCATTCGGTAGGACTTGTTCAGAGGTTCCCCGGCATCTCGTCCGTATTGCATTGCAACTCTGGTTTGGAGAAAAAAATGGTAGCCGACGTACTGAAAATGATACAGGACAATGAAGTGAAATTCGTTGACCTTCGCTTTACTGATACCCGTGGCCAGGAACAGCACGTGACCCTTCCTGCTCACGCAATCAATGCGGACAAGCTCGAGGATGGACATGCCTTTGATGGCTCTTCGATTGCCGGATGGAAAGGCATACATGCTTCCGACATGCTCCTGGTACCCGATCCGGATACGGCGAACATGGATCCGTTCATGGATGAGCCTACGCTATTCATAACCTGCGATGTGGTGGAACCCTCCGACGGCAAGGGCTATGATCGTGATCCGCGCTCCCTCGCAAAACGGGGCGAGGCTTACCTGAAGTCGACCGGCATCGGCGATGTCGCCTACTTCGGACCCGAGCCGGAATTTTTCATTTTCGACTCCGTAACCTGGCATGCGGATATGTCCGGCTGCTCGGTAAAAATCGAATCGGAAGAAGCAGCGTGGAGTTCGGCGATAAGATATGAGACCGGCAATACCGGTCATCGTCCAGCGGTAAAGGGCGGTTATTTTCCGGTTCCTCCCATCGATTCCCTGCATGACATTCGCTCTGCCATGTGCCTCGCCCTCGAAGAGCTGGGTTTGGAAGTCGAGGTGCATCACCACGAGGTAGCCACCGCCGGCCAGTGCGAGATCGGCACGAAATACAGCAGCCTGGTCAAGCGTGCGGATTGGACACAGGTTTTCAAATACGTAGTCCACAATATCGCCCATTCGTATGGCAAGACGGTCACTTTCATGCCGAAACCCATAGTGGGAGATAACGGCTCGGGAATGCATGTGCATCAGTCTATCTGGAAGGGTGGGCAAAATTTATTCTCCGGAAATGGCTATGCCGGACTTTCGGAAATGGCGCTATTTTACATAGGCGGGATCATCAAGCACGCGAAGGCCCTGAACGCGTTTACGAACCCCGGGACCAACTCATACAAGAGGCTTGTACCCGGTTTTGAAGCGCCTATCAATCTTGCTTACTCCATCAGCAACCGGTCTGCCGCAGTGCGCATTCCCTATGCCAACAGCCCCAAAGGCCGCCGCATCGAAGTGCGTTTTCCCGACCCCACCGCCAATCCTTACCTGGCGTTCACGGCGCTGATGATGGCTGGACTGGACGGGATCCAGAACCGGATCCACCCCGGCGATCCCATGGACAAGAATCTTTACGACCTGCCCCCCGAAGAGGCCGCCAAGATTCCCAATCCCTGCTCGTCTCTGGACGAAGCGCTGGACAGCCTCGACCAGGACCGCAGCTTCCTTACGCGGGGGGGCGTATTCTCGAATGATATGATTGATGGCTACATCGAACTGAAAATGGAGGAGGTTCAGCGTCTGCGCATGACCACCCACCCAGTGGAATTCGATATGTATTACAGCCTGTAGTTACTCCGGCCAAATCATTGGCCGGACAGATTACCGCTGCCGCATGACGCTGCCAATGCCGTATGTCGTATGCCGTGCGCTTTGGCCGTTGCCGCAGGTCGAATGGCAAGGCGTCTTGCTGCGATAGCCAAGTACCAGGCATCGGGCATCAACTGAAGGCATTTGAATCGAATTTGGCCGCTCTATGAAGGAAAACCCGTGACGAAACTCATTATTGCCGTGTTGATGGCCGTTCCGCTCCTCATGCTTGGAAGTTGCGGCGACAAACCTGCTGCGAAGAAGCCGCCGGAAGAATCCACGGTCAAGCTTGCCGACGAATATACCTCGGAGAAACAGATTCCATCCGTACTGGAAAATGAATTGACGCCCGACGAGAAATCAGCAGTGCTGAAGGAAATCATGCCGTCCGCCTCGCCGAACGAACCCACGCCCGAAGAAAAATTTCTCAAGTTGAGAAAAGATGCCGAGGCGGGAGATCCCAAAGCCCAAAATGGACTCGGCGTAATGTACTACACCGGCGAAGCCATATCGAAAGATTCTTCGGGAAAAATTCTCAACAATGATCCGGTCACGGCTGCCGCCTGGTTTCATCGGTCCGCCGCACAGGGATATGCGGATGCGCAATTCAACCTCGGGCTGATGTATGCCAACGGGGAAGGCGTGCCTCAGGATGCGGCCAAGGCTGTGGAGTTATTCAGGCAGGCCGCGAATCAGGGCAATGTGGATGCGCAAAACAATCTCGGGGTAATGTACTACTCGGGCGAGGGTGTCCCCAGGGATCCGGATAAAGCAAAAGAATGGTTCAGTAAAGCTGCTGCTCAAGGAAATGAGGACGCCAAGGCCAATCTGGAAGCAATGAAATAGTGGCGCTGCGACAGTTCAAGTTCATTCGGCGCGGTAAAAAAAACGGATGAATCCCCTCCCCATCGAAATTGCCGGCGCCATACTGTTTGCCATCGCGCTGATCCACACTTTCTCCACCAAGATCTTCGAGCATCTCGCGCATACGCGGCCGGCTCATGCCGGCATCTGGCATCTGCTGGGTGA
The DNA here is from genome assembly GCA_035547595.1 of Nitrosospira sp. Classification (GTDB taxonomy): domain Bacteria; phylum Pseudomonadota; class Gammaproteobacteria; order Burkholderiales; family Nitrosomonadaceae; genus Nitrosospira. The sequence goes on from DASZUL010000056.1 coordinate 48,751, forward strand.
AGTCGAGGTGGTTTTCGGCTTCTGGGCAATGATTCTTGTCATCGTGATGATGTTCATGAACGGAAAGGAAGCCGCTACCGCCTATCTGGACCAGCAGAGCTTTACTGAGCCTCTGTTTGTATTTGTCATCATGGTTATTGCGGGCAGCCGACCCATACTGCAGACAGCCATGCTCGGCGTCAAGAGCATTGCCCGGCTTATGCCATGGCCGGACGGAAAAGCCTTCTACTTCGTTACCTTATCCTTCGTCCCCCTGCTGGGTTCATTTATCACCGAGCCCGCCGCCATGACGCTGGCGGGGCTGATCCTTCTCGATCGCTATTATTCCAGAGGCATTTCAACCCGGCTCAAGTACGCCACGCTGGGCGTCCTTTTCGTCAATGTTTCCATTGGCGGAACCATGACCTCGTTCGCCGCTCCGCCGGTACTCATGGTGGCAGCCAAATGGCAGTGGGACACGGCCTTCATGTTGATGACCTTCGGTTGGAAAGCCGCCATTGCGGTCATCATTAATGCATTGGCTGTCACTCTCCTGTTCCAGCGGGAATTATCGGATATCAAGGGCGAAGACAATGCCAGCCAGGAGAAGGTCCCAGGGCCCGTTACAGCCATACATCTGGGGTTTCTGCTCGGCGTAGTCGTATTCGCGCACTATCCGCCCGTTTTCATGGGCCTCCTGCTCTTCTTTCTGGGTTTTGCGCACGCCTATGAGCGCTACCAGGATCGGCTGATCCTCCGCGAAGGATTGATGGTGGCATTTTTTCTGGCCGGTTTGGTGGTTCTTGGGGGACAGCAGAAATGGTGGCTGCAACCGGCGCTTAGCGGCATGGACAGTACAGCGCTCTTTTTCGGCGCCACCCTGCTTACCGCGGTAACCGATAATGCCGCGCTCACTTACCTGGGCTCGCTGCTCGAAAATACCAGCGGGGAATTCCGCTATTCGCTGGTTGCCGGAGCAGTCACCGGCGGCGGGTTGACGGTCATTGCAAATGCCCCGAATCCGGCGGGTTTTTCCATACTCAAGGGATCCTTCCAGGACGAGGCAATCCAGCCTCTGGGTTTGCTGGCAGCCGCGCTACCGCCAACGATGGTGGCTGTCCTTGCATTTCTGCTGCTGTAGCCTGAAAGCAGCGCACCGCGCCACAGCGGTCGCTGCCTGATGCGGCCATCAGGCAGCAATCTTGAACGATGCGGTAAAACCGTGCAGCCTGCTGGAAGCGCTAACCGCGGACTTTTCGGGTGAAGCCGGTCTCCATCCACTTCTTGATACGGTTGGCGTCGCCGATACGGGTATTCTTTCCCGCCGAATCAAGCAATACAATAATGATCGGTTTGCCGGTTATTTTTGCCTGCATGACCAGGCAACGACCCGCTTCACTGAGAAACCCCGTTTTGGATACGCCGATGTCCCAGCTGCTGCTGCGCACCAGTTTATTGGAATTGACAAATTCCAGGCTGCGTTCCTCCTCCTCGAACTCCACTGCGTGCGCAGCGGTGGTCGAAAATTGGCGGATCAGGTCATAATCTTCCGCGGCCTCGACCAGCTTTGCAAGATCCCTGGCCGTCGAAACATTTTTCCTGTTCAAGCCGGTCGAATCAACGAAATAGCTGTTACCCATGCCCAGCTCGAACGCCTTGTTGTTCATCGCTTCGACAAATGCCTCAGTGCCGCCCGGATAAGCGCGACCGAGCGCTGCGGCCGCGCGATTCTCGGAAGACATCAGGGCCAGGCGCAAAAGGTCATAGCGGGAAAGGTGCGTGCCGACGCGCAATCGTGAGCGGGTGTTCTTGATAACATCCACATCGGCATACTCGATGACAACCTCTTCGTTCAGAGGCAATTTTGCATCGAGGACAACAATCGCCGTCATCAGCTTGGTGATGGATGCGATCGGCATGACGTTGTCGGGGTTCTTGCTGAAGAGAATGCGCCCGTGCTCGGCGTCCATGATCAGTGCCGCATGCGATCTGAGATGCAACCCGCCTGCCTGTGCAATGGCGGCGCAGGCTAAAGCGAACGTGGCAAATACCGCAAGAATGACCTTTTTTTTCATTTGTACGTATCTCGCAAGGATTTTTCCCGCTGCGCTTCAAGCCGAAGGTCAGCACTACGTAAATTAGCAAATAACTTGAGATAGGGAAAGAGATTTCTGCGAAATATCGGCATGCGCGCGCAAATTTCGGCAGACATGCAAACAGAACGGGAATTCGAGTCATGGCTCGAGGGCGGCAACGTAGAAATTGCGTTGCCGCGCTGATCAATCCATCGAGAGTTGACGCCCTTCGATCAGCGCCTGCAGGGCACCCTCGAGCGGCAAAGGCTGGGAAAAAAGGTAGCCCTGCATCTCGTCGCAGCCGTGCTCTTTCAGGAACTCCAGTTGCGCACTTGTTTCCACGCCCTCGGCGATCACCTTCAACCCCAGGCTATGGGCGAGATTTATCATTGCCACGGTGATGGTTGCATCGTCCGCATCACTGGTCACGTCGCGAATGAAAGTGCGATCGATCTTCAGCACATCGAGGGGAAAACGCTTGAGATAGGCAAGACTGGAATAGCCGGTACCGAAATCATCCATGGAGATCTGCACCCCAAAAGCCTTGAGATTCTGGAGCGCATTGGCGGCCGTCTCCGCCTCTTTCATTAAAACCGACTCCGTCAATTCGAGCTCCAGCAGGCGAGGATCGATTTGCGTAGCGGCCAGTGCTTTCCCGATGATCTTCTCGAGGTCCTGCTGGTGAAACTGCCGTGCGGAAAGATTGATCGAAATCGGATGCAACGGGACTTCCTGCTCATGCCAGCTTTTTATCTGCTCGCAAACAGTCCTTACCACCCATTCCCCGACCGAAACGATCAGCCCGGTATCTTCGAGGACGGATATGAACTGGAGCGGAGGCACCAGACCCAATCCCGGACGCTGCCATCGCAACAATGCTTCGAAGCCGGTAATTTGTCCGCTGATCAGGCTTACTTTCGGCTGATAGTGCAGAACGAATTCCTGCCGCGCCAGTGCGCCGCGCAACTGTGTTTCCATGGTGAGACGCGCCATCGCGCGCTCATTCATCTGCGGCAGATAAAATTGATAGATTGCCGGGCCCTGCTCCTTGGCCTGAAACATGGCGGTGTCCGCGTTCCGCAGAAGACCGTCGGCATTGACCCCATCCCCGGGATAAATGCTGATGCCGAGGCTGGCGGAAACGTAGACCTCCTGTCCTTCGAGCTCGAATACCTGCGAAAGAGAAAAGATCACTTTCTCCGCTACCAGCGTGGCATCCTCGCCAAGGGCCAGGTCGGACAAAATGAAAGCGAACTCATCCCCGCCCAGACGGGCAACCGTATCGACGGAACGTATGCATCCCTGCAACCGCTGTGCAACCTGTACCAGCAGCTTATCACCAACGCCATGGCCCATCGTATCGTTCACGATCTTGAAACGGTCCAGATCGGCAAATATGACGCCAATCCGCTTCCGGTTGCGGCGCGCATGTTCCATCGCCCGTTCAAGCCGGTCGAGAAACAGGCTTCGGTTCGGCAATCCCGTGAGAGGGTCAAACTGGGCGAGATAGGTAAGCCGTTCCTCGGCGCTTTTACGATCGATCGCCGTCGCAAGGATATTGGCGATACTCTGCAGGAAATTGATACTGTTCGCCGCAAAACGCAGCGGATCCCGGGAATAGGCTCCGAGGATGCCGTAGGGACCTTCCACTCCTGAGATGAGCACGCCGGCCGCACTCCGTATGCCATGCGCTTTCAGGATCTCCGATGTCCTGAAGCGGGTTTCCAGGAGAAAATCTTCCACTATCACGGGCTGATGGGTTGCGAGAATGAAGCGATTCTGGCTGCTGTCATTCGTCGCGGAGATCGGTCGCCCTTTCCATCGCGGCTCCCATCCGGCGCCCGCCTTCAATATGAATGATCGCTTATCTGGCGCGAGCTGGAGCACCTTGCAAAAACCGACGTTCTGGCCGCGGCAGGTCACCAGCGCGGCTTCCTCCCACAACGCGTCGATACTCGTGCTGGCAAGCGCCTGCTGCCCAAACTGGGCGATCAAGCCCTGCTGCATTGCATGCTGCTGAAGGGCCAGCTCCGTCTGCTTGCGTTCGGTTATATCGATCGCCGTGCCCACCACCTTCAAATCGTTACTGCCGGTACTCCACTTTACCGCTCGGGCAGTGTGCAGGTAGCGGACTGTTTCATGCGCTTGCCGAATCCGAAAATCCAGTTGCCCGTGGCCGTTCTCTGCACCCACCCGTTCCAGTTGCATTTCCTGCTCGCGCAGGTCATCAGGGTGCACGTACGATTTCCAGATCTCATAGGTAATCGCGCTGCCGCGGGGAATGCCATAGATTTCATACATTCGATCGTCCCAGATAAACTCATTGGTCGCCGTATTCCACTCCCAGATGCCGATCGCCGCGGCTTCCGTGGCCAGGGCGAGGCGCGTTCTTTCTTCCACCAGAACACGCTCTCTGCGGTTGGACTCGGCCCGTAGCCAGACGTTTTCTATCACGGTTGGCAGCCGCTGAAGATAACCCTCGCTTTTCACGATATAGTCAGCGGCGCCCAGCTTGAGGGATTGGCGTGCGATCTCCTCATTCCCATGCCCGGTAACCAGGATGATGGGTAAATCCAGACCGCGAACCTGATAAAGCTCCTTCAGTACGTCAGTCGCCGATGCTCCGGGCAAGCGGTAGTCAAGCAGGAGCACATCCGCGATGCGCTTCGGATTCGGAACCGAAAGACGCTGAAAGACTTGCTCCGCCGTATGGAGGGATTCGATATGCAAATGCGGAGCGATGACGCCCAGCTCGCGTTTCGTAAGATCTATATCGTAAAGGTTGGGTTCGACGTAAAGAATTTTCAGTGGAGCAGCCCGGCGATAAGTTTCCGTATGGAATTTATCCAGTGCGGCACGCAACACTAGGCCCAGAGTACTGAGAAAATCGTTACGCTTTATTATGTAGTCGTCGGCTCCGGCGCGAAGCAGTGCCAATAAGACTTCTTCATTGCCCGATCCGGTCAGTACGACGACAGGGAGTGGCAGCTGCTGGCCGCGAACCCGGGCCAGCAGCGTTTCGCCGTTCCCATCAGGAAGGTCGAGGTCGGTCAGGATGAGATCGTAGTGGGGAACATCTGCACTTCCGCCTGCTGCAACCGGTGAGAGCAGCCGGCTGCCGTATACGTCGCGGAAACGCTCCAATTGCACCAGCGCAGCAGCCAATGTCGGAACAACATCCACTTCGATATCCGGTGCACGCTTCCGAAGCTCGATACGCACCAGGTCGGCATCCTGCGCGTTATCCTCAAGATAGAGAACCTTCATTATTCAGATTGGGTACTGCATCGGATATTGATGACAGTCCAATAAAGTTCGATCTGTCTCGCCACATCGATGAACTTGTCGAAGTCCACGGGTTTCACGATATAGGAATTCGCCCCCAGGGAGTAAGCGTTGACGATATCCTGGTCCTCAGCCGAAGAAGTCAAAATCACGACGGGCACCGTGCTGAATTGCGGATCTGCCCGAATGGCCCGCAATACCTCCAGTCCGCTGAGCTTCGGCAATTTCAAATCCAGCAATATCACCGCTGGCAAGGGATCGCCACTGTCCCACCGGGCGATGAAATCCACCGCCTCCTGGCCATCACGCGCGACTTCCAGCGGATTGGCCAGGTTATGCCGCGAGAATGCGCGTCGAGTTAAATCCACGTCCATGGGATTGTCCTCGACAAGCAAAATAGGCAGAGCATTCATAGGGAAGAAAATTGCGGGTTAAACAAGAGACCTGGATGAATTTCACGGACCGGCCGCAGCACCATCGGACAATGGGAGTTGAAGATAAAAGGTCGCACCGGCGTCCGGTTGGCTTTCCGCCCAGATCTTTCCTCCCATTCGCTCCATGGCTTTCTGAACCATGGCGAGTCCGATGCCGGTGCCGGGATAATCTTCCGCGCGATGAAGGCGATGGAACATTTCAAAAATCTTGTGATAAAACTTCATATCGAATCCGATCCCGTTATCTTTCACGGCAAGCACGCAAAAACCCTGGGCCGGGCGCGCATGGATTCCTATCTCCGGTTGAGGGACATACCGGGAAAACTTCACTGCGTTATCTATCAGGTTGCGCAGCACGATCGCAAGGCCGTCAGGATCGGCGCGCACTTTGAAGTCGTCAACCTCGACAGTAATCCGCACTCTTTCCAGTTCGCCTTTATATTGCTCCAGCATACTGGCGACGAACCTCGAAAGAGAAATAGCCATGGTCGATAATTTCCGGCGTTCCAGCTTTGAATAGGCCAGCAGATCCTCGATCAGCGCCGACATATTTTTCGTTGCCGCGCGCACGTTCATCAGAAAGCTCCTGCCCTCTTCGCTGAGGCTATCGTGATGGTCCTCCAGCAGGAGGCGGCTATAGCCGTCTATCCCCCGCAATGGCGCCCTGAGATCATGCGATACGGAATAGCAGAAATTTTCGAGCTCCTTGCTTTTCGCCAGAAGCTGGGAGGTACGTTCATTGACCTTATGCTCGAGATTCGCCTTCGCATCCAGCAATGCTGCTTCGGCATTTTTCCGCTGGGTAATATCTTTTATAATGAGAAACGCCAGCCCCTTGTCTTCGCCATAATAAGAGAGTGCTCCGGAATAACTGAAAATACCTTCCCATTTCCTGTCCAGCCGCCTGACCCGAAATTCCAGGTCATGCAGGGATTCGCCGCGAAGCACCCGCTTCAGGGGCCATTCCTCGGCCGGCACAACCACTCCCTCGACGGTTGAAAACTCATACACCTTCCTGAGTTTCTCGAGTTCCGCCAGGACATCGCTCTCTTCGCTGATATCGTGCATCCTGAGTGCGGCTGGGTTCCACTGCAGAAGCCGGCCTGAAAAATCGGCTATCACGACGCCTTCACTCATGTTCTCCATCACCACATGCAGTTGTCTCTCCGTTTCCCGGCGCGCTTTCTCCAATAGGCGCCGTTCATGGACATCGGTGTTGGTGCCGAACCATTGCACGACCTCGTCCGACGAATTTCTCAGTGGCTCCGCTCGCGTAAGGAATACGCGAAATTGACCATCTTTTCCCCGCAGAGGAAATTCCATATCGAAAGGCTTGCCGGCCGCAATTGCCGCTGTCCAGCGCTCGATGACCTTTGGCAGGATCCTGGGATCATGGAAGCTTTCCCAACCTTTATTTTTCATCTCCTGTTGAGTGGTGCCGGTATAGTCGTACCAGCGCTGGTTAAACCAGTCCCTTGTGCCATCGGGGTGTGCCGTCCAGGCCAATTGGGGAATGGTGTTGATCATTGTCCGGAAACGTTTCTCGCTCTCCTGCAAGGCGAGTTGAGCGGTACGCCTGGAAGTGATATCGAGAACGATGGCCAGGAATTCGCGCTTGTCCGGCTGAACGTTGAGTTGCAAACGCACCTCCACCGGATAAAGCGTGGCATCGGCTCGCACGTGCGTCGTTTCAAAGGTCAATATTTCTTTCTCGCCGCTTAAAAGCGGCTGGAGCATGGCGCGAAATGACGCTTCGTCGAATTCCGGCTTGATGTCGAGCGCCGTCATCCGCCTCAGGGTTTCCATGTCGTAACCGAGGTTGCGCCTTGCGCCCTCGTTAACATATTCAAAAAGCAGTGTCTCAGCATCAAATAAGTAAATTTCGTTCACGCTCTGCTCTAGAATGCGTGCAATTCTTATATACGAAGGGTCCGGTACCGCTATATTTGCGGACCCCTGACCGGTATTGAAAACATCCGTTCCTTTGCCGGCGTTATCGAAAGTAGAAGTCATCGCGGCTTATGAGTCATTACTGTCTGCACAGAAGCTGCAGCAATCCGCTGCTGCCGTTCCGCGGGTTAAAATCCAGGATTAAGCGAAATGGGGTATATATTGAAGTGTTCTACCCATCGCTGACGCAGAGAAAGAACCGCATGCGAGCCTGCCCGCAACCGGGAAAAAGACGATCATCCATGCGCTAACTGCCGCGAAGACAAGCCGATCTGGCGATGCTCATCCGTGATGAAGGATTTTCGTGATCGCTGCCATCTAATGCGGTTGTTTCGCCGGCCCACGGAAGCTATGAGACCGTAAAATCAGCCGCGTGAATAGCTGTAAGATCTTACAGTTTGGACCTGCGGGCTTCGAGGTTCACGGAAAAGGCAGGATATGGTAGATAAAAGAGCGGAACTGAGAAGATCATCATGCTGCTCGTAACTGCTTTTTAACAAACTTTTAACAAACAAGGGGACGTGACCTGCCCTTTTCGGAGATAAACATGCAAGAACTACAAGCAACCTGGACCGCACTCAAGCTCGGGGGACTGATTATCGTGCCTCTGTCCGTGCTGGCGGTCATCGCCCTGGGCATCATGCTGGAAAAGGCATTTGTTTACTGGCGGTATGCACGGCTCTCGCACGATCTGCTGAATCTGGTTGAAACCTATGGTTTCGAGTGGGCGGACCTGGAAAAAATACTGTCTGGACTGGATGAGCGCCATTATTACAAACGGTTTTTCGAGATAGTGATCAGCAACAGGCACCGCCCCTCATGGTGGACCGAATCCCGCGCAGCAGACGAAGCTCAGCTGATCGAAACCTCTCTTGCCCGCCGGCTGTGGGTACTCGAAACGATCGTAACCGCTGCACCGCTGCTTGGGCTCGTGGGAACGGTGGTAGGAATGATGCGTGCCTTCCAGGTCATCGGGGGCGAGGGAATTGTCAATCCCACTGCTGTGACCGGCGGCGTCGCCGAAGCGCTTATTGCAACCGTGGTGGGCCTCGTGATCGCGTTGATTGCCCTGTTCGGATTCAATTACTTCTCTCGCTTGCAGTCTCAGACAATGGATGAGATGGAACGTCTTGGAACGCGCCTGATCGATCATATCCGCTTGGACCAGGAGAATGGCAACGATGAAACTGCGTAAATCCAGGACTTTTCGCAAAGGACGCATCGAGATCATCCCGATGATCGATGTGATGTTTTTCCTGCTTGCCACGTTCATGCTGTCATCGCTGTCGATGCAGAATCTCGATTCCCTGCAAGTGAACCTGCCGCAGGGATCGGCGGAAAAACTCAATACCAAGGCTCCTGTGACCCTAACGATAACGAATGACAGCCAGATTTTCATAGATCGCACGCCAGTTACCCTGGATACGCTGGAGGAAACGCTTAAACCGCTGCTGCGGGACTCGGAACAGAAATTGGTCGTTTCCGCGGATAACGACGCGCCGCAGGGCATCGTGGTACAGGCGATGCTGCGCGCTCGTACGGCGGGAGCGCAGCACTTCCTGATAGCGGTCAAGCATAAATAACCTCAGCATGCGGTATACCAGAGCCAGAGAGGTTCGAATCTGGTGGCCTATGCCATTGGCGGCCCTCCTGTGGCTGCTTATTATCTGGGCATTCGGATTTCTGCTCACCTCTCCGAAGGTAGAGCCCATCACCCCGCCGCCCATTGCAGCCAGCTTCATAGAGCTGCCCGAAGAAAAAACGGAACGGAAACTGCCTGCCCCAAACATTCCCAAGGCGCCGCCACCTTCCAGGAGATCGGAACCCCGTCTGGGCGCGGGACCGGCAAAGCCGGCAAAGCCGGTAAAACCCTCTCCTGAGAAAGAGACTTCAAAGCGGGAAGCTCCGGCGCAAGTACCGCCACTACCCAAGCCCGACCAGCCAAAAGACCTGGCGGAGTACATGAAAGAAGCAAAGGAGCGCCGTACGGCCGGTGGAATTTTTGAGGACGAACCGGCAGAACCGAGAAATGTGGAACGTCCGCCCTCCGAGGAAGAGTTGCGGATGGCGAATGTAAAACGCAATCTCAAGGAACCGGGCACCACGGGGATTTTTCAAATTACCCGGATGGGAGCACGAAATGCCCAGTTCCTGTTCCGCGCCTGGAGAACGGATACCACCAATCCGCGGCGTGAAGTGATCGAAGTTTCCGCCGGACCCGATGGCGACATCCAGCGGGCGGTGGTAAAAAAGATGATCGAACTGATCCGCCAGTACCAGAAAGCGGATTTCAACTGGGAGTCTTATCGGCTCGGCACCGTGGTTGTCCTTTCTGCGCGGCCGGAAGATAGCCAGGGGCTGGAGGATTTTCTGATACGCGAGTTCTTCGACCCCAATTTTGGGCTTCGATAGCGCTCAAAAATAGCCGGAAAACCGGTACGGCCCCCAGTTCGGGATGACTCGCTCACCTCATTTGAGGTATTTATCCAGAAACTCGAGTATTCGGCGATTTGCCTCGATCTGGTTCTTCTTCTTGGTGAAACTGTGCCCCTCGTCCGGAAACACGATATATTCGACCGGCACATTATGCCGTTTGACTGCTTCCACGATGCCGTCGCTCTCCGCCTTGATGACACGGGGATCGTTGACCCCCTGGATGACCATGAGCGGCTTGCGGATCTCCCGGGCATGAAATAGCGGTGAGGTTGCGACGAGAAAATCGATGTCCTTCACAGGGTCGCCAATCTCATCGTAGATCGCTTTGCGAACCGATTCCCAGTAAAGAGGGATGCTTTCCAGCGTTCGCAGCCAGTTGCTGACACCGAAGATATCCACACCCACCTTGAACACCTCGGGGCGAAAAGCCAGCGCTGCCAAGGTCATGTACCCTCCATAGCTTGCGCCCATGATGCCGATGCGCTCGTGGTCGATGTATCCCAGGCTGGCGAGGTAAGTCTTGGCTTCCACGCAATCCCACAGCGGCTCCCGCCCATGCCTGCGGTTGGCGGCAGTGAAGAAGGTCTTGCCATAACCGGAGCTGCCGCGGTTGTTGATTCCCAGCACGGCATAACCATGGTTCACCAGGTACTGGATCTGGGCATTATAGCCGCGCATGGTCTGGCCGCCCGGCCCGCCATGGACATAGACGATTGCGGGTGCTTTGTTCGAAACCGATGCTTCGTGCGGCTTGAAATAGATGGAAGGGATGACCATGCCGTCAAAGGATTTGAAACGCACCACCTGCGCCTCCACCAGATCCGAAGGATCGATATCGGGACTCAGGCTCCGGGTAAGCTGTCGCACCTGCCCAGGCTTGCCGGATTTAAAATCCAGGACGTAGAGGTTATCCGGAGAACGGTCGCCGTTCAGGTAAAACGCCATCCGGGTGCTATTCCCCGAGAAAACCACTCCCCTTATCTCGCCTTCCGGCAAGGCGGGAAGCTTCACCGGGTTTTCCGCCTGCTCTGCCTTTTCCCCTTCCTTGCTTTGCACGACTTCAACAACGCGGATTACGATACTGCCATCCTGGTTGATGCCCGTGACGCGGAACCTCCCATCCCGGGAAAAATACGTAGTGATCACATCCCAGTCCGCACTTTCGTGATCGCAGACCTCACCCGTCTGCAAATCATATGCGCCCAGGCGCTTGAATTCACTGCCCTCGTTGGTAAGAAACAGCAGCTTCCGGGAAGCCGGATCGAAAGTTTCGGCGCGGAAGCTCACGGAACCCGTATGCGGAGTCAGGTGCTTTATCTGCTGCGCGGCAGTATCGAACAGATAAATGTCGCTGTCGGAGGTGGTATTGCTGCGATTCAGAGCGATCCAGCGCTCATCGCGGCTGATGACACCCAGATCGAAACCTTCCTCATTCTTGTAGAGCACGATGCGGTCGTATGTCTCGGCATCGTAGCGGTACAGGTCAAAAAACCGTGGGTCGCGCTCGTTGCTGGAAACAAAAAAAGCACTCCCGTCAGGACGCCAGCCTATGAACTGCGCCCTGAGTTTCTCGCCTGGAGTGAGATCTCTTTCAACACCGTCGCGGTCGAGCAGGAAGAGATGATAATTCTCGTCACCGCCGCAGTCCCTCATGAAAAGCACCCGGTCGTCGCAGGGAAAGAAGCTGACCGAAAACGTACTCTCCTCTATGGATCGTGTCAGCGGTTCCGGTGTGCCGCCTTCCACAGGAAGCGTATACGCGTTGAAAATGCCAGTGGCGTTGCTGGTGAAGAGAATGCGCTTCTCGTCCGCGCTGAAAGAGGCTCCCATTATGGAAGTCGTCGCCATGAATTGCTCTATGGTATAGCGGTTGCGCATGTTGGAAATTTTTGGTGAAAACCAGGAATGATAAAAGATGCTTCCGACACCGGAAATAAATGCCCGTTGGATGAGCTAAGACGAATCAAGGCAGACCAGATACAGGTGATTCTTCAACTTCGCCCATGCTTCTGCGTGCAGGTACTATCCAGGCAAAAAACCGTTCCCACTCGGCAGTGTACTGTATTAAAAAGCCGTACTTGTATTTCTGTCAACTGCCTGCTTGCGTAGATATCCTTCTGACTGCCTCTCGCCAAAAAAAGCGATAGGCAAGTCCTCGCCACCATCCCAGGCTCATCAAAATTCCAGCACCGCTACCCGTGGGCAATGATCGCTCGTCTTGATGGATTGCCGATGGCTTTTTACCAAAGGCACCTTGCGGGAACTCAAGGGTAGACGTTGCATCTGCCTGATCGATTCGCTGATGACGATATGATCCAGCCCGTCGTATCCGCCGCATCCCTTCCCTGTAAGAATCAGCGGCACCTGATGCAACCCGGGGGAACCGTCAGCTATCTCCTGCCAGAAATAACTGCTTTTGACTCTTCCCCATGTATCCCTGGTGTTGGGACCTGCCGGGTCGGACCCATCCGTGCGGACCTCGTCCGGCGCAATTCCAGCTCTTTCCTCTTCGTCTATTTTCCGGTTGAAATCCCCCAGCAGTACGAAGCGCGGGCTATGCCTGGCCACATCCTCGACCCAGTCTTCAATGACGGGAAGCTGCCGATTCAGGATCTCGCATGCCGGATCAGGGTCGGTCAGTTTGCGGCCCGCAAATCCATGGGCAGTGGCGAGATTGGCGCAACCCGATTTCAGATGGACATCCAGGAAGGTTACCGGTTCGCCATTGATCACCAGTTCAAGCGCCAGCCCAGGCCTGACGCTGTATGATATTGCCCCTTCCTCCGCGTTTTCCGCAATGGCGAGTTCGTGGTTGGGGATGCAACGGCCCGCCTCTGAAGAAACCGCTTTTTTCCAGGCGAAAGCCACCGTTTGAAAAGCATCGTGAGGGGCAACGCATGTTTCGAATTCCTCTGCAAAGCGGCCCAGCACCTGCTCCACGACTTCCCGGGATTTCACCTCCTGGAAAGCAATGATCTCGACATTTTCGTTTCCGATCAGGTTCTCCACCGTGGCACGCAATCCCGCCAGCTTGGCTCTGTAGCTTTCCACCATAACGTCCATGGGTTGAGGGGCTTTTGCGCTTCTTTTGCCATAGGCATTGCACGGCGCCGTCATCTGCATTTCCCTTGAACTGCCGGCTGCTTCCATGGTTGCCTCGCGACACCGCTTGGCACGGCTTGCTTCCTCCGCTTGCAAATGCCACGGGCCGCGCATAGCTTTCGCCCGGCTTGCGCACCAGTTCACCGCTGGCGCACTGCAGACCTCGACGTGCCGCTTGAAGTCATCGACAGTCCCGGCCCATGCCATGTTGAAAATCGCGAGCCCGACCGAGACCGTTTCCCGCGCCTGCGCACCAGCAGGGAAGCTGAACACCAGGCCAGCGAGTAAAAAAGACGAAAAGGAAATGAAGCGCAAAGAATAAACGACGAAAGATCAAACAGGATGATGAAACATCGTCATAACCTGGGCTCATCCGGGGTCTTGCATCTGAATTGCCAGGAAAGCTCCCTTTCTCCGCTGCCCGTACCGGGCGGAGCCAGGCTTACCAATGCTTGTTCCTGGATGAGGACATATCCCGTCTTGCAGATTTTGTTGGCGCGCTTCGCCAAGGTCCGAGCCGCCCAATCACGGCTTGACTGGCACGGCTTGAAACTGGTTTTGATGGAATACTGGCGCGTTCCGTCGCTCAGTTTGATAGAGGGTTCCTCATACACCGGCTTGCCCGCACAGCCAGCCAGTATCGACATCGAAGCCAATGCGATCGCGATCGTCCTCATTATGCTGCCGCGATGCACGCGTTCCAGCGCATTACCGATTGCACCGATTGCATAACGCGCTTTCAAACTTGCTCCAACTGCCTCAGCCGCCACTTTAGCCACGAAAGGTTACCTCGCCTCGATTATTGAACAGCCCATAGATGCAAACATCATCTGTAAAACCCGTTCCCATCCTACCGCCTGGCTTATTCCTGCCGGAGGGGAAAACGAGTGAATTTCCTATTCTAAACCTGTCCCGGCGCTTCGATAAGGCATTCCTGATAGATGCCCAAAACGTTGGGATCGTCATCGAAGATGTACTTCAGTCCAATGGAAATGGACATACCGACTTGAGTAAGCTCTCTCGCGGCAATAAGGAGCCCGGACAACTTGCAATGCCATGCCCTCTC
>DASZUL010000057.1:0-4226 GCA_035547595.1 Nitrosospira sp.
TTCGCGGATGGGGTTTCTGCACCGGGCAAATATGTGGAGATGCAGGCGGAGATGGATGTGGTGGTGCTGATTTCGAACTGCCCGCAGCTGAACAACCCATGCAACGCCTACAACCCCACTCCGATCCGCTTGCTGGTATGGGGTTAGTCTGAGTCAGATGGAGGAAGGGTGTTCTGTTTAATTCCAATGGCTCGAAACCGGGGCATGGAAATAGCGGAACAAAGATGATTGGCAGGATGGCCTGCCTTAACCTGGCGGAATGTTCTGCCAAAACTGGGGACAAAAATGTTTGAGAGAGAAGTGGTCACGGATGAAAATGCAGCACCAGCGAATAAAAATGTCGCACTTACCATTGATGTGCTCGATCCCGCGGGAGTACAAACCACCATACAGGATTATCCTGGACGGTTAGGTTATTGGAATATCGGCGTGCCTCCCTCCGGACCCATGGATGGCCTGGCATTCCGCCTGGCAAATCGTCTCGTGGGCAACGCGGAAGGGCTGCCCGCCATGGAAATCACTTTTAGCGGTCCGACTCTACGCATCAATTGCAATAGCGTCATTGCAGTGACCGGCGCGCCGATCCAGGTGAGCCTGAACGGAAAGCCGCTGGCGCAATGGCAGTCACATGAGGTTGCAGCCGGTGCGTTGCTTCAGTTCGGCGATATTCTGGACGTTGGCGCTCGCGCTTATCTGGCGGTTCAAGGTGGTTTTCAGCTGTCCGCCTACCTTGGCAGCAAATCCACTTTCATACTGGGCCAGTTCGGCGGTGCCGGACGTGCACTGCACGCCGGCGATGTGTTGCATATTGTCGAGGCTCGCGTTCATAACCCTCGCGTCCTGCCACAGGAGTTGATTCCGGGATATACCAACACCTGGAAGATCGGCGTGTTATATGGTCCCCATGGTGCGCCCGATTTTTTTACCGATGAAGATGTCAGCACTTTTTTTGCGTCCGAATGGAAAGTACACCATAACTCCGACCGCACAGGCGTACGCCTGATCGGTCCCAAACCGAAATGGGCGCGAACCGACGGCGGTGAAGCGGGACTGCATCCCTCCAACATCCACGATGTGGCGTACTCTATCGGAGCGGTCGATTTTACCGGCGATCTGCCTGTCATACTCGGGCCGGATGGTCCAAGCCTGGGAGGTTTTGTGTGCCTGGCTACCATGGCTCATGCCGAGCTATGGAAGATGGGCCAGCTCAGGCCCGGCGATACGGTGCGCTTTCATCAAATATCCATCACCGAGGCACAAGCGCTCGAAGCATCGCAGGATGCATTGATACGAGACCTGCGCCAACCCAAAGAGTCGCCGGCAACGCCAATAAAAGAAAGAGGAAGCCCCATCCTCCATACCATTCCCGAAAGTGCCCAGCAGATACGGGTGCTATATCGGCAAGGTGGCGACAAGAATATGCTGGTTGAGTATGGCCCGCTGGTGCTCGATCTCAACCTGCGCTTTCGCGTTCACGCTTTGATGGAATGGCTCCAGCGCGCCATCGATTCAGGCCGTCTCGAGGGCATGGTGGATATGACCCCGGGCATTCGCTCCCTGCATATCCATTTCGATTCCAAATTACTCCCACGCGACAAGCTGCTGGCTACGCTCATTGCGGCGGAAAAGGAGCTGCCCGCCATCGAGGATATGGAAGTGCCCACGCGTATCGTGCACTTGCCGTTGTCATGGAATGATCCATCGGTCCAGCTGGCGATGAGAAAGTACATGCAGTCCGTGCGCAAAGATGCCCCGTGGAATCCGGATAACATCGAATTTATACGGCGTATCAATGGCCTGGATAGCATCGAAGAGGTGAAGCGCATCATATTCGAGGCGAGCTACCTGATAATGGGGCTGGGCGATGTCTATCTCGGTGCGCCGCTTGGAGTGCCCCTGGATCCACGGCATCGCCTGGTTACCACTAAATATAATCCGGCGCGCACCTGGACGCCCGAGAACGCGGTAGGTATCGGCGGTGCCTACATGTGCGTATACGGCATGGAAAGTCCCGGGGGTTATCAACTCGTCGGACGTACGGTTCAAATGTGGAACAGCTTTAACCAGACGAAAGATTTCAAGGATGGCAAACCATGGCTGCTGCGTTTTTTCGATCAGGTTCGCTTCTATCCCGTGACCGAACGGGAGCTGCACGCATTGAGGGAAGATTTTCTCCACGGGCGTTTCAACCTCCGTATCCAGGAAACCAGTTTCAGTTTGAAGCAATACAACACTTTCCTGCAGGAGAATGCGCCAGCAATCGATGCCTTCAGGGTCAAGCAGAAAGCCGCGTATGTCGCCGAGCGTGAACGCTGGAAGGCGGGGGGGCAGGCCAATTACACAAGCAGCGATGGTTCGCAGGACAACGCGAGCGCTCCGCCAAGGGAAATGCAATTGCCGGAAGGGACGTATGCCATTCGCACCCATGTGACCGGCACCGTATGGAAACTCCTGGTCAAGGAAGGGCAACGCGTGACGGCAGGAAGTCCGGCAGCAGTAGTCGAATCAATGAAGATGGAGTTTACGGTGGAGATACCGATCGACGGTACCGTCCAGCAATTGTTTTGTAAAGAGGGCGGTCGCGTATCCGCGAGGCAGGTTCTCCTGGTAATCAAGGAGGATTGAGCGGATGCGGGTTGTCCGGACGAAGAACAGCCCGCACCGCCACGAGCGATGTTTTCCAGTCAAGGCAAATGTCATGCATGTCATTAACCTTGTCGTTCCAGGAGCAATGGCAGATGCAATGACTGGAATCCGCCAATAGTCGCGCCCATGATAAACGGCTTTTAAACAATACAGAGATAGAGGATGCTATGAACCAGCTAACTTCCGACATGATTGCCACTCCCGATATCAATGCCGCCCCCATGCAAAATCAGCCAGGCACCCTCAGCGATGCCATCGCTGTCGAGCTCATTGACGATACGCCCGGCTCGAAGCGCTGGAGCGTAGCGGCAATCCAGGCCCTACTGGATCTGCCATTCAATGACTTGATGCATCGGGCTCAATTGATCCACCGTCAGCATCACGATCCGAATGCCGTGCAGCTTTCCACATTGATTTCCGTCAAGACGGGAGGGTGCCCCGAAGATTGCGGATATTGCCCCCAGGCCGCACGCTATCACACCAATGTCGAGAACCAGGGCATGTTGCAGCTCGAGGAGGTCGTGGCATCGGCGGCCGCAGCCAAGGCCCAGGGCGCGACACGTTTCTGCATGGGTGCGGCATGGCGGGGGCCCAAGCAGCGTGATATCGAGAAAATGGTGGAGATGGTAGGCGCGGTGAAAGCATTGGGGCTGGAAACATGCGCCACGTTAGGGATGCTGAAGCCGGGGCAGGCAGAGCAGCTTCACGATGCGGGACTCGATTACTACAATCATAACCTCGACACATCGCCGGAATTTTATGGCGAAATCATCACGACCCGGGGTTACCAGGATCGGCTGGACACTTTACAGAAAGTGCGTGGAGCGGGGATCAACGTATGCTGCGGAGGCATCGTCGGCATGGGTGAGTCGCGCCATGCCCGGGCCGGCCTGCTTGCCCAACTGGCAAATCTCGACCCTTATCCCGAGTCCGTCCCTATCAATCATCTGGTACAGGTGGAAGGCACGCCCCTGCATGGCACCGAAATCCTGGATCCTCTGGAGTTCGTGCGGACCATTGCAGCGGCGCGCATCACCATGCCGAAAGCCATGGTGAGGCTGTCCGCTGGCAGGCGCGAGATGCCGGATGCCGTGCAGGCACTGTGTTTTCTTGCCGGCGCCAACTCGATCTTTTACGGAGACAAATTGCTTACTACCGGCAATCCGGAAGCGGAAAGAGACAAGGCATTATTCGATAAGCTAGGGCTGCGCTCGATGTAGTAGCCGTCGCGATTTCCTATATCCCAGGTTTCCGTCGAATTATGGTTAGCGGAATGAAAAACGATCTCATCGAGCAGCTAGGCGAGCAATTGCGGGGCCGCGAGAAAAAAAACCTGCTCCGGCGGCGCCTGGTTTTGGAAAGTCCGCAGCAGGCCCATGTTTTCATAGACGGATGGGAATACCTCGGGTTTTGCAGCAATGACTACCTTGGCCTTGCGAACCACCCGCGGCTGATCACGGCGGCGTGCGAGGGCGCGCAGCGGTATGGGATCGGGTCCGGTGCTTCGCATCTCATCAGCGGGCATTCTTCAGCGCATCATCTGCTGGAAGTAGCGCTGGCACGCTTTGTCGGGCTGCCTC
>DASZUL010000058.1:0-6819 GCA_035547595.1 Nitrosospira sp.
CTTATGTCCTGTTCGGCAATAGCCTAATGCTGGGGCTGGCCGGAACGATATTGCTCGCTGGCTTGCTACCCGTCGCGCGCGCACGAAAAAAAAATGTAAAATGACTCGCTTCTCGTGTCTGGCCCGCGCAACCACGGCATACCCATGCTTACCTTTCAGGAAATAATTCTTGCCCTGCAGCAGTATTGGGGTAGCAAGGGTTGTGCGCTGCTCCAGCCTTATGACATGGAAGTCGGGGCCGGAACTTCGCATACCGCCACTTTTCTTCGCGCTCTCGGCCCCGAGCCCTGGAAAGCCGCTTATGTCCAGCCCGCACGCCGCCCAAAGGATGGGCGATATGGCGAAAACCCCAACCGTCTCCAGCATTATTACCAGTTTCAGGTCGTGCTGAAACCCGCACCCGGCGATATCCTAGACCTGTACCTCGGTTCATTGGAAGAGCTCGGCCTCGACTTGAAGCAAAACGATATCCGATTTGTCGAGGATGACTGGGAAAACCCGACGCTTGGAGCCTGGGGACTGGGCTGGGAAGTATGGCTAAATGGGATGGAGGTCACCCAGTTTACCTACTTTCAGCAGGTTGGCGGCATGAATTGCAAGCCGATTACCGGTGAGATAACTTATGGGCTGGAACGCCTGGCAATGTATCTGCAAGGCGTGGAAAACGTGTTCGACCTCACCTGGACGGAGGGGCTTTCCTACCGGGATGTATATCATCAGAACGAGGTGGAGCAATCGATCTATAACTTCGAGCACAGCGATATCCCGTTTTTGCTGGACGCCTTCACGAATCACGAGACCCAGGCAAAACACCTGGTGGAACAAGGGCTCGCACTACCCGCATACGAGCAGGTATTGAAGACGGCCCACACTTTCAACCTTCTCGATGCGCGCGGTGCGATTTCAGTTACCGAACGCGCCGCCTATATCGGCCGGATCCGTGATCTCGCCCGCAATGTGGCGCAAGTCTACTATCAGAGCCGGGAACGCCTGGGGTTTCCGATGGCCCCCCGCGAATGGGCGATGCACGCGACGGAGAAAACAGCTTGACTAAAGCGACTAAAAGCCTGCTGGTCGAGTTGCTTGTCGAGGAGCTGCCCCCGAAATCCCTGAAAAGGCTGGGCAGCAGCTTTGCTGAAGAAATAGCCGCGAGCCTCAAGGCTCAAGGTTTGGCGGCAAATGATGCTATCGCCATTCCTTTTGCCTCGCCACGGCGGCTTGCCGTTCATATTGAAAGCGTGGCCGCACAGGCAGCCGATAAACCGGTTTTGCAAAAACTGATGCCGGTCGCGGTTGGCCTGGACTCTGATGGCCAACCCACGCCCGCGCTGCTCAAGAAGCTGAGCGGCCTCTGCAATAATGCTGCACCTCCCTTCGTGCCGCAACTCCAGCGCAGGCTCGAAGGAAAGGTGGAAACATTGTTTTTCGACAGAGTCGTAAAAGGGGCGACACTGGCTGAAGGATTACAGAAAGCGCTGAATGACGCGCTCGCCAGGTTGCCGGTTGCCACTATCATGACCTACCAGCTCAGCGATGGCTGGACCACGGTAAACTTCGTACGCCCTGCACATGGCCTCGTCGCCTTGTATGGTGCGGATATCGTGCCCGTCTATGCACTGGGGTTGATAGCGGGACGCGAAACGCAAGGGCACCGCTTCGAAACACGCACAAGAACGCTGGTGCTGAAGGATGCCGACAGTTACCAGGATCAACTGGAAACCGAGGGAGCGGTCATTGTCAGCTTCGATGAGCGGCGAGACAGGATCAGGCAGGAGCTTGATGCCGCCTCCGCCGAAATGCGCCTGAAGCCGGTCGACGATCCGGCCCTGCTGGAGGAGGTGGCTGCACTGGTCGAGCGTCCCAGTGTCCTGGCAGGAAAGTTCGATGCGGCTTTTCTCGATGTGCCGCAGGAATGCCTGATCCTGACCATGAAGGCGAATCAAAAATACTTCCCGCTGCTGGAAAATTCGGGAAAACTCGCCAATAAATTCTGCATCGTCTCCAATATCCGGCCCGCCGATGCCAGCCGGGTAATCGCCGGTAACGAGCGCGTCTTGCGTTCGCGCCTGGCAGATGCAAAATTCTTTTTCGACCAGGACCGCAAGACAACACTGGCCTCTCGTGTAGAGGGTTTGCGCAAAGTGGTTTATCACAACAAACTGGGAACCCAGGCGGAACGGGTGGAACGAATATGGGCCATTGCGCAGGCCATTGGCCTTCAGTTGGGAGGCACCGAGCTTGCGGCAAAGGCAGGCGAAGCGGCGATGCTGTCCAAGGCGGACCTGCTTACCGGCATGGTGGGAGAATTCCCCGAGTTGCAAGGCATCATGGGGCGCTACTATGCGAAGCACGACGGATTGGCCGACGACGTAGCCGACGCCATTGAAGACCACTACAAGCCCCGGTTCGCCGGCGACGACCTGCCCCGAGGCATGCCGGGTATCTGCGTCGCGCTGGCCGACAAGCTGGAGTCGCTGGTAGGCATGTTTGGTATCGGACAGTTTCCCACGGGAGACAAGGATCCCTTCGCATTACGCCGTCAGGCGCTGGGATTGATCAGGATACTCATTGATAAAGACTTGCCGCTCTCGCTAAGCACCCTGCTGGAACAAACCGGGATTGTTTTTGGAGGAAGAATCAATCCCGCGCCGGATATGCTGAGCGATTTCATTTATGATCGACTTCGCTACTATTTCGGTATGGAAGCATCCGATCCGCGGGCGATGGCCTCGAGCGAGAGTCCAGCGGAAACCGGCAAGGATGGCTTTACTTTTTTACCACAGCAGATAGATGCCGTACTGTCCTTGCGGCCGCCCCGCCTGAACGATGTGAAGAAGCGCCTGGAAGCAGTACGTGCTTTTGCCCGGTTGCCCGAAGCCGAAAGTCTCGCAGCAACCAACAAGCGTGTACGGAATATCCTGAAAAAAGCGGATGGCACCGGGAGAGCCGCAGTCAACCCCAGGCTATTCGAAGCGGATGCAGAAAAGGCCCTGCATCAGGTTTTAAACGAGATCGTCCCTCTGGCGGACGAGGCATTTTCGGCAGGCGATTACAATGCGTCACTGCAAACCCTGGCTGCGCTGAGAACGCCGGTGGATGATTTTTTCGATAATGTGATGGTCAATACCGAAGAGGAAGCCCTACGCAGCAACCGGCTGGCGCTGCTTGCGCGGCTGGAACAAGCCATGAACCGCGTGGCCGATATCTCCCGGTTAGCTGCCTGAAATGAAACTCGTCATTCTCGACCGCGACGGCGTCATCAACTATGACAGCGATGCTTTCATAAAAAGCCCGGAAGAGTGGAAGCCCATCCCTGGAAGTCTCGAGGCGATTGCCCATTTTACCCAGGCCGGCTATCGGGTGGTGGTCGCGACAAACCAGTCCGGCATTGGGAGGGGATTGCTCGACATGGTGACTCTCAACGCCATCAATGACAAGATGTACAAGGCGGCGATACAGGCAGGAGGCCGTATAGACGCCATGTTTTTTTGTCCTCATACCAATTCGGACCAGTGCGATTGCCGCAAACCCGCTACCGGAATGTTCAGGGAAATTTCGGAGCGTTTCGGCCTGGGGTTAATAGGCGTGCCTGCGATTGGCGACTCGCTGCGCGACCTGCAGGCCGCGGCCGGGGTCGGAGCCCTTCCTGTTCTTGTATTGACGGGCAAAGGCAAGGCGACCCAGGCAAAGGAGCTGCTGCCGCAAAACACCATAATATTTCCGGACCTAGCTGCGGCTGCCGATGCTTTGGCGAAATGACCGGCAATCACGAGTTACCCAGCTGATGCGGCGCATATGATGGTTGTACTGCGCTCCGCACTATACATCGTGTTGCAGGCCGTCATCACGCCGGTCTATGCGCTCATCGTTTTTGCCACTTTCCCGCTTGCGCCCATCGACCGCTATCGCATCATTTCCGGATGGGCGCATATGATGTTGTATTTACTTCGCGTCGTCTGCGGGATTCGTTACCGCGTCCTGGGACGGGAGCATATTCCCCAGACGCCGAGCATCGTGTTGTCCAAGCACCAGTCCGCATGGGAAACGCTCGCGTTTCAGCAGATCTTCCCTCCCCAGGTATGGGTGCTGAAGAGGGAATTGTTATTTGTCCCGTTTTTTGGCTGGGGATTGGCAATGACCAGTCCGATCGCAATCGACCGTAGTTCGGGGAAGGCCGCCCTGAAACAGATTGTCGAGCAGGGAAAAGACCGGCTCAAGCAGGGCTTCTGGATAATCATTTTTCCCGAAGGCACGCGCATTGCGCCAGGCAAAAGAGGGAAATACCGCATCGGCGGCGCGTGGCTCGGCACGCATGTCAACGTGCCGGTTGTCCCGGTCGCGCACAACGCGGGCGAGTTCTGGGGGCGAAATGCCTTTATCAAGCGGCCGGGAACAATTACCGTCAGCATCGGTCCTCCGATAGATCCTGCGGGAATGGAACCGGACGACCTTAACGCCAAAGTCGAGGCATGGATAGAAACGGAAATGAGCCGCATCGATGAACAGAAGACCGCGGCATGAATAAGCGTTCTCCCAATCCGGAAGTAACAGGACCGGCAGGATGAAGGCCGGCGAATTGCGCCGCGTCAGCTTGAACGGTAAAGAAGTGGCATACACGCTCATGCGGTGCAGACGCAGAACCATTGGGATGAGAATAGACAGCCGGGGCTTGACGGTTCGAATCCCTCCGCGCGAATCCTTGCGCCAGGTCGAATCGGTATTGAAAAACAAAGCGGATTGGATCATCTCGAAACTCGACGAATGGAAAAACCGGAAATCAACGCAACTATCGTGGGAAGAAGGAGCAGCTTTTCCTCTCCTGGGAGAACCATGGCGTCTGGCTGCAACGCCTGCCGGGCAAGTGCAGATGATCCGGGTAACAACACCGCCGGATGAGGACGACAGGCAACTCAAATTGGCGCTATCTCCGCGCCTCGATGCTCGGCAGATAGAAAAATCGGTAATGTCATGGTATCGCGACAGCGCAATGGCATGTTTCAGCGAACGGGTGGCGATCTACGCACAAAAACTTGGAGTGCCGCCGCCGAAGCTGCGATTATCCCGTGCAATGAACCTGTGGGGCAGTTGCACAGCTCGCGGAGTAGTGAGCATCAACTGGCGTCTCATCCAAATGCCCCTTCATCTGATCGATTATGTGGTTGCACATGAGTTGAGCCACCTCATCGAAATGAATCACTCGCCGGCGTTCTGGCAAACAGTGGAGCGCATTTATCCTGCATACAGGGAAGTAAGAAAGGAACTGAAGAAGCTGGGGTAGGCATCAAGCGCCCGTCTTCTACCGGTCCGATATTCACCTGCATCGCACGCAACCCATCAGTAAGGGCACTTGCCGGATTTGGCAAGGAGCATGTTAATATTTTTAGTTTTAGTATTTCGGTATCTGCTCATGAACAGGTTTTATGCTGCTGCTTTAATAATCCTGCTGCTTTCCGCCTGCGGACTGAAAGGGCCGCTTTATCTTCCACAAGAATCGCAACCAACCCAGGACAAAGAGAAAAAGCGGTGAGCGGCTTTCCATCTGCCCGTTACCGCAATTCGGTTCTGTGCCTCGAATCGGTTCCTCTGGACTATATCGCGGAAGAGTACGGTACACCTTGCTACGTGTACTCGCGCGCCGCGCTCACCTCTGCTTATAGGGAATTCGATGGCGCTTTCGGAGCACGCGGCCATCTGGTGTGCTACGCGGTAAAGGCGAATTCAAATCTGGCTATCCTCAATTTACTTGCCCGACTCGGCAGCGGCTTCGATATCGTTTCCGGCGGCGAATTGCAACGGGTATTGAAGGCAGGCGGGGATCCGCAAAAAATCGTTTTTTCGGGCGTGGGGAAGCGTCCGGATGAAATGCGGGCCGCGCTCGATGCCGACATATTGTGCTTCAATGTGGAATCGGAAGCGGAACTGGCTGTATTGAACCAGGTAGCGGAGAAAGCGGGGCGGGTTGCACCGGTAAGCTTGCGTGTCAATCCCGACGTGGATGCGAAAACCCACCCTTATATATCGACGGGCCTGAAGGAAAACAAGTTTGGCGTGCCGTTCGACGAGGCGGAGAAGCTTTATGCGGTCGCGCGGGAATTTCCCAACCTCCGCATAGAGGGATTAGATTGCCATATTGGCTCGCAACTGACCGGACTCGATCCCTTCGTTGCAGCCAGCGAAAAGATCCTTCGTTTGCTGGACAGGTTGGAAACGCAAGGTTTGCGTATCAGTCACCTGGACCTGGGGGGCGGCCTCGGGATCCGCTATTCTGGTGAAACTCCGCCTCCGGTAGCGGACTATGTTCAGGCTCTGTGTGCCGCAGTGGGCTCGCGTAATCAGCGCATCCTGATCGAACCGGGTCGCGCGCTGGTAGGAAACGCAGGCCTGCTGCTTACGCGTGTCGAGTACCTCAAGCACACGCCTCACCGAAATTTCGCCATCGTTGATGCCGCGATGAACGATCTCATGCGTCCGGCATTATATGGCGCCTATCACCATATTCTCCCAGTTGCGAAGGACAAGGCAGAGGCAAAAAACTACCAGATCGTTGGCCCCGTTTGCGAAACAGGCGATTTCCTGGGACATGACCGAACCTTGGCGCTGTCCCAGGGCGATCTGCTAGCCGTCATGTCCGCCGGGGCTTACGGCATGAGCATGAGCTCGAATTATAATACCCGTCCGCGTCCCGCGGAGGTGATGGTCGATGGCGATCGCATCCATCTCATCCGTGAACGTGAATCCATGGAACAGCTTATGGCTGGAGAGAAACCGCTGCCATAAAATATCGTCCCTAGGACGCAGTCGATATAAATCCGCCCCGTA
>DASZUL010000059.1:0-64540 GCA_035547595.1 Nitrosospira sp.
GCCGCAGTCGAGTCGGTGGAGGCATCATCAAAAACAACCAGCTCATCCGGCTGCCGTGTCTGATGAAGTAGGCTCTCCAGCTGCTCCCCAAGATAACGCTCACCATTATAAGTCGCCAGAGCGATAGATAAACGATTGCTCATCCCGGTATTGATCCAGCCCGACCTTCACCTTGCCGCTTGGCACTGTCCTGCCCCGCCTTACCGCAGTCAATTACTTCAGTTGCTCGTATAGCAAGCCCAGTATCTTGCTCGAGGTACTGGATTTCTCAGCCGCGCCGTCTTTGTTGAGCACTTTGACCTCGGTCGCCTCACCGGCCTCGCTTAACTGGACACGATACTGGTCCGCCGAATCGGCGTTCTCGTCCCGCCAGAATAGCAACTTCGAAATCAGGCCGCCACCCGCCTTCGTATCCGAATCCGGATTGATATATCGAACGAAATAAATTCCTTGCGAACGGTCGCGATCCTCCACCGTGAAGCCAACGCGGTCCAGTGCCAGCCCAACGCGCCGCCAGGCGCGATCGAATGCTTCGTTTACCGTCAGCACGCCACCCTTTTCGCGGCTCATGCGTGCCCGCTCCGCATTGGTGGTACTGCCCACCATCGCCCTGGCACGCTCCTCCGCCACGCCAAATCGCATCATCAGACGGGAAAGCATCTCGGCTTCCAGTTCAGGGTCCGGAGGACGGGGCTGCCAGATCGTGCGCATATTGGCTTCCAGCACTTCGTCCATGCCGCGATGACTGATGTAAATCTCGGTAATGCCCCCCTCCCCGCGCTCTAGGCGGGTGCGAAACTTATCCCGCTCCGCGCTTGAATAAAGCGTATCAAGGACTTTGGAAAGCGCGCTGCGAATCAGGTCCTGTGGAATCTTTGCCCGATTTTCCGCCCAATCCGTCTCCATCACCCCGGCTTCGGGCATTTCGATTTTGATAAGGAAACCCAAATCGTGCCAGAATTCCTTTACCACCGGCCATATCTCTTCCGGCTCGCCTTTCACCACCAGCCAGCGCTGCGTGCCGGAGCGTTCCATGCGCACCCCGGAATCATCCAGTGTCGGCAAGATGGAACTGCCGCTTGATCCCGGCTGCTTGTTACGCTCCTTATTGTAAACAGAAAAAGTTGCGCTTCCGGTCGGATTGATATCCGGAACGACATAACGCTCATCGTTGCCCGGCGTGGTCAAGTCCGGCGGCACTTCCAGCGGCGGAAGCTTTCCCGCCGATTTATAATCGATCTTCTTGCCTTCCGGCAGCAGGTTGCATCCCGCCATGCTTGCCGCCAGCAATACTGCAACCACGATTCGCCATTTCATGTGCAACACCGGCTCCTTCTAGTCATGATCGACCGACACGAAGGAGCCAGCCAACTCTGCAGAGTGGGTGCCAGCCGTGAACCGAATGGGTGCTGATGCCGGTTTCCATGGGCGAGGCCTTGCCGACGGACCTCGGGGAAGCTTGCTCAGGTGGATTGCAAATGACGGAATAGGCGCTTCCATTTATATCATTGTATTGCTATGCCTGCGTGGGATGTCGCATCGCGGACGATCTGTTCGTATCGATCGGATAATGGCGTCAAAGGTAGCCGCAGGCCCGGCCCGATCAGCCCCATCTGCGCGACCGCCCATTTAACCGGAATGGGATTGGCTTCAATAAACAGATCCTGATGCAGCTTAAGCAGCTTCCTGTTCAGGGCACGCGCCTGGCCGAGATCGCCCGCAAACGCGGCAAGGCACATTTCGTGCATGAGCCGCGGGGCGACATTGGCGGTAACCGAAATCACCCCATCCGCCCCGAGCAGCAGCAACGCGAGTCCGCTCGCATCATCTCCGCTATAAACGGAGAATCCCTCCGGGGCACGGCATAACAGGTCAAAACCTCGCCCCATATCCCCGGTGGCATCCTTGATGCCGACAATATTGGGAATCTGGGCAAGCCGCAGCACCGTCTCATTGCTGATGTCAGCCACGGTACGGCCGGGGACATTGTATAAAATCTGGGGAATATCCACCGCTTCCGCGATCGCCCTGAAATGCCGGTACAAGCCCTCCTGGGTGGGTTTGTTATAGTAGGGCACGACCGACAGGCTCGCATCCGCACCCGCATCCTTGGCGTATACGGACAAGTCGATCGCTTCCCTCGTGGAATTCGCACCGGTTCCCGCAATAACCGGAATGCGTCCCGCAACCCGTTCGACCGCCGTCCGGATCAGCAGATGATGCTCGTCAAAATCCACTGTGGGTGATTCGCCGGTGGTGCCGACGACCACAATGCCATCCGTTCCTTCCGACACATGAAAATCGATCAGCGCGTGGAAACGTTCCAGGTCCAACTCGCCCCCCTCATGCATGGGCGTAACAATGGCAACCAGGCTTCCTCTGATTACAGCACTATGCATGACGACACCCTTGAAAAAAACGCCATTTTACCTGAATCTCGCGCCTCTCAATAAAATTCCCCCGGTTGGGTGGAAGCCTTGCAAGCTTCGACCGCAAAAAATCAAAAACTGACGGGAAAGACAAAAGCGATCTATCCGGGACTTCCCCCCGCCAGCGCAGGGAGCCGGTGATAGGCGATGGACTATCGCCGTCGATTGCGCATCAGTTCGGGCGGCGGCACCCTGCTCGCGCCGCCCGACCCGGGACCATGGAGTCCATTGGTTCAGGATGATGCTGCTTTGGCTACGATTTCGAAAACATCATCACGCCGTTTTTGCAATCCACCGCGATATTGTCCTTGGCTGCGAAGCGGCCTTCGAGTATTTCCTTGGCCAATGGATTCTCGATCTGCGTCTGGATCGCGCGTTTCAACGGGCGTGCCCCGAAAACGGGGTCGAACCCGGCCTGCGCCAATTCCGCCAGCGCCGCATCCGATACCTGGAGGTTCATTTGGAGCTTCGCCAGCCGCGCTTCCAATTGCTGCAGCTGGATCCGCGCTATGGATTTGATGTGCTTCTCGTCCAGTGCATGAAATACCACTACCTCATCGATGCGATTGATGAACTCGGGGCGGAAATAGGCCTTCACCTCGCCCATCACCGCCAGCTTGATGACCTGATAATCATCCCCCGCCATTTGCTGAATCATCTGCGAACCAAGATTTGAAGTCATTACAATCACGGTGTTCTTGAAATCCACTGTGCGGCCTTGCCCGTCCGTCATGCGGCCGTCGTCGAGAACCTGCAGCAGGACATTGAACACGTCGGGGTGCGCTTTTTCGACTTCATCCAGCAAAATCACCGCGTACGGTTTCCGCCGAACCGCTTCGGTCAGGTAACCGCCTTCCTCGTACCCTACATAACCCGGAGGCGCGCCGATCAACCGGGCGACAGAATGTTTTTCCATGAACTCGGACATATCGATGCGGATGAGATGGTCTTCGGCATCGAATAGGAAACCGGCCAGCGCCTTGCATAACTCCGTTTTTCCCACCCCCGTGGGACCCAGAAACAGGAACGAACCATACGGCCGGTTGGGATCGGCCAGTCCCGCGCGCGAGCGGCGGATCGCATCCGAGACCAGACGAACCGCCTCATCCTGGCCCACCACCCGTTCATGCAGTTTTTCGTCCATGTGCAGGAGCTTCTCCCGTTCGCCCTGCATCATCTTGGATACCGGAATGCCGGTCGCGCGCGATACCACCTCGGCGATCTCTTCCGCTCCCACCTGGGTACGCAGCAGCTTCGGCCTGTTTCCGGGCATGTCGGATGCCGCCGCCTGTTCCTCGCGCTGCTGACTGCTGAGCTGCGATTGCAACTGCGCCTCCAGTTGCGGAAGACGCCCGTATTGCAACTCCGAAACCTTTTGCCAATCTCCCTTGCGCGTTGCCGCTTCTATCTCCAGCTTGACCTTTTCCATCTCCTCCTTGATATGCTGGGACCCTTGCACCTGCGATTTCTCGGCCTTCCAGATCTCTTCGAGATCCGCATACTCGCGCTCCAGCTTCGCGATTTCATCTTGCAGAAGGCTCAAGCGTTTCTGTGAAGCCTCGTCTTTTTCCTTCCTGACGGCCTCGCGCTCAATCTTGAGCTGGATAAGACGCCGGTCCAGCCTGTCCATCGACTCGGGCTTGGAATCGATTTCCATGCGGATGCGGGCCGCCGCTTCGTCGATGAGGTCGATAGCCTTGTCCGGCAGAAAACGATCGGTGATGTAGCGATGGGAAAGTTCCGCAGCAGCGACGATGGCGGGATCGGTGATGTCGACGCCGTGGTGCACCTCGTATTTTTCCTGCAGCCCGCGCAGGATGGCGATGGTTGCTTCCACCGTGGGCTCCTCCACCAGCACCTTCTGGAACCGCCGCTCCAACGCCGCGTCTTTCTCGATGTACTTGCGATATTCATTCAAGGTGGTGGCGCCCACGCAATGCAACTCTCCGCGCGCCAGTGCGGGCTTGAGCATATTGCCTGCGTCTATCGCTCCTTCCGCCTTGCCCGCCCCGACCATGGTGTGAAGCTCGTCGATGAACACGATGATGCTGCCTTCGCTCTGGGCGATCTCCTTCAGGACGGATTTCAGGCGTTCCTCGAATTCCCCGCGGTACTTTGCACCCGCAAGCAACGCCGCCATGTCGAGCGACAGTACTCGCTTATCCTTCAGGGTTTCCGGCACTTCTCCGTTGACGATGCGCTGTGCAAGGCCTTCGACGATCGCCGTCTTGCCCACGCCGGGCTCGCCGATGAGGACAGGGTTATTCTTGGTGCGCCGCTGCAGTACCTGGACGGTGCGGCGAATCTCGTCATCCCGGCCAATCACCGGGTCCAGCTTGCCCATGCGCGCGCGCTCGGTCAGGTCAAGCGTATATTTCTTCAGTGCTTCACGGCTGCCCTCGGCTTCGGGGCTGCCCACATTTTCCCCTCCCCTCACCGCGCTGATCGCCTGCTCCAGCGCCGCGCGGCTGGCTCCGTGCTGCCGCAGGAGGTTACCGGTTTCGCCTTTGTCCTGGCATGCTGCCAGCAGGAACATCTCGGATGCGATGAATTGATCGTTTCGTTTCTGCGCTTCCTTATCGGCAAGGTTGAGCAGGTTGCCGAGCTCGCGCGAAGCATTGATTTCTCCGCCGGTGCCCTCCACCTTGGGCAAGCGTTCTATGGCCTTTTTCAAGGCGTCGCGCAACGGAGGAACATTGGTGCCCGCCCGCTGCAATAGCGAGGTGGTGGAGGCATCTCCCTGCTGCAGGAGTGCGAGCAGCAAGTGCTGCGGTTCAATATACGGATTGTCCTGGCCTACGGCGATGCTCTGCGCATCGGCCAGCGCCTGCTGGAATTTGGTGGTCAGCTTGTCGAAACGCATGAGAATTCCCTGGTGGTTGAAAGAATGCCTTTATATGTGGGAGCGAAACCCGAATTTCAAGGAGACTCTTTCACTACCCTGGCATCGGAAGATGAATTGGCGATACGGTGATTCGCCATACGGCGGCCGGCGCATCCTCTTCGGGTAGAATACGCGATGGACTGGATAAACAGATGGACGGCGAACCGGAAGAGAGCATGGATCTTGCCATCGAAATAAAGAATAACGTCACTCGGGCGCTAGCGGAAGATCTCGGCCCCGATGATGCGCATGGCTGGAACAGCCACGGGGATATCACCGCACGGCTGGTTCCCGCGGACGAGACAGCCGTCGCCCGCGTCATCAGCCGCCAGGACGCAGTACTATGCGGCATTCCATGGTTCGATGCATGCTTTGCCCGGTTGTCGCCCGATACCCGGATCGAATGGTTTGCAGAAGAGGGTTCTGTCATTAGCCCCGGCCAGGAACTCTGCCGGATCACCGGAAAAGCACGCGCCTTGCTTACAGGCGAGCGTTCCGCGCTGAATTTCCTCCAGTTGCTGTCGGCGGTCTCAACGGAAACCTCGCACTATGTGCGCGCCATCCATGGAACCGGAGCCATCATAGTCGATACCCGAAAAACCCTGCCTGGATTGCGGCTTGCGCAAAAGTACGCGGTAAAGTGCGGTGGCGGGACGAACCATCGCCTGGGTTTGTACGATGGCGTGCTCATCAAGGAAAATCATATCATCGCAGCGGGCGGAATCAGGCAGGCACTGCAGGTTGCGGAAAAAGCTGCCCCCCCTGGACTATTCCTGCAGGTCGAGGTGGAAACGCTGGATGACTTGCAGGCTGCGCTTGATGCGGGAGCAAGGATGATCCTTCTGGACAATTTCGATCTCGAAGGTTTGAGGAGCGCGGTGGCCCTGAACAGGAAGGTGGCCGCGGCCGTATCCGGCGGGGCGGCAACATTGGAAGCATCAGGAGGAATCACGCTGGAAAACGTTCGCCCCGTGGCGGAAACCGGCGTGGATCGCATTTCCATCGGGAGTCTCACCAAGGACATCAGGGCGGTAGACCTGTCGATGCGATTCATTTTCGGCGCATGAAGCGCCGGCGCTTCGCTGCGCCTGGAGAGCCCGGAAGAAAAAAATGTGGATGACATCCGGCTCGCCCAAGATTTCATTGCACGAATTCGAAAGCAAGACCCGGAGTGCGGCCGGCTGGCGATATCGGTAAATTCGCAATCGTTACCAATACACAAGCCAGGAGACGCATCATGAACTCACGCATATCAGCTAAAAATGCGCAGCGTGCCGCTATTACGGTCAATGACCCGCGCTGGGCTGCCGTCAGGGCGCGCAACGCTGAAGCCGATGGCACGTTTTACTATGGCGTGAGCACCACCGGTGTTTACTGCCGCCCTTCCTGCACGGCCCGCCCGGCGCGACCGGAGAATGTCAGTTTTTATCGTACCCCGGAAGAAGCGGAGAAAGCCGGCTTCAGGCCCTGCAAGCGTTGCCGGCCTGATCGACCCGCTGTGTCCGGCCAGTACCTGGACCGGGTTACGCGTGCCTGCCGCATCATGGAGGAATCGGAAAACTCGCCGCGCCTGGATGCGCTCGCAAAGGAGGCCGGCATGAGCCCCCATCATTTCCACCGGATATTCAAGCAGGTTACGGGAGTGACGCCGCGGCAATATGCAGCGGCACGGCGCGAAAAAAGAGTGCGCGAGGAACTGCGGCGCGGCAGCGCGGTAACAAATGCCATTTTCGATGCCGGCTACAATTCCAATAGCCGCTTCTATGAAAAATCGGATCAGGTTCTGGGCATGACGCCTACCCGCTACCGCACGGGCGGCAGCGGGACCGATATTCGCTTTGCCCTTGGAGAATGTTCCCTGGGTTCGATTCTCGTTGCTCAAAGCGACCGCGGCATATGCGCCATTCTCCTGGGCGACGACCCGGACAAGCTGCTGCACGACCTGCAGGACAGTTTTCCCCGCGCCAACCTGATCGGCGGGGATGCGGATTTCGAACAACTGGTTGCACAGGTCGTAGGCTTTATCGAGGTGCCGGCGCTCGGCCTCGATCTGCCGCTTGATGTGCGTGGCACCGCATTCCAGCAGCGTGTGTGGCAGGCGCTTCGCCGTATTCCCGCAGGGCAGACAGCCAGCTACACCGATATCGCTAAGCGCATCGGCGCGCCCCGGGCGGTACGGGCGGTAGCGCAGGCTTGTGCCACCAACAGGCTGGCCGTCGCCATTCCATGCCACCGGGTAATACGCAGCGACGGTGCGCTGGCAGGCTATCGCTGGGGCGTGGAGCGCAAGCGGACCCTCCTGCAAAACGAGGCAGGCACTGAAACGGGAAAAAAAGCGCAGGCCGAACCCGCTGGTGTGGAATGCACGGAAAATCATGGCTGACAAGGATATAGCCGGCCGGGTGCAGGCGCTCGATTGGAAGCGGATAGAGAACGATCTGGATGCGTGCGGATCCGCGGTAATCGACAAGCTCATTACGCGGAAGGAATGCGATGCGCTGACCGCCCTGTATCCGCAGGACGATATTTTTCGCAGCCGCGTCGTGATGGCCCGGCACGGATTCGGGCGGGGAGAGTATAAATATTTTCGCTATCCACTCCCTGATATGGTTTCGGCATTGCGCACGTCGATTTATCCATGCTTGGTTCCCCTTGCCAATCGCTGGAGCCGGGCAATGGGCACAGGCGTGCGTTATCCAGCGCAGCACGTGGATTTTATCCAGCGATGCCACGAAGCCGGCCAGCTTCGCCCGACGCCGCTGCTGTTGCGGTATGAGCCTGGAGATTACAATTGCCTGCATCAGGACCTGTATGGCGAGCATGTATTTCCGATTCAGCTCACCCTGTTGCTATCCGAGCCCGGCCGTGATTTTACCGGCGGCGAGTTCGTGCTGACCGAGCAGCGGCCGCGCATGCAGTCTCGCCCGGAGGTCGTTTCGCTCAGACAGGGAGATGCCGTGGTGTTTGCCGTGCATCACCGGCCGATGCAAGGCACGCGTGGCGTCTATCGGGTCAATCTGCGCCACGGTGTCAGCCGCCTGCGTTCGGGCCATCGCCACACCATGGGGATTATTTTTCACGATGCAGCCTGACGGCACAAATTTAGCCGGTCATCGGTATGTGTTGTTGTTTTCCCGAGGGGATGGCGGTTTCTCCATAAATTCCTTCTAACCTGTAAATTCTTACAGCTATTCGTCCCCACAGGGGTATCGGACAATATCTGCGCCCTGTTCCGCGGCCCAGCCATGAAAATACTCATTACCAACAATACGCTTGCAGCCCTAGGAGGCAGCGAGTGGGTAGTGGTCGACCTCGCGAGGGCACTGGTTTCCAGAGGCCATCAAGTTGCCGCCTGCAGTTCGCAAATCGGCGAAGCAGGATCCCTACTGAAAGGAATGTCGGTTCCCGCTATTCTCAATCCCTTCGAATCCCCCTTCAAACCCGACGTGATCCATGGGCAGCATCATCTGGATACCATGCGCGCGTTGTGCGCGTTTCCCGGCGTGCCCGCTATCTATCATTGTCATGGATCCCTGCCATGGGTGGAAAAACCCCCGGTTCATCCGCGACTCCTGTACTACGTTGGGATGTGTTCGGTGGTTTCGGAGCGCATTCGTTTGTCCCTTGGCTTAACCGATCAGGAAGTCATGACTATTCCAAATTGGGTCGATCTCGACCGGTTTCGTTTTGTCCGCACACCCAGGGAAAAACCCCGGAATGCGCTGCTCTACCTGAGAAGTTTCGATCGCACCGGCTGGCATGCCGCGCAGCTTTGCAAGGCTTTTGAATCCATGGGGATCAAGCTGGATCTCTGGCTGCCGCAAGGAGAGACGCGCGCGCCGGAGGTGGTACTGCCCGAGTATGATATCGTTCTTGCATCCGGCCGGTCGGCTATCGAAGCCATGGCTTCCGGCTGCGCGCTGCTGCCGATCAGCCCTACCGCATGCCTCGACCTTGCCGATCCGGACAACTTTGATTTATTGCAACGCCAGAATTTTTCGCCGAGGCTGAACACGGGTCAATTCAATGCCGAATCCATCATCCAGGCTGTTTCCGCATACGATGCCGGTCGGATCGCGGCCGTAACGGCCGCCGTGAGGAGCAAATGCACGCTTCACGCCGCGGCAGTCGCCCTGGAGGCCTTGTATGCCAGGGCAATCGAGGATTTCAGCAGGAAGGATTTCCTTCCTTCTTCCGTACTCAAGGATGAGCTGCATGCCTTGGCGAGCTATATTCAGTCCGTCATGCCGATGGTGCGAGACCGGGAAAGGCTGCTTGTGGAGAATGCTGATTTCCGTCAGGCAATTACGGCAAAGGAGCAAGCGATGGCAGCGCTCCTCGAATGCAACTCGATGCGCATAACCAGGCCCGCAAGAGCGGTAAGAGGGTGGTTAAGGCGGGCTGGCAGGCTGTTGAATCCTGCTCATGAGTAAAATAGAACTTTCCAGGCCTGACCTCGCCGATATCACAGGCGATATGAAGCGAGCTTGCGATGCCTATCCATCATCATCCCGCCCTTCCTGCCAGGTCAAGTACATAACGACGATAATAATGATCGTGACCGGAAGGATGACGTACCAACCGAGAGCGGATCCCGCCCCGATATCGGAATGGTGTGGAGGTGGCGTGCTGATGATCTTCGACGCGTGAACCACCGCAACCATGAGGACCAGGACTAGGCCAGCCAGCCGCCGGTTCCGGATAAGCATGCGGCCGGTAAGCTGGTTCAGCAAATATGCAGCCAGAAACCCGAGGAAATAGATCGCGGTATAAAAGATCAAAGCGCCCATCGTCTGCCCATTGTCCACCAGCAATCCGCTGATTACCTGCTAAATGTCATACTTATTCTTGGCATATCCAGAGGTGGAACGCAAGATCATTTTCGCGAATGGCGCCGCCCGAATCGCTCTTTTCTCTACCGGGATACGAAAATCCTGGTCTTGTACTCATGCGATCCTGGTCCAAGGCAATGATCGCAGCCTCATCCACAAAATTCGCTCCATGGGAAACAGGCAAAACCGGCCTGAAGAAAACCTTCTCTTAAGATACTGTTATAAATATATTTTCCGTTAAACCGAAGAGCTCCAGGTTGAGTCAAATTCATTCCGGAATGACCGTATTTCCCTCTACCGGCCTGGGGCACGGGTCAATGGAACATCCGACGAACGCTCCCCAACCATTCTTCATCGTTTATAATCCAGCCATCTCTCCCGATTTACTGTTCTCAGTCCCTCGCCCACGGGCAATCACGCGTTTCACTGTTTTGAGCAGTTTCATTTAGTGCAAGCACAAGGCGCCACGTTCGCTTTTATCCAAAGGAGGGCCGGTGTATCCGAAAATAACGCTTGAGGCGGCAAATACGGCAGCTTTTCCGATATTGTCCTTCATCCCGGCATGACCTGGTCCAGCTATCTTCCTCTCTGGCCGCTTTCTGTCAGCCCTGCGCTCTGGCTTGCGCTTTCGCTTGTGGTGGCCGTGCTTGTCGGCGAAGCGCTGGTGCGCTACGCAAAACTCCCGCGCATCGTCGGTTATATAGGCATCGGCTTGTTGCTTGGCCCGGGCGGGATGGGCTTGATCCCCCAATTACCCGACGCCGAATGGCGCCTGGTAGTCGACCTCGCGCTTGGAATTCTGTTATTCGAGCTGGGAAGCAGAGTGAATCTTCGCTGGCTCAAGGCTAATCCCTGGCTTGCCGGCACCAGCCTGCTCGAGGCTGGAGCATGTTTTTTTGCAGTGCTGCTGCTCCTGGTCTGGTTTGACGTCCCTCCCGTAACCGCCTTCGTGGCTGCCGCCATCTCCATCGCCACCTCTCCGGCCATCGTGGTGCGTATCGTGACCGAATCGCGTGCCCAGGGCCAGGTAACCGACAGGCTCTTGCTGATGACCGCCCTCAATTGTATTTATGCGGTCATTTTGCACAAAATCGCGGTAGCCTTCATGCACGGCGAGAGCGGCACCGACCTGGTGCATTCCATATTGGCGCCGCTCTACCTCATCAGCGGTTCGGCCTTGCTGGCCTGGCTGTTCGGCATCACCTTCGAGCGCATTCATCATTACGTGGGCCGGCATGAGGAAACCTTCTCCTTCGTGCTGTTCGGCATGATCGCCTTCGCGACCATCATGGCGTCGACCCTCAAACTCAGCCCGATACTGGTCCTGCTCGCCGCCGGCTTGATCACGCGTTACCAGCGGCAGCGGCCGCGTTCCTTCCCGCCGCATTTCGGATCAGCCGGCGCTGTTCTGGTCGTGCTGATGTTTATCGCCAATGGCTTGGCCGCAGACCTGAGCGGTCTGCGCTACGGTCTGCTGGTCTTGCTGCTCATCGCCGTGCGCGGTGCGGCAAAACTGCTATCGGTACTCGTGCTGGGGCATTACAGCGGCATTGGCATACGCCAGACGGTGGCCTTGGGCATTTCGCTCGTGCCCATGTCCAGCGTTGCGCTTCTGCTTACGCTGGACACGAGCATGATGTTTCCGGCGTTTGGCTCGGGAATGGGGCTCGTGCTGATGAGCTGCATCGTGATCCTGGAGCTCGCCGGGCCCATCGTAGTGCAAAAAGCCCTCCAGGCAGCCGGAGAAACTCCGGAGGAAAAAACATGAGCCTGATGCCGTTCGCATCTTCTCGCCCGCTTACCCTGGGGGTGGAGCTTGAGCTGCAGCTGCTGAGCTGCAATGACTATAACCTGGTTTCTTCCGCACCCGACATACTGCGGCGGGTGGCAAGGCATACGCATCCCGGGGATATCAAGCCCGAGATGACTCGCAGCATGATTGAGATCAACACCTCCGTACAGCAGGAACATGCCGCATTGGTCGAGGAGTTACGCGCATTGCGCAAGACGGTTTCCGATGCCGGGCGCTTCCTCAACGTTGCCGTGGCGGGCGGAGGCACGCATCCGTTTCAGCACTGGAGCGAACAGAAGATTTTCGAC
Organism: Nitrosospira sp.; assembly: GCA_035547595.1. Taxonomy (GTDB): domain Bacteria; phylum Pseudomonadota; class Gammaproteobacteria; order Burkholderiales; family Nitrosomonadaceae; genus Nitrosospira. Next base: position 12,246 of record DASZUL010000059.1, read on the forward strand.
GCTCCCCGCTTTCATTATCTTTCCGAACTGTACGGGTACCTGGCCAAGCAATTCACCATATTCGGCCAGCACGTGCATATCGGCTGCGCGGGCCCTGACGAAGCACTCCATCTGATGCACATGCTCTCCCGCTATATACCGCACTTCATCGCCCTGTCGGCCAGTTCGCCTTTTGTGCAGGGACACGATACGGGCTTCGCCTCGGCGAGGCTTAATTCCGTATTTTCGTTCCCCTTGAGCGGACGCGCGCCCTTTGTCCTGAGCTGGAGCGACTTCGAACGTTTTTTTGCCAAGATGACCGCTACCGGCGTGGTGGAATCGATGAAGGATTTTTATTGGGATATCCGCCCTAAACCGGAATTCGGGACCATTGAGGTACGGGTATGCGATACGCCGCTCACAGTCGAAGTTGCTGCCGCCATCGCCTGCTACATTCAGTCCATGTCCCGCTATATCATGGTTGAGCAGCGCACTTCGCCGGAAGAGGATGATTACCTGGTATACACATTCAACCGTTTCCAGGCCTGCCGCTTCGGGCTCGAGGGAATTTTCGTCGACCCGCGCACGCATGAGCGGCGCACCATTCGAGAAGATATCATCGCCATGCTGAACCGCATCGGCGACCATGCAAGCGAATTGGGCGCGGTAGAGGCGCTGGAACAGATCCGCGAGATACTTTCCGCAGGAAATGGCGCAAGCTGGTTGCGCCACGCCTATGCGCGGGAACACAACCTTGGCGACGTCATGCAACTGCAGGCCGAGTTATGGATGGGGAATTGACGATCTTTCTTGGCTCGCCCCACAATACGGCATACTGTGCAATAGCGCACATCGATTGATGGCCGGTGCGGTTAACATTTCTGAATATCTCCGGAACAGCACGTTAAAAATGAACAGGATCGACGTCAGCGGCGAATGATCAGGTGCGTTGTTCACCCATCGGCACGAGATGCCGCGGGACAGCGCCGATCCAGCATTTTTAACTAGCGAGTTTCCAAAGCACTACACCAGCCATCCACGATGACGCGCCCGTTACGCATTGGTCTATCGCCGCGCATTCTGCACAATCCCCCTGCAGAACTGGGGTTCCGCAACAAAACGCTGCAATACCTCGAACAAAGCGTCGCGCACTGGATCATGCGGCGCCGCGCCCTGGCATTCATGCTGCCGGCAATAGAATCTGGAGGGGTGGAGCGTTCCAGCGTGCGCATCAGCGATTATGTCAAGGAAATCGATGGCCTGGTGCTGCAGGGCGGCGCTGATGTCAGTCCGATCTCTTATGGCGAAACCCCTGTCCGGCCGGAATGGTCGGGTGATCGCGTGCGTGACCTTTATGAAATGGAACTGTTCTGGGAGTGCGTGGTGCAGGGAAAACCCGTACTCGGCATATGCCGCGGCCTGCAGCTCATCAACGTGGCGCTGGGCGGAAGCCTGTACCAGGATATCGTCACGGAATGCCCGGATGCCGCTCCCCACGTGGATGCGGTGCTGTACGACCGGCACCGCCACCAGGTGCATATCGAGGAAAATTCCCGCCTGGCGACGTTATATGGAAACAATCCTGTCCACCTCGTCAACAGCATTCATCATCAGGCCATCAAACGGCTGGGACGGGATTCCGTGGTCGAGGCAGTCTCCACCGACGGCATCATCGAAGCCATACGCATGCGCGGGGAATGTTATGTGACGGGATTTCAATGGCACCCCGAGTTTCACTTCGGCGCCAGCGAATTGCTCGACTCGGGCCCGATACTGGATGATTTCCTTTCCGCGGCGAAGAAACAGCGCATTTAGGCGTAAGCAGCGGCAGCGGCCTTCTGGAAACCGCTATCGCGCCACTTTCTCATATTCTTCGAAAGTACCCGCTTCACCGGTATTGCGTGTTTGCTCGGCAATGAATGCTTTCACCGGATCGGCGTCGGCGTTCATCACCACATACCGTTGCGGCAGGTTTTCTATGCCTTGATATCCGGCCGGACGTGGCGGTTCGTGGCCGATGGCCTCCATCATGCTTTCGGAAAATTTGACCGGAAGCGCGGTTTCGAGGCAGACCAGCGGCACGCCCTCCTCGCGGTGCTCCATTCCCACCTTCAAGCCGTCGGCAGTGTGGGGATCCACCAGGAGGCCATACTGGTCATGAATCCGCCGTATGGTTGCGATGCGGGCAGCGTGGCTGCTGGTTCCGGAGACAAAACCGAAATCCTTTATCTTCTCCCATAAGGAACTGCCGGAAAGATCGAAAAACCCGTCTTCTTCCTTTTCGACCTTCCCCCACAGCTCCTTCACCCGGTTCGCGTCCCGCCCCGTCAGGTCGAAAATGAAACGCTCGAAATTGGACGCCTTGGATATATCCATGGAGGGGCTGCTGGTGTGATGCGTCTCATCCGTGCCCCGGGGACGGTAGCGCCCGGTCCTGAAGAACTCATCCAGAACATCATTTTCATTGGTGGCGAGAATCAGGCGCCTGATAGGGAGTCCCATCATTCGAGCCACATGCCCGGCGCAAATATTGCCGAAGTTGCCCGACGGCACCGCAAACGACACCTGCTCTGCGTTTGAGCCGGTGGCGGCGAAATAGCCCTTGAAGTAATAGACGATCTGCGCCGCGATGCGGGCCCAGTTTATCGAATTGATCGTGCCGATGCGGTATTTCTGCTTGAAAGCGGAATCGTTGCTGACCGCCTTGACGATATCCTGGCAGTCATCGAACACACCGCGGATGGCAATATTGAAAATATTCGGGTCCTGCAGGGAAAACATCTGCGCCGTCTGAAAGCGGCTCATCTTTCCCTGCGGCGACAGCATGAATACCCGGATTCCCGCCTTGCCGCGCATGGCATATTCCGCGCTGGGCCCGGTATCCCCGGAAGTGGCGCCCAGGATGTTCAGCCTGTCCCCGGTTTTCGCCAGCGCATATTCGAACAGATTGCCAAGCAACTGCAGGGCGATGTCCTTGAATGCCAGGGTCGGGCCATTCGACAACGCCAGGACGTGCAAGCCAGGTTCCAGGGTTTTAAGGGGTGTGATTTCTTCGCTGCCGAAGGACCCGGCTGTGTAAGTACATTCAATGATATGGCGCAAATCAGCCGCTGGAATATCATCGGCAAAGCGGGAAATGATCTCGAACGCCAGTTCGCGGTAGCCCAGGCCGCGTAATCGCTGCAACGCCGCGGAATCGAACTCGGGATATGCCTCGGGCATGGCCAGCCCGCCATCCGCAGCCAGCCCCCCGAGGAGAATGCTGGAGAATTTTTTGGGCGGCATCCCGCCCCGGGTAGAAACATAACGCATTTTTTCTCCCTGAAAAACGAAATTGATAACCGGTCCAGGCCGGATTCGCGGTGTATTCGAAGGAATGCTTCCCTGCGGCATCCTGCCCGTATGCCGCAGCACAAGCGGAAAGCGTCGCTACTTGCTGTTCAACTGTTCCAGCCGGATGCGTGTCACCTTGCCCGTCACGAGAGGCAGCTTCTGGATCGCGGCGATTGCAGCGTCGATATTTTTCTCCAGGGCAAGATGGGTAAGCATGATGATGTCCACATGGTCCTCGCCTTCGCTGGGCTCCTTTTGCACCATCGCGTCGATGGAAATTTCCAGGTCGGCGAGCACGCGGGTGATGTCAGCCAATGCCCCGGGCTTATCGATGACTCGCAGCCGCAGGTAATAGGAGGTTTGCACCTCTTCCATTTTCAGGATGGGCGTATTGGAAAGCAGGTCGGGCTGGAATGCGAGATGGGGAACGCGGTGTTTCGGATCGGCGGTGTGCATCCGGGTGACATCCACCAGGTCCGCGACGACAGAACTGGCCGTGGGTTCCGCACCGGCCCCGGCGCCGTAGTACAAGGTTGCGCCAACCGCGTCGCCTTTCACGACGATGGCGTTCATCACCCCCTCTACATTGGCTATCAGGCGGCGCGCGGGAATCAAGGTCGGATGGACGCGCAACTCGATTCCCGCCGGAGTTCGCCGGGTAATGCCCAAAAGCTTGATGCGGTATCCCAGTTCTTCCGCATAGCGGATGTCTTCACGGGTCAGCTTAGCAATGCCCTCGGTGTAAACCTTGTCGAACTGCATGGGAATGCCAAAGGCGATCGAAGCCATGATGGTGAGCTTGTGCGCTGCATCGATACCTTCGACATCGAACGTGGGATCCGCTTCGGCATAGCCCAGCTTCTGCGCCTGCTTGAGCACCGTATCAAAGGTCAATCCCTTGTCGCGCATCTCCGAAAGAATGAAATTGCTCGTGCCATTGATGATCCCCGCAATCCATTCGATGCGATTCGCCGTAAGACCCTCGCGCAGCGCCTTGATGATCGGTACACCGCCCGCCACCGCTGCTTCGAACGCAACCATCACGCCCTTGCGCTGGGCCGCCGCAAATATTTCCGTACCATGCGAAGCCAGCAAGGCCTTGTTGGCGGTGATGACATGCTTGCCGTTCTCTATGGCCTTGAGCGTCAGTTTTTTTGCGACGGTATACCCGCCTATCAGTTCGACCACGATGTCTATGTCGGGATGCGTCACGACCGCGTTCGCGTCATCCGTGACCACGACATCATCACCCGCAATTTTTCGCGCTTTTTCCACATCGCGGTCGGCAATCATGCGGATGATGATTCCTCGCCCTGCGCGCCTGCTGATTTCTTCCTGGTTGCGCTTGAGCACCGCAAAAGTGCCTCCGCCGACGGTGCCGATGCCTAGTAGTCCTACACTGATGGGTTTCATGTCCTGGCAGATGAATGAATTATTGAAAATACCGTTGGTACGATGCACGGATTAAAGTAAAAGATCACTCTTCCCGCCGTTTGTTCTCGTCCGGTGATTTGAGCCGAGTCCGTTTGCGGTATCGTCCGAGAAAATCGCCGATGCGTCCTATCGCTTCAGTGAGGTCGTCGCTGTTGGGCAGGAATACCACCCGAAAATGGTCGGGCGTGGGCCAGTTGAAGCCGCTGCCTTGCACCAGCAGCACCCTTTCTTCCAGAAGGAGATCCAGGACAAACTGCTCGTCATCCTCGACGGGATAGATTTCCGGATCCAGCCGGGGAAACAGGTACATCGCCGCTTTCGGCTTATAACACGTGACACCGGGAATATCGGTGAGCAGCTTCCACGCAAGATCGCGCTGCCGCATGAGGCGTCCGGTCGGCATCACGAGGTCATTGATGCTCTGGTATCCGCCGAGCGCGGTCTGGATGCCGAATTGCGAAGGCACATTCGCGCAGAGCCGCATCGAGGCAAGCATGGTCAGTCCGGCGATATAGTCACGCGCAAACTGTTTCTGCCCGGAAACCACCGCCCAGCCGGAGCGGAAACCTGCGGCCCGGTAATTTTTGGATAACCCGTTCAATGTCACGAACAACACATCGTCCGCGAGCGAGGCTATCGAGGTATGCGTGGCATTCTCGTACAATACCTTATCGTATATCTCGTCCGCGTAGACGATCAACTGGTGCTCGCGCGCAATATCGGTAATCCCGCGCAGGATATCGTCCGGGTAAAGCGCGCCGGTCGGGTTATTGGGGTTGATGACGACAATGGCGCGCGTGCTGGGGGTCACTTTCGCACGAATGTCATCCAGGTCGGGCAGCCAGTCCGACTTCTCATCGCATACATAATGCCGTGGCGTTCCTCCGGCAAGAACAACCGCGGCTGTCCACAATGGATAATCGGGCGCGGGGATCAGCACTTCATCCCCTGTGTTCAGCAGCGCCTGCATTGCCATCACGATCAGTTCCGAAACGCCATTGCCGATATAGATATCCTCCATCCGCACACCCTGGATCCGCTTTTCCTGGGTGTAGTGCATGATGGCCTTGCGTGCCGCGAACAACCCCTTCGAATCGCAATACCCCGAAGCGGCCGAAAGGTTATGGATCACGTCCTGGAGAATTTCCTGCGGTGCATCGAAGCCGAACGAGGCCGGATTGCCGATATTGAGCTTGATGATGCGATGCCCTTCCTCTTCCATCTGCCTTGCGCGGTCCAGCACGGGTCCGCGAATGTCATAGCAGACATTGGCCAGCTTGCTGGATTTCAGGATCGGTTGCATGGTTATGGGTCGGGTGACTGGAAGGGCGGTTGCCGCGAATGCGCTGTGGCTGGCTGCAAAGAGGGGGATATGGGGGACGGAGTCGGAATTTTAACCTTCAAGCAGGGAGTGTGTTCGTTCGGCCATGCCCTTGTTTCCACTTTATTGCGGCGTAAAAAAGATGTAATGTTACCCGACAGGCCATCGCGCCGCAAATGGAGACTGACTTGAAGCTGCATCTTTCCGGGTTATCCGAACAAAACACGTTCACCGGCTACGGTACCGGATATGTCACGATCAATCAGGTACGCCACGAACAAAGCCTGATCGTCCTGCCCGATCGCATCATCGAAAATTGGGAGCCCAGGACCTTGGAACAACTCAAGCCCGAGCACTTTGCGTTCCTGCTTTCGTTGCAACCTGAAATGGTACTGGTGGGGACAGGGCCGATGCTGCGGTTTCCGCATCCTTCACTGACGAAAGTGCTGACTACCGCAGGAATCGGAGTAGAAGTAATGGATACCCAGGCGGCGTGCCGTACCTATAACATATTGATGGCGGAAGGCCGCCACGTGGCAGCGGCACTCGTCATTTGACTCCGCCGCCTTTCGCACACACGCCCCGCAAAGCCGCTGCCGCACCAGGGAAGATTCGTTCAGCGCTTCCCAGCGGAAAGCTCGGTCTGCATGCGCTCGTGCCAGGTCTTGATCCAGCCGGGCAGTTCCGCAGGCAGCATGGGCCGGGAAACAAAAGCTCCCTGAGCAAGGTCGCAACCCGTGCGCTGCAGAAGATCCCAGTCGTTCCGGTCTTCCACGCCTTCGGCAACGACTTCCATGCCTAATTGCCTCGCCAGCGACAGGCTGGCCTCATACATCGCCATCAGGGTTTCGTTGCTCCAGGCGTGGTGGACAAAGCCCTGGTCGATCTTGAGTTCATCGAAGGGAATATCGCGCAACTGAGCCAGCGAGGAATGCCCGGTGCCAAAGTCGTCGATGGACAGCCGGAAACGCTTCAGGCGTAGCCGCGTCAATATCTCGAGCGGGGCCCTCGTATCCTGCATCAAGCGGCTTTCCGTTACTTCCAGCACGATATCCTGGGGAGCGATGCCCGCTTCAGCGGTCATATCAGCAACAAAATTGAGAAAATCCAAGGACGCCAGATTATCCATCGATACGTTCACGGCGACGCGAAGCCTGATTCCCTCGTCTCTCCACGCTTTCGCCTGGACCAGCGCGTTGCTGAAAACCATCTGTGTCAGTTTATCGATCAGCCCGAATGCTTCGGCCACTCCGATGAACATATCGGGAAATACGATCCCATCCACCGGATGGTTCCAGCGTACCAGCGTCTCTACGCCAATCACTTCCCCGCTTGCAACCGCGACCTTGGGCTGGTAGTAATTGACCAGTTCCCGATTGTCCAGGGCGGCCTGCAATTCCTCCGCACGGTAGATTTTTTTTGGTATCCCCTGTTCGCCGCTGGAGGGAGGAGTCCACTTATCGAGCAACAGGGACAACGATTCCGGCCTGACCGGCTTGTGCAAATGCCCCAGTATGAGAATCTTGTGCGCTTGCACCAGTTTCTCGGCGGTCTGCAACATGCGCTCATCCTCCCCGCTGACCAGGATGAGGCTGCCGGTGTAGTGCCGCTCGACGAGATGGCGCACAAATTCTATTCCATCCATTTCCGGCATGTTGAGATCCAGCAGGATGATGTCGGGCCGCGAGCCTGCATCGATGCTTTCCAGCGCGGCGTGCCCGCTATCGCACAGTATTACCGATGTATATCCAAGATTGCCCAGGACGCGGTTGAGCAGCTTGAGCATGAAGGACTCATCGTCAAGCACCAGAATCCTGATAGCGGATCGTTCAACCATATTGTTTTTCTAAAAAATGCCGGATAAAGCGTCAAACGAACCACGCCATCGCTCAACTTCAAGTATTGGCGTCGCACTTGGCCTGTTGTTCCAGGCTCGTTACCTCAATCATAACCCATGAAGCGGCGACGGATAAACCTCGCAGCGCGAAAGGTTCGCCCGAGGGTTCTCCAGGGAATATATCACCGATACCCCCGGACATCCGGCCCGCGTGATGTCTTCCCCCGGAGAATCGTCAGGAACCCTTGGTTTCCAGGGAATCGATATAGTTGCCCACCGACGTCAGCTCTAATTCGAAGCGCGGCAGCAATTCTTTCAGCGCATCCATATCTCCTGCTTTCCCCGCCTGTTCCATCTGTGCACACAGCTCGCCCAGAGCCATCGCTCCCACCGAGCGAGCAGAAGACTTGAGCTTGTGCGCGGCCGCTGCCGCCGGCGCAGGCTGTCCCCCTTCGCACGCGGTGCGCAAGTCCAGGGCAACCCTTGCCGAACTCACCCTGAAATCGTGGAGAAATTCGCTGATCACCGCCGGATCGTTTCCTACCAGGCCTTCAAGGATGGTTACATCCACCGGTTTCTTCTCCGCCGCGGGCTCCGGGGATGGAGAAGGCGACGCGGCCGCCGGATGGTCGACATAGGCGGCAGGAGTGACGGGAGTAATTGGAGGAATGGGCACCGCTGGCGCGGGGAGCCATTTTTGCAATATCGCTCTCAGATGGGCAAGCTGAACCGGCTTGCTCAGATAGTCATCCATGCCCACCGCCCGGCAATGCTCCGCCTCACCCTTCAATGCGTTTGCGGTAAAAGCGATGATGGGCTTCCGGACCTTGTCGCGTTCGGCAAGACGAATCGCAGCCGTTAGCTGATAACCATCTATTTCCGGCATATGCAGATCGGTGAGCAGCAGCGCATAATCCCCGCTCATCCAGCGCTTCAGCGCTTCCTTTCCGTCACGGGCTATGTCTGCAGCATATCCCAGCAGCGCCAGCTGCTGCCGGATGACTTTCTGGTTGATTTCATTGTCCTCCGCCACCAGGATCAGCCTGCCTTCCTCCAGCGCCTTGTCTCGCGATGGGGCAACCAGCGAATCGATCTTGTTCGGCTGCTGTGTCGCCATTTCCTCGTGCAACCGTCCTGCCGCGATCGCCACGGCACGGAGAAAAGCGTCCCGATGCATGACATCGCCATCCAGCGTAACCGTATCCACGGCTTCGGAGCGTTCGTGGCGGCGGCGCCCGCGCCTGATGACCACGAACCGCGGCTCGATGTCGGGCTGATGGTGGCCGTGCTCCAGCACCACGAAATGAGGATCAAGATCGGGACGTGCACGAAATGCTTCCCGCAATTCCTCTATGGGCGGCGCAGCATGTCCCGCATCGATGATGAGCAGCCACAGGCCGGGGGGGAGCGTTTCTATCCGGCTACGGGCCGATGCAAGGTCGAGCACCCGCTCGACGGCAGCCCCGCTGTACTTTAGATACACGGCCAGATCGTCGCCCAGCCCCTTCTCATCGCCCAGCACCAGGCAGGATACGCCTGCAAGATCCACGACCTTCGCCACGGGTTTGGCGGGAAGGAAAACGAACGTGAGGCGCACAGTGAACGTCGATCCCTTGCCAGGCGCACTCTGGACGGTGATATTTCCTCCCATGAGCTCGACCAGATGATGGGAAATCGCCAGGCCGAGTCCGGTTCCTCCGAATCTGCGCGTCGTGGAAGTATCCCCCTGGGTAAAGGAACTGAAAAGTTTTGCCTGGATCTCCTCGCTCATGCCGATGCCATTGTCGGCGATCTGGAATTCCACCGTCACCTGGTCGTGGTTATGGTGGGCCAGGAGCGCCCGCACGGACACCCGGCCCGGTTCCTGCTGTCCGCTGGAAAACTTGATGGCATTGTTGGCGAGATTGACAAGCACCTGCCGCAAACGCAGCGCGTCTCCCAGGACTTCCTCCGGAATTGCCGGATCGAGGAACAAGGTAAGCTCCACGCCCTTGCGGGCGGCCAGGCTTTCGAGCATGTTGCAGGCCTTCTCGACTACGGTCACCACCGACATGGGCGCCTGTTCTATTTCCAGCCGGCCCGCCTCTATCTTGGAAAAATCGAGAATATCATCGATGATTTCCAGCAGGGCAAAAGCGGATTCGCGAATGAGGTCGACCATCTCCATCTGGTAGCCGTTGAGGCTGGTTTGCTGCAGCACATCCGCCATGCCGATCACGCCGTTCATGGGGGTGCGTATCTCGTGGCTCATGGCCGCCAGGAAAATCGATTTCGCCTGGTTGGCCTGCTCGGCATCCAGGCGTGCCTGCTCCAGGTCGCGCAGGATGCGCATCCTTTCGCTTATATTGATGCCGGAGGGTATCAGCTTGACTATCCGGCCCTTCGCATCGCGCACCGGCACGAGCATGAAATCGATCGTCATCAGGCCGCGGTTGGCGATGCGTACGACCAGGTCATGGCGCACGATCTCCCCGCCCAGTGCCTTCTCGATATCTTCCCGAACCTGCGCCTGCACTTCTTCCTTATACGAGAACCACGCTGTTTCATAAAGCTTCTTGCCGATGACATCCTGGCTGCGCAAGCCACCTGTCTCCAGCGCAGTGCGATTGATCTCGATCAGCACGCCATCCGAGGTCATTTCCCCCACGAAAGCGGCCAGATTATCCACTATGGCCCTCAACCGCTGCTCGCTGCCGCGCAACGCCTGCTCCGCCTGCTTGCGCTCATGGATATCGCGCAGGATGCCGGTAAAGTAGCGCTTCCCTCCGACGAAATATTCGCTGACGGCGACATACAGATCGACGAGCTGCCCATTCTTGTGCCGCCCTTCCACTTCGCGCCCCATGCCGATGTTATGCACGCCTTCCACTTCCAGCGTAAGAATATGGTCGAATTCGCAGCGGCCCCGGCCCGTTCGAAAATATCTGTCGATGTAGCTGCCATGGGCGCTATGATGGGGCTCGGGCATGAGCATCGAAATATTCTGGCCCAGCACCTCCTCGCGGGTATAGCCGAAGAGTTTCTCTATTACCGGATTGACCGAACGGATAATGCTTTTGTCATCAATGGTGATGATGCAGTCCACCATGTGCTCCACGATGGAGCGCGTCTCTTCCTCCTTGCTGACAAGGGCCGCATTGACCCGCTCCAGGTCCGCGGTGCGGGCCGCCACCCTGTCCTCCAGTTCCTGGTTGAGCTGGCGCAGATTGTCTTCGGCATCTTCCCGCTTGCGGGTGCTCGCGTTCAATCGCTCGATCATGGTATTGAAGGTACCGGCCAGTTGCCCGATCTCATCCCATCCTTCGACCGGCACGCGCTGCTGCAGGTTACCCGCCGCGATGTGCTGCGCGCTATGGCTCAGGTTTTTCACGGTTCCGACAACACGCCTGCTGAACAGGATGGCGCCAAGAATGGCGGAAAGCAGCGTCAACCCAAGAACCACCAGGCTGAAAGTGCGGACGCGCCGCCCGAAGGCAAATACCTCATCCGCATCCATCTTGACCTCGATGCCCCAGTTCATGCGCGGCAGATAGCGCCATGCGGCGACCACCTCCTTGGCGCGGTAGTCCGTTTTCAGGCCGGCTCCGCGTTCTCCGTGCAGTCCGCTCTGGATCGCTTTTGAAAACGGCGGCTTGTTGAGGGGCACCTTGAGCTCCAGCGCCGCATTGGGTTCGTGCCTCAACGGCGCCATCACCTGGGCGGTGCGCTCATTCAGAAGCCGGGTGATCACGGTTTCGCCGCTCGCGCCCAGTCCGACGTTGTCGGTGACGACCTGGAATACGCGTTCACTGTAGATCTGCAGCGCCAGGACACCCTCGAGCTTACCCTCGGACATGATCGGAAATGCCATGAAGGCCGCGATCGCCCCTTTCGACGGCGCGTAGCGTTCGAAATCCGATACGCCTTCCTGCAGCGTATCCAGCGCGTTGCGCGCAACATAAGCCAGGCCGCTATTCCGGTAGGGTCCGGTGATCAGGTTGGTGGCGAAATCGGCTTCATGGGCCTGGGTATAAACGATATCGCCCTGAAGGGAGATCAGGAAAAGATCGTAATATCCCGCGTCCTCGACGAAACGCTTGAAATGCGCGCGATAGCGGGCATCAAGTTGGCGGTACGCCGCGGATTTTATGCCCTCCTGGGCATACGCCTCCGCAAGCTCCGGCATGGCGGTGCGTGTGGTGCTCGCCGCCTGTATGATCTTGGCGTCGCGCAGGCGCTCTCTCAGGTAACTGTCGATCTGCTCCGCTTTCATATCGGCAATGGCGGAAACCTGCCGGATTGCCGTCTTTTCCATTTCGATTTCGAAAGTATGCAGCAGGCTGTAGCCGATTATCAGGATCGGCAGCAGGGAAACCGCAACGAACCAGACGGTGAATCGCTGCGTAAGGGAAGTGAACCTCGTGGGGAAAGTGATGCTCATGGCGAAGCGGAGCCCGAAGAAGCTTCTTCCCTGCTTCTGAGCAGCTGATCCCATTCTTCACGAGATCGGTAGCTCGGAAATGGCGCCGGTTCCAGCGGTCGGCCGGAATCCCAGACAATATCGAACTGACCATCGCCCCGGGCCCTGCCGACACGGGCAATTTTCCATACGTGGCGCGTCGCGGGATCGACCGAAATCAGCCCCTCCGGCGCTGGCAGGCTCTGGCGCAGGATGGTGCGCTGCACCTGGGCCGCATCACCCGATTCCGCCTCGAGCGCCGCCTGTACCCACATTTGCAGATTCACGTAAGATGCTTCCGTCGGTCCATCGACCACGGCGTTCTGTCCGTAGCGATCCCTGAACCGGCTCACGAAAGCCTCGTTTTCCGCGCCTCGAATGCTCTGAAAGTAATTCCGCGCCGCATAGTTGCCTGCCATGGCAGGCATTTCCTCGTCGGACAGTTCTACTTCGGTGATGCTGAAAGACAACACCGGTATTTTGTCGGACGTGATTCCTTTCTTTTGCAGCGCCCGAAAAAATGCCACGTTATCGATGCCGCTGACAGTATTCAGAACCATGTCCGGCCTCCGTCCCGCGATATCCGCCGCCAGATCGTCCATGCCCGGAAACCCGGCGGGTATATACCGCTCTCCTGCTACCGTCGCGCCATGCGCGGCCAATAAATCCTTGATGAGAATACTGGCTACGCGTGAAAAATCGTCATCCGATCCGGTCAGGTAGATTCGCTTGCCGTAGCCGCCATGAATACCGCGCTGGCCCGGCTCCCCCCGATTACCGAGATTTACCAGCGCCCAATGGACTGCGGGCATGATCTGCTGGTTGGGCGCAGCCCCCCCGTACAGGATGTTCGGGGACTGTTCCATGCCCTCGTACCGTAGCGCATAAAAGAGCATGTGGTGATGTTTTTCCACGACTTTTTTCACCGCCTTGCGGCAGGACGATGTCCAGCATCCGAACAGTGCCTGCACCTGCTCCAGCGTGATCAGGCGTTCCGCCTCCTCTGCGCAATATGCTGCATCGGAGCGGCAATCGGCGATGACGGCCTCGATCTTCTGCCCTTTTATTCCGCCCGTGGCGTTTGCTTCCTCGATGGCCAGCCGGATGGCATCCATGAGCGGTTTTTCGCTCTCTGCCGTACTCCCGGTCAGCGAATGCAGCACACCGATCCTGATAGGAGGTTTTACTGTGGAGTAATGGCTCACCACCAGGGCAACACCAATCAATGCGAGAATCAGCAGCACAAGTGAAACGTGCCTTTTCCCGCTGATGCCTGTCGCTCTCTCTTCTACCGGCATGCCATTCACGCTCTGAAAATAATCCTCTCAACCCTGAATTCATGCGCACCGCCCCGCCGCACCCCTTCATCATAGCCGCTGCGCGCCAGTTGACAAATCACCGGCGATCCAGAGCTTTGACAATTGGACCATGGCCGCGCCCAAAGAATCACTGCAACCTGTTCTTTAGTCGCCAATTCGAGGAGAAGAGCTGAACAAATATCCGATCTGTTCAGCTCTTCCACGATCCGCTCAACGCTTTTATATGCGCCGCAACACTTCTGCCGAGCGCTTTGAGATCGTATCCGCCCTCCAGCGAGGACACGATCCGGTCCCCGGCATGTATCGATGCCACCCGCATTATTTGCCGTGTCACCCACCCATAATCCTCCTCTACGAGATTCAGCGAGGCAAGGCCATCGTCCCGGTGGGCATCGAAGCCGGCCGAGATGAACAACATCTGCGGCCTGAATTCTTCGAGGCTAGGCAACCAGTAATGATCGACAGCCGATCGGAAAATTTCTCCTCCGCTGCCTGCCGCGAGCGGAATATTTACCATTCGTTCGGAGCGGCTTGTGATGCCGCTGTAGGGATAAAACGGGTGCTGAAAAACAGAAACCATCATCACGCGTTCATCATTCCGGAAAATATCCTCGGTGCCATTGCCGTGGTGCACGTCGAAATCCACTATGGCAACACGCTCCAGAGCGTGCGCCTCCAGCGCATGGGCAACGCCGACGGCGATATTATTGATGAGGCAAAAACCCATCGCGCGGGATCGTTCCGCATGGTGACCCGGGGGACGCACGCTGCAAAAAGCGTTCGCCGCGCGCTCCCCGATAACCAGGTCTGTGGCCATGACCACCGCCCCTGCCGCGCGCAGCGCGGCATTGAAGCTGTGCCTGTTCATCGAGGTGTCCGGATCGAGGTAAGCCATCCCCGTTGAGGGCGCCGTAGCTGTCAGAAAAGCGATATATTCCCGGGAATGCACCCGCTCCAGTTGCTCCACCGAAGCCAGGGGAGCGTCATACCGCGTGATTGCACCCATCAGTCCGCAAGCGGATAGTTCATCCTCGATCGCCCTGAGCCGATCCGGACATTCGGGATGATACGAAGCCATTTCGTGCAGCAGGCAATCAGGATGGGAAATAAAAGCGGTACGCAATCGAATTCCTCCGGTGCAGGCAACCCGCGCAAATGCCGCGGACTTGGGCGCAAATTGAAACGACACTCCACTCCGTGATAACCTCTGCCTCGGCAACCCTTTTTTATTTATACTGGATTTGAATCACTTACGGAATAATAAAAAATCAGGTCCGGCAAAGCCCCGTCGCGTCCGTCGAGAACTTGCTCAGGGATGAAGGAATCCCTAAACAGGTTCTCATGGAGCGCGTTGCTGGTAAAATCGGGATGATCATAAGGCGTGCGACGAAGATCGTAGCTGGACTACGATGTCAAGGAGCGCAACGCCATGAGCGCCCGGTTTTACCGCAACCCGGATGGGACGGGACTTGACGGACGGTCTGCCTTGTCAGGCTCCTAGCGAAGGAGGTCAACCATTCGCGTCGTCGCCTTTCGCGCATACCATCCCGCAAAGACCCCGTCGCGCTCGTTGAGAACTTGTTCAGGGATTCCCCAATGTCTCTTTCACGCCAACTCTGGCTAGCCGTCATACTCATTACGCTGATAAATTTTATTGGCAGTTTTACGATAAGCCTGTTCAGCATCCGCAGCTATATCGAACAGCAGCTGCATCAAAAAAATGTCGATAGCGCCACCTCCCTCGCCCTCGCAATATCGCAGTTAAGCAAGGACCCCATTACCGTCGGCCTGCAGATTGCCGCTCTTTTCGATACCGGCCAGTATGAGTCGATCTCCATCACGGCGCCGGACGGCAGCATCATCGATGAGCGCACCCAGGGGCCTGTTGCCGCCGCGGCGCCTGACTGGTTCATGGATCTTTTCCCGATAAGCGTCGAGGTGGGGCGCGCCCAGGCCACGGATAACGGAATGCATTTTGGCGTCATCAAGGTTGCCAGCCAGTCCCGCCTGGGTTACCGCATGCTGTGGGACCAGGCCGGCACGCTGATGATCTGGTATCTCCTGGCGACCGCCCTTGCGGGACTCATCGGCGCGCTGATACTCCACGCAATAAAGAAACCGCTGGTAGCGATGGCGGATCAGGCGGAAGCCATAACGAACCGCAATTTCCTGACTATCTCCGAACCCCGGATCCCTGAACTGCGCAGCATCGCCCGCGCCACGAACGACCTGATAAGGCGGCTGCACAACAGGAAACTCGAAGAAAGCTTGCGGTTCGCTGATATGGAAGAACGCATGAATCTCGATCCGGTCACTGGCCTCGCCAATCGCGAATATTTCATGAACCGGCTGCGCGATATGACGGAAAACAAGGCGGACGCATCGGATGACATGCAAACTGGCGTTCTGTTCCTTATACGCCTCGATAAGCTCGAACAGATCAATCAAAAGCTCGGGCGTATCGAGACCGACAATCTGCTTGGCGAAGTAGGCTCGCTCTTGAGCCATATCGGCGAAACTCCGGACGGCGAGCGCCCCGGCTTCCTCGCCGCCCGCATGAACGGTTCCGATTTCATGCTGCTAATTCCCGGCATCAACGATACCAAAACCATGGCAAACCGGATCGTTTCAAAACTCACGGCGCTGCTGTCCCCGATAGGAGAGAGGATTGCGAATATCTGCCACATCGGCGCCGTGCAGTATCGCCGGGGCGACGAGTTGCGGGAACTTCTCGCCAGCGCCGATGCTGCCTTGGCAGCCGCCGAAGGTACCGGCAGGACCCCGGCCCAGGCGCCCGCGATCCAGGGCAGCCCGGCTGCGAATATCGGGGATTGGCGCCATATCTTCAATGACGCATTCAGCGAGGATCGCTTCAAGCTGGCTCTCTACCCCGTGATAGGGCGCTCCGGCGAATTACTCCACCAGGAAGCGGCAGTTCGCATGCAGGCACAGCACAATGGGGGCTGGCTGGACGCTTCGGACTTCATCGCCATCGCCGTGCGCCTCAACCTGACTGGCATGCTGGATCTCACCGTCATTCGCCATGCTCTGGAGCATCTGCAATCCTGTCCCGGCGATCTGGCCATCAACCTGTCGGTGGAGACGGTCGCTGATTGGGGGTTTCGCAACAAGCTGGCGGAATTGCTGCGCAGGCATCCGGATTTATGTTCCCGGATATGGTTCGAAGTGACGGAATACGATGCTTTCCGTAAATTTGAGGCGTTCGAGGGTTTTTGCGACACGTTCAAGGAAATCGGTTGCCGCATCGGGGTGGACCACGTTGGCCATTCCGCCGGGGAACCGGAAAAATTGGCCGGCCTTGGCCTTGACTACTTCAAAGTGGATGCCAGTCTTGTGCATCGGATCCATCAGAACAGGGAAAACCAGAGACGGCTGAAAGCGCTATGCGGTCTGGCTCAACGAATCGGCATTATCGTGATCGCATGCGGAGTGCAAACCGAAGCGGAACAGAAAGCTTTGGTCAAATTGGGTTTTGACGGGCTGACGGGTACCGGCATCGAGGTAAAATTAAAGTGAGGGCTCGCTCCGGACCGGGGTAGCCGGCAGCCCGGCGTGTTGCCGGGCAAGGATAGTGAAGCCTGCCGCGGTCGCGCCAGCGGAACCGTTGCAATATCCGGCCAATCGGCCTATAAGGATAAGGGGCAATTCGGTTTTTCTAAAGGCAGATTCTTCCATAACAACAAGGACAATCATGACTTCTTCTCATTCATGGAAGTTTTTCCGGGCGGGCGGTTTTGATCAGGTGCAGATCGACAGCGGCGCAGACCTGCTGGCATTGAAAGAACTGGATCAGAAGCTATGGGTGGCGCTTAGCTGTCCAACCCGCGGAATCGAATTCGATAACAGGACGCTGGATCTGATTGACCACGACAAGGATGCGCATGTACATGCGAACGAAATCCTCGGAGCCATTGCCTGGACGGGCGGCCTGCTGAAAGATCCCGACCTCATGATCAGGAGCTCGCCTAGCCTGGCTCTGGCGGATATAGACGACAGCGGTGCGGAAGGGCACCAGGTGCTGGCATCGGCGCAATACATCCTGAGATATCTCGGGAAGCCCGATGCGGCGGAGATCTCCCTGGCAGACCTGGATGACATAGAGAAACTGGTTGCCAGCCTGGACTTCAATGGCGACGGTTTGATCAGCGCACGCCAGATCGAGGACACGAAACTGCGCGGCACCGTGGAAGATATCATCAAATACCAGGGCTCTGTCCCCGACGTCAACGGCGAAGCGAGCATCAACCAGGAAACCAGCGATGCGTTCTTTGCGGAGATCGGCGCCTGGCACGACTGGCAGTCCCGGGGGGACAGCGATGCGGATGTATGCTTTCTCGGCAAAGCAACCGGATCCGCCGCTGCCGCCTTCCATGAGATCGAGAACAAAGTCGACGATTATTTTACCCGCTGCGCACTGGCTGCCTATGATTCACGCGCGGCGGTCCCGCTGAGCCGCTCCACCGAAGACTACCAGAACATCGCAGCGCAGACTTTATCGGCAATGAGCACCGATATCGCGAATTTTCCCCTGGCGACCGTGGAGCCCGGCAAGCCGCTGCCGTTGGGCCCGGGAGTCAATCCAGCCTGGCGAAAACAGGTGGACGCCCTGCACGACCTGGTCATTACGCCGCTGCTCGGTAAAAAAGAGAACCTGGAGCCCTCGGAGTGGGCAGCGTTGCATGCCAGGTTCGCTGCGTTCGATGCCTGGCAGGCGGCAAAACCAGCTTGCAAGGCGGAGGGACTGGGCAAGGAGCGGATATTCGAAATCTACCAAAGCGGGTACAAGGAAGCAATCGACGCGCTGCTCAGCCAGGACAAGGCGGTGGAGAGCGAAGTAAAAGCCATTCGCCTGGTGGAGAAACTCCTGCGCCTCAAGCGCGACTTGTTCAACCTCGTCAATAATTTCGTATCGTTTCGCAGCTTTTATACCGGAAGGGACAAGGCCATCTTCCAGCTCGGCACGCTCTACCTGGATGGGCGAAGCTGCGATTTATGCATTCGGGTGGAAGACATCGCAAAACATGCGGAATTCGCCAGCACCAGCGGCCTGTATCTGGTGTATTGCGAATGCGTGCGCAATGGCGGGACCGAAAATATGAGCATAGCGGCCGCTTTTACCGCTGGCGATTCCGATTTTCTGATGATAGGGCGAAACGGCATCTTCTATGATCGGAAAGGCCAGGACTGGGACGCGACCATCGTGCGCATAGTCGATCATCCGATCAGCATCCGCCAGGCATTCTGGTCTCCCTACAAGAAGCTCGCCCGGTTTATCAACGAACAGCTGCAAAAGCTCGCCGCATCGAAAGCGGCCGCCTCGGATGAGAAACTGATCAAGGCGGCTGTGGAAGCAAGCGCTCCCGTCGCTCCCGGAACCCCGCCTCCCCCGCCGAAACCGCCTTTCGACGTGGGCAAATTCGCAGGGATATTCGCGGCGATAGGGCTGGCCCTGGGAGCCATCGGCGGCGTTCTCGCCTCTCTGGTCAGCGGCATCCTGGGCCTCAAGCTGTGGCAGATCCCGTTGGCGATAATCGGGCTGATGCTGCTGATTTCCGGTCCCGCCATGGTGGTTGCATGGTTCAAGCTGAAGAAGCGTAATCTCGGCCCTCTGCTGGACGCGAATGGCTGGGCAATCAATGCGCGTGCGCGGATCAACATCTCTTTTGGCACGTCACTCACCAAACTGGGTTACCTGCCGGAAGGCTCCCGCCGCTCGCTCACGGATCCCTATGCCGACAAGAAACCCGTTTGGCCTTATTTCGTCCTGATAGCTGGCGCCCTCGTCGCCCTGGTCCTTTTATGGTATCTCGGCATCTTTACAGCGCAAGCCATGGAGTAGATACCATCCTTCAACCTCGACTTTGACCCTTGGGAGGAAACCGACTGATGAACATAGATGAGCTCAAGTCAGTGGCCGCTGCCATTGTGGCAAAACAGAAGGGAGTTCTTGCAGCGGATGAAAGCAATCCCACCATCAAGAAACGTTTCGATGCGATCCAGCTCGAATCGACTGAAGAAAATCACAGGCGATACCGGGAACTGCTCTTTACCGCCGGAGGTATCGAACGCTATATCAGCGGAGTCATTCTCTTCGATGAAACGTTGCGCCAAAGCTCTACTGGCGGTACTCCTTTTGCCAGGCTGCTGTCGGAACGGGGAATCATACCCGGCATAAAGGTGGACAAGGGCGCAAAGCCGCTGGCATTGTACCCCGGCAATAAAGTCACCGAAGGCCTGGACGGACTGCGGGACCGGCTCGTGGAATACAGGCAGCTGGGAGCGAGGTTTGCAAAATGGCGCGCGGTCATACAGATCGATGAACGCGAGTTGCCGGCGCGCTATGCCGTCCGCACCAATATCCATGCCCTGGCGCGATATGCCGCGCTGTGCCAGGAGGCGGACATCGTGCCGATCGTGGAACCCGAAGTCCTTATGGATGGGGCGCATGGCATCGAGCGCTGCGAAGCGGTCACGTCGCATGTGCTGGGAAGCCTGTTCGCGGAACTGGACGCCCATCGCATCGTATTCGAAGGCATGCTGCTCAAGCCCAATATGGTGATTGCGGGCCTAAAATGCCCCTCCCAGCCTGATCCCCGGCAAGTCGCAGAGGCCACGGTGCGATGCCTGAGGCGATATGTGCCTGCCGCGGTTCCGGGTATCATCTTCCTGTCGGGGGGTCAAAGCCCGGAAGATGCGACCGCCAACCTCAACGCAATAAATGGTCTGGGACCGCAACCGTGGCAGCTCAGTTTTTCTTATGGCCGGGCGCTCCAGGCGCCGGTTCTGGAGGTCTGGAAAGGACGGGACGATAACAGGACGAAAGCCCAGGAGGTTTTTTTCAAGCGTTGCCGGCTGAATGGCCTGGCACGTGACGGCATGTATACCGAATCAATGGAAAGCAGCTAGCCAAGGATCCGGCTATTTTGACTTTTCTTTCTCCTTCAGGTGGAGATAGGCTCTCGATGCCGCCTCCCCACCGGCCCTTGCATTTCCCCGTTTCGCCTCGCTGATCGCCAGCGCTATCTCTTCGAAGAGCGCATCATCATGCTCCGCCTTCGGGTTCTCTCCATATATATGAAGGCTCGGATGCGTATAAGGATGCTCCCTGTTATGCTGGATCAATTGATTCCTGGCGGCTTCGGCATGCTTGGCCACCGCCCTTGCGTTTCCTGTTCTACCGCTTTCAATCGCTTTTTTCAGCAATTCCTCAGCTTTTATTTGGTGGTCTTCCTGTGCATGGCCCACTGTGGCGCTTCCAAAAAGACCGGCAAGACCTGCTAGAAAAATGAAGCCGGCAAGGTGTTTGCTCATAGGATTTCTCCGATGAATGAAAGAATGATGTTGGCCACCTAAACAGGGAAGCATCCAGCCCACTAGGGGAGCATTGCCGCAATGATTTGGACGGACTGGGCAGGCCTGACCTGCTTGCGCGAGGACTGTGTAATGTTCAGAAAAGCGCACGGTGGGACGGCAGGCTCCGGTAAAATCCGCAGCATCCCGCCTCGTTACCCCGGCCAAGCGTAACTTATCATGACAACGAAACCGTCCGAAAAATTCAGGTTGGCTCTTCGGCCGGAAGCAAAACCATTACCCCGAAGGTTGAGGTGGTGGCCTGAAGGCTCCCCCGGGCTCCTGATTTTTTTCAGCCAACTCGGGAAAAGGCTTCCGGGCATTCGCGACGCATGCCCTGCCTGCCGCGCCTCTGCTGAGTAAGCAAAACCTGATCAAATGGAACAGCCGGAGCACGCATCCCTGCTTCACGCACTGCAAAAAGACTATTTCCTGTGGTGCCTTATCGGACTTCTTGCCTTGCTCACGGTCACCGGCCACGGGCGGATAACCGGTTACGTGGATCTCGTCGACTGGTCTACAGTCGCCGCCCTCACGGGATTGCTGATACTGACGAAAGGCGTGGAGATTTCAGGCTATCTGCATCATCTCGGCAAGCGGCTGGCTCTCTCGATGTCTACGGAAAGGGCGCTGGCGCTGAGCCTCGTCATTGCCGCGGCACTGCTATCCACGGTGCTGACAAATGACGTCACACTCTTCGTTGTGGTGCCGCTCACCCTGGGCCTCAGGGCCATAGGCAAGATACCCGTAACGCGCCTCGTGGTCTTCGAAGCCCTGGCGGTAAATGCGGGATCCACCCTGACGCCAATTGGAAATCCCCAGAACCTTTTTCTCTGGCAACTATCCGGCATCTCGTTTTACCGTTTTACGGCTGCCATGGCCCCGCTCACCGCGATATTGGTTGCCCTGCTGCTTCTGCTTACCGCCTGGGCCTTTCGCGGTCACCGCCTGGTTGTCGGGAATGGCCCGGAACCGATCCTGCTCGACAAGAAGCTTCTCTGCCTTTCGCTGGCGCTCTATTTGCCGTTTCTAAAGCTCGTCGATATGCGCCAGGGAGAAATAGCCGTAATACTTTTGCTATTCATTTTTTTCATCGCCTACCGCCACGTGCTGAGACGGGTCGATTGGCCCTTGATCGTGGTGTTCGTGCTCATGTTCGTAGACGTACGGCTGATCGCCGAAATTCCTCTCTTACGCGGAATGATGACGCAGGCGGTGCTTGACGACCCCAGGCATTTTTTCTTTGCCGGAGTCCTCTCTTCCCAACTCATCAGTAACGTGCCAACCGCGATCCTTCTGGCGGAATATTCCGCGAACTGGAAGTTGATCGCCCATGCTGTAAATATCGGCGGCTTCGGCTTCATCCTGGGGTCGCTTGCCAATATCATCGCTTTGCGCATGGTCCGGGACAGCAAAAGCTGGCTCGTCTTTCATGCCTTTTCGGTTCCGATGCTGTGCATGGCCGCAATCTCGGCGTATCTGCTGGTATTCATGTAGGGAGGCGCTGAACAAATCCTCGCCCGGCGTGTTGCCGGTAAAATCGGGATGATCACAAGGCGCGCGACACAGGTCGCAGCTGAGACTAAAGCCATCTGGAACATAATCTCGCGGCAAACTCTTTCAGCCGCTCCCCGATTGATCGCTTGCGCCAGTCTTCCAGGGTGATGAGTGCCGAGGAGGCAATATCCTTGTCGAACATCGCTTTCATTTGCGCCCCGAATTCCTGCCCAAGGACAACGGCATTAACCTCCTGATTGTATTCGCGGCTCAGCCAGTCGAGATTGGTCGAGCCAACAGTGGACCATACGCCGTCTATGAGAGCGGTCTTGGCATGCAGCATGGCATCCTTGCGCTCGTAGATTTTCACTCCCGCCGCCAGCAGCTCATCATAATAAGAGTGTGAAGCGTAAAAAACGAGGTTCGAATCGCTCTTGCTGGGCAGCAGCAGGCGCACATCCACTCCCCGTCGGGCGGCTCGCTCGAGTGCGGCGAGCAGCTCCAGGTTGGGCACGAAATACGCGTTGGTGATATAGGCATAAGTCTCCGCGCTGTTTATGGCGGATAGCAGCGTGACGTACATCTGATTGCATTCCTCATCCGGGCTGCTGGCCACCGCGCGTACAATTTCGCTCCCCTTCTCCCTTTGCTTCGGGAAAAAATTATTGACCGGAAGGGCTTCGCCGTTCTGCCGCTCCCAGGTTGCCAGGAATAACTGCTGGAATTTGGCCACAACGGGGCCTTCTATGCGCAGGTGGGTATCACGCCAGGGCTCAGTGCCGGGTCCGGGAGTTTTTGAACTGAACGACCCGCTGGAATAAACGCTGCTGATGTTGACCCCACCCACGAAAGCCACCTTGCCGTCGACAATGAGGAGCTTGCGATGATCGCGGCCCACTTCCCATTTCTTGCGTAGCGCAAGGGGATTGAGCGGATTGAACTCGAGCACCTTTGCGCCGCTTGCGATCAGGGGCTGGAAAAATTCGCCCGGCGTGTTCCCGGATCCGACACTGTCATAGATCAGATTCACCTGCACACCGTGTTCTTGCCTGGCTACCAAAGCATCCCGGAAGCGACGGCCGACCTCGTCGTCCTCGATGCTGTATGTTTCCATGTTGATATGATTTCTGGCATCCACGATTGCCGCATACATGGATTTATAGGTAGACGGGCCATCCATCAGCAACGTCACCTTGTTGCCTGCTGTCAGGGGACTGCCGGCGATCCGCTCCACCTGTGCGAGATGCCTTTCGAATATGGCGGTAGGCTCGCCGCCATTTTCGACCCGGGCGAGAATTGCCTTGCTTTCCCGCTGGGAAATTTCGCCGCGCGCGCCTTCGATCTGGACCGCGCGACCGGCGGAGCCACTTTTGACGGAAACAGGAAACGAGCCACAACCGGCAAACAGCACCAGGAAAAAAACCGGCACCCATTTATACGTCATACCCTGACCACCTCGGCTTTATGGTTGACCTGACGCACGCGGGCCCATCCTCTTCCCTGCCGTTGCAGGGGAAGAGTGGAATAGGCCGGTGATTTAGAATGGAGAAGCAAAAACCATTCCTATTATCTTAATTCAATAGGTTAGCAAATCTCGAGACCAGGGACAGGAAATTTTTTCGACACGCAGCCGGATGCAATCCCCACCCCGCCCTGGTGTTCGAGGCAACCCGGAAAGGACCGGGGACGCACATGGTCAGGCTGTGCGAATACGGATGGAAAGATGGGGCAATCCCGGCGGGAAGCGGACAGGACACCGAATGACCGGCGTGCTCCTAGTCCGATTCAGGCAGACGAGGATGAAACGCCGGCGAAAACGATGGCGTTATATGATGAAGAGATAAGCGGATCCGGGATCGAAACGAAAGCCGATCCGGTGCCGGAGTCACTCAACGCTTTTGATACCGGCCAATCAGTTCGGAATAAGCGATGATATGGCCTTGCATCGCTTCCTCCAGCTTTGCCTTGGTGGGTTGCTTCAAGTCCGGCAGCACCGTATCGAGCGCATAGAGTTTATGAAAATAGCGATGATTGCCGATCGGAGGACAGGGACCGCCATAGCCGGTGCGCTGCCAGTCGTTGTTACCTTCGCGGGTCCCGCGGGGAAGATCCTCGGTGGGTATTCCCTCCGAAAGGCCTGTTGCATGCGGGGGAATATTGTATAAGACCCAGTGTACCCAAGTCCTTTTCGGTGCCGCCGGATCGGGCGCATCCGGATCATCCATGATCAAGGCCAGGCTTTTCGTCCCCTCCGGAACGTCTGTCCAGAATAGTTCCGGTGAAATATCGTGCCCCTCGCAGGTATGACGGACGGGAATCTCCCCATTTTGGGGAAAGGACGACGCAGTTAAGCTCATAGGCATGACCGATTTCTCCTTCTTCTCTTTTTTTCCCAAAGCGCCCAGCGTTGGATGGATGTCAGCCGTAGCCGGCTGCCAGCAGCTGAGGATGAACCCCAGGAGGAAAACGAATCTTCTCCGCTGCCCGGCATCGGGCTTGAAACGGGACAATTGAAGCCGTACGAGGGGTATCATGGATAAATGGCGGCCTTGCCGGAAAGGCTGTCAACGGCGATCCTGGGTTTCCTTTTGCTGCTGGTGTGCAATTAGCCGGGCGATTGCCGCCAATTCCTCCGATAGCAGCTGTAGCAGGTCATCCAGCGTGAGAATGCCCACCAGCATGCCGCGTTCGTCCACCACCGGCAGCCGCCTTACAGCCTTTGCCCGCATGTACTGGATGGCCTCGAATACTCCCAGGCTTTCCTTTACCGTGACCAGTTCCCCGATCATGATGTCGCCGACTGTTATCACCTTTTGATCGAGCTCGGTCGCCATGATTTCGATCACCACATCCCGATCTGTAATGATCCCGACCGGACGCCGGAAGCCGCCGCTGTCATCCACAACCACTACGTCGCCCACATGGTGCTGGCGCATGAGCTTCGCGGCGGCGAGTATGGTATCTTCGCGGCGCAGGATAATCACGTCACGATTGCATATTTCGCCTACCGGCATGGCGCTCTCCTGTCCAGGGTAGTATGTTCCCCCACGGAAAGCAGCCGGGGAACAGCCGGATCAGCATAAGGGCGACGGCATATCCAGGCGGGATATGGAGGGGACTGTATCTCTCCCGCGCCTGTCCCGCTTCGGTTCATCCTACTTCACCTCGATATGTTTGGCGGTCTTGCCTTCCTTCTTGGGCAGTGTCAGTTCCAGGGTGCCGTTTTCATACTTGGCTTCGGCCTTGGCGTCATCCACATCGCTACCCAACGTAAAGCTGCGGTAGGCCGAGCCTTGCCGGCACTCGCGGCAAATGACCCTCTCACCTTCCTTCTGCTCCTTCTCCTGCTTCGTTTCCGCACTGATGGAGACGCGATTGCCATCTATCTGCACCTTCACGTCTTCTCTCTTTACTCCGGGTATTTCCGCCCGTACCGTGTAAGCCGTATCGCTTTCGCTCAGGTCCATCTTGATCGTCGGCGCATTTTCCATTTCCATGGAAAAAGGGCGCATTCCCGTATTTTTGACCCAGTCGAACCAGTCATCGATATTGTAAAATGGGTCGAAACGGGCTATATCGCCCGATAGCGGGGAACGGCGTGCAATATTTGCCATGATTTTCTCCTTTAGTAATAAGTTCTTGAAAAGTTACTGTCCAATTACAGGTAGGGCGTGTCCACTTCATCCGTTGTACTATCCGCCCGCTACCTGAAGCCGCCATCGCCGGAATCGCCATCCATTTCGTTCTCTCCCTCCGATCCTTCGGGAAATTCGTCGGCCCCATCACCAAACACGCGGCCCCGCCGTTCAGGGTGATAATAAGAAGCGGTAGAGATGACACGATGGGGACTCCTGCGTTCAGTTGCTTCAGATACAACTTGCGGATCGGCCAATTGCGCCGATTCATCCGAGGTTTGCATGGATGTGTTCGTTTCGCCCCGAACTTCTGATGATTTATTCATTTATTTCCTTTATAAGTTCTTGATATATATTGCTATCAAACTGGATGAGCCAAAAAAATGGGACTTGTTCCGAAGTGGGAGCATTTTATTTTCTGTGCGATTTTTTCGCAGTTCCGAAAAATTGTTCGTTCGCTAGCTAACATAGCCTTTGGTTTCCCGCGAAAATTACGAGGTACACAAAAGGGGATGATGAGTCCCCGCTATTTGGCTTCACATCTTCCGGGACAGTCGGCGCCTCCGCGTTCAGGATCGCAGTTGTCGTTAGGGTCATCCACGCAGACCTCGCCGCCGGGGCACCTGATCCCGGCAATCCCGCCGCAGGCTTGCCGTTCGCCCTTCCCGCATTCCCCCTGGTGCTCCACGGATACGCCGGCGGCCGCGGCGCTGCATGCATTCCCATAGGTTTTTCCGTCGCAACCGCAAACAGGCCTGAACTCGCGGGTACAAATCTCCGGCTTGGTCTTGCACACTCCCTGGGCGCCCGGCGTCCTGCACTGGCCCGGACCATACTCGCAATACTGTTTAGGATCAGCGCAGGTTTTTCCGGCGATTCCGCCACAGATCGCCGACGGTCCGGGACTCCCGGAATCCACGGGTTTGCACTGGGGCACGGCCTCCACGTTGAGAAATGTTCCCTTCCTTGGGTGAATGGAGCGCAATTGCCGGATGAAACGATCGAAATCTCTGGGCGCGGCGTTAAAACCCTCTTCCGCGCATACGGATAGCCCGCCTTCGATCGGGACTGGACCATCTTCACGAGGGCTATAGACGAAAACCGAATCCACGGTCTCAGCGGCGACCGCTCGGCCGATCACCTTGCGGACGAATTGAAGCGCCGCATTATCCAGCCCCGCGCCGGAATTGCCGAGCGTGATGTTCACTGCCCTATTTGCCTGGCCTGCCTGGCCTGCCTGGCCTGACCTGAGAACCGGACCGGGGCGATCGCTGGCGAAAGCGGGCAAGGCCTGAGCCAGGATGGAGCCGATCAGGAAAGCACGAATGGCCGTCTTCATCTATCCTCCGGTGAATATGCGCAGAAATATGGCAGGCGAGCCGCTGATGGACTCCTTGTGCCAGTTCCCGGATTCCAGATGGAACCGGCTGTAATTCTTTATAGCAAAGAAGACGGGAATGTAAAGAAGCTATCTGCTGCTGCTTCGATTACGCCATTGGCAAGAAAATCCGGGGAGTCAGGGAACCCGCCGTTCGGAAAACGCATGAGCCCTCATGCAGGATGTTTTTTTCATCTGTTTTTTTGGTATCGAATGCGGATGCCGACGGCACGGATCATTCAGGGTCGCTAAAACCCCGATGGATAGGTCTCATCCATTTCTCCGGGTTTCTTGCGCATACGCGCCGGTAATGGGATGACCGCTTCCGTTTCGTCGATATGGATCATGAAGTCGAACTGCCGCGGCAGCGACGAATGAAAGTAGTGGCTTATGCGTTCGGTTTCCGGCCGGTAGATCACGCCGATGGCGCGCTGCAGGCGCTCTTGCCTCAACCCATCGACTGCTTCATTTTCAACTGTCAGATCGAGGTAGAAGGATTTTTTTTCAAGTCGGGAAAACAGCTCCTCGTAACTTCCAGGCAGGGGGGCACGTATGGTTTTGGTTTTGGACGGAGTGTCCCAATCGGTTGCCGCGGTGACCGTGCCGCGGCTGGTGGAAAAACCGATGCGTAAACCGCTGCGGCCGTACTTTTCGGTAACCAGTTGCCCGATATTGATCTCTCCGCGTCGTCCCATATCCGTTGCAGCCGCATTGCCCAGATGAGAGTTGTGTGCCCAGACAATCAGGCGCGGCTCCCGTTCCAGCCGTGTTTCCAGGTGGGCGGCGAGTTTTTCCAATGTCTCGAACATATGCCGGTCCCTGAGATTCCAGGTGTTGGGACGTCCCCGGAACATGGCCCGGTAATATTCCTCTGCGTTCTTTACCAGTTCGGCGTTCTGTTGAGCTGAAAAATAATCGTTTCCGGCAAACGGACCATCCCTTCCGATATACACGCGTGCTTTCTGCTGCAGCCGCACGAGCTGGTCGATGACCTCCTGCTCGCAGGAATCCCACCTGCCGGATGCGATGGCATAGCCATAGGCCTGCGGATTGTTGATGAACTGGCCGAAGCAGGCGTAGCGCTCGCGCGCCGCGGAAGCTTCTTCAGGGTCGATCTTGTCGAGATACTCCAGAACCGCGGCCATGGAGGTCGTCATGCTATACAGATCCAATCCATAAAAGCCCACGGGCTCCTGTTCTCCCTGCTGGATTTTTTCTCTTTTCTGCCCGCTGAACCTGGTAAATGAACTGCTCCCCAGGTTATAGCCGTGGAGCCATTCGACGAAGGCAAGAACCTCGGTATTGCGCCACATCCAGGCGGGAAACCGTTGAAAACCGGACAGAGCGGAGTCCGCGCCCGGGTCATCCGAGCGACCGGAAACGAAGTCGTTCACGCGGTATGCATCCGGCCAGTCCGCTTCGACCGCTACTGCATCGAACCCTTCCTCGACTATCAGGTGCCGGGTAATTTCGGCACGAATACGGTAGAACTCCGCTGTACCGTGGCTCGCTTCTCCAATGAGGACGAAGCGTTTCCCTCGCGCCTGGCCACGCAGGGTTTCGATCAGCAGATCCTGGTTGTCCGGGGCGGATCCTAAAGGTTGAGCATGCCTCTCCACCAAATCAGCCAGCTGCTGCTCCGAAATGATGTTGTGCATGACTCCGCTCCTTTTATCCGTCTATCGGAACTTCCGCTCATCGGGAGCCCAAACACTCCGCCACAGCCTCGAGCAGGCCGGATCACTTGCCTGATTCGCGCAGGGGTGGGCCGCAGTGATCGCGAAACCATTCAGCCGCCAGAAGAGCAGCTGCCTCCAGTGTTCCAGGCTCCTCGAACAGGTGCGTGGCATTCGGAACGATTTCCAGTGTGGATTCGGTGTTGAGGCTGGCAAGCGCCGATTTATTCAATTCCAGCACCTGGGGATCGTTCTCCCCGACGATGAGCAGCACCGGCGCCATGACCTGCGGCAGATAATCCCCCGCCAGGTCCGGACGCCCGCCTCGCGAGACCACAGCCATGATATGGTGAGGACTGCGGGCGGCCGCGATCAGGGCCGCCCCGGCTCCCGTACTGGCACCGAACCAGCCGATTCTTAAATTCCTGGTTTGCGGTTCGTGTTGCAGCCACGCCCCGATGTCGATCAGCCTGCCCGCCAGCATGGGAATATCGAAGCGCAAATGGCGCGTTCGCATATCGACCGTTTCTTCCTCGGGAGTGAGAAGATCGGCAAGCAGCGTGGCGAACCGATATTCTTTCAGCATTTTTGCCACATAGCGGTTCCGGCTGCTATGCCTGCTGCTGCCGCTGCCATGGGCAAAGGCGACGAGTCCTCTGGCGTCGGAAGGCATCGCAAGATCCGCGTCCAGGACGACGCCTCCCGCAGGAATACGAACGGAAACGGTTTCCAGCCCTTCGCCTCTTTCACGTGCGATATCCACCATATTGGAACCCTTTTCTCAGGCTGACCTGAATTTTGCTTCAACCGGAAAAGCCGGAAGCCTGGAACCCATTGCCTGTTTCTCCGAAAGTTTTTTTATTTTTAACCGGCTTTATCCCGCTGCTTCTGTGCGATTGCGTACATAGCCATTCTGGCATTCGAATATCCTTTCGAGATTTTTCTCCGCTATGCCGGGACTGCAAATTGCACCCCAGCGGGTTGTATGCTAGATTTTATCCGCGATAGTACCCGGTACAGCTTTCTCCTCCGTCAAACAAAAGGAGCCAGGTAAACAAAGTGAGCGACCTGATAGTGCCGACAGGGCCGACCGATCCCGTTGAAATCGCGCCTCTCGGCGGGGACGGCGAAAAAGGAGCGTCCATGAGGCCCTCTTCCCGTTTTGAACCTGCGGGGTTCACGCATGAGGCAGCGGCGGTTCTCTCATCGATTCTTAAAAATGCCGAATATGAGTGCGCCAAACGCATTCCACAGTCCGGCGGCAACCGGTGGTATTCGGAACCCATCCGTCTCGCCACCTACGCTGCTGGAGGGGTCAATTGCTGGAAAGAGTCGCCATGCCAGAATCTCTATTCCGACATGCTGAAGCGCAACAAGGGCCTCGCCCCCGTTGTGCTTTTCGATCTGTTTTTCTTTCATCGAAGCGTTGCACGCAACCGGATCAGCCAGGTCATTGATGATGATCAACTGAAGATCCTGGAAGAAACCGGCATCCTCCACGTTGCCGCGGACGATGTGACTTCAAAGGTTCGATGCTATCCGGTGGGGGGGCTCTATTTCCTTTGCGACCCTTCCAGGGATAAACCGGATTTCGTCTATATCGGATGGGATTCGGACCTGATGGTCAATATCGCCGCAAAGTACTGCAAGGGTCGCCGCTTTTCTCGATCGCTCGATCTGTGCACGGGAAGCGGCGTGCAGGGAATCTGCCTCTCACGCCAGGCGGAAGAAGCAGTCTGCGCGGACATCAACCTGCGGGCTCTCGCAATGGTCCAGGCAAATGCCCGTCTCAACAAGATCCGGAACGTAGCCACGATACACAGCGACCTCTTCTCCAGCATTCCTGGCCGCTTCGATTGCATTTCCGCCAATACGCCTTATGTTCCCCATCCGGAAGGAGCGCAACTGCCCATAGGAGGGGGCGATATCGGCATCGAATTCACCATTCGACTGCTGCTGGAGCTACCGGAGAGATTGACCGACAACGGAATCGCCGTGATCTACACCAGCGATCCCATCGTTCATGGGAAGCGGCGGCTGATCAGCCGGGTCACGGCCGAATTGGGACACCTGCCTTTCCGTATCGTACTGATACCCTTGTTTACCAATAATTACCCGATGACACGGCCCATGCAGGAGCACTACGACCGGCTGGGATTGAGCGGGTATGATGATTGCATACTTATCATAGAGCGCGGCAATAAATATACAGTGGAACAGCACCAGAACGACTGGGTGCACTACTACCGCACGCGTGTGGATGCCTGGCTGGATTGGCGCCGGCGCTCAAACTAAGGGAAGCCCTGAACAGGGCTTCCCTAAGCTTCGTCCGGTTCGGGATTCTCGGCCAAATCCGCGTTGGGGTTCCCGTTTAACGGGCTGACGGCTTCAGACGGAGCCCTTGCGGGGATTTTTGGCGTCGGACAGGCGACATCCGCATTTTGCGCCCGGTGGCGCAGGGCATGGTCCATCAGCACCAGCGCCATCATCGCCTCGGCGATGGGCGTTGCACGAATGCCGACACAGGGATCATGCCTGCCATGGGTCTCGACCACTACCGGCCTGCCCATCTTGTCTATGGACCGGCGGCCCAGCCGAATGCTCGAAGTCGGCTTGACGGCGATATTCACCACGATGTCCTGCCCGGTGGAAATACCGCCGAGAATGCCTCCCGCATTATTGCTCAAAAATCCTTCCGGCGTGATCTCATCCGAATGCTCTGTGCCTTTTTGCGCGACGACGGCAAAACCCGCGCCGATTTCCACCCCCTTGACCGCATTGATGCTCATCATGGCGTAAGCGATTTCCGCGTCCAGCCGGTCATACACCGGCTCGCCCCAGCCTACGGGCACGCCCTCCGCCACCGCGGTGATCTTCGCTCCCACAGACTCGCCTGACTTCCGCAGCTTATCCATGAATTCTTCAAGGACAGGCACGATAGCGGCATCCGCCGCGAAGAACGGATTCTGGCTGACCTCCTCCCACTGCCCGAATGGCGCCGCTATCGGCCCCAGCTGCGCCATGTAGCCGCGTATCCGCACGCCGTGATTTTCCAGCAGCCATTTTCGGGCAATGGCGCCTGCCGCAACCCGCACTGCCGTTTCCCTCGCGGAGGATCGGCCTCCGCCGCGGTAGTCGCGTATCCCGTACTTCTGCCAATAGACATAGTCCGCATGCCCCGGCCGGAACGTATCCATGATCTTGCTGTAATCCTGGCTCCGCTGGTCCTGGTTGCGGATCAACAGCGCAATGGGTGCGCCGGTGGTCCGGCCTTCAAATACTCCGGAAAGAATTTCCACCGTGTCCGGTTCGCGCCGCTGGGTTACATAGCGCGAAGTGCCCGGACGGCGCCGGTCCAGGTCCTGCTGGATATCTTCGGCGGACAATTCCATCCCGGGAGGGCAGCCATCGACCACGCAGCCGATAGCCGGGCCGTGGGATTCGCCGAAAGAAGTCACGCAAAAAAGCTTGCCGAGCGTATTTCCAGACACGTTATTTGTCTCGCCAGATCGATACCTGAAGTTTAACATATCCCTTCCCGCAGCATCCCCGCCACCCGCGGGAGCGGCAAGGCGCAGAAATTGCACCGGCAGGCATCCCGGCCAGGAGCCGCGCCTCTTCATTTTTCGCAAGCATATGAAAACATCATGAAAGCCATATTGATGAATGCGCCCGGCGGGCCGGAAGTATTGGCCGCCGCCGAGGTTCCGGCGCCGGTGATTTCCACGCCGACCAGCGTGCTGGTGAAAAACCATGCCGCCGGCATCAACCCGATAGATGCGAAAGTGCGCAAGCGCAATCTCTACTACCCGGAGAAGCTGCCTGCAATTCTGGGGTGTGATGGCGCAGGAGTGGTGGAGGCGACCGGAAGCGCGGTAACCCGCGTACGCCCGGGAGATGAGGTATTCTTTTTCAACAACGGCCTGGGCTATCCGCCGGGAACGTATGCCGAATATGCGGTGGTGGATGAAGACTACCTGGCACTGAAGCCGCGCAAACTCTCCATGGCGGAGGCCGCAGCTTTTCCGCTGGCGCTCATCACCGCCTGGGAAGCACTGGTAATCCGCGGCGACCTGAAAGAGGGCCAGTCGGTGCTGATCCACGCGGGTGCGGGCGGTGTCGGCCACATCGCCATACAGCTTGCCCGTTACTTCGACGCAGTGATCGCCACCACCGTTTCAAATACCCGCAAGGCAGAACTGGCGCGATCCCTGGGTGCGGAACTGATCATCGACTACACCAGGGAGGACTTTGCCGAAGCCGCGTTGAACTGGACCGGGGGCTTGGGGGTAAGGCTCGTGATGGACACCGTCGGCGGCGATACCTTCTGCAGATCTTTCGCCGCGACGCGACTGTATGGCCGCGTGGTGACGCTGCTTTCCACAGCCTGCGAAATCGACTGTATCAATACCGCGCGGCTGCGCAACCTGGGCATCGGCTATGTGCAAATGACGGCCCCGCTCTATTTCGGGATGCGCCTGGCACGCCTGGCGCAGACGCGCATACTGGAACGCGGTGCAAAACTGATCGAGCAGGGGTTGCTCAAAGTGCACCTCGACCGCGTGCTGCCACTGGAAGACGCAGCGGAGGGGCATCGCCTGATCGAAGCAGGCCACGCTACCGGAAAGATCGTGTTGCAGATCGAATGATAAAAAGAGAAAACGCCACTTTCATGCTTCTTCATGCTTCGAGCGATACTTCATTTCCGCCATGATGGGTTTTCAAGGGTACTTAGAAAATATTGCAAATCCGATATCAGGAGAAAATCGAGAGGACTTGAGAGATTAGAGGTTCTCCAGCATCGTCAGGCCCCAACCTACGCCGAAGCCCGTGACGTCGCTACCCACCGCGCCCAGCCCGCCCTTGCAGCTGCTTGCCGAAAGATCCATGTGCATCCATGGCCCGTCTCCCGCAAAACGTCCCAGGAAGCGCGCGGCGAGTATGTGATCCGCATCGCCCTCGAGGGAGCATTGCTTGATGTCGGCAATCCTGCTTTCCAGCTCATCGTCATAATCGGCATCCATCGGAAACGCCCAGATCCTTTCGCCGCTGGATTTTCCCGCTGAGCTCGCTTTTTCCAGCAATTCCTCGCGGTTCGCGAAAATGCCGCTGTAACGGCATCCCAGCGCAGTATGCATGGTGCCGGTGAGCGTGGCGAAATCGATCATCAGATCGGGTTTTTGCCTCGACGCCAGCGTCAGGGTATCCGCCAGCACCATCCTGCCTTCCGCGTCGGTATGGATGATCTCGATGGTCGTCCCTTGCAGCGTTGTGACGATGTCATTCTGCTTGTAGGCGTGCGGACTGATGTGATTCTGTGCGATGGCGAGCCAGCAATCGATATCCACCGGCAAGCCGAGACGCGTCGCAGCGAGCATGATGCCGAGGGCAACAGCCGAACCGTTCATGTCTTCGTGCATGCCATGCATATATTTCGCCGGCTTCAGGTTATGGCCGCCGGTGTCGAAGCAGATACCCTTGCCCACCAGGGCGACGTTTTTGGCGGTCTTGGCGGTTTTACCGGAGCGGCCGGCGCGCCGCTTCACATGCACGATAGCGGCATCCTCCGGGTCACTGCCCTGGGCCACCGCCACGAAGGCGCCCGCGCCCATCTTGCGCAAGGCCTTAACGTCGAATTCACGATACTTCCAGCCCTCTCTCTTCGCGAGTTCCCTGATTTTTGCCCTGTAAATCGCCGGGGTCAGTTCGTTTGGTGGCAGCATGGTGAGGGAACGGGTCAGCAGATTGCCTTCCGCCCTGGCGTACACCGCTGCAAATCCATCCGCATT
Source organism: Nitrosospira sp. (assembly GCA_035547595.1). Taxonomy (GTDB): domain Bacteria; phylum Pseudomonadota; class Gammaproteobacteria; order Burkholderiales; family Nitrosomonadaceae; genus Nitrosospira. The sequence goes on from DASZUL010000059.1 coordinate 47,253, forward strand.
TCTGCAGCCATGCAGCACGATCCTGGCCAATGGCTTTCCCGACTCGCTTTTCCCGGCCGTTTTACGCGAAGGGAGCTCCGCTCCGTTGACCAGGGCGGTATATACCGCCCACTCCGCCACATCCCGGATTTCCCGCCCTTCGCCATAAACCGCAAGATGAATTTCCGCCGGCTTTTCTTCCAGCAGGAGCCGAACCGCCTTGCGCAGGCGAGTTTGCTGCTCGAAAGGGGGTTGCGCCGGATCCACGATGATCCAGGCGCACAAGGCGCCTCCCTCGAGCGTGGCCGATAGCGGCGTCTCGCCCATTTCGCGCCACGCCATTCTGCGCCGGGCGAGCAGGCTCGCGAGCGCGTGCCTGCCTGCAAATTCGAAACCTGGAGATTCATCTGAAGAGCTGTCCAGCCTGGGCAGCACCACGAGAATATGCCGGGCGGAGCCGGGCTGTGCCAGGGGAGAAGCATGCTGTATCAGTTTTGCGAGCATTTGACGATCCATGCCTGTTAGTCGTGACGGGTTAAGCTGGAATGCAAGGGTGCGGGCTACACGCTACCTGCAAGATGACGCAGGCGCATGCTATTATACGCCCCATTTAAGTGCTGCCCATCGCAGGCTTGACTGGATTGACTGGACGCCAGGCTTGGCCCAGCAATCCCTGGCCTTTCCCCTCCTCTTTTATGCGCCAATATCTCGATTTAATGCGGCATGTCCTCGTGCACGGCCATCGCAAGTCCGACCGGACAGGTACCGGCACGCTTTCGGTATTCGGCCACCAGATGCGTTTCAATCTGGCCGAAGGCTTCCCGCTGCTTACTACCAAGAAATGCCACTTGAAATCCATCATCCACGAATTGCTCTGGTTTCTGCGGGGGGAAACCAGCATCCAGCCACTGAACGAACAGGGGGTGACGATCTGGGATGAATGGGCGGATGAAAATGGCGATCTCGGGCCGATATACGGCCGCCAGTGGCGGTGCTGGCCCAGCCCGGAAGGCCGTTGCATCGACCAGATCGCGCAAGTGATCGGGCAAATCGAAAATATGCCGGACTCCCGCCGCATGGTGGTGTCATCGTGGAACGTGGGTGAATTGCATAAAATGAAATTGGCGCCGTGCCACGCGCTGTTTCAGTTCTACGTCGCCGGCAACAGGCTTTCATGCCAGCTCTACCAGCGCAGTGCCGATATTTTCCTGGGCCTGCCGTTCAATATCGCCTCCTATGCCCTGCTCACGCTGATGGTGGCGCAGCATTGCAACCTGAAGGCGGGAGATTTCGTCCATACCCTGGGCGATGCCCACCTGTACCTCAACCATCTGGATCAGGCGCGGGAGCAACTGGGGCGGGAACCGAAGAAACTGCCGACGATGAGGCTGAACCCATCGGTGAAAAGCATTTTCGACTTCAAGTATGAGGATTTCGTCCTTGAAGGCTATGATCCTTATCCGGCCATCAAGGCACCGGTGGCGGTATGACCCCGCGGCGGCTCTCCATCCTCGCAGCCATGGCCCGGAATCGCGTCATCGGCAGGAACAATGCCCTCCCATGGCAGCTTTCCCCCGACCTGAAGCGCTTCAAGGCGCTCACGATGGGACATCCCATCATCATGGGACGGAAAACCTTCGAGTCCATCGGCAGGCCTTTGCCCGGCCGTACTTCGATTGTCGTCACCCACCAGTCGGGGTATGAGGCCGAGGGCGCAGCGGTGGTGCATTCGATTGCCACTGCCCTGCGGGAGTGCTACAAGAATGCCGATACCACAGAGACCTTCATCATAGGCGGAGCCGAAATATTCCGGCAAACCCTGCCAGTATGCGACCGGATGTATATTACCGAGATACAGGCGGATTACGAGGGCGATGCGCTGTTTCCCGAATTCGATCACGCGGAGTGGATCGAAACCTCCAGGGAAAAACACCGTCTGGACGAAGACGGACTGGAATACCATTTCGTCGTGTTTGACCGCAGGACTGACCTGGGCTCGCGCTGAGCGCTCAGCACTTTGGCATATTCTCGCCAATAATGAAAATGGCTGAGCGACGTTTTCGCCGTTCAGCCATTCGCTGCTATCGCTTGCCGCCGCTCTACAACACCATCACTTCAGGCAGGGGAAAGCCATTGAAATTGCTGGCATAGGCCGTCGTGTAAGCGCCCGCGTTGGGAATATAGATGAAATCGCCTTCCTCGATGTCCTCCGGCAGCATCTCATCGCGCATCAGGATATCCACCGAATCGCAGGTCGGCCCCGCCACCGACCAGGGAATGTTTTTCCCTGAGCGGTCCGAAAAAATCTGGTAGCTCAAACCCTCGGTGACTTCGATCACCCCGCCGAACATGCCTGCATCCCAGTACATCCAGCGCTTGCCATTGCGAGTCGCCGTGCCGACAACGCGGCAAACGAAATAGGCTGCATCGGAAACGAGGTAGCGGCCGGGTTCGGCCATGACGCGAATATCCTCGGGCAAATCCGCAAGGGCCTCGTTCACCACTTCGCCTATCACTTCGATCGAGGGTATCGGCTTGACATGCCGCACCGGATACCCGCCGCCTATATTGAGCAGGCGCGGAGTAAGCCCGGCGCAGCGCATGTCGGCAAAAACCTTTTTTGCCCGCTCGATGCCCACTCGCCAATTCTGGGGATTGCGGCATTGGGAACCTACGTGGAAAGTCACTCCCGCAAGGTCGGCCTTGAGCGCTGCTGCTTCCGCGATGATGCCCTCGACCTCGGCGGTGTGCGTGCCAAATTTGCCGGCAAGCGGCCAATCGCTGCCGATATTCGGCGTATCGATGCGCAGGTACATTTTCGCATCCGGCTTGACGCTGACGATCTTGCGCAGTTCCTCGACACTGTCGAGCACATACCACTCCACTCCCCTGGATGCCGCATACTTCAGGTAATCCCGTGATTTCATGGGATTGCTGTAATAAATCTCCGCGGCTGGAACACCCAGCCCCATCAGCAGGTCGAGTTCCGAAATGGAGGCGATTTCAAACCCGACCCCTTCCTCGATCAGGGCCTTCAACACGCGCGGATCGGGATTGGCCTTGACGGCGTAGTGCTGATGCACGCGGGGCATGGCAGCTTTGAAACGGCGGGCTTTGGTACGGACGATATTGCTGTCCACCAGCAGGAAGGGTTTGCTGTAGCCCTTCTTCAGGGCCGACTGGACATGCTGGAAATCGAGGCTGACTTCAGGATGGGTGTCGAATACGGAATTGGCTTCTACGTCCTGGCGTAGGGCGGCGGTGTGCAATTTCATGAGAATGTCCCCCTTTGGAGGTGCTACGTTACGGGAATATGGATGTTTACGAGATCGGCCGTATCGCAGTAGTTTGCTTCGCTTGTCATGATGACCTCCTGTTCACTCGCATTGAAAAAAAAGCGGATTATAGACTTGATCGCGCGGGAATCAAGCGTTTTTTTTGAGTCATGAAAAATTATATGGTTCAATGGATTTCGCACGCCATTCCTGGCGGTAGAAGGCATGGTTCCCATGCAAAATATACCTCTTGAAGGGCCACATAAACGGCGCATATGACAGCGCGCTCGTGGCGATTTCCGCAATAACCTCATTCATTTTCCCGCCTCCCCAGTGTAGGCGGAAAGGCAGAGCTTTGCTTTGATCAGATCTTCGGCAAGGTTACGCCATTCTGGCCCTGGTATTTTCCGCCGCGGTCCTTGTACGATACTTCGCACACCTCGTCGGACTCGAAGAAAATGACCTGGGCGACTCCCTCGTTGGCGTATATCTTCGCGGGAAGCGGGGTCGTGTTGGAGAACTCCAGGGTGACGTAACCTTCCCACTCCGGCTCGAAGGGTGTGACGTTGACAATGATGCCGCAGCGGGCATAGGTGGATTTCCCCAGGCAGATGGTGAGGATATTGCGGGGAATACGGAAGTACTCGACGGTGCGCGCGAGCGCGAACGAATTGGGAGGAATGAGGCAGACATCGCTCTTTACATCGACAAAGGAATTCGAATCGAAATTCTTGGGATCGACGATAGCCGAATTGATGTTGGTGAACAGCTTGAATTCATCCGAGCAGCGGATGTCGTAGCCATAGCTGGAGGTGCCATAGGAAACGATGCTGCGGCCGTTCGCATGCTTGATCTGGCCCGGCTCGAACGGCTCGATCATGCCATATTCCGACGCCATGCGACGGATCCATCTGTCAGACTTTATACTCATGTTTTGCCAGGCTGTGAATAGTGTCAAAGACGACAGGAGAGCGCAGTGTACTTCCGCATGCGTTTCCTCCGAAAGCTACCTTGATGGTATCTCTCGTGGTATCACGTATCCTGTACCACGATCTTTGCGAACAAGGCGGAATGATCCAGCGACAGATTATCGACCTTGACCGCCAGACGCCGGGCGATGCTCCGGTAAATCTCCGCCACGCGCCCGTCGGGCTCCGCGACCACCGAGGGGTTGCCCGAGTCGGTATGTTCCCTGATCCGGATATCGAGCGGGAGAGAGCCGAGCAATTCCACATCGTAATCCCTGCACATTTTTTCGCCTCCGCCTTCGCCGAAAATATGCTCCTCATGGCCGCAACGAGAGCAGATATGCGTACTCATGTTTTCCACTATTCCCAGGATGGGGATGCCGACCTTCTGAAACATCTTGAGTCCCTTGCGCGCATCCAGCAATGCGATATCCTGCGGCGTGGTAACGATGATGGCACCCGTCACCGGCACCTTCTGCGCAAGGGTCAGCTGGATATCGCCGGTACCCGGCGGCATGTCCACGACGAGGTAATCCACCTCGTTCCAGCGCGTATCGTTCAATAGCTGCTGCAACGCCTGCGTCACCATGGGTCCGCGCCACACCATAGGCGTTTCCGCATCGATCAGGAACCCGATGGACATGGCCTGTATGCCGTGCGCTTTCATCGGCACGATGCTTTTGCCATCCGGAGACTCGGGACGGCCGGTGATTCCGAGCATTTGGGGCTGGGACGGCCCGTAAATGTCCGCATCCAGTATCCCGACCGACGCGCCTTCCGCCGCCAATGCCAGCGCCAGATTCACGGCGGTCGCCGACTTGCCTACGCCGCCCTTTCCGGATGCGACGGCGATGATATTCTTGACGCCCGGAATGAGCTTCACGCCGCGCTGCACGCTGTGTGAAACGATTTTGCTCGAAATATTGACAGTCACGTCGCCAATGCCCGGGATGGTTCGAAGCTTGTCGGTCACCTGCTTGCGTACGCTCTCGATCACGCTTTTTCCCGGATACCCGAGCACGATGTCGAGCGACACGCTGCTGCCATCGATATGAATGTTGCGGGCCTCGTTGGTGCTTACATAATCTTTTCCGGTACTGGCATCGGTAATCTCCCTGAGGGCAAGCTGAACCTGCTGTTCGGTGATAGGCACTTTGCACTCCTTGCGGCATGATATGAATAACCCCGAATACTAACAAATTTCGGTGTTGCGAGGTCATGAGGACTGACGGATCGAAGACCTGGGCATGATCCAAGGCTGCAATTACCCGCAAGCTTTCCAGATGAACCGGCGATAGCGGATCCGGATCTCGCGAAACATCGCAGAAAGTGGCCATCGTTCGCCTTCATTCAGTTTCAACAGACCTCTACCGTCACAGTTTGTTACAATTACGTTTGACATATTCAATAGCTGATTGATGAAAAAGCGAAAAATTCTCGTCACCTCCGCCCTTCCCTACGCCAACGGCAGCATCCATCTCGGCCATCTGGTGGAATATATCCAGACGGATATCTGGGTGCGGTTTCAGAAAATGCAGGAACACGAGGTCCACTACGTGTGCGCGGACGACACGCATGGCACACCGGTGATGCTGCGCGCGGAGCAGGAGGGGATTACGCCCAAGCAGCTGATCGACCGGGTGTGGGCGGAACACAAAGCCGACTTCGACGGTTTCCAGGTCGGCTTCGACCACTACTACACCACCGATTCCGGCGAAAACCAGGAGTATTGCGAAGATATCTACCGCCAGCTCGAGGCAAACGGACTGATCGCCAAGCGGTCCGTGGAGCAGTTCTACGACCCTGTCAAGGAAATGTTCCTGCCCGACCGGTATATCAAGGGCGAATGCCCGAATTGCCATGCCAGCGACCAGTACGGCGATTCCTGCGAAGTATGCGGCGCCACGTACTCGCCTACTGATCTGATCAATCCCTACTCCGCGGTTTCGGGAGCGGCCCCGCAGCGCCGTGCATCCCAGCACTACTTTTTCAAGCTTTCGGATATGCGGTGCAAGGTTTTCCTGGAAAAATGGGTTTTTGAGTCCCTCCCCAATCTGCCCGGCTCCGCCGAAACGCGTTCGCGGCTGCAGCCTGAAGCAGCAAACAAGATGAATGAATGGTTGTCATCCGGCCTTGCCGATTGGGATATCTCGCGGGATGCTCCCTATTTCGGCTTTCCCATTCCCGGTACCGACCGCCAGAAATTTTTCTATGTCTGGCTGGATGCCCCCGTGGGCTATTTCGGCAGCTTCAGGAATTATTTCCAGCTGCATAAGCGGACTCAGGCGGATATCGACGAATTCCTGCGTCCGGGGGGCGATACGGAGATGATCCATTTCATCGGCAAGGACATCCTGTACTTTCATGCGCTGTTCTGGCCGGCGATGCTCGAGTTCTCCGGCTACCGCACGCCTACCCAGGTTTACGCTCACGGATTTCTTACCGTCAATGGACAAAAAATGTCCAAATCGCGGGGAACCTTCATCACTGCGGACAGCTATTTGAAGCAGGGCCTGAACCCCGAATGGCTGCGCTATTATTACGCCGCGAAGCTCAATGACAATATGGAGGACATCGATCTCAATTTTGAAGATTTCGTCCTGCGCGTCAACAGCGACCTGGTGGGGAAGTACGTCAATATCGCCAGCCGGTGCTCAGGTTTCATCCTCAGGAAGTTTGGCGGCAAGCTGACGGACACGATCTCGGAGGGAAACAGGAAATGGTTCAACCGGTTTCTTTTCTGCCAGCTCAACGAGGAGGATACTTTTCTCGGGCGCCACGTTTCCATCGCGCAGTTCTATGACAGCCGCCAATTCAGCAAGGCGGTCAAGGAAATCATGCTGGCTGCGGATGTCGCCAATCAATACGTGGACCGGATGAAACCGTGGGTTTTGGCGAAAGACCCTGAGATGGATACCGAACTCCACGAAGTATGCAGCCTGACGCTCAACATGTTCCGCATCCTGACGGTTTACCTGAAGCCGGTACTGCCCAAGCTGGCCGCGGAAGCGGAGGAATTTTTACGCGTCCCGCCGCTTACCTGGAAAGATGCCAATTCACAGAACAGGCTGTTGCCGGACGGCCACCGTATCGGCGATTACCAGCACCTGATGGGCCGGCTCGATCACGGGCAGATCGAGCAGCTGATCGAAGCCAACAAAACAAGCCTCCAGCCGGCAAAGCAGCCAGCGCAGTTCGCGCAATCCACAGCCGAGAGTCCTTCCTCCGCGCCTCCTTCCACAAAAAACGAAAAAACAGAGGCAGGCAACGCCCTCCCGGAAATTACGATCGACGACTTCGCCCGTATCGATCTCAGGGTGGCGCGGATCGTCCAGGCGGAACAGGTGGAAGGAGCGGATAAGTTGCTGAAGCTGACCCTGGATGTCGGCTCCGGGCAACGCACTGTGTTTGCCGGCATCAAACGCGCATATGACGCCGAACGGCTGAAAGGCCGCCTTACCATACTGGTTGCCAACCTCGCGCCGCGCAAAATGAAATTCGGCATATCCCAGGGAATGGTCCTTGCCGCGGGAGACCAGGAGGGCGGACCCTATCTCCTCCAGCCCGATACCGGAGCCCAGCCGGGCATGAGGGTGAAATAGCATCCTGCGATACCACTTCGCCTCAAGCGGCCCGTTCCCAGTTGAAAAATAACTCCACATTCGTCCCGAATATGAAAGGGATCGTGACTTGCCTCCTTCATTGCCGTCAAACTCGCCCTTCTCGGGCTGGTGGGATATGACCCAGGTTGGATTCCCTGGCACTTGAGGGTGGGGGAAAGGAGCCTAAGAAAACTGATAAGCAATTACGCTTCGCCAACCCATTTCCGGCACCTGTAAAATTCTACAGCTTTCCAGAGATTCAACGGCATGGTGCAATAGATCATGCCACTTTTAAGTTTCAAATCTCCGCATAGATTCCAGCAGCAGATCCTATCACGCACAAATTTCACCGTTGTGCCCTTCACGTTTCAAGCACATTACCTGTAAAGACCGAAGCTTGGTGCATGTTGAGCAAACCCATCAGGAAACCCAAGACGCCGCGCCCGGGCCGCATCCTTCGTACCTCGCGCAGCAAACCAACTGACGAGGCTGCCAGGTCTGTCAGGCTTGTGCAGGGCCAGTGTCGCGTGCTGGAGATGATCGCGGCCGGCGCCCCGCTCGGCGAGACGCTCGCGGCACTGGTGGGTGTGATCGAGACCGACATCGACGGAACGAGGGGTTCCATCCTCCTCCTCGACGAAAGCGGCGGATGCCTGCGGCATATGGTTGCACCCTCACTGCCGGAAGCACTTCGCCGCCTCATAGATGGCTTTAAAATCGGCCCTGCCGCGGCATCCTGCGGCACGGCGGCATACCGGGGGGAAGCCGTGATCGTCGAGGACACCGAGACCGATCCACTCTGGACACCTTACCGCGAGGTGGCAAGGGCAAACGGGCTGCGCGCCTGCTGGTCAACACCCATATTCGACCGCCAGCGCGCCGTGCTGGGGACATTCGCCATTTACCTGCGTACGCCCGCCCGCCCCGCACAGCGCCATCAGCGCACCATCGAAATGGCCACCCATACTGCCGCCATTGCCATAACGCGAAACCGGGAGATACGGGCATTGCAAGACAGCGAACGCTCCATCCGCAGTATCCTGGAAGGCATGATGATCGGCTTTGTCACGCTGGACCATAGCTGGCGGTTCACCTACGTCAATCCGAAGGCAGCGGAAATCCTTGGCCGCAAAACGGCATCGCTGGTTGGCCGGAAGTACCTGGAAGCCTTTCCCGAGGCAGAGAGCTCACCGCTCGAGCTTACCTACCGCAAGGTAATGAGTGAGCGCGTCACGATGCATACCGAACATTATTTCTCCGCATGGAACCGCTGGCTCGAGCAACGCGTCGATCCGACACCTGACGGCGGCATCTCGATCTTTTTCCAGGACACTACCGAGCGCAGGCTGCAGTTGCAGAAGATCGAGCACCTGGCCCGCGTCTACGCGGTACTGAGCGGCATCAATGCCCTCATGGTGCGCGAACATAACCGTGAATCACTGCTCCGCGATGCTTGCCGCATCGCTGTCGAGCAAGGTGGTTTCCGCATGGCCTGGATAGGGATCATCGAACCGGCCGGCACGAAAATTATCCCTGTCGCCTCGGCAGGTATGGAGGAGCAGCACCTGGCTGCCCTCAAGGAATTCTTTTCATCGGGCACGGGAGCGGTATCGGAAAACACCCTGGCCGCGCAGGCGATCAAGGGGAAAAAAGCGGTTGTGTCCAACAATGTGCAAAACGACCCCAAAATCCTGCTTGCCAGGAAATATACTGGTCTCGGAGTGCGCTCGCTGGCCGTTTTACCGCTGATCGTTGCGGATAAGGCCATAGGCGTGCTCACGCTGTATGCCGACCAGATCGAATTCTTCGAGGAAGAGGGATTGAGGCTGTTGACGGAACTGGCCGGCGATATCTCGTTCGCGATCGATCACATTGCCAAGCAGGCGCAGCTCGACTACCTGGCCTACTACGATGTCCTGACAGGACTTGCCAATCGCAGCCTGTTCCTTGAGCGCGTGGCCCAGTACCTGCGCGGCGCTGCCAGCGGCGGCTACAAGGTTGCCGTGGGCCTCATCGATCTGGAGCGGTTCAAGAACATCAATGACAGTCTTGGCCGGGCCGCCGGCGACGCCTTTCTGAAACAGGTGGGAGAATGGCTGACGCGCAGCCTGGGTGATGCCAACCTGGCGGCGAGATTAGGGACGGATCATTTTGCCGTGGTGATGCCGATAGTGGAAGACGAAGAAAGTGTCATTGCGCTTTTGGGTAAGCGAATAGAGCCACTGCTGAATCAGCCCGTGCAACTGAGCGAGGGCGTGGTGCGGATTTCCTTCAAATGCGGGATCGCGCTTTATCCCGACAACGGCGCCGATGCTGAGACGCTACTCAGGAATTCCGAAATCGCGCTGAGAAAGGCCAAGGTCACCGGCGACCGGTACCTGCTCTACACAAAGGCAATGACCGCATCGGCGACCGACAAGCTGACTCTGGAAAACCAGTTGCGCCGGGCGATCGAAAACGAAGAATTCGTGCTCCACTATCAGCCCAAGATCAACCTGGAGAGCGGCAAGCTTATCGGCGCCGAAGCGCTGATCCGGTGGAACGATCCGATCACTGGGCTGGTGCCGCCGAACCGTTTCATTTCCGTTCTGGAAGAAACCGGATTGATCTATGAAGTCGGCCGATGGGCCTTGCACAAAGCCATCGAAGATTATCTGCGCTGGCACACGGCGAATCTGTCCGCCGTGCGTATCGCGGTGAACGTATCGCCACTGCAGCTACGCCACCGCGACTTCGTCGATGAGATTGGGCGGGTAGTCAGTATAAACGGGCTTGCGGCAGCCGGATTAGAGCTGGAGATCACGGAAAGCCTTATCATGGAAGATGTCAAGCACAGCATCGTCAGCCTGAGAGCGATCCGCGCAATGGGTGTCACTATAGCCATAGACGACTTTGGCACCGGCTTTTCTTCGCTAAACTACCTGTCCAGACTACCCGTGGATACACTCAAGATCGATCGTTCGTTCGTAAACGATATGGCCGTCTCGCAGGAAGGGCTTGCGCTGGTATCGACCATCGTCACCCTGGCCCATGCCTTGAAGCTTAAAGTCGTCGCCGAAGGTGTTGAAACGGAGGAGCAACTACGCCTGCTACGGTCATTGAACTGTAACGAAATGCAGGGATTTTTGTTCAGCAGGCCGCTACCATGCGAATCCTTCGAAAGGCGATACCTGGCCCCATCGAATCACCCCTGAGCAACACACTGTTGCTTCCGAATAATGTGGCCACAAGATGCCAGGTCATCCTGGCACTGGCAATTCTGTGATGCCGGTACGGCTTTTGAAATCGGTTCCCTCACCGAAATTTCACATTAACGCGGCTTTCGGATCTAGCTCAATTCCGGAATACTTTCGCTACCCTGCCCCGGCCACACCGTAAAAGCCATCGGCCCAATCGGGCCGCAAGGCCACTTTACTTGCACTTTGCAACCCGTTACGCTAATATAGTCGCTTTCAGTTTGAAAGTATCGGGCATATAAACACTGTCTGATTATCACCAGCCCCGGGTGACTGGAAAAACCGAAAGCGTATTACGGGGCATGCCTTTGCTGCGCAAGAAACCGCGAGAAAACCGACAAGGGGGAATCAAGGTGCTGACACTTTACCAGTTCGAACGCAGCTGGGGTAATCCCAACTTGAGCCATTTCTGCTGCAAGACCGAAACCTATCTTCGGATGGCAGGAATCGAATACGCTATCAGGACGACACTTCCGCTGTTTGCGCCCAAGGGCAAATTGCCTTACATTGAGGACGAGGGGATAAAACTCGCAGACTCCCGTTTTATTGTCCGCTATTTGAAGACCCGGTATCGGGACCTGGATACGGGGCTCAGCCAGGCGGAACTTGCTCTATCCCTGGCGATGCAGCGGCTGATCGAGGAGCACCTGTTCTGGGCCACCATGTATTCGCGATGGCAGTACACCGACAGCAACTGGCAAACCAACAAGCAGGCCATCTTTGGCGTCCTGCCGCCGGTCATCCGGGATCTTGCCGCGCTGGTTTATCGCTACAAGATCAAGCGGCAGATTTATGGCCACGGCCTGGGGCGCCATTCGGCGGAAGAAGTTTTCGAGCTCGGCATGCTGGATATCGACGCGCTATCGGCCAGCCTCGGGGAAAAAGAATACTTCCTCGGAGACAAGCCGACCACGCTGGATGCCAGCGCCTTCGGCTTCCTGCTCAACACCCTTGCCTGCCCCATCGAGTCCCCGCTCAAGGAGCATGGCCTATCAAAAACCAATCTGAAAGATTATGTTGAACGTATCAGGAAACAATATTATCCCGACCTGTCTCCGGACTGATCGATGAAGCTTGCCTTCGTTCTCGACCACCTGGATTCGATCAGGACATACAAAGACTCGAGCTTTGCCATGATGCGCGAAGCCGCTGCCCGGGGTCATCGCTTGTTTGCCCTGCAACAGGGCGACCTGGCGTGGAACGGACAGTGCGCCGTCGGGTACGCCCGTACACTGGAGCTAGCCGGTATTGGGGAGGCGGTTGACGGAAATTCCTGGTATCGAGCATCCCGCCCCGTCGAAACACCGCTGCACGAATTCGACGCCGTGCTCATGCGTAAGGATCCCCCATTCGACATGGAGTACGTCTATAGCACCTATCTGCTGGAGCTGGCGCAGGACCGCGGCGGATGGGTCATCAACGACCCCCGGGCGGTGCGCGACCATAACGAAAAGCTCGCGATAGCGAAATTTCCCCAATATACTGCGCCGACCCTGGTAACGAGGCAGGAAGGATTGATTCGCGATTTTCTCGCCGAGCATGGTGATATCGTCCTGAAACCGCTCGACGGCATGGGGGGAACCAGCATATTCCGGATCCACAAGGGGGACCACAATATCGGCGTGATCATAGAAACACTCACCCATTACGGCACCCGCACGATCATGGCCCAGCGGCATATCCCTGAAATTGCCCAGGGAGACAAACGGGTTCTGCTGATCGCCGGAAAGCCCGTACCTTATTCGCTCGCCCGTATTCCCAAGCTTGGTGAATCCCGTGGCAACCTCAACGTCGGGGGAACCGGCGTAGCCCAGGCCCTTACCCCTCGTGACCGGGAAATTGCCGATGCGCTGGGTCCGTATCTGCATGACAAAGGAATCATGCTGGCAGGACTGGACATTATCGGGGATTATCTCACCGAAATAAATGTCACCAGCCCTACCTGCATGCGCGAGATCTGCAACCAGACCGGTTTTGACGCCGCCGCGATGATGATGGATGCAATCGAGAATTCGCAGCCCGCAAGATGAATCGATGACCCTCGCGATCGAAGTCATGCAATTGCGCAAGCATTTCGGATCCTTGCGTGCCTTGGGCGGAATCGACCTTGAAATCCGCAAGGGAGAATTTTTTGCCTTGCTGGGCCCCAATGGCGCAGGTAAAACCACCCTCATCAATATCATTGCCGGCCTGGCACTGGCCGACAGCGGAAGCGTTCGCGTGATGGGCCACGACGTCCGCTCGAACTATCGCGAAGCGCGGCGCATGCTGGGCGTGGTTCCCCAGGAACTGGTTTTCGACCCGTTTTTCACTGTCCGTGAAACGCTCACCATCCAGTCAGGCTATTACGGCTTGAAGAACAACGCTGGATGGATAGAGGAAATCATCCATAACCTGGATCTCGACGACAAGGCCGACGCGAACATGCGCTCATTGTCCGGCGGCATGAAACGCCGTGTGCTGGTGGCCCAGGCGCTGGTTCACAAGCCGCCCGTCATCGTGCTGGATGAACCCACGGCGGGCGTGGATGTGGAATTGCGCCAGGGATTATGGCGTTTCATCAAACAGCTGAACGGCAACGGGCACACCATCGTTCTCACCACGCATTATCTCGACGAAGCCGAAGCCTTATGCAGCAGGGTGGCAATGCTGAAGCAGGGAAGTATCGTTGCGCTCGACAGCATAAAAAACCTCACCAGTACCCTCTCCGGCTGCACGGTGCGCCTCAGGCTGATGCCGGACATATTGCCCGCATCGCTTCAACCCCTGGCGGAGCATCATGAAGACGGATGCCATCTTCTGGCCCTGGAGGATTATGCGCAACTGGAAAACGTCTTGGCGGCGCTGCGCGCGGTACGCACCCAGGTGATCGAGATGCAGGTATTGCAGCCGGATCTGGAAGAAGTCTTCATGAAAATCATGAATACGGCCCAAGCGCTGGAACTGCCTGCCACAGCGCGATGACCGGTTTTCTGACGCTGCTCTACAAGGAGTTGCTCCGGTTCTGGAAAGTTGGATTCCAGACGGTATTCGCACCCGTGGTGTCGACGCTGCTTTACCTCATGATCTTTTCGCACGTGCTGGAAGACCACGTGCAAGCCTATCCCGGCGTCCCCTATACCGTCTTTCTTGCACCCGGCCTCGTCATGATGTCCATCCTACAAAACGCTTTCGCAAACTCGTCATCCAGCCTCATCCAGTCCAAGGTTTCGGGCAATCTCGTCTTCATCCTGCTGTCGCCGCTATCGTATACCGATATATTTTTCGCCTATGTGTTGGCATCGGTGATACGCGGACTTGCCGTGGGACTGGGCGTCTATGGCGTAACCGTGGCGTTTTTCGATATTCCCGTGCATTCGCCCCTATGGATTCTCGCCTTCGCCTTGATGGGCAGCGCCTTCCTGGGATCGCTGGGAATCATAGCCGGAATCTGGGCGGAAAAATTCGATCAGCTTGCCGCATTCCAGAATTTCGTCATCCTGCCGCTGACATTTTTATCGGGAGTGTTTTATACGATAAAGTCGCTGCCCGCCTTCTGGCAGGGATTGTCCCACCTGAACCCGTTTTTCTACATGATCGATGGCTTCCGCTACGGATTCTTCAAGGCTTCGGATGTTTCGCCATTTCTGAGCCTGGGAATCGTCGCGGCGGCCTTTCTGGCGGTGTCGTGGCTGACCCTCCGGATGCTCAGGAGCGGCTACAAGATCCGGCATTGAAATGGGCCGCGCTCTCCATCAGCTGCGGATTGAACTGCCGGAGTTTCTGCTAGGACTTCTCCGTCTGGGGAAACACAACTGTACCCGGATAATGCTCCTGGCCCCATGAGGCAATGGCGGCCAGCACGGGCTTGAGGCTCTCGCCTTTCTTGGTAAGAAAATACTCGTAGCGCGCGGGATTCTGCTGGTAGGCCCGCCGGGTGATGAGATCCGCGACTTCCAGCTTTTTCAGCCGGTCCGCCAGAATATTGGATGCGATTTTCTCCGCCGAGGAGATCAATTCCTGATAGCGCCTTTTGCCCAGTATCAGGTCACGAATGATCAGCAGCGTCCACCGGTCGCCAAAAATATCCAGCGCATTGGTAATAGGACAGCACGAGCGCTCAAATGCAGCCACAGCGGCCGTACTGTTATCTTGCGTCTCATCGTCTTTCATCGTTTCCCCATCAAGAATAGCACTCTGCAGGGGAATAATGTAAATCAGTTACTTGCTTTCTGCAAGAGTGTAGGGAATAAGCAGTGCTCCTCCGCTCGAATTCTGCAGAGGCCAGGACGTGATATCGGAGTACTGCCGGAGATGATCAGAATCTGAAGATGATGGGCAAACCCGTATGCCTTTTGCTGTTACGGATGCATCCGGATCTGCCCATTAACAAACACAAACGCTTTATCAGTTGCTTCCTGTCTGGGGAATTTGCACACCGGGGGTAGCGTAAGTGGGATTCGGTTGCGCCATTTGGCGATGAGCAGCAGCTTCCTTCATATTTGACCGCGCAGCTTCCTCATACTTGCGTATCAATGCGATAGTACGCGATTTCAAATTGTGGGACTGCCAACCATAAAATTGTATCTGCTCATACTGCTCGAGCAGCTTCTTCTGCTCTTCAGCCTTTTGTTGCATTCCCTGTGCCGCAACTTCGAATTTCTGCGCCAGCACGTCATGCTCATTTTGTGACGCCGCCTGACTGGCTGGCCGATCAGAAAGACTATCCGCTTTTGCAGGGCTCGAGAATATGCCTGCAGCCAATAAAACGAGCGTGAATAAAGCGATAAGAATATCTTGTCTATTTTTGCCGAGTGCCGTTGCCATTTTGATTCTCCTGTTCTCAATTGATTGGATCAATATCGGACGGATGGTCAGAGTCCTTTACTGCTGGACGAATGGTCAGAGTCCCCACACCGGACAGATACTCAGAGTCCTGAAATGTGAGTTCATATTAATTCCCACAGGAATAAAATGGTATTGGGGAAACCCTGATTTAATACTAAGGGAAACCCTGATTCTTAGGCTGGAACCAGCCGCGAGATATTGATTTTCCGGGGAAACTTTCGGATCACGCGCAGAGCAATCCAAAAAGGGGCTTGCCGCCGGAGTTGAATTTTCTACTTAGGGAGAGCTGCTATAGAGAAGGCAGGTCAATGCAAACCGGATATGCAGGATCCTGAAAAGACCGGAAGCAAGCCTGCATCAGGAAGTTATCTCGGAGCGATGTCGCTTTACAACCGGAAAAAGAGATACGCCGGCCAGGGCGTTACGGATTAAGGCCAGTTGAAGCAACTGGAGGAGGAAGGATCAAACTCAGCAGCAAACAAGAGATCAGGCTTCAGGCCTGTTCGTTTCCACCCGGCTTGACGGTCAGCACGGGACAGGGCGCATGCCTGATAACATACTCCGCTATGCTTCCCAGGCTCAAATGGTTCCATCCCGTATACCCATGCGTGCCAAGAATAAGCAGATCGGTATTATGCCTGAGGGCAGCCAGGACGATTTCCTTGCCGGTATCTCCTTCGATAAAAATCGTTTCTGTATCGATGCCAAATGATTCTGCAAGCGCTTCGAGCGCCTCCCTCCCTTTTTGCCGGGTTTGCTCGATACTCGCCTGAACCCATTCCTCGAAGCCGGGGGTGTAATAATAGGGCGAGGGCACCATCCAGCCGCTAGGCTCAAATACATGCAGGATCTTGAGTTCCGCCGCAAGCGATTGGGTTATCCATCTGGCATACCGGACAGCCTCCCGGGAAGCTTCGGAGAAATCGGTAGCCAGAATGATTTTTCGGATAAGTGGATCCATATGTTAATTTCCTGTTGAGTAAAATCGAGCAGTCGCAATCGCGGCATCGACACTGCAATCATCCTCGATGGCAATCCTTGCATATTCCAGATTTGCCGTGGATTCCACCGGGAGATGACCGTATAACCGAGGGCATTACCACGGCGCTCGGCAATGCGCTCTCCTTCTTCCTATCTGAACATCAGCCCATCAGCATATTGCGTCCAGCCCAGCCAAACCGGGGAGTCCGGTCAGGTGTTCCAGTCCCCCGCTGTTGATACACGCCTCGCAAAGGTAATGGATGCGGTCGGGGATCAATTCCATACCAGCAAGCGGATCGGAGTGGGGTTGTAGGCGTTGCATGGGTTGTTCAGCTGCGGGCAGTTCGAAATCAGCACCACCACATCCATCTCCGCCTGCATCTCCACATATTTGCCCGGTGCAGAAACCCCATCCGCGAA
>DASZUL010000060.1:0-7997 GCA_035547595.1 Nitrosospira sp.
CAGCCGCAGCACCCGGCTGGCGATGAACAGACTGTAGAAGCGGTAGGCGATGGCGTAGATGCATACCGTCGCCACCACAATCCAGATGGCGCCAATGGATTCCCCATGCTGCAACGCAATCACCCCGAAGGCAAAGGCGCCTGTGAAAGCCAGAGCAAGCCAGCTGGCTTTTCCGATCAATTGTTTCATCGTATTCCCTCCTGTAAAAATTCCCAATAATGTAGGGTCTTCTGAAACTTCTTGACCCTTACATTCATGAAATCACAAGGGAGAGATACAGCGATATTGTGTTTGGAGTAGACGACACCAGCAAAGTGTTGATGGAGAAACTGCCTTGCTCTAGTAACAGCTTCTCCCATGCCGCTACGATTTTCTTTCTGAAAAAAAAGCAGTCCGGGTGTGAACCCGAAATCCATGACGCTGATTAACCGAAGTAGAGCCGAACCAATGGAAAAAACCAAGCCGCATATAGTTAAAATTGTTCGGGCCAAACAACGGCAACCGACCAGTTGAAATATTACTTCACCTCGTAAAAGGGCATAACGAGCTGTTTTGGGGGAGAAGGGATCCTTTGCTTTCCGAAGTATTCCTGCCAGAGAAATTACTGCTAGTGTGTTCGAGTTAATCGTGTATCAGAACATACCCAAAAGAGATTTAATATCTTCGTTTGCATAACGAGCATCAGCAAAATGATGATGTCGACAATCAGGTAGCGCTTTAGAGTTACATCATGAAAACGATAAGAGAGAAAATTATCATTTTTGCTGTTCTGCCACTATTACTGGCGCTTTGTGCCATAGCGGTAACAGTGTATTACCATGCAAAATCGCTGGCGGAGCAGGAAAAGGAGGTCATCGAGAAAGCTTTCCTCGATGCCAAGGATGCGGAATTAAAGAATTACGTAGCGATAGCCCAGCTTGCCATTGCCCATCTGTATGAGGATGGAAAAGCGGATGAGGCAACAAAAGCTAAGGCCAGGGAAATACTGCGAAAGCTGGAATATAGTATAGACGGCTATTTCTTCGCCTATACCACGACAGAAGGGAAACAGATAATTCATTCAAAACAAAGGGAACTAGAGGAAACAAACATGTGGGGGTTCGAAGATTGCGCAAGAAATTTTATTATTCAGGATTTGATCCGGGTTGCGCGGACTGGAGGCTTCCACGACTATAAGTGGCCTAAATATTCGTTAATAAATCAAAGTCCGAAACCGGAATATGCTAGTCCGGGTTCCAAACTGGATTGTGAGAATTCCCGACCAAAACGTGCTTATGTTATTGAGCTACCTCGCTGGGGGTGGATGCTAGGAACTGGAGTTTACCTGGATGACGTCGATAACGCTCTTTCCAAGATTGACGCTCAGGTATCTCGAAATATCGACAACACGATGCTCTGGATTGCCGGAATTGCATTTCTTGCGGCTGTCGTAATATTCCTGGGACTGCTGCGCAATATCCGGGAGCGAACCGCTTTAGATGATCGGCTCAGTTCATTGACACAACGTTTAATAGATGCGCGGGAAGAAGAGGACAAGCGAATCAAATACCTGCATGGTGGCATTCAATCGATGCTGACAGCGATCAAAATGAATATTGAAGCTTCCGTGAAGGCATTGTCCAAGACCTTGGAAGTGCCAAAGGAGTCTACCCCATTCAGAGCCGCGGCCACGCATCTGGGTGAAGTCCTGGGTGATCTGCGAAAAATCATGAAAGGCACCTTTGTCATCGACCCTAACCTCCCCTTGGGTGATCAGTTGAACAAGCTGACTCTCGACATGTCCACTGTCACCACGCCGATCGAGTTCGCTGCAATCGGCGAAATAAAATATTTGCCTCTAGATGTCAAGGAAACTCTTTTTATGAGCGCAAAGACTGCACTTGAAAATATTATCAAACACGCGAGGGCCAGCCAGGCATCAGTGCTCCTCGAAGGAGCAGCAAATTGCGTGAAGATGGATATTCGCGACAATGGAAAAGGTTTTAATGTAGAGCTTGTTTGCAACAATCCTAAATCAAGCATCGGTTTGCGCAGCATAAAAGAAGACCTGAAAGGTGTGGGTGGAAACCTGGAAATTACTTCTTCTCCTTCCGATGGCACGCGCTTGGTCGCCACCGTTTTTTATCCATAAATTACCTATCATGCCGAATCGAGAAACTGTCAACATCATGATCGTGGATGACCACCCCATGCTTGTTAATGGGTTGCGTAATGCCCTGCAGACCGAACCCTCTTTTAACGTAGTGGCTTGCGCCACGACATTAGCTGAAGCATGCGATCTCGCACGGCACAATACACTTCATCTGGTAATAATCGATCTTTTTCTACCCGATGGGAATGGCATTAATCTGGCGAAAGAGTTCGGCACCCGCTACCCTGATCTGCCTCTTTTAATATATACATCAGATGGTGATCCCAGGCATGTAGCAGAAGCCAGGAATGCAGGAGTGAGGGGGTATTTGTTGAAAGGTACGGATCTCGATAAAATATTCTTAGCGATCGAGGTGATATTACCCGGCGGTTTTTACCTGGATGGAAATATAAAAAAAATAAAACCGATAGATCCATTACCGCCGCCGCCCGAACTAACCCCCAGCGAAGAAAAGGTCCTGCGTCGATTCGCCCGTTGGATGACGACTAAAGAAGTCAGCGAGGATTTAGGGTTAAAGTTGTCTGGCGCGAGAGCCCATCGCAATAATATTATGTGGAAATTGGGCTTATATAATACACCCCAACTTTATAGAGAAGCCATCAAGCGCTACGGAAATCCGGATGACCCAAATTACATCCCTATCTCTGATAATTAGGTAATTCTTAAGAGGGAAAAAGTGAAAGAAAAAATTCCATTCAATATCCAGCAGGGCAACCGGTTAAACGATTAGCTCCGGCAGCTCAACTTCTGGTTGGAGGGCAATCGACCGATCGGTTGGTCCAGCCTTGCAAGAAACATGAATCGGCAAAAAGCTATCATTCAATGAAGAACTTTTTCCTCGGACTCGGCAATTAATATCCCTTTTTTCCTTATCGGAACGGCAGTGGATTTGACGGCCCTGGCTTTGACAGCCTTCCTGTTATGATTATCAGCCAGCTTTTTTACGGCAAGATTATAGTTCGCCCACAGGGTATCAAGCTCCTGCGCATGGCGTTCAAGCATTAATGCATAGTCATCCTGATGCTTGTCGCGAAGAGCGTTCTTGGCGCGAAGATAAAGTGTGTGACGTCGTTGTGCTTCGGTATTTTTTTTCATGGCTCACAATAACCGGTAGTTCGGCATGGTGAAATACGGGCAACTTACATCGAGCACCGTACGCGATTGTTTACGTTTCACCAACTGATACTACGGCATCTTCGAGCGTAGATATATTGGACTGAAGTACACCGTCTCCATCGGATAACCCCGTATTTCTCTCATCAGGATTGGAGGCACTGCAACAACATAGAAACACATACTTGGTTCGGTAACCCCACCTATTTTTCTGCTTGAGTAGGCTTGGCCGCAGTACAGCTGCCGTAGCTGCAGGATATGAATCATCCTATAGAAAAAACCCGCTTCAAATGCGCAGCGATCTTTTCGCCCTCCTCCCTGTCGATTTCAACCGTCTCTGAGCTATTAGGGTTCAACAGTTCTATGGTGATTCGCACCGTTTCTTCGGTGCTGACTTCATCATCCATATGCAGGACCTTCAATGTGTCGTAATTCTTCGGCCAGATATCCATTCAGTTCCTCTGCGATGATCGATAACGATCCCGGATGCGATCCGCGGGATCAAGGTTTGCCGCGATACATTACAACCGTAAAGCGGACCCCCTGCTCGCCACGGGTGGCATCGAGATCTATGGGATAGGCATCATTGCGATCAAGCTGCCTTGCTACCGTGTCGGCGTCGATGTCGGCATACCACCATGCTCCTTTGCCGACATTGGATTTTTCTGCGGCGGCGAATAGACGTTGGCTATCTTCAATATAGCTGCGCAAGCGAAACAGTGTGATGTCCAGTTCCGCGAGCCTGGCATTGAGTTCCTGCGCAGTGACATCAGCAAGAAACCACGATGGCTCGGGTCGCTCCTCCAGGACAATGGCGTATTTGCGAACGCCGGCCGCGACATAGGTGACGAAATCAGCAAGCCCATGGCGACCATCGAGGAGGCTGCGCACACCGGCCTCATCGAGATCCACATGAAGGCTTGTCGCAGAAGCCGGTTCCTTTTCCAGCAGCAGTGAAAAACGCCGTTGCGAGCCATCCGCATCTACCGTAATCGCAGCAGGACAGACGCCGCTCCCACGCAAATCCCGTAGCTGTGCCTCCACTGCCGCGGCATCCATATCGATGATGTAATCCTGCTTCGGCCCCTGTTCCCTGAATACGATTGCCGCAAACCGTCGCCGCTCACCCTTGCCATAGTTCGACAGGCGCTGTGCACGCATCCCGGGCGTCACCACATTATCGAAATAACGTGGCTCGATGTCGTGCGACCAGAACCAGCTTTCAGGAGGATTCCTGATGATCATATTTTCTCCCGCACGTCGCCTCTTCCGCTACACGGCTTTTTTCTTTATCGGAAGCTTCCAGCTCGGCAACCAACTTCATTCTCATGCTGATGTCCTCTGGCGTGTTTGTATGCTGGCGTACAGACGTGCTTGAGTGCAAATGAGAATATCTGGGCTCAACCTATAAAAGGAGCATAGATCATGAAAATTAAAGTGGCAACAGCGTACCTGGCAGCAAGCCTTTTAATGGCGCCGATTCTAGGTCATGCGGAGGATTCCGACGCCGACCGCTCGCACCCCAAGATCTTCGTCAAGGACTCCGTCATAACCGCCAAGATAAAAGCCAAGCTCGCGGAAGAAAAAGCTGCCAGCCTTACGCATATACACGTCGATACTGACGCGAATGGCATTGTGTACCTAAGCGGCACCGCCCGGACGAAAGAAGAAGCAGAAAAAGCCCATTCGATTGCGCATGCAACCGAAGGAGTAAAGTCGGTCAAGAATCATATAAAGGTCAAGAAAGACGACTAGAGAAACACGAACCGGAACAAGGGCGCAGCCCACCCGATCTGCCTCCCCCCACGCGCTTTATGTGCCTTCCCGTACAGAGTCTGGAAGCGTTAAAGGGGACAATGGCATTGTGGTTAATTTCCTTTAACCTGGAGAGTTCGATATGAACAGCATTATCTGGTGGGTGGGCTTTATCGTTATCCTTCTTGCGGTATTGAGTTTTCTCGGATTGCGTTGAGACTTCGGAGGATTTGTTTCGATGCCAAGCGCATATGCCTCCGATGATGGCCGGTAAACTTGGGACCGGCAGCAGCGATGGCTGTTGCCGGATCAATTGCCGGCTGCTTTTCCTTTTTTCTCTATACAACCCGCCTGTTGATCCGCTATAGCGTTTCCTGAAGCATCTTCCTGTTGTATATTCCCTGGCCGTTGATGCATTATATCGGCTGGAAGGCGCGCCTTTCTCTGATATTCTTAAGCTAATTCCGCAGGAAAACAACATCTATGAAGCCGAACGAGGACAGGGCAATTTCAGAAGCAGGCAAAATTCTGGAACCTCCCCTGGAACAATTGCAGCAATCCCACCAGCTTCTTGAGGCCCTTGTCGCAGCGCTGCCTCCGCACACGCGAAAGGAGCTTGCCGGCCTGCTGCAAACACTTGCCGCGGGCGATACCTCCAAGGAATCGCTTGATTCCGTGCATCAAAAAGCATTGCAAATCGTCTCCAATATTTGCAAACCCGCCGGTTCACGGGAGGATGGGAACGAGGAATCGAGGATAGAAGGCACGGAACGGCGCCAAGGCGACAGGCGGCGGAAATGAGCCGCTGCCCCGGGGGCTATCCCACCCTAACTTTTGTACGCAACCGCGGCGCTGCAGGGCCCTGCCAGATGCATTATCTCGTATCGCTTGAACCCGGCTTCCTTGCACCATTCCCAGAAATCGGCTCCAGTGAAATCAAACGCATCCCCGAATTCGACCAGCATGTTCAGTGACATCATCAGTCCAAAGGCGTTGATACGCCGGTCATCATCGATAATGTTTTCTATTGCCACGAAAACGCCGTTTTCCGGCAGCGCCTCATAGGCAAGACGGATAAGATGTTTCTTCTTTTCCAGGTTCCAGTCATGAAGGATCATCCCCATGGTGATAATGTCGGCCTTTGGCAGGGAATCTTTCAGGAAATCGCCGGATACCAGACTGATTTGATCTGCTAATCCTGCCTCTGCAATATACTTTCGCGCTATCGGCTCCACCACGGGCAAATCGAAGCTGATGCAGCGCATGTGAGGATGTTCCTTTGCCACAAGGGTTGAAAGCAGCCCTGTTGCCCCTCCCACATCGCAAAGCGACTGATAGCGCGAAAAATCGAACCTTTGCGCGAAAGCCTGGAAATTGCCAAGTGATATACCTCTCATCGCTCCCATGAATTGCTCAAGCCGGGGCAGATCTTCATAAAGCGTCTTGAACATGGGGTTCTGGCTGTGCTTGATCTCGTTCTGCGGCTGACCGGTTTTGAGCGCTGTCTCCAGGTCATTCCAGAACCGGAATAACCGATCATTGGCCATCTCCAGAATTCCGCCGATATAACCCGGTTTATTCTTATCGAGAAACAACCCCGTTTCGGCGGTATTTGAATAAAGCGCACCCCTCCCCGCTCCGCTCCGTTCCAGAAAACCGAGCGCCACCAGGGTATCGAGAAAATCCCAGATTCCCCGTGGATGAAGATCAAGTTCTCCGCCGATCACCTCGCCTGGCATCGACCGGTCTCCCAGCTTGGTGAAAAGTGCCATTTTCACAGCCGTAAGCAGCACCTTGGAGGGCCAGAAACCAAAACCCATCTCGAGAATACGGGAGGGACTTTTCTCTTCAACCATGATTCCTCCTGACCATTTGAATTTGATAAAGGAGACAACAGGGCGGAATGCCCGTCCGCCGCTTGTCCTTGCCTGGACATAAATCCGCTCTTACTCGGCTCCGCAAGAATAGCGATAGCTCATTGACCATCATCCATTTTACAGGCCTGCACCGGAAGGTGCATCGGTGGAGCTACAACAACTATGGGAGAATTTTAGAATGGATGGGCCAGCTGTCAAAATAGCCCATACGGCACAGGTTCGACCGCTCGCCCTCGATTACTGCGGGAAGAGAAATTAGCAAGGAAGAAGCAGATTGCGGTATGAAAATGCACCAGCGGCTTTTTGCCTAGCCGTACTGCATTTCGGTTAATCGCCAGATCAGGACCGCCTGATGGACAAAGGACAGCAGCCAGCCTCTCTACATGACCAGGACTGCGCCTATCACAAGGCCAAAAATGACTCTTGCAAGCACGCTATGCCTCAGCCAATTATCGACATTCTTCATGAAAATGGAACGATTCCGTTCAATGGCTTGGGGATCGAGCAGTTCATCCCATTGCGTATCCGCCGCGGCGGTATTTTCTTCGGGTTTCCCATACTTGCGCGCAAGGATACCGGACAGCCGCGCCGCTGCTTTCCCGGCGCCATACAGCGCCGCCATGGTAAGAAGAATATAGGGAAATAGTATGAAGAATTTTGCTGACCTATCCTCGAATTGCTCCATCAAGGGGAAACCGAACTTATTCAATGAGATTGCAATGACCCAAAGCAGGGGGAGAAACAGGCAAACCATTAAAATGTGAAAAAGCGATTGTCTCACAACGTTCCTCCTATTAATCCTGGCATCCAGAACAGATCGCATCAACCGGCCCGACGCGTGGCTCGGCAGGGCTTGCCGCATTCCCCAGCTGACTGCTCGAATGACTTGTGCGCAATCCGATGCCACGATGTGAAGACTGCCATACTGCCTGTGAAGAAGATGTCACATAGATGTGATGAATTTGTGAAATAAAAGAGAGGGTGAAAAGTAGTGGAATGAACAAGAAGGCGACTACCTTCTGGGGAAATCACCCATATCATGGACGATAGGGCATGAGGTTAAACAGGTTTCTAATAATAAGCCCGTATTCCCACGGGAC
>DASZUL010000061.1:0-29695 GCA_035547595.1 Nitrosospira sp.
GGCGCTCCGGATACGGCTGTCGGTGCGGCTCAATGCTTCTGTCCGTGCCTCCTTCGCCAACGCCATCGCGACAGGTTCCGGAGGATTGTCCGGGGCCAGCATTATATTGTCATAATAGCGCTCGATCAGGGCCAATTCCACCCGCAAGTCGGCCATGATGCCGTTTTTCACGATTCTGCGTGCTGCCCTGATCACATCCTGAAGCGGCGCGTTGCCGTTGCCGATCAACTTCCTCATTTCGTGCTTCCGATACCAGACGGTAGCGGAACGGGCAAGCAGGGTGGAGAGGGCGCCCACAGCCTGTTTTTCATTCGCGTCGAGTATCGACGCCTTGTTGAGGCTGGCGCTGACATCGGCAAGCGATTTATCGAAGGTTCTCATTTCGCCCGAAGCCAGTGCGTCAAGACCATGCATATAGTCTGCCAAGCTTTGCTGAAGCAAATCCAGGCCGGCATGCTGAGATTCGCGGCGCACCTTCATCGATTCCAGGTCGGGGTAAAATTTCGCGGGCTGGTATTGCTTGCGCCGCTCGGGTGCTTCGACATAATCTCTCATGATCCCGTCGAAGCTTGCGGCATTTCCCGAAAGCGAAGCAAACTTCCTGACTTCGGTGAAGCTGGCGCATCCCGATATTGCGGTGGCGAGGAACAGGCAGGCCAGGGAACGTGTCCACGAGCGAAGCCTTCTCGTGTTGCTCGCACCGCTACTCATTTGAAATAACTGTTTCATACGATGAAACCAGCAATGAACAGGCAAGAAGGCGGGAGATTCCCAAAACCGCCAAAACACGTATAGTAACTCCCGGCTGAGCAATATTGCAGCATCACGGATAAATTGACGACCCAATGAGAATAATCTCTGTTGCTGCCATCGCTGCTGCGATCGCGTTTCCCGGTCCCGCTTCCGCTTCGGAACACATTGTCCTCAATTATATCGGCCAGCAAATCGTGCCGAACAGAACACGATTCGACGGCACGCTCATCGGGGGGTTGTCTTCGCTCGACTATAATCCGGCTACCGGTCGTTATCTGGCAATCAGCGATGACCGGAGCAAGGCACGCTTCTATGAGTTGTCGCTTGATCTTGCCCTGTTCCAGCGTTCCGCCGCGCCCGGGATGGAAGGGGTGAAATTCCATTCGGTAACCCTGATACGGGGACCGGACGGAGAAGGCTTCGAAAAAAAAGGACTTGACCCCGAAGCGCTGCGATTCGATCGCGCCCGCAACCGCATATATTGGAGCAGCGAAGGCCGGCGCGGCATTTTTGGCTTCACCAACCCTGCCGTGCGCGTGATGAATCCGGACGGCAGCTATGTGGGCGACTTTCCTGTTCCATCCCGTTATTTCCCCGGTGGATCCAATATCGGAATATTTCCGGGGGACAAAGGGGTATACAACAACCTCTCCTTCGAAAGCCTGGCGATCTCGCTGGATGGCCGCACGCTGTATGCCGCGACGGAAAATGGGCTGGTGCAGGACTCGCCGCCTTCCAATGTCGTCACCGGTTCGCGTGCGCGCATCCTTTCATTCGACATTGCCAGCGGCAAATCTGCCGAGGAGTATATCTACCCTGTCGGGCCTGTGGTGTTTGCACCCTCCTCCCTGGGTGGATTCGCCACCAACGGCCTGACCGATTTTATTGCCATCGGCGACCGGCAATTCATCACCATCGAGCGCTCGTTTACGCTTGGTGCCCTCACGCCGGGAAGCATCGCCACCGGATTTACCGTCCGGCTGTTTTATGCGGATGCGCGCAATGCTACCGATGTATCGGGAATGGATTCCATCGCAGGAGCGAGCATCCAGCCAGTCAGCAAAACATTGCTGGTGGATCTTTCCGAGCTGAAAAATACCGATGGCTCGGCACTCGCAGCGGGCAATATCGAAGGTATTACGCTTGGCCCAATGTTCAATGGGAAGCGGACGATCGTCCTGGTATCCGATAACAATTTCACGCCAGCCCAGCTTACCCAGTTCATCGCGCTGGAAATCAGTTCGGGCCTGCTGCCAGCCCTCGAACCTTAACCGCAGCCGTATCATTCGGCACAGCTTCACAACAATGAACTAAACTGGAATCCCGCCCAGGATTGAATGCCTGGCGGCTCTATTGCCTGCGCAAACCGCAAACCGGCCGCTCACCGGGTGCATGCAGCGGCGAACAGGAAAAAAATGAATACGAAAAATGAGAAATGAGAATCTGGAGATGACAACCCTTCCCGATCAGCACCGCTTCGGCCTATGAAGAAGCTTTGCTCCGCCGCCAACCTGATGGAGGCGCATATCCTGCTCGATCTTCTCGCCCACGCAAATATCGAGGCACGGCTATTCAACGAGCACGCGCAGGGTGGCGTGGGTGACATTCCTTTTACGCACGCGTATCCGGAAATCTGGATCACCCGCGAGGATGACCTGCCGCGGGCGCAGACCGTGGTACGAGCCTATGAGAAAGCGCCGGTGGAGACAGGCGTGGTATTTTGCCGCACATGCGCCGAGGAAAACCCGGGTAATTTTCAGCTGTGCTGGCGGTGTGGAAGCGGGCTGGAGAATGCTTCCAGATGAGGAGGGTAAACAGGATAAGCAGCTAAACATCATCTTGGGGGCAGTCCAGCCTCGGGACTGCATCCTGGGGAAATTTTCTGCGGGAAAGAAAACTGCCTGCCGTCAGCGCTGCTGCCTTTTACCGCTGACCCAAAGGGATTTTCCCGCGTCCTTGCCTGAATAGGACGGCCACGCCTGGGGCGTGCGGATACCTTCCCTCCCGCGCGGATGATTTATCAGCGCGATCGGCTTCCTTTCGCCGCCCGCATAAATTTTATGCTCGCCCTATCCACCTGCGCCCGGATAATTTCTGGATTTGCGGGAAATGGGTATGACCTTGCTTCTGCCATCGCTGTCTTTATAAGCGTCATCCATGAATAGGCGTTCTTTTTTGTTGCGCTTGAAGATTTTTTTTGAGCTTCTCTCGGCCCAATCTTCAAACTGGGCGAAAGTCAAACCGAACACATCCTTATCCATTGATTTTTTCATCTCGTCCGCTCCGGAAATTCAACTGGAAAACCACTTTCGTGGGCTTTGTGGGGAAAGCATCGCCAAGGCTGGCAGCCTACGAAGACCGCTTGCCCTACCCGGCACCTGCCCCGAAAGATGCGCTATTCAGCACGTGGGGAAAGCATGAAAGGCGAATCCCGCGTGCAAGTGTCCGGTGTTGGCACAACTCGATCTGTGCGGTAACCCACTCAGGCAGCCTTGAATAAGCTGTACGAGCATGGTGGTATGATGCGGGATGGGAAGCGGTATTTACGGGCGACTATGGATACCCTTATTTCCGTTTCGCATCGGCATCGGCCGCGTCGGGGGAACCGCTTTCCGGGATGTCTGATTCAACGGAGGGATCCGTCTTTTCTCCCGCACTCCGTTTTTCCGGCGGAGGTGATGATTTCCCGGAAGAGTCACTGGGAGGTTCAGTGGGGGGTTTCTTGTTCTTTTCCTCTGGAGTGCGTTCAGGAGGAAAATCGTTCATTCTTCCGCCTTGATAAGAGGGAAATTCCCCTGTAGGCGCACCCCCCTGCCCCATGCCGCCAACCTGGCCGGGTCCGGGCATCTGTGCGCCTGCGGAACTCATCAGCCCGCATGCCGCCAGGGCAAGCAAACCCGATCGAAGAATAGTAAACACCGAGACCGGTTTCATCCCATACCCCCTATTTTTGGTAAAAGATCATGCGGCGGAGGATTGCGTTGACTGCTATATGAGTCTGTAAGCTGGAACAACCATGAATCACCCTGAATCGCTTCTTCAGTTCAGACAGGGTGATATGACGATCCGTTCCGTGCACCCGCAAATTCCCCTTCCACAAGAGGGAATAAAAGCCGACCATCCTGCTTTGGTTAATCCACTCCCATTATGCCCAGTCCAGCAGCAAGTACGAGGATATATGTCCCCCAGAAAACCAGTCCGCTGTGCATGTTTCATCTCCTTGTCGCTAATATATGCTTTCACCGGCAGATGAATTACATTACTGAACTCCCATGTTTCCACTTGAGCATGAAGCCAGTCCGGACTAGTTTCCTCCCTGATTGTTACATCCGTGCGTTTTTGGGTCCAAGAATTTGCGGGATCCAACCGGGTTCACATTGGCGAAGGCTAACCCGGCAAAAGCAGCAAAATGACATAGGACGCTTTACAAATAAAAAAACCCGCCGAAGGGCGGGTTTGACGGCTCATCGGGTGAGGATTTCTTACCGCGAACCACTGTCCTTTTGTTTCTGCCTGGCTGCTTAATCCACTACGTTCAAGGAACCGGGCAAATGAATGTTCTTGGGATGGAGTTGGCACCAGATGGTGAAGGCGCCGGCCTTGTCAGCCTTGAAACTGATAGTCTTGGTTTCTCCCTTCTTGATCACTTCCTTGATTCCATAGGCGTCGATGGAAAAACCCTCGCTGATGGGGGATTTGTTCTCTATGGTAATCTTCACGTCGGTCCCTTTCTTGACTGTCAGGGTTTCCGGCTCATTGAGCACGTTGAAAGCGCGGATGTTCTTGACCGTCACGCCTTCGACGTTGAGTTCGGGAATATTGGTGTCATAGGCATTAATCACCACCGTGAATTTCTGTTCCCCTGCCTGGGCAGCCCCTACCAGTAGCAATCCTGATGCAAGACCCGCTAACAGTGTTTTGGTTATTTTCATCATTACTCTCCTCTCAAGTTGTTGACAATTAATTAAATGGCATTCAGGGACCACTACTCTAGATGGGATGATCGCGGATGTCAATCACGTGCTTCCGTCAAATTCACGGTTGAGTCAGGGCTCGGCGATTCGATGAAGCCGGGCTTGATCATATCGGGCAATTCTTGGCTCGCATCCATGCGGATTTTCTTTTTCATGAGCCACGCACCGTAGTACATGCGTCATCCACGTTCCCCCGGCAACGGCGGTATCCGGCCATCCTGCTGCAAACCGGAGTTGGAACATTGGCACCGGAAGGAACGCGAAAAACATGTAGCGGCGGCTCCAAGGCTATAATGGAAACCGCCCTGATGCGCTGGTTGATAACCAGCAATTGCGGTCCTGTTCTGCCGCCTGCAACTCCAGCACAGGCTGATTTACTTTATGACCTGCCTGCTTGGCGGCAATTCTGCATGATTCGGAGAAGGAGTTAAAATGATCAATGTCAAGCGTAGATGGCTCTTGTCGGCGGTACCGGGCCTTGTGCTTGCCACGGCAGCAAGACGACTGAGCGCAACGGACGCGATAACCCCGGGAGATGCGATGACCGATCATAAGCAACTGCTGCGCAAGGCGGTACGCCTTGCGCAGGAAAACCGCAACCAGGGCGGCCGCCCTTTCGGCGCAGTGCTGGCCATCGGCGGCAGGGAGGTCGCCACCGGCGTCAATACCATTATTCAAACTCACGACGTCAGCGCGCATGCCGAAATGGAGGCATTGCGCGCAGCCTGCCGGCAGCTGGGGCGTCCGGATTTAAAGGGCAGCGTGGTATATGCTAGCGGCCACCCGTGTCCGATGTGCCTGGCCGCGATGATCATGGCAAAGGTGGATAAAGCTTATTACGCTTTCAGCAACGAGGAAGCAGCGCCCTACGGTTTTTCCAACGCTCCTGTTTACGAGGCCCTGCATCTCCCGCTGCCAACGTCCTTGCCGCTGACGCAGCTGGATATCGGGGTGGCGCCGGGACAGCTGTACGGTTCATAGCTGTAAAAACAGAGCTGTGAAGTGCTCTCCCGATCAAGATCGGGAGTGATTTTCCTGCCACAGCCACACGTCAGCAGAGCACGATGAGCATGATCAACCCAGGAATGATGCCCAGGATCAACCCGACCACGATGGCGATTACTTCTCCTGTCGAGTAGCTGCAGCCGGTCTTGCCCACCTTTACGCTGGCAGCTTTGTCATTGTCGAGTTTGGCAAGCAGCATGCCGGAAAACTCATCCGCGACCCGGCGGGGCGTGTCGGCAGCTTCGATACGTGAGTACATGTCGGTGAGCTGGGCTTCGGCTGAACCCAGGTCATCACTGAAAGGCGCGATGGAGCGTGCGTTCCTGACTGCGTCGATCGCCACGGCCATCGGTGTGAGCGCAAGGCCATGTGCCTCACTGAGGCTACCAGCAGCTGCTATCTTATTATGCAGGCGAGCGAGTACCGGATACTGCTCCTGTCCGGAGGGACACGTTGCCATGATCAAGCTCGTGCGTTCAGCCGCAGACCAGATACTCGCGGCAGCCGTTCTCGGCAGCACGGAGACGGCAACCAAGGTTACCGCCAACGTGACCATCATGAACAAAATCTTCCTGCTTATTGCCATGTCATTTCTCCTTTATGGCGCATAAATGTCGAAAGCCATGTGAGAACCTGTAATACCAAAAAACTCTCCCGCTAGTTTCAAAAACTTGAGCAGGATAACGGGATCTCACCCTCTCTAGGTCCAGGTCAAGCCATGTATCCCATGCTTCCGGTGAAAGATGACCAGCATCCGATCATGAACCGGCCGCATCAGTATATTGGATACTCGTCTTTCGCGAATCAACTATTTTTAGTGGATGGCTTCCCAGCGTTACCATTTCGACTGCAGCAGAGTAGTAAGAATGGGGCGGAAGATCAAGATGAGACTACAGATTGATCGGTGAACTGGCGGCGGCCTGCACCCGGAATCACTTCGAATCCAGCTCGGTGTCCGTATGCGTGCCATCCATCACATCCTGGGTATGGGTAATGGCATTGTTCACGGTTCGTTCCTTGCCGGATTCCTTTACGGCCGCGCGACGCTTGATGAGGGATCCAACGAGGAGGCGAATCTGGCCGGGCGAATCTGGCCAGTCTCAGCAGATCTTGCGCCTAGTTGGGTTGTGGCTCGGGCGGCTGTAGAATCAACTTCATTTCCGGTGGATCGAGGCTTAAACCCAACCTTGACGCCACCTGCTCCCACGTTGTCTGGTCTGGTTGGCCTATCCTTGCCAGCGTCACCCGTTCTTGCTGAAGTTGATTTAGAAACGCCTCCTGATATTTTCCCACGACCAGAAGATTCAGCACTCTTTCCGGCCACTGTGTCACCCACCGGTTGGCGATCTCGATCCCGAGCGAGTCCTGTTCCCAGATCATTTCTAGGATCTCCGTCGGATACATTGTCGCGTCGAAAAGCACTTTCATTTTGCGTTATCCCGTTTATATAACCGATGTCGCATTGATCGCCGACCCTTCTTTTACTGGACGGCTATGATCCTTATTCTCCTCAGAATGAGCTGGCTGAGCTAATGAGATTTTTTCCGAAGATATGACTGAAGGTGATTCTATCGCCACCTGACGCTCATCCATCGCTTACTGAAGCGGCCTCACTTCAACCTATCCACCCGGCCCGGCCATGGCAGTGGCCGCTTGCTGAACTACCGGATTCCCATCGGTCGCCACGTCCTAAATCACCGTACCGTTCTGATCGTGCGTGGGCGGGTACCTGATACATTCAAGCTTACACCTTCCATGCTACCGATAGGGATCAGCTACAGGATGATGTCAGTGTACTTCCGTAGAGCTCTAGCTGAAGCAGAAAGGGATGATTTTCGCTTCCATGACTGAGGTACGCATATGGAAGCTGGCCTGTGCAGAACGGAGGGGATTTATATTTGACGGGGAAGTTATTGAGGCACAAATCGCTAGCATCAACCGGGCGATATGCTCACTTTGCGGACCAGCAAAAGCAAGACGCGATCAAAAAAGCCTTCGGATGATTGCTATATATTTACCATGCTATATAGCAGAAAAAGCTGTTTTACCTGACTAACTTATTGATTACAAATGGAGGCGGGGGTCGGAATCGAACCGGCGTAGACGGCTTTGCAGGCCGCTGCATGACCACTCTGCCACCCCGCCATGTTTGCGCAACCCGAATGGCTCGCGCGTCGATGCGCCGGGCTATGGGCGCAAACTAAAAAGGGAAAACGGATCAGCGAGAGGCAATAATCGGGGTATGCCTCATGCGAAAAATCCATTTTCCCACGATACTGGAGCGGGAAACGAGGCTCGAACTCGCGACCCCAACCTTGGCAAGGTTGTGCTCTACCACTGAGCTATTCCCGCAAATACAATGGCGGCATTATAAGGACGGCGCCATCTTTGGTCAAGAAAGGCCAAACCCGAATGGATACCTGAACATTCCCCATCAGCCGTGCTTCAGCGCCTGGGGAATGGCCACCTTCAGGTAATAACCCATCGACCACAGCGTCAGCACCGCCGCAAGGTAGATCAGCCAGGTTCCTACGGCATGGGCGTTGAAATCCTCGCCGATCTTTTCATGGTACAGCAGCAGGGGAATGGCCGCCATCTGCGATGTGGTTTTCAACTTCCCGAGGAAAGACACCGCCAGGCTCTTGCCTCTTCCAATCTGCGCCATCCACTCGCGCAGGGCCGATATGGTGATTTCCCTGCCAATGATGATGAATGCTATCAGCGCGTCCAGACGGCTCAGGTAGACCAGCACGATGAGCGCCGCCGCGACCATCAGCTTGTCCGCGACGGGATCGAGAAACGCGCCGAAAGCGGAGGTCTGCCGCAGGATGCGTGCAAGATAACCGTCCAGCCAGTCCGTAATCGCTGCCACGGTAAAGATGACGGTAGCAATCAGATTCTGGTCGGATTGGGACAGCCAGCTAGGCGGAAAGTAGAAAATTCCCACGAACAGCGGAATCGCCACGATGCGCATCCACGTCAGTACGTTGGGGAGATTGAAGGGCATGAGGTCGCCTACGCCATCGGAACGGCAATCCGGTAAATTCATCGTCGCAAATGCGGCTTCACGGCTGGTTGCCCATCCTGCGCCGGACATTATTCCCGGGCTTCATCGCTCCCCCGAAAATATCCGGAACGCCTGAACTCTTTCCAGCCAGGATCGGCACCGGCCGGAATGATCCTGAAACATCCCAAATGAAACAGGTAGCCGCGGGACACGGTCAGTCGCGCTCATTGAGTTCCATGGGCTCAGGCCCTCAGCGAATTCAATGCAGTTCCCTGTAGATCTTCTCAGCCAGTGCACGGCTGATGCCCTCGGCCTGCTGCAATTCTTCCACGCTCGCAGTGAGCACGCCTTTCAGCCCGCCGAACCGGGAGAGGAGGCTCTGACGGCGCTTGGCACCCACGCCCCCGATTTTTTCCAGGCTGGACCGGGTACGCGCCTTGCCCAGTTTGGCGCGATGTCCATAAATCGCGAAGCGGTGCGCCTCGTCCCTGATCTGTTGTATCAGGTGCAATCCAGGGTGATCCTTGGATAATTGTAGCGGCTTTTCAACCGCCGGGAAAATCAATTGTTCCAGCCCTGGCTTGCGCTCCTCGCCTTTTGCCACGCCCAGCAGACAGGCATCGTTCAGTCCAAGTTCGACCAGCACTTCCTGCGCCGCGCTGACCTGGCCCCTGCCGCCATCGATCAGGATGAGATCGGGAAGGCTGCCTTCCCCCTCGGCAACCTTGTGATAGCGCCGCAAAAAAACGCTACGCATGGCGGCATAGTCGTCTCCCGGCACCACACCGGTGATGTTATAGCGGCGGTATTCACTGTTGCGCATAGCGAAATTGTCATACACCACGCAGGATGCAATGGTCGCTTCGCCTTGCGTGTGGCTGACGTCGAAACATTCGATCCGGCCTATTCCAGGCATGTTCAGAGCCTGTTGCAAGGCATGCAGGCGCTCCTCCTGGCTGGCCTGGCGGCTCAGCATCTGCTCCAGTGCCAGGCGCGCGTTTTCCGTTGCCATTCCCAGCCATACGCGCCTCTCCCCGATGGGATTGCAACTGATCAAGACCTTGCGCCCCGATTGTTCGGCAAGCAGGCTCTGCAGAGCTTCCCGCTGGATTTTTTCGCCCACGATGATGACATGCGGCACGCTGCGATTGAGATAATGCTGCGCCAGAAAAGCTTCCACTGCGGCGGAAGGTACATAGCCCTCCGCATTCTGCGGGAAAAAACTTTTATCGCCGAGGTGCCGACCGCCCCTGACCATGGCGAGGTTGACGCAGAGTCTTCCCCTTCCGCCATTTTCGGCGACGCAGGCTACCACGTCGGCGTCCAGCGCCCTGCCGCTATCGACAAACTGCTTTTCCCGGATCTTTCTCAGCGCCTGGATCTGGTCGCGAAACAGCGCAGCCCGCTCATACTCCTGTGATTCCGCTGCCACCTGCATCTTCCTGGTAAGGCTTTGCAGCACTTCCGTCTGCTTGCCTTCCAGGAAAAGCCTGGCGTCGCGTGCATCGTCCCCGTAAGCGCCCTCCTCGACGAGATCGACGCAAGGCCCGCTGCAGCGCTTGATCTGGTACAGCAGGCAGGGCCTGGTACGGTTGCTGAATACGCTGTCTTCGCAGGTACGGATACGGAACACCTTTTGCAACAGCTGCATGCTCTCCCGCACCATGCCCGCGTTGGGGAAAGGTCCGAAATAATGATTTTTTTTATCCAGCGGGCCGCGGTGGAAACCCAGACGGGGGAAGCGGTGTGCACTCAGCATCAGGTATGGATAGGATTTATCGTCCCTAAACAGGATGTTATATCGTGGTCCTAAACTTTTTATGAGGTTGTTTTCAAGCAGCAGGGCCTCGGCCTCCGACCGGGTGACGGTAGTTTCGACTCCGGCGACTTGCGACACCATCAGCTGCGTGCGAGGTCCCAGCCCATTTTTCTGAAAATACGAAGAAACGCGCTTCTTCAGGTCGATCGCCTTGCCGACATAGATCACCTCGCCCGCTGCATTGAGCATGCGGTAGACCCCCGGCTGGGAAGGCAGGCTGGAGCAGAATTCCTTGCTATCGAAAGCGGATGCTGCCGGCAATGAAGCTATTCCTCCTTACCCAGCAGCTTGCCGGCGATCGCCCAGCTTTCATCCGGCAGTTCGTCGAAAGCGATGTAGGTATAGGATTTGGGCTTGTGGGCGATCCTCTCGAGGGTATCGGTGATCTCCGCGGCGATCTGTTTCTTCTGGTCGCGGCTGAGCGTACCGGCAATACGGATATTTACATAAGGCATGGTTGGTCTCTCCCTTTTTATGTTTCCATTGCTTCCATCTTAATCCGCAATCCTTGCCTGCCCTTTATCTTCTTGTTCCCTATCCCTTATCCCGCATGGGCAGCCAGATCTGCGCAAATCTTCACGAATACCTGTTCGAACATTTCCGCTGTCAGGCGCCGGGTCTGGGTATTGTAGCGGCTGCAATGATAGCTGTCATACAACTGCAGCTTGCACCCCAGCCCGGGCGAAGCAGGGTTGTCGGCAACCGGACCGGCAGCACAAACCAATGCGTGAACTGCGCCGTGCTCGAACGGATAATCCTTCAATTTGAACCCGAGCGCGCGCAGTACCGCCTGATGGGCTATTGCCCCGAGAGCGAGGATCGCGGCGCTGCCTTCCTTCCGGAACCCGGCGATCTCGGCAGCGAGAAAAGGATTGCAATTGCGTATTTCCGATGGTTCCGGCTTGTTATACGGAGGCAGGCACTTCACCGCGTTGGTGATACGGCAATCCATGAGCTGCAGATTGTCGTCCGGGGAATCGGAGCCCTCATGGTTCGCGAATCCAAACTTGTGCAGGGTCCGGTATAGCAATATGCCGGCGAAATCCCCGGTGAAGGGCCTGCCGGTCCGATTCGCTCCATGCATGCCCGGCGCCAGCCCGACGATGAGAAGTCGGGCAGCGGGATCGCCAAATGGTGCGACCGGGCGCGCATGATAAGCCGGGTAACGTGCCTTTACTTCGTCCAGGTGGCCCGCGAGACGCGGGCATCGGCGGCATTCCGCCGAGAATGAGGATTGCATGAGATGACGGTCAGCCTTTTGGTGTAAAATGCGCGGTTTTTGATCCACTGGAACTGGAAAAACAATGGCTAAAGTGCTTGCAACAGAAATCCGCGTCGGCAACCTGATCGAGTGGGACAAGCGCATCTGGCGCGTACTGAAATGTTACCACGTTCATGTGGGCGGACGGGGCGGCGCCTTCATGCAGGTGGAAATGAAGGATATCGAGGCGGGCACCAAGACCAACCAGCGCATACGTACGGAAGACAAGGTGGAGCGCGCGTTCGTCGAGCCCCGGGACATGACTTTCCTCTACCAGGACGGCAGCAACTTCGTTTTCATGGATAAGGAAAACTACGAACAGCTCAGCCTGTCGCAGGAATTTCTCGAAGGGCAGTACGAATACCTGCTGCCCAACACCGACGTCCAAGTCAACTTCCATAACGACCGCGCGATCGGGGTGCAGCTCCCCGCAAGCGTGGTATTGACCATTATCGATACCGAGCCCAATCTCAAGGGCGCTACCGCCACCAGTTCCTACAAACCAGCCAAGCTGGAAACCGGACTGGTCGTCATGGTTCCGCCCTTCGTGCTGCAGGGCGAAAAGATCAAGATCAATACCGATAGCGGCGAATACATCGAGCGCATGTAGCACCGGGCAATACGCTATCCCGATGCTCCGCCGGTCTCGATCGTCTTAAAAACTCAACTGCGTGCGAAAGGAGATCACGGAAGGCGTGTCGGTACGGTTGGGCGTCCCCGGCCCGGCATTTCCGATAGCGTTTTCGGTAAGGTAATAGTTGAGCATGAGCCGCACCCCTTCCCGCACATACCAGTTTAGACCCAGTGTCAGTACCTGGGTACGGCATTTGGATGTGCCCGTGCCGCAAGGATCCTCGGCCAGGCTTTGGTCCTTGTTTTCGACGGCATCGTAGCGCGCCGCCAATTCGACCGCCCCCCATTTCCTCGAAGGTTTGGGTTTGCCGAAAGCGCCGCGCTCCTTCCGGTAAATAGCTCTTTCCCCGGTTACAAACCAGCTGGCCTGCACGTAATAGGCCTGCACATGGGAATCCCTCTGAGCGCCCGCCAGAAAGTGCGTATTGTCGAGCTTTACCGCCGCATATTCTCCCTGCAATGTAACCGGTCCCAGCGAATAGGCGGCTTCTAACGCCAGGGTGGATTGGGTGCGGTCGTGGGATGGGCCCGCGGCTGCGCCGGCGGATCCGAAGGATTGGGTATACCCCCGGCGTCCGCCATAGATATCGACCACCTTGGCGGCGAGTGACTCGCCGGAAGACGTATCCATGCTGTAGGCGAAGCCAAAGTGAAGCGTATCGCCCTCCCGCGAGCGCGGCAGCCAGACCACCCGCCCCCCATAGCTCGAGCCCCTGATGGGCATGCCAGTATGGGTGAGGCTCATGGCGTGCACCCCGTAACCCAGCTGGTCCGTGATCATGCCCTTGTAGCCCACTCCCATCAGCCATTGCCGTCCGCCATAAATGCCCGTGGACGAGGTCGAGGGACGCTCCATCATGGTAATCTCGTTCGAACTGGTCAACTCTTCCATGCCGCGATAAGCCTTGAATTGCCCGATCGTCAGCTGGCCGGGACCGAGCTTTGCGCCCACCCAGGCCTCACGCAGGCTTCCGGGAAAAGTTCCTGCCGCAAAATCGTTCTGGAATTTGAAGCTCAGGTCATAGTATTTGGCTGTCACATCAGTATAACCCCGCCGGAAATTGAAACCGCTATGCGGATTGCCATCGGGCAACTGGCTTCCGAAAGCCGGATAGGCAGGATTTGCGTTATCCTTATTGAAGGAATGCACGTCGAGATGGGCCCGGGCGCCAAAAACCATTTCGAAGTTGCCGTCATCGCTCTTGATTTTGGGGCTGCCCTTGGTTTCAAAGGTGAATGCGTGCAGCGGACCGATACTCGCACTCATGAACACGATCAAAAGAACAGTATCAAGATATCCGCATGCCCGCCCGAGCGGCAAATTGATAGCGTTGCCAGGTCTCATTCTATTTTGTTGAATTCTCCGCCGGCCGGTATGAACATCGCCATCGGGGTGGGCCGGAAACCGATCTCCATCTCATCCGTGTGCTAGCGCACTGAACAGCTGGAAAGAGCGGAGTATTATTTTTGCCACAGCGGATGTCGCTGGGCCAATAAAAGGGGGTAGTCATGAAATTTTCTCCAATAGTATCAGTAAAATCATTGATGTTAGCCAGTGTGCTGACTTTCGGCATCACGGGAATGGCGAATGCGCAGGGTTACGGACAGGGGGATTCCATGCAGCAGCCCAGCGGTTCCACATCATCGGGCACTTCAGGAGGAGGATCCGATTATGGCACAAGCGGTATGAGCCAACCCAGCCGGTACGACAGCAGCCGGACGAGCGGAAGCAGCTATGGAGATTCATCCCAGCTCAAGGGCACCTATCAGGATATGCAATTGTGGGGTGAAGACGGCACCGGCGGAACCGGTCCGAAGCTCAAGGGCCGGTATTAAAACCTTGGGGGTTCCAGGTGGACCTGGGACCTCTTCCCTCGCCTTCCATCCCATGTTCCCCTTCCAGTTCTCTCCTGGCCAGGCTGGACTTCCCTTCTTGTCTTTTTCAGGCGCCACGCCCGGATTACAAAACCTCTTTTCGCCGTCCCTAAATCCGGTATTCCACCCCCTTAATTGTAAACGTCATATCGCCAAAGACAGGGTTGGTGTGATACCGCACTGAAGAGGTAGCCGCGTCTGCGTATTCTTTTTGGCACAGCAATATTGCTGGATCAAAAAAGGAACAGTCATGAAATTCTCATCTATTTCAGCCGTACGCTCATCGGCATCTGCGCTGGTCCTTGCCGGTACCGTTCTCCTGGGGATTTCCGGCATTGCGAGTGCTCAATATGGCGGCGCCTCCGGGCAGACCAAGGAAAATCCCGCCGACTACAGCGACAAGAAGGATCCCATACAAGGCAGCACCGGAGAAAGCGGCAGCGATAAAGGCAAGGGGGCCGATTCCAAAAAAGGAGGCCAGAAAGAAAAATATTATGGCATGCCAAAAGACAAGGAAGAGATGGATACCGGATATGTAGACCAGAAGAAACGGGTCGACCGAAGCAAGGATGGCAAGGATGCCGCATCGCCGCCGGATTTTCCCCGGGATAAAGAGGGGAGACCCATGAAGGATCCGAAGTACGAGCAAGGCGGCCCCATCGGCCCGAACTGATTCCGCAGTATCGGAGGAACCTGCTGCAGAGATTCGGAAAGCAACCTTCCGGATCTCCACAGCGTCCAGGCCAACCCGGATTGATTGCGAAGGTGGCACCTATCTTGAGTGAGAGCAACTTCGAAAAATGAGATCGTTGTTCTATTGCGCTATTGACGGCCGTCTTTCCCTGCTGCCCTCAACTCAAGCTTTCCCCGCGAGATGCCTAGGTTGCGCCATGCTGCTTGGCGGGTTATTTTTCGCCAGCATGCCTGTTCCGGCCCAGGACCAAACCTACGCCCAGGCCACCGCCCAGGCTGTGAATATCACTATTGGCAGCGACAGCGGCACGCCGGACAAAACCGTCCTGCGTTCGGTGCGGAAGCTGGTGGGTGACGCCATCAGCAGCGATATTATCGACACGTTCTATACCTATATTCCCAGGGCGGGGAGTCCCACCTCGATGGAATCCGGCTTGTCAGCCTGCGCGGAGGCCGGATTCATGGCAGCCGAAGGGAAGTTTGATGATTTTGTCATGCGGCTCCGGTCCCTTCGTGCGAAGCCGGGCACTTCCATCCGGGTGGAATTATCCGACCGGTGTGTGCCGCCCGAAACGATTGAGCCGGCGGAGTGTGGCGGAATACTGGGTATTCTATGTCCGAGCGGGCAGTATTGCGAAAAAAACACAGGCCAATGCAAGACCTCCGATGCGCAGGGAACCTGCAGGCCCATACCGGCAACCTGCGAAAAGAAAATAGCGCCCGTTTGCGGTTGCGACGGGAAAACATACGACAATTCATGCGAGGCAACGCGCGCAGGCATATCGCTCGACCACTATGGCAAGTGCAAACACCGGGAGGAGCTGGCTAAATAATCGTGCCGTTCGCTCTTATTTACCGGATACCCGGTTTATGAGCAGCCAATAAAAACCGGCGTTGGAAGCCACTTCCAGGAATTGCTCGAATTCGACCGGTTTGACGAGATAACTGTTTACCCCCAGCTTGTAGCTTTCGACGATATCCTGGTCCTCATGGGACGACGTCATCACTACTACCGGTATGGATTTCAGGTTCTCATCCCCTTTGACGCGGCGCAGCACCTCGATGCCATCCACCTTCGGCATCTTGAGATCGAGCAAAATCAGCTTGGGCTGGATCTGGGGCCGGCCTGCGTGCGAACCCGTACAAAAAAGAAACTCGAGCGCCTCTGCGCCATCTTTCAGCCAAATCAAATGGTTGGCCAACTTTTTTTTCTTCAGTGCCCGGATCGTCAGTTCGGCATCGCTGGGGTTATCCTCCACTAGGAGAATTTCCACCAATTCATTTTGATTCATCGTTTATTCCCCGTTGTATTGGTTGGTTTATTCACATGCCCGTTCATTCGCCACTGCTCGGGAGTTCAAAAAAGAAAGTCGCTCCCTGGTCAACCTTGCCTTCGGCCCACACCCGTCCATTGTGCCGCGTGACGATGCGCTGCACGATGGCAAGTCCCACGCCGGTTCCTGGAAACTCATCATCCCGGTGCAGCCGGTGAAAAATGCCGAATAGTTTGTCGTAGTAGCGCATGTCGAAGCCTGCGCCGTTGTCCTTGACATAATAGATATTGGCTGCGCTGCCCTGCTGCTCTGCATTGGCGACAGTGCCGATTTCAATGCAGGCGGAAGCGGCATGCCCGGTAAACTTTATCGCATTGGCAAGCAGGTTGATCCATACCTGCCGTATGAGAACCGGATCTCCCAGTGCCGGCGGCAGCGGATGGATAATGATCTGCATGGATCGATCCTTCGATTCGTTTTGCAGATCCTCCTTGACGGTCTTGGCCAGGGCGGTCATATCGATCTTCGCTGCGGCCACGGATTTGCGGCCCAATCGGGAAAACGCGAGCAGGTCGTCGATGAGCGAACCCATTCTGTTGCTGTTACCCTTTATCACATCGAGCAGGCGGCGGCCTTCATCATCCAGCTTATCCGCATAATCTTCCTTGAGGATGCGCGAAAACCCGTTTATTGCCCGCAGAGGCGCGCGCAAATCATGCGATACGGTATAGCTGAAGCTCTCCAGTTCCTTGTTCGCAGCTTGTTCCGCCTCCGCGACCAGCCGGAAATGATGCTCGCTCTCGGCGAGTGCCTTCTGCGCGGCCCTGCGCTGTCTCACCTCCTTCTTTAAAAAGTAGAAGACCAGGGTTAGCATGACAAAACTGACGAAGCTGCCGGCGATGAGCGTCCTGGCAAGCCGGTCCGTGCTGTTCTTGAATTTCTGCGAGCGCTCGGCAAGCAGCTTTTTCTCGGCATCCTGGACTACTTCCGTAATGTACTTGAATTTTTCCCAGTTCAGGTTGGGAGCGAAAGGCGCGGCTGGGTCGACATACCGCCCTCTCTTTTTTCGTGCCATGTCGTCCCTTATCAACGCGATATCCTGCTTCAATAACAGTGATATGGCCTTGATCCTCTCGTTTTGCTCCTCGTTGTCCTCGGTCAATAATTCCAGGGAGGCAACCTTTAGGGGTATCGCCTTTACCGATTCCTCATAAATGCGCAAGTCGATTTTATTCCCCGCAGTCAGGTAATTTCGCCATGCCGCACGCGCACTCAAATACAAAGTGGTCAGTTCTTCCGTTTCGAGATTTACCTGCTGTGCGTGTTCCACCCAGACCCAGCTGTCGTACGCCCGCGTATGGGCCCTGTAGGAAATAAAAGTAAGAATGGACAAGAAACCGAGCGCGATCCAGAAAATGGCTGAAACGCCATGTTTTTTCAGTCTATGGATCATCGTCATGAATTTGCGGGCAGAGCCCGCGACATACCTTGCGTATAAGGGCGGACCAAAAAGTGATTAGACATGATGGGCAATTCGGCGAAAAGCTGTCGAATTTTACAGGTAGGCCTTTCGGGGACACTCACGGATGCCGGATGGATACACTGGCGACCGTATCTCGATTGCCAGAAGTGCTGTTTACCCGGGAAAAGTGTTTTTGCGCTTCTGGATGGCGCGCGGCTCGCGCAGACGCGCTGCTGTGATTCCCGCCAGGACAATCAGGCTCATGCCGAGCAGCGCCAGTGCAGTGACAGGGTCGTCAAACAGTAGTACGCCATATAGAAATGCCCAGACGATGCCGAGATATTGCAAGCTGGCATTGACAAGCATGTTGCCGGTGCGATAAGCCCGGGTCAGCAGGAGCTGCGCCAGGGTCGCGAGTATACCCATGGCGAGCAGCACTCCCAGGCCATGCAGCGTATGGATGTGCCATCCCCCCGCCAGAGTGGCTACCAACCCTCCGCCCGCAGCGCTGCCCAGGGAAAAATAAAATACCACCCGGCCGTCAGGCTCTCCCGCCCGGCCAAGCGCGGAGACCTGCAGATAAGCCAGGGCGGCGAACAGCCCCGATAGCAGTCCCATAAGACCGCCCCATAGCTGATCACCGGCCATGACTGGCTGAAGCACGCATACCACGCCGGCAAAACCGACCAGCACCGTCACCAGCAGCCGGCCATTGATGCGGTCCGTACCCAGCAGGAAAGCGCTGCCGAGCAGAAGCAATGCCATCCAGATTGGTGACATATAGTTCAGCGTCACTGCCGTGGCGAGCGGCAATTCTGCTATGGCGTAAAACCAGAGGCCGAGCGAACTGACACCGGTCAAACTGCGCCGGAAATGCAGTGCCGGCACATTCGTATAAAGCGTTCCGCCTCGCTTGTGCATCAGCCACGCCATCATCAGCGCACCGATCACGCCCCGGTAAAAAACGATTTCACCGGTACTGTAATTCGTCGAGGCCAGCTTGACGCAGAGGGTCATAGTCGCAAAAAGCAGGGTCGCGCCAACCATCGATACGGTGGCAGTCATATTTTGTTTCATGCCGTCCTATGCCCTGTCATATTCCTCGCTGCCCGCCCAGTCTTTCGCTTCCCACGCCGGATTGGAATCCTATCCACTTTTTACGATAAACAAATCACTTTATATTCTTTTTCAAACAGTTTCCTTCCACGTACTATACCTGTAACGATTTACCATGACCTGTAATAACAAGACATAACAAATGGAGCGAATAAGAATGAACCAACCCTTGACCACCACCCTGTCTCCCATACCGCTCTATACCCAGATCAAGGATATCTTGCGCGAGCGCATTCTCGATGGCACCTACAAGCCTCATGAGCGCCTGCCGTCGGAAAGCGGGATGAGCGATTTATTTGGCGTCAGCCGCATCACGGTAAGGCAGGCTTTGAGCGACCTGCAAAACGAGGGATTGATTTTCCGGATCCCCGGCAAGGGAACATTCGTTGCCAAGGCCAAGGCCTTTCAGCAATTGATGCAACTGGAGGGGTTCGCGGAGGCGATGTTGCGTATGGGTTATGAAATCTACAACAAGGTGACCAGCCACAAATCGGTTCCCGCATCCCCTGCCGTTGCGCAGAAACTCGCGCTCGAGCCGGGGGCGCCGGTAACCGAAATCAAACGGGTGCGCCATCTGAACCGGGAACCGCTATCGATGGAAGTCACCTACCTGCCGGAGGAAATAGGCGAACGCCTGCGCAACATCGATCTTCCCAAT
Source organism: Nitrosospira sp. (assembly GCA_035547595.1). Taxonomy (GTDB): domain Bacteria; phylum Pseudomonadota; class Gammaproteobacteria; order Burkholderiales; family Nitrosomonadaceae; genus Nitrosospira. The sequence continues at coordinate 19,531 of DASZUL010000061.1, forward strand.
CGCGACATTTTCCTGGTGCTGGAAAACGACTATGGCATTGCCCTGGGGCATGCGGACCTGCAGATCGACGCCATGCTGGCCGACCACAACCTGGCAAACCTGCTGAAGATGGAAGAAGGCTCTCCGGTATTGCGCATGGAGCGGCTCACTCATACCGCCGCAGGCAAACCCCTCGATTTCGAATACCTGTATTTCCGCGGCGACGCGTTTCAATATCGCCTGAGAATATCGAGGCAGGCGGTCAGCGCGTCCGCGGCCGGCTCGGACGAAACGGCTGGAAGCCGCGCAACGAAATAGTCCCCGCAGCCCATACATCAGTTTTCAACAGGACAGCCCATGCAATCCCATACCCGGACAGTCGATGTGCTTGTCATAGGAGGCGGCACTGCCGGCCCGATGGCGGCTGTGAAAGCCAGGGAGGCCAATCCGGAGTTGAGCGTGCTCCTGCTGGAAAAAGCCAATGTCAAGCGCAGCGGCGCCATCTCCATGGGCATGGACGGCCTCAACAACGCGGTAGTGCCCGGCCACGCCACGCCGGAACAGTATGTCAGGGAAATCACCATCGCCAATGACGGAATCGTCAACCAGAAAACGCTGATGGCCTATGCCCGCAACAGTTTTTCCATGATTGAAGAGCTGGATCGATGGGGTGTCAAATTCGAAAAGGATGAAACCGGCGATTATGCGATGCGCAAGGTTCATCACATGGGAACGTATGTGCTTCCCATGCCCGAAGGGCACGACATCAAGCGCGTGCTGTACAGGCGCCTGAAGCGCGCCCGCGTTGCCGTGACCAACCGCCTGGTCGCCACCCGCCTCCTGACGGCAGCGGATGGACGCATCGCAGGGACGATGGCGGTCGATTGCCGCACCGGCGACTTCCATGTCATCCGCGCAAAAGCGGTCATTCTGTGCACCGGCGCGGCGGGAAGGCTGGGATTGCCCGCGTCGGGCTACCTGTTCGGCACCTATGAAAACCCGACCAACGCAGGGGACGGCTACAGCATGGCCTACCACGCCGGGGCCGAGCTCAGCGGCATCGAATGTTTCCAGATCAACCCACTGATCAAGGACTACAACGGCCCTGCCTGCGCCTATGTCACCGGCCCCCTGGGCGGTTATACCACCAACAGCAGAGGCGAACGCTTCATCGAATGCGACTACTGGAGCGGGCAGATGATGATGGAATTCTACCGCGAGCTGCAAGGGGGCGACGGCCCGGTATTTTTGAAGCTGAATCACCTTGCGCCGGAAACCATCAGCACCATCGAAACCATCCTGCATACGAACGAGCGGCCGAGCCGGGGCCGTTTTCACAAGGGCCGCGGTACCGATTACCGCGAGCAGATGGTTGAAATGCACATTTCCGAGATCGGTTTGTGCAGCGGCCACTCGGCATCGGGCGTGTGGATCAACGAGCACGCCGAAACGACGGTTGCGGGCCTGTACGCCGCCGGGGATCTTGCCTGCGTGCCTCACAACTATATGTTGGGAGCATTCGTATACGGAAGGATCGCCGGCGAAAGCGCGGCCGGATATTGCGCCGGGACGCCAGCCGTGGAGATCGACGAGGACCAGGTGGAACGGGAGCGGACAAGGGTATGGGCGCCCCTCTCGCAAAAAGACGGCCTGCCGCCGTCGCAGGTTGAATACAAGCTGCGCCGCATGGTCAACGACTACCTGCAGCCGCCGAAAGTCACCCGCAAGATGGAGATCGGCCTGGACCGGTTTGAAGGAATCCGGGTGGACCTCGCACGGCTGTCGGCGCGCGACCCGCATGAGCTGATGCGCGCACTGGAAGTGCACGCCATCCGGGATTGTGCGGAAATGGCGGCGCGGGCTTCCCTATACCGGACGGAAAGCCGCTGGGGCCTGTATCACAACCGGGTCGATCATCCGGATCGCAATGATCGCGACTGGCTGGTTCACGTGCAGGTAAAAAAAATTGATGGCGAAATGAGGTGCTTCAAGCGTCCGCTCGAGCCTTACATCCTCGACCTGGACGAATGCGAAAAGGCCGCGTATCAAAACATGCGCATCAGCAGAAATACGGATGACAGGACAAAAAAGGAAGTGGATGCCGCTTCAATCTGAAATTTTATCAAGGAGAAAACCCATGCCTACCGCCTTCCTTCCCACCAGCCTGCCCGTGCGCATCGATGAAGCGCTCTGCATCGCCGACAAGGGCTGCACTGTCTGCGTCGATGTCTGTCCCCTGGATGTGCTGGCGATCGATCTTGCCAAGGGAAAGGCTTACATGAAATTCGACGAATGCTGGTATTGCATGCCATGCGAGAAGGATTGCCCCACAGGCGCGGTGACAGTCGATATTCCCTATCTATTGCGCTAGCCAGTCATGCCGGATGGCGCAGCATTTTTGGAGAAAAAACCATGAATTTGCCGGCAAAGCTGTTCAGCATGGCATTGAGTGTCGCGATGGCCGGCGTGTCGCACGCCGAGACCATTCGCATCGCCATCGGCACCCAGGATACTACCATCAATTGCGCCGCAGGCGGTGCGCTGATCCGTGAACTGAAGCTGCTCGAAAAATACCTGCCGCGCGAAGGCAGGTACAAGGATGCGCAATACGCCATTCAATGGCGGAATTTCACCTCAGGCGCACCGCTGACGAACGAAATGGTAGCGGGAAAGCTGGATATAGGATCCATGGCCGATTTTCCCGGCTCGTTCAATGGCGTCGCGTTTCGGAAAGCGGGCAAGCAGAGCCTTTTCATCAGCGTGCTGTCGGGCAGCACGGCAGGCAGCGGCAATGGCATCGTCGTGCCCAAGGCTTCCCTCGTGCAGTCACTGGCCGAGCTGAAAGGCAAGACCATTTCCGTTCCGTTTGCCTCGACCTCGCATGGGATGCTGTTGCGCGCCATCGCCCAGCAGGGCTGGGACCCGAACAAGGATGTAACCATCATTACACAGGCACCGGAGATTGCCGGTTCCGCACTGCAAGCCGGCAAGATCGATGCCCATGCCGATTTTGTGCCATTCGCCGAACTGTTTCCCTATCGCGGCTTTGCGCGAAAAATTTATGACGGTTCCCAGGCCAGCGCGCCCACCATGCATGGCAGCCTAGTGGATGCCGACTATGCAAGGAAATACCCTGAGGTCGTCATTGCGTTCCTGCGGGCGGCACTTGAAGCGGACCGCCTGCTTGCGGCGGAACCGGAGAAATACAGCGAACTCATCTCCAGGGTGACCGGCATCGAGCCGGAAGTCATCTATCTGTTTCATGGTCCGCTCGGCCTGCAAACGCGCGATTTTACCTGGAAGCCGGAATACCGGCAGGCAGTGAAAACCTCGATCGAGACCTTGCAACTCATCAAGCGCACCGCCATCGATCTGGAAGCGGATAAATTCATCGACGATCGATATATCCGTGCCGCCTTCAGCGAGACGGGGCTCGATTATGAGGCACAACTTAAAAATTATGCCCAGTCTCCCCTGTCTGCGAAAGATGCCCGCAGCGGCAGGCCCATCGCGGATACCAGGCGGGTAGCGCAGATATGGGTCAGGGGCGAGCCGCTGGTGCGCCATTATGCATCGCCTGAATCCGCGTTTGCAGATCTGGACGAGCTGGAAAAAGCCGGCAGGAAAGTTCGCGTGGTTTACGTGCAGGATAGCAACAGTGGAATCAAGCTGCTGGGTGCCGATGCCTGGTTCGTCCACGGCAAAGAAAACGTCAGCGGATTCCTGCTCAAGGCCGATGCAGAAGCCTGGGCCCGGGCCAATGGGGGAAAGGTACTCGATTTCGGCGCTGTCAAAACTGCTTTTGCGAACCAGGGGAACAGGTTTGCCGTCCAGGACAGGCAATAGCAGCTTAGCAGCAATGGCAGCAATGGCGGCGGACAGGCGCGGCCGCATGCCCGCTTCGGCATCACGGCCCCATTTTCCACGATTTACCAGAAGAGGAGAGCAATCATGAGCAGCCTCACTGAAGCCGCACCGGTTTCCACGGAAAGGATAAGGCTCCTTCGCTTTGGAAGCGCGCGGCTGTTGCTGCGCGCTTCATCCATTGCAGTGTGCCTGCTGGCATGGCATCTGGCCTCGACCACGCAGATGGATCTTGGTGTCGTGACATTCAGGAATGTGCCAGCCCCGCTGGAAGTCCTTGCCGCCGGATGGGAACTGTTCCGATCGCAGGTATTGCTGTCGCATCTGACAGCCAGCCTGTCGCGCGTTTTTTGCGGTTTTCTGATCGCAGCCATCGTAGGCGTCGCCCTGGGTTTGGTCATCGGGCGGTTGCGCATCGCGGAAGACACCCTGATGCCACCCCTGGAAATACTGAGGCCCATCCCTGCGGTCGCCTGGATTCCATTATCGATCCTGATGTTTCCCTCATCCGAGTTTTCCATGATTTTCATCACCTTCACGGGCGCGCTGTTTCCGATTCTGCTCAATACCATACACGGTGTCGAGACGATCGATGCACGGCTCATCGCGTCGGCACGCAGCCTGGGGAGTGGTCCCCTGGCCATCTTTACCGAAGTCATCCTGCCGGCGGCCGCTCCCAGCATATTCACCGGCTTGTCGATCGGCATGGGGACGGCCTGGTTCTGCCTGGTAACCGCCGAGATGATATCGGGCCAGTTCGGGATCGGCTATTACACCTGGGCTTCGTACACGATCCAGAACTATGCGGACATCGTGGTAGGCATGCTCCTGATTGGCTTGCTGGGCATGGGCAGCAGCATGGCCGTCCGAAAGCTCGGCAATGCCCTGATGCCCTGGCAGGCTTCCGGAGCAAAAAAATGACCAGCCATGCCGAGAGATCCGCTTCTGCCAAGCGAGGACGCATAGACATCCAGAACCTGCACATACGATTGGGGCATGGCAAGGAAGCGTTCGAGGCGGTACAGAATGTGTCCATTTCAATTCAGCCAGGAGAGTTCGTCTGCCTTATCGGCCCTTCCGGTTGCGGAAAATCCACGCTGCTCGGCGCGCTCGCCGGCCACCTGCACCCAACCGGCGGCGGTATCCAGCTGGATTCGCAGCCCCTGGACGGGCCCCATCCCGAACGCGGCCTGGTATTTCAACAACACACGCTGTTTCCCTGGAAAAAAACGCTGGACAACATCGCTTTCGGCCTGAAAATGAAAGGCATCCCGCGTCGCGAACGCCATCGGCGCGCGAATGAAATGCTGGAACTGGTGGGATTGGCCGGCTTCGAACAGCACTACCCTTTCCAGCTTTCGGGAGGCATGCAGCAGCGCGTGGAAATTGCGCGCGTGCTGATCAATCACCCACGCGTCATGTTGATGGATGAACCGTTTGGCGCGCTCGACGCGCAAACCCGCATGATGATGCAGCAACTGCTGCTGGATATATGGGAGCGCATCAAAACCACCATCGTGTTTGTCACGCATGATATCGATGAAGCTCTGTTCCTTGCCGATCGCATCCTGGTGATGAGCCCGCGGCCCGGCCGCATTATCGAGGAAATCAGCCTGGATTTTCCCCGCCCGCGCGAGGCTGAACTGGTGACCTCCAGCCAATTCGCCCGGCTAAAGCGCCGTTGCCTCGAATTGCTGCATCAGCCCGGCTCAGGTTTTCCATTACAGCGTCTCAGTCCGCTCGGGTCGGTGCCGAAGAACGACTCATTACGTGCGGAGGCTTGAGATGGACGCAACCTCTGCTGATAACCCGGAATTGCTGGCAATACAGCTACGTTTGCAAGCCTCGGATAGCGAGGTGCGCCGCGTCGCGCTGCTCGATCTCGCCGATCTCGAAGGGGAAGATCACGTGCCGCTCATCATTGCCAGCCTGAAAGACGCTGCTGCTGCGGTTCGCGCGGAAGCGGCCAGAGCGCTGGAGGCATTTGAAAGCGATGCGAGCATCGACGGATTGATAGCCGTGCTGGACGATTCCGACCCGGCAGTCAGGGAAGCTGCCGCCCAGAGCCTATATGAGCTGAAACAGCGGGAATCGGCGCCGCGCATATTGCCGCATCTGACGCATCCTTCGGCATTCGTGCGGACAACGTTGTTTCGCGCGCTACGCGAGTTGCGGGCTGCGGAAAGCTTCGCGCCGGCGCTCGCGGCGCTTGCAGACACAGATGCGGCGGTGAGGCGCGAAGCCGTTACGGTGCTGGGGTATCTGAAGCAGCCACAGGCGCTACCGGCCCTCACCTCGCTGGCAGTTGCCGATCCCGAGCCGGAGGTGCGCCGCGCCGCCATGGGAGCCGTTGGTTTCGCTTCCGACGACTCCATATTATCCGCATTGCTGGACGGTTTGACCGACCCGGCCTGGCAAGTGCGCGAAGAGGCTGCGGCCACCATTGGCAAGCTGCGCCTGGAAAACGCACAGGACCAGCTCATCGCGGCTTTGCAGGATACCTACTGGCAGGTGAGATTGCGAGCGGCGCGTGCCCTGGGTTGCCTGCGGCTTCCCCGGGCGGTGCCCACGCTGATCGATGCGCTGTCCCACTCGATGAGCAATCTGCGCAAGGAGGCCGCATTGGCGCTCGGCGAAATCGGCGTGCCGGAAGCCCTGCCCGCGCTTGAACGGATCAAGGACGACCGGGACCCTGAAGTGCGCAAGTCGGCGCGACTTGCAATCGCTCAAATCCATGCCGCGGGCCCGGGAGTAAAAATCCTGCAAAAGGATGGGCGCCTATGAATTTACGGCTGGCAATCGTAAACCCACTACTATGGAAACTCGCGTGACGCGAGTGGAGACCATCGCCAACCAGATTCGCACCGGCGCGCTGGACATACTCTGGAGCGATGGCAAACGGCAGCGATTCACCCATGCCTTCCTGCGTGGCCGATGCCAGTGCACGGAGTGCAAATCCTTGCAGCTTCGAGGGAACACAGGGGCCTTGCCGGCACAGTTGCGCATCACCGAAATCCGCCCTGTCGGTGCATACGGCGTGCAGCTCGTTTTCAGCGATGGACACGATCGGGGCGTGTATCCCTGGACATACCTTCGCGAGCTGACCCAGCGGCACGACCTGGAATAGACCATGCATCCAGGATATTTTATGACGCAACATGACAAAATCATTATCAGTATCTATGATCGAAGCAATACCGAATCGACGTTGCCCTGCCTGGATTCGATTGCCTGCGACAGTTCATGTGAAAACCGCCATGGAAAAATATAATTTATAAGAATAATGCTATTTCAAAAAATGGCTTTGTCATGAATATAGCATCACATTCCTTCAGTTGCCGGAAGTATTGCCCTTTCCTGTTATATTAATATTTATAATTAGCATGTTATATGGTTATTTCTGTAATTCAGTTGCCATAAAAAGAGATAAGAAAATGAATTATTGTTAGTTCCCTTTTGCTGATAAAGAAAAAGATAATATCCTGAATAAATATGTTTTATGGATATTTCATCTTTACCTGAAATCAGCCGAGGGAATCATGAAACTCAAATTCTCCTTCATTTTATCGCTCTTCCTGTTCCCCGCACCATTATATGCCAAAGACATTACAGTCTCCCCGCACTCCCGTAGCATACCGGTTCCGGGCCCTGCCATCGAACTGTATGTTGACATCAATACCAAGCAGATATATGCAGAACCGGGAGCGGGGCGAGTGCGTATCGGATCGTTTCAGCAAGTGGCGGACGCTCCACCGGGGCCCCGGACCGGTCCCGTGCCGAATGAGTTGCCCGCCACCCAGGCTGCCGAAGTACGCCGCACATCGCAAGCCGCATCCGCACCCGCAAATCCCATAAGCCCCCCGGACGACCCGGAAAAAGCCCTTCAGCAAAAACCGAAAGGATTCGCCTATTCAAACTGGAAGGAAAAGGATCCGTTCAAATTCAACCTGAACGAGGACGGGAGCCAGTATCTCAAGCTTGGATTCCTGAACCAGCTCTGGCTGCGATACGAGCAGAACAACCCCGGATCGACCGTACTGGGCGAACCGGCTGGCGATACCACGGATATCGGCCTGCGCAGGACACGCCTGGTATTGCACGGGCAATTGACTGACAGGGTATATTTCTATACGCAATACGGGATGAACAACTTCAATTTCCTGGCGCAGATGAACGGCAACCGGCACATAGCGGCCTATTTTCACGATGCCTTCGGCGAGCTGCGGCTGACCCAGGGCCATCAGATCATCGCGGGCGGCGGCCTTACCATTGCCAATGGTCTTTCCCGTTTTACCAATCCCAGCGCAGCAACCAGCATGACCATGGATTTGCCGATTTTTGCCCAAGCGACGGTAGACCAGACGGATATGTTCAGCAGAAAACTGAGCGTCTACCTCAGAGGGCAGATCAGCAAATTGAACTACCGCATAATCGCAAGCGATCCTCTTCCCATATCGACCAGCGGCAATCCACCGGTTCCCATATCGCCTGATCATGCCACCTTTGCGGTCAATAACCATACCAAGCAGTTTCAGGGATTTTTTGTGTGGAATTTCTGGGAAAACGAGCCCATGACCAATACGTTCATGCAGGGAACTTATCTGGGCAAAAAGAGCATACTGAATCTCGAAGCCGGCTTCATTACGCAGAAAAACGCAACCTGGACGGGCACCGAATCGGCTCCGCAATTCCACGACCTGAATCTCTGGTCGGTCGCCGGCTACCTGGATGCGCCGGTCGACGAGCTGAAGGAAACCGCTATTTCCGCCTACGTCGGTTATTTCAATCTCGACTACGGTCCCGGATATATCCGCAACAACGGCACCGGCATGAATTCCGCCAATGGCGTAAACCCCGCAGGTACGAGCTTTAATGGGGCGGGAAATGCCTTTCCCATGTTCGGCACCGGGGAGGTGTGGTATGCCCAGCTAGGATACCTGATGAGCAAGAATCTACTGGGTTCCGGCAACGGCCAGCTGATGCCCTATGTCTCCCTGATGAGCGCTGATTATGAACGCCTGCACGACCAGATGAATGTGTTCAACGTAGGCGTCAACTGGCTGCTGAAAGGGCACAACAGCAAAATTACTTTCGATTACCAGAACCGCCCCATATTCAATGCCAATGCTGCTGGCGATGTCGTCAAAACATCCAGCCGGGGCCAGTTCATCCTGCAATACCAGATCGCCTTCTGAAACAGGGATTCCGCCCTCTCTAAAAATGGTTTCGGCTGCGGGGCCATCCGTATAGAATTACCTTCATGGATACGGCCGCGCCACCGATCGATTTTCATGCATCCTCCGTCGAAGTGGCGCAGTCGCTGATAGGAACAACCTTGCTGATGAATGGGGTCGGCGGACGTATCGTCGAAGTCGAGGCGTACGACCATGAAGATCCTGCTTCGCACAGTTATTGCGGGCCGACCGGACGAAACCGGGTCATGTTTGGCCCGCCGTGTCACGCGTATGTCTATCGCTCCTACGGGATTCACTGGTGCCTCAACTTTGTGTGCCGCCCCGTGGGGCATGGCGCCGGCGTCCTGATCCGCGCGATTGAACCACTGGCGGGGTTGGAAGTCATGCAGGCCAGGCGCGGCCTTGCCAGCGAGCGTCTGTTTTGTTCCGGTCCCGGACGAGTCTGCCAGGCTCTCGGCATCAGCGGGGAGCATAATGGATTGCCCATCGATTCACCCCCCTTCCAACTCCTGCCCCGGCCGGCGGGGGAGCACTTTCCTGTCGTGGCCGGCCCCCGCATCGGGATCTCCAGGGCCACGGAGGTGCCGTGGCGTTTCGGCCTGGAGCGTTCCCCCTACTTGAGCCGCCCTTTCCGCTAGAGAATATCCGGATAAATCCCGTAGCCTGTCAGCATTACCAGGTCCTGGATGGGGGAGACATCCGGGTGAGCCGTTCCATAGCAAGCTTGAGTGATACAGCGACTCAAGCAATGCTGCAGGAATGGAAAGGCAATTTTCCGTTTTTTGAAAACATGGTATGGCAATAGTTTATTTATAATCTCCTGCTTGTCATTGCCTGGATATTTGCGCCGGCTCTCGGTCGAGCCGGATAGGGCGCATATCTGGGTACTCAGAGACTATATCTATGGCGGGAGCAGGTTTCAGCTTTGGGAGAAAACCATGAATCGATTCATCGGCAGAATAGCCTGGCTGGCGCTCGCCGTGCTCGGCGCCTTTGCCTTCGGGGTGATTGCGTTGCAGCATGGGGAATCCATTGGCGCCATCTGGATTGTGGTGGCGACGGTATGCATCTACGCCATCGCCTACCGCTTCTACAGTCTGTTCATCGCCAGCCGGGTGCTGCGGCTG
>DASZUL010000062.1:0-33191 GCA_035547595.1 Nitrosospira sp.
CCAGATTGCGCAGCTTGGCTTTGGCCGCGCCGCTTTCTATTGCGATACGCGCTTTTTCAAAACCCTGTTCAAGCGACTTTGCCACTCCCGCCACGTAGATGGCAGCTCCTGCGTTGAGCAGCACCACATCCAGCGCCGGACCAGGCTGATTATCCAGCACAGAAACCAGCATATTCCTGGACTGGATGCCGTCCTCCACCTGTAGGACCTCGATGGGAGCGCTGCGCATGCCGAAATCTTCCGGCCTGATGGCATATTCGGTTATTTCACCCTGCTTGAGTTCGCCCACCCAGGTCTCTCCGGCGATGGTAATTTCGTCCAGCCCATCTTTGCCCCGTTCGCAATGGGTATTCCTCCCATGGACCACCATCACATGATGGCTGCCCAAACGCTGCAGCACGCGTGCCAGTATGCCGACGAGATCAGGGTGAAATACTCCCAGCAATTGATTTTTCGCTCCCGCGGGATTCGTTAGCGGACCCAATATGTTGAACAGGGTGCGCACGCCCAGCTCACGCCGCACGGGAGCGGCATGCTTCATGGCACTGTGGAAGTTGGGAGCGAACATGAAACCGACGCCGATTTCTTCGATGCCGGCCGCTATCTGTTCCGGAACCTGATTCAGGTTGACCCCCAAGGCCTCGAGCACATCCGCGCTGCCGGATTTGCTGGATATGGAGCGTCCGCCGTGCTTGGCGACCCGGGCACCGGCCGCCGCAGCGACAAAAGCCGCGGTAGTGGAAATATTGAATGTCTGGGCGGCATCTCCCCCCGTCCCGCATGTATCGACGAGATTGCGGTGGTCCGCCACTTCGACCGGTGTGGCGAACTCGCGCATGACCTGCGCGGCCGCGGCAATTTCGCCGATGGTTTCTTTCTTGACCCGAAGCCCGGTAATTATCGCCGCAACCAGTACCGGCGACAGCTCGCCACGCATGATCTGGCGCATGAGCGAAAGCATTTCGTCATGGAAGATTTCGCGGTGTTCGATAATTCGGGTAAGTGCTTCCTGGGGTTTCATCCAGATCCTTTGGGTCCCTTTTTCCTTTGATTCTTTTACGGTTCCGTTCCTCTCGACTGCATTCCAAAAAACGAGGCGATTCACTGATTCAGAAAATTTTCCAGCAGCTTGTGCCCATGTTCCGTCAGGATTGACTCGGGGTGGAACTGCAGGCCCTCCACTGCAAGGGTTTTGTGCCGCACTCCCATGATTTCTCCATCTTCCGTCCATGCGGTGATTTCCAGGCAATCAGGAAGGGTTTCGCGCTCGATGGCGAGAGAATGATAGCGAATTGCGGTAAACGGGTTGGGAAGGCCTTTGAACAAACCCGCATTATCGTGGTGGATGGGCGAGGTCTTGCCATGCATCAATTGCTTCGCATGGACAATTCTTCCACCGAAGGCCTGCCCGATGCTCTGATGGCCCAGGCATACCCCCAATATTGGAATGTGTCCGTGGCAGCGTTCGATCAACGGTATCGATACCCCCGCGTCGCCAGGCGTGCAAGGGCCGGGGGATATGACGATGCGCGCGGGTTTTAACTGCGTAATTTCCTCGGGAGTAATCTCGTCGTTGCGAAATACCGCCACTTCTTCACCCAGCTCGCCAAAATATTGCACGAGGTTGTAGGTAAAGGAATCGTAATTGTCGATCATCAACAGCATGGCAATGCGTATCGAGGAAGGGGATCGATGCCGGTTATTGCGCGCCAGTGTTTCCCCGACGCGGCCGCATATGAAAAGCCGCTTATTATCCCTGCTTAGCGGAGCAAGAACAATAAGGAAATCCAGTAAACGGCGCCCTTTCCCCAAAAGGCACGCCGGGATTGCGCAAACAGCATTCTTTGCGCATCCTGCGCAAGCAGGTGGGGAAGCGGTTCCGGCGGCATGGCCCGAGCGTTTTATGGCAGCCGGGAAGTCGCTGCCATCCATCACAGCCAGGGCGCCGGATGATACTCGCATGCGAACTGCTATCAGCGGCGTGTCGACTGTAGATGTTTGGCTTCAAGGTCGTCGCGGTATTTTTCGAGCAGGTTCTCCATCTCGACGCTTTTAATCCGCGTGAAAGGCTCCGCTTCCATAATGGCATTCAAGGGGCCTTTGCTGGCATACCACCCGACCAGCTCCTGCCCTATCCGATACAGTTCGCCGTTGTTTCCCTCGCACAGTTTCCTCAGCTCATTTTGCCTTTCGAGAGCGGTCTCCCTGTTCTTCAGATCCTGCTCCAGCTGTTTGCGCTGGCTGGACAGTTCTTCATTCCGTTTGCCCGCTTCATCGAGCCGGGCGCGCAACTCGGCTTTTTCCTTGTCCGCTGTTTCGATATCACCCTCCAGCCTGGAAACCTTGGCAGCCGCGCTCGCCGCGAGGCGCTTCTGGGCTTCGGTTTCACCATTGGTTTTTTTCAGCATTTCCTCCAGCGCTATTTTTTCCTGATCCAGTGCAGATTTCTGCTGCTGGATTTCGGTCAATTGCTGCTGCATGCGACGCAGCGCCTGCCGCTCTTTTTTTTGATCCTTGGTAGCTGCATCTGCAGCCAGGGCTCCGGGCAGGCAAAAACCCGCCAAAAATATGGCGGTTATCCCCTGGCATGCAAATCGCCGAATTTTGCCGCAACTGCCCATATGAAAACCTATCTCCTCTGCAGTATTCGCTAGAAGCGGGCGTTCAGATCCAGGTTGACCGAATCGATAGCCAGCGGCAGGCCACTGATCTGGCTATAGGAGTTGTAGCGGAGGCCCAGCCACGTGTTATGCGCAATGCCGTAGAGGCCATGCAGCGTGTACCCCTTGTGATTGGTCCCGCCCATGAGATAGTTGGAATCGGTAAAGGCATCCAGCATGGAGTCCCGCTCCGAATATCGATAAAAGCCGAAAACCTGCCACTGGTGCGCTTCTGATATGACCGGATAACCCACGGTAAGGCGGATCTGGTAGGCGTTGATCTGGGGCTTGATGTTCTGTCCGGTGCGAGCCAATATGACATTCTGGTCGTAACCCACATTGCGCACGTAATCCGCGGTGCCGATGACGTGGATGGGCTTGAACCTGGAGTAGTCTGCCACCATGGTCAGATTCGCGAGGCGGTAATCGGCGGCCAGCGCCCAGAGGTTGGTCGTGGGATCGCCATCGTTGTCGATGTTGAAAAGACTGTTGCCTTTCTGGCGGAACAGTGTCGCGGTCTGATTGAACAGCGTGTCGCCAAAATTCGGATTGCGCACCCCCGCAATATTGCGGAAGTCATAATAGGCTGCGGCTATCCTGATCTTGGTATCGGTATCGGCGGGGCTCCATTCCACCCCGGCCTGGGTCCCATAGAACCATTTGTCCTCGGCTTTTACGGTTTCGCTCTGATTTATCTTCTGCAATGGGAATATCCCGGCATTCAAGAATGGTTTGATGGTCCGGCTTTCGTTTTGCCAGGGGTGAAGATTGACTGCCAGCCCTTCGAAATTCAGGTCCGCATCCCATAGCAGGTCGGTATGCTGAACGCCGGCTGTAGGTATGGTGTGCCCCGGCTTGAGAATGCCCGTGTATATATTTCCCACGGTACCGATGAAGAAAGGGTTGGGAAAACGGCCGCCGCTGACGGTGAGCCAATCCCAGGGAGTGAGTCGAAGGTAGGCCTGATCCAGCACCAACCCGAATTTGCTGTTGAAAGTTCCCAACGTCTGCAAAGTGGATACGGGCGATCCTATGGATATGGGAGGCGGCCCCAGCAACTGGCTGGTAATCACCGGATCATTGATATTGCCCGTGGTCAGGCGCAGCCCCAGGTCTACACCGCGGGTGATGTTGGCGTTGATGCCGAGGCGCATGCGAATCCGTTCCCGGTGCAGGCTGTCGTCGGTGGTATTGTCGATTTGCTGGCCCAGCGCGCGGAAATTGGCTGCGGGGGCATTGCTGCTGGGGTAAAAGTCGGCCTGCTCCCGCAGGCGCATGTCTCCTTCCAGCTTGAAGCGGCTCGTCCATTCGGGAACGGCGTTCACGTCGCCCCAACGCTCCTCCTTCGCCTGGCCTACTATTTCTCCGCGCAACTGGTCTCGAATTTCTCTCTTGATGTGTTCCGGCACGTATGTCACACGTACCTCGCCTTTTTTCGAGCTGTCGATCGCAGATGCGGATGCGGAGGAAGCAGTGCTTCTCTGGGCCTGCCGGGAAGCCGCCGCCTTTTCCTCGGCCTTTTTTATCATCTCATTGGCCGCTTCCTGCTTGATCACACCCTGCTCGACCAGAAGCCGGATCAGGTTCAGCGTGGTTTCATACAGGACTTCGACTTTCTCGCGCTCATCGGTTTTTCCATTGGGCTCGCTCGCCGCCTGGACATTCACCGAGAGCATGGCAACCGCAAGGGCGACCAGAATCATCGAATGGATATTCATTTTATTTTTCTTCTCCGAATCCATCAGGCACGCGAGGTCACACGTACCTTCAATGGCTGCGGCATATCGGCAGGCGGCCCTTCCCGCAATGCTCGCAGATTCTGAAGCACGTTCTTGATCAACTCATCCACTTTGGCGTCGCCCGTGTTTTCAACCAAGGCAATCCGCGATACCTTGCCGCCAGCGTCGATCCATACCTTCACTACCACTTTGTAGGTCTTGTCCTTGAGCGTGTTTTCACGCGCAAGCGCATCCTGCAAAGCGGAATTGATGGCGTCATTCACTATGGCGTCATACCAGGCCCACGGATTGCCCCTGGAACCGCCAATCAGGTCCGCGCCTCCCTTTTTTCCCACGAGGCCGAATCCATCGCCGCTTCCCGTTCCTTCGGCATCGACGCCCAGATCGGGTCCGGGTGGCGGCTCGTCGGCCTGGTCCATCGGCTCAGGCTCGGGTTCGGACAGCTTTATCTCTTCCTTCACCACCGGTTCCGGCGGCTTCTCCGGCGGAGGTGGAGGTGGCGGAGGCGGCTTGATCAATGTGATCTGCTGGAGCGAGGGCTTGTGCGAAGGCGCCTCGCTTCCCAGAAAACCCTTCAACCACATTCCCAGAGCGATCGCAGCACCCAGGCAAAGCGTAATGCCACCCCAACGCACCCAAGCTGGCCTTGGGTTTTCCTTGGGATCCTCCATGGCGCTACTTGACCAAACGCTGAGTCACCAAGCCCAACTGTGTGATATCCAATTGCCCCAGCAATTCGAGCACCTCCATCACTTTGCCGTACTGCACTACCGTGTCCCCCTTGACCACGACCGGCAGTTCGGGATTCGCGGCTTTCAATTGCCCCAGCCGGGTGCGCAGCTCCTCCAGGGTCATCGGATAGGCATCCAGAAAAATCTGGCCGGATTCGTTGATGGTGATCGCCTTCGTCTGCGGCTTGGCGAGGCTGGGAGTATTGCTGGCCTTGGGCAGGTTGACCTTTATTCCCTGCACTGATGCGGTTGTCATGATGATGAATATCACCAGGAGCACATACGCAAGATCCAGCATGGGCACGACATTGATTTCGTCGTAAAGCTCGTTTTCTTCCTGTACCTTCATGCCTTTTGTCAGCGGCTGTAGTTTTCCGCGACCTTGGTCACAAATTCGTCGACGAAAATATGCATTCTTGATACGATGGCCTTGATGCGCGAAGCCAGGTAGTTGTAGCCAAACAACGAAGGAATGGCGACCCCCATCCCCGCTACGGTTGCAGCCAGGGCTGCGGCAATGCCGGGCGCGATCGCATTGACGTTGACATCTCCTGCCGCAGCTATCGCGGCAAACGTGATCATGACTCCCATCACCGTACCGAGCAGGCCGATGAAAGGACCGCCGGAGATCGCGATGGTGAGCAGTACCATGAATCTGTTCATGCGCTGGATTTCTTCCACGAGACCGGCATCCAGGCTTGCGCGGATCGCGTCCAGCGACTGCGGCGACAGCGATTTGTCGAGATGGGTCGCCTCGGTATCGGCGAAACGATGTGCCAATTCCCGCGCGCCGATGTGGTAGATGCGGTAGAGCGATGAATGCGCGAACTCTTTCTCCAGCCCGCTGACCTTGTCTATCATCGCCAGATCGGTTGACAGCTCGCGGAATTTATCCATGAAGCGCTTGTTGGAACTATCCACCCGGTTGATGTAGACCGCCTTGCTGTACATCACCCATATCGCGATCATCAGCATGATGGTCAGAAGACAGATCGCGACCCATCCGTCCACCGTCAGCGATTTGAGGATGATGCCCATGTGGGAGGCGCCTTCCCCTCCCTCCGACGCCTCGTCCTCCCCCATGGCGACCAGTTTGCCGTCCGGCCCCAGCGCTGCCTGGACCGCCATCCACTCTGCGCCGCGCCCCACCCCGGATACCTGTACTTCATCCATTTCACCCTTGAATCCGGTACCCAGAACCATGCTGCCAGCGGATAGCGCGGCAGGCGGCGCATCACCCGCCGGTTTGCCGTCCACATAGAGATGCATCCTGTCCCCCATCACGAATCCGACGTGATGCCATTCATTTGCGCGGAACGCCGTGCCGGATGCCAGATTCGATGCGCCCGACTTCACCTTCACCAGGCCACCCTCCAGCCAGATGCGCAGGCTATCGGATTGCACGAGCGTGCCGTCCAGCGCCGATGGCTTCACCCATG
Source organism: Nitrosospira sp. (assembly GCA_035547595.1). Lineage (GTDB taxonomy): Bacteria > Pseudomonadota > Gammaproteobacteria > Burkholderiales > Nitrosomonadaceae > Nitrosospira. Next base: position 6,570 of record DASZUL010000062.1, read on the forward strand.
CCGAGAAGCTGAATCCGCCGCTTGCGCCTACAGCAGGAAGCGTAACGCTCTGCGAACCGTTGAATCCGGCCCCGCCGTTTGAGAACGAAGCGCCGATGTGCTGAGCGGATGACTGCACCGCGTGCAATCCGTTCGAGCCGCTGTCCTGGGGAACGCCGCTCTGCTCCGCAAAGTGGTATATGACGCTGGCGGCGTCGTAGGTCGACTTGGAATTTGCTGCGGGGGCCGCATTCTCGTTGCCGAAGTAGAGGAATACTTCTGTCTGGGACGCCAGCTTGGGGACCTTCACCCATACGAGTGCCAGCTCATTCGCGACGTCCCATTTCTCAAAGTGGAATTTGAGCTCGGTCTTATCGTCTCCCGCGATCACCCGCAAGTCGCTGCCGTTGTCATTCGCGGAAAAAAAATCGAAATTGCCGGTATGCAGGCGGATCAGCACCGGCACATCCGCTATCTCGCCCGTCGGGCTGTTCAATGTGACCTTCTTCCGGTTGGCCCAATTCTCGTTCCACCAGGCATGGCTGGACAGGGAGAACGTGCATAACGCAAAGGTGAGCAGGGACGCAAGGATTCGCACGGTACTGTCGGGCTTGGCTTGAACAAGCGGGATTATGCGAGCGCCAGATTACAGACATTAGTAACGATCATGATCCGAACGCATCATGATCACTCCCGGCAAGTTGGAACACCGGCGTTGCGTCCTATGGTAAGCAGCTCAAGCAGCAGGCCCGTTCAATGCTCCTGCTTTCACAGGAAAGGCTTGTTGAATTTTGCTGATCTGTTTGGGCCACCGCATCTTCATCAAAATGAAAAGGAATACGGGTAAGGTCGGAAGTCAAAGCCGATCGTGTGTCAATGCAACAGCTTCTCAAATCTGGAACTCCGCCATGTTTTCCAAAAATCTCTCTTCCACGCTGGCAGCTTTTGCGTTATTGACCGCACTGCTCTTCTCTATCACGGCCTCTTCCGCAAGCCGTCATGATGATGACGGCGATGACGGCCGCCCCGGCGAATCGGGAAACAGCATGAACATCCAGCTTGGCCCGCGCCCCTTCTTTCTCGTCAATGACATGGCGGAAGGATCTCTCAGGAACAGGCTCAGGCATTGCGGCGACGGTCCGTTCCGCAAATCCGATTTCTCCATCGGACACCGTGGCGCCGCTTTGCAATTTCCGGAACACACCCGGGAATCCTACGAAGCGGCCGCCCGCATGGGAGCGGGTATCGTGGAATGCGACGTGACCTTCACCAAGGATAAGGAACTGGTTTGCCGCCATTCGCAATGCGACCTGCACACCACCACCAATATTCTCGAGACGCCGCTGGCGACGAAGTGCGCACGGCCTTTCGCACCGGCGCAGCTCGATGCCGCTGGAAACGTCATTCAGGAAGCTTCGGCGCAGTGTTGCGCCAGCGACATCACCCTAGAGGAATTCAAGAGCCTGAAAGGAAAGATGGATGGCTACAATCCCGCAGCCAGGAACGTGGCGGAGTACCTGCGCGGCACGCCGGGCTGGCGCACGGATCTGTATTCCGGGCCCACCAGCGGTACGCTGCTAACCCATAAGGAAAGCATTCAGCTATTCATGAAGCTGGGCGTGAAGATGACGCCCGAGCTCAAGAGCGCCAGCGTGGCCATGCCTTACGACAGCGATGGCGACGGCGTCGGCGACTACACGCAGGCGCACTATGCCCAGCAGATGATAGATGAATACAAGGCGGTAAATGTCAAGCCTGGGAACGTATACGCGCAGTCGTTCGATATCCGCGACATCCGCTACTGGATTGCCAACGAGCCGCAATTCGGCAAGCAGGCGGTTTACCTCGACGACGCCAATACCGTCGCCGAACTGCCATCCGCGGCACAGTTGGCCGCCTACAAGGCCGAGGGCATCAATATCGTCGCTCCGCCCCTGTTCGCGCTGCTGGATATCGATGGCAGCGGCCATATCGTGCCCTCCAGGTATGCCCGTCAGGCCAGGGCCGCAGGACTCGATATCATCGCCTGGACGCTGGAGCGTTCCGGCATCCTGGCCGACGGCCACGATGATTTTTATCTCCAGACTTTCCGCCCCGCCGTCAGACGTGAAGGCGACATGATGAAAGTGCTGGACGTCCTGGCCAAGGATGTCGGCATCCGCGGCATATTCAGCGACTGGGCCGCCACCGTGACCTACTACGCAAACTGCATGAATATCCGGTAATCCCGATTTCCGGTACTCCCCGGATACCGAGTCGGGCGCGGCGGCGTGAAATGGCGCCGTCGCGCGGGGGGCGACGCGCCGCCGTGCTTTTTTGCTGACGACTGCCGTTGTCCAGAACGGGATCAATTCGCATCTACCGTCCCAGAACCGGAAATCCACGCGATGCTGCTGGCATGACCGGCCTGATGGGATACAGCTTAAAAAACTCCTGAACGAATTCCTGCCAGTGCGGGAGGACTTGTTCAGGCGTTCCTTGATACATGAACCGCAAAGATTTCCCTGCGCTTTGCGTCCGCCAATTCATCCTCATCCCGGCATAAGCCGGGATCCAGCGGCGCTCGATTGCGGGTCAAGCCCGGAATGACAAAATGATGAGGCGCGATGGCGGTATGGCGGTACTCTGCCGACGGTAGCCCCATCGCTTCCCACTCATTTTTTCTATTCTCCGTGCCCGATCACCTCGGATGAAATAAACGTGGGCTTGATCTTTTTCATCGCATCGGCAGCGCGCGCCGCATCCGACAGGCCCTGCGACAATGCCGCGGTGGTCTTGGCCACATCGTCTCCCTGCGAAGTAGCACCCGAGGTAGTGGCCGTCACCGCGGTAGCGTCCGCCACCGGCGTACCGGTGGACGTGCCGGTTACGCTGATATTGCCCGCGCCCACCACGGCCTGGGCGGCAATATTGAGATTGTTCGCGCGGATGCCGGCATCGCCTGCGTTCACCGTGCCCGTGGGGGCGATCAGATCGATGTCGCCCGCCTTCCTGCCCCCGGTGGAAAGCGCCCCGATCCCGCTGCCGGATGCGGCGCCCTGCAGTTCCTGGACCACCTGGCCGTCCGCGGTCACCTTGATGAGCGGCGGCGGTACCGCGGTCGCCGACTTTTTCCCTTTGCCCGCATCGATGTCCCCTTCGCTCGACCACAGCAGCACGTTGCCACCTCCCAGCGTCAGGATGCGCGACTGGTTGACCAGGATATCGCCGCGGGCAAATCCGCGGACGCTGCCGTCCGCCACTGCCACCATACCCAGGACATCGTTGCCGGTATTCACCAGTACCGCCGGCGTATTGGCGAGGCCGACGATCACGTCGCCCCCCGGCGCCATGAATTGGATATGGCCGCCGCGCTCGGTCTTGATGCGGCTGGCGAACAGGTTGATCTCTCCCTGGTAATTCCTGGAGCGCCCATCGGCACCCTTTTCGCTTATTCCCGGAAACACCAGTTCCAGCGCCGCATAGCCGCGTTCATAGCCCTTGAAGAACGGGCTGTCGGGGTTATTGAAATCGCGGCCGGTCACCAGCAAGGCGGTATAGAGCATCTCACGCACCCGGCCCATCTGGCCGTCGGCATCCAGCGCTACCACCGCCTTGACCGCCGCCAGCGCGTCGGCACCCTTCAAATCGTCATTTCCCGCCAGCCAGCGCGCCTGCCACAGCAAGGCGTCATCCGGGTTGCCGCCCGCTTTCTCCAGCGCCGCGGCCAGCCGGGCAATCGCCCCGGCGTAATCGATCCCCTGCGCGCCCACTCCCGCCGCCACGTCGATATCGGCTCCGCCCGCGGGCAGTTGCGCATTGTCGAGATCGCCCCGGCTGACGATGCCCGCCGAGGTGCCCAGGTCGAGATTGCGTCCCGCCGTCACTTCCAGCCGCCCCGGGCCACCCACCCAGATCTTGGCGTTATCGGACCGGTCATTTCCGGAGGCGAACACTACGTCCCGGCCCGCCACCACCTGGCTGAGATCGCCGGCATTGGCGTGCTGCACGAGTATGCCCAGATCACTCACGTCCTGCCCGGCACGCACTCGCACGGCCTTGGACAGATCCAGGGAAAGCTCATTGAAATTTCCCTGGACATCCCCAGCGACGGCATAGATGCGCGCCGGCTGGGCATCGCCCGCATGCACGGGAACCGGCGCATGAAGGAATACCTTGAAATCCGGGCCCACCGTAACACGCGGAAAGTCGTCGGTCCTAGCACCGGGATGTACTCCATCCGGCATCAGGGCCGGGTCCCTGTCGCTCATGACCAGGGGGGCGCCCACATTGACGGAACCCGCTGCCAGCAGCGTAAGATCCCCGCGGGCGGCCGGGCTCATGACGGCCGGGTTGCCGGGGGTAAGCATGTCGATATTCCCCTGGAACGCGGTCATGGCCAGACTGGGCGGCAATAAGGACAACAGTTCCTTATTGTAGGATCCGACTGCCAAATTGAAGTTTAGCGGCGCCTTGTTGTAGGAATTGACCAGCATGCTGGCATCGTTGGAGAGGACTACCGTGCCATTCAGGCTCTGCAATTGCGTGCCGCTATCCGGGCCATAGGTGGAAAACAGGCTCCAGCGGGAATCTTTTATCCCGCCACTTAAACCGAAGCCAAGATTAAAGGAACTTCCCGGGCCACCGGATTGCACCACCAGATGGGGATTGAGCACGGCCTGGATATTGACATCTCCTCGCGCCTGCACCCTGGCCTGCGCATCCCCCAGTGCCAGGATGGTGGAGAGCGAACCGCCGCTCACATCCTGCCCGCTGTCCACCTTGCCGCCAGCCTTCAGCACCAGTTCGCCGCGGTCGGCGTAATATTGGCCGCCCATCAGATCACCGCCGGCTTCCATGCGTACATCCCCGCCACCGGTCTTCATCAGCTTGGCGGCATTGGGTGCCGCGGCCGCCATGCGCGCCTGGGTGGGCGCGCTGGCGGAAACATTTTCCACCTTGCCGCCGGCAGCGAGCGTGACATTGCCGCCGCCCAGCGCGCCTATCCCCTGCTGGAACTGATCGAAGCGCACCCACCAGGCAGGCTGGGTAGTGTAAACGCCAGTGGAAACATTCAGCTTCCCCTGGCGGAACAGCCAATTGGAATAGAGCTGCGCCGATGGCGAGCCGACGATATCGCCTGCCGCGGCCAGGCTGACATTGCCGCCACCCTGGCTGAACTGGGCATTGGCCGGCACGGTAAAGCCGGCCATGGCGTCCGCCACGCGCCCGGCGGTGTAGATTGCCGCCTTGCTATCGGCCAGGGTGATGTCGCCGCCCGCCGCGATGCGGATGTCGCCGGTGCCGGTGCGCACCAGCTTGCCCGCCGCCAAGGTGACGTCGCCCGCGCCCGGCTTCACCGCCAGCGGATCGGCCGCATCGATATCCGCCCCCCCAACCAGCCGGTAGCCCCAGGAATCCCCCGCCAGCAGCGTGGCCGGCGTGGTCCCGCTGCTGAACGGCGTGGCGACATTGAAGCCGTCGGACAGATTGCCATTGAGGTTAAGGTTGCCTGCCGCCCGCAGGGTCAGCATGCCCGGTTCGCCACCCGCGCGGCTGGCACCGAGATTCCAGTCATTGCCGAGCATGAGATCGCCGCTATTCACCGCGGCATCCGAGCGCACCTCTACCCCCGCCCGCACGTGGAAGGCGGGGTCGCCGGTCTTGCCCAGGCGCGCGGCAATGGCACCGGCATGAGCGGCAAAGCTGCTATTGTCGGCATTGACCGTATCCAGGCTCAATGAGGTGCCGCTGCTCGCGCCGCTGGCGGTGAGCGTGGCGATATGATCGTAGACCTTGACCGCTTCCACCACGACGGACCTGGCTCCGCCGATGCTGCCGCCGACGCTGCCCACCGCCACTTCATCGCCCGCCCCGGTACCCGTGCGGGGCGCGCGCAGCACTATTTCTCCGCCTTCGCCCGGCTGGGCGCTCCCGACAAGAGCGCCGCCCCCATCTCCACCGCGCACGTCCAGCGCGCTGCCCGCGGCAAGATCCAGCCTGCCCGATACGGTGCCAATTTCCACCTTGCCGCCGTCTTTGCCGTCGCCGGTGGCATAAGCGTCGAGCCGCGCGCCCGGCAGCAACGTCATGTCGTCGCCGGCATGGAGGTCGATGCTGCCGCCAGCGTTGCCTGAGGCGTCGATATGCCCGGCCACGTCAAGCTTGCCGCTGTCCGCCGCGATGCGGATCTCTTTGGCTTTGACGGTATCGGCCGCAGCCACGACGACATCGCCGCTGCGCACCCGCAGTGTCCTCGCGCCATCGAAAATACCCTGGTTGAGCGCAGCGTTCAACGTGGAGAAGTTCGCCAGCGTACCCACATCCAGATCAGCGCGGGCACCCTCGCCCCGGGCGCCCCCGGCATCCGCCGCAGCTGCGCCCAGCAGGCTGCCAGCGGCAATAGCCACGCCGCCATGGGGAGCGCGTATCGTTACCTTGCCCGCATCGCCCCCCGGCGCTGCGGACACATCCACGCGCGCGCCGGGTTGCAATACCACGCTACCGTTGTCGCTCCCCAGTTCGACGGCACCGCCCGGTGCGGCGCGGCTCGCGTCGAAGAAGGCCACGGATCGCCCCGCCACATCGGCTACCGCATGTGCGCCCAGCGTGAGGTTGCCGGAGGTTGCGGTGAGCGTGAGCTGGCCCGAAGGCAGGGCGGCCTCGGTGTCGAATGTCACCTCGGTGCCTGACAGCGCCCACTTCGCCCCCAGCGCGGCAACCGCGGCGAGGGTGCGATCCGGCGCCATGGCGGCAACATGTAAGGGGCCGGCAGCGGACAGGGCCTGGCTGCTTCCCCCCTCGCCGCTGATGCGCGCGACGTTCAGGTTCGCCATACCGGCGGCGATGTCGGTGCTGCCGGCGCCACGCCCGGCAAGCTCGTTCACACTCGCGTCGACCCGTGAAAACCCCTGGATGGCTTTGGCGCCTTCACCCAGCACCAGTGTGTCCGCCCGGATTGCCAGCACGCCGCTGCCGGGAGTGCTGCCCGCAGTGAAGGTAGCCGCCGCGGGGTTGAAAAACACGATATTGGCGGCGCGCAGCGTCGCGGTCCGGCCGCTGTTGCCCAGGCCAACCAGCCCCGCTCCCTGGAGATTCAGGGCCTGGAGCGTGGGCTTGCCGCTGGCATCGGCTCCGCCCAGGCTGACATCGCCATACAGGTCGAAAGTGGAATAGCTACTCAGTGTCAATGAATTCAGGCTGTTAAATCCATCCAGCTCGCTCTGGCTGAACGTCAGGCCTTCGGCCCCCGCCGGTACATTGCCAAAATTGACGCGGGTGGCGCCGATGACGAAGTTTCCGGCGATCGGATCGCCCTTGTCGTCAGCAAACAGAGGCGTGCCCGCAAACGCATTCTGCCGGGTGGCATCCAGGATGATCGTGTTCCCCGAGCGGATGGTGCTGCCGGTTTCTCCCACCAGGGTTCCCAGACTGCGGTCCGGGCCGCCGGTGCGCGCAAAACTGGTGGAAGCGGATCCGGCCAGGACCAGGGAGCCGTTGCCGGCGGTTTCATAGCGATGGGCGCTCTGCGCATCCTCTCCGCCCGCACCACCCGCGTTACCCTGGGTCTCGATGGCGCTGCCGGCTTTGAGCGTCAGGGCATCCCTGGCCGCCAGGATGATTTCTCCGCTCTTCAGGGCATGCATGGCGTCGTTGGCCAACGTGACTCCATCCGCTTCCACCGTGAGCACAGTGGCGTCGCCGCGGTTACTGCCGGGACTGCGGGTGCCGCCCAGGAACAGGCTCGCCGAACCCATGGCGGCAAGCTTGGCTGCCTCGATGCGCGTGGCCAGGGGATCGATGCCCTGCGTTCCGGACTGCAAGCCGCTGATAACGGCAATACGGGGCGCGCTGACATCCACCAGCGCACCACGGCCGCCTTCGGCCGCGGCGAGCTGGAAAATGGCATCCAGGCGCAGCCCACCGGTGGTGGAGATGGAAAGCAGGCCCGCATCCTGCGGGCGGGTCTCGCTCGCTGCAAAGAAATCCGAGGCGCGGGTGAGTGTCATTTCGGAACGCTGCAACACCTGCTCCTGGGTCAGCACCTCGAACCCGCTCCATAGCGCGTCGCGCGGACCGCCCGACGCGGCGCGGCTGTCGGTGACATAGCCGGGCACCACCTGGATGCCATCCTGCCTGCTGAAAGCCATTCCCGGAAGCAGATTAGGCATGCTGTTGTCCAGCCTCACGGCATAGGCGCCGGGCAGCAGGGCATAATGCGCGGGCAGCAGCGTATAGGTTCCCGCGGCCAGTCCGGGTATGCCGGAAAGATAGACGGCATCGCCGGCCGCACGGCCAAAGCCGGTGTTCTCCTGCCTGTCGCCCGGTGCGAACGCACTCGCGTAACCGGGGAGGATGGCGTAGACGCCCGGATCGCCCAGGATATCGTGCGATCCGCCGGGACCCACGCTGAACTCGTAGGCCTGCAAATCGCCGCCGCCGGCAAGATCAAAGGTCGCGCCCGCCTGCATGTCGATGCTGGCCGCCTGGGTGCGGATGGATTTCCCGGGCAGGGCCAGCAGCGGGATAACGAATGAGTCGGGATTGTAGGTCCAGCTACGGCCGTTCACCGTGGTCCCGAACGGAATCAGGCTCCCGGGAGCGGCGGTAATGGAAGTCAGGCTGCCGTTCTGGAACACCAGGGTATCGGTGGCGCTGAAAGCCAGTTGCCCCAGCGGCGCCCATATACTCCCGCCCTGCACGATGTTCGCGGCGTTCACGGCGAGGCTGCCGAGGGCGGACAGCGGCTGCGCGGGGAGCAGGGCATTGCGGCCGAACGCCACCGTCTGCCCCGGCGCCTGGATGGTAAACTGGCTGTAGGTGGTGGGAGCAATCACCGCGCCGCTGAAAAACAGGTCGGCTGCGCTCGCGAGCGTTCCCGCCGGACGCGGCGAACCGCCGCTGCTTACCCCTGCCAGCCTCACCTCCTCGGCCCCGCTTAGTTCCGCGCGCGCCATGCCGCTCAGGGTCAGGTTGCCCGCCAGCTCCAGCAGCCGTGCCTGCGCCTTGAGCGTGCCGCTGCCGGCAGCGGGGGTATTGACCACATCCACGCGGTCGATGTCGTAATTGCCCAGCCGCACGGTTTCCGCCTGCAGGAGGGCATTGCCCCCCGCCATTTCGATGCGCGGCGCGTCCAGCGTCACCTCCTGCAAGTGCAATACCCGGCCGGCTCCCAGGTTCAGGCCGTCTTCCAGCCTGATGGCGTCCCAGCTCTTGAACGCGATGCGGTCGAAACCCGCCGCTTCCAGCGTCGCGGCGCGCAGCTTGGCCTGGCCATTCAGCGCGGCGGGCAGGACAGTGCCGGGAATCAAGCCGCCGGCCTGCGGCGCCACAGCAGGTGCCAAGCTCAGTATCCGTTCCCCGTTGGGATATCCCAAGGTCGGGTCCCCGATATTATTGCCCAGCGCCACATTGAATACCCCGCCGCGATTCGATATTCCACCGGCCTGCGCCTGCAAAACCCCATCCAGCACAACCCCTTCGCGCGCGCCGATATTGAGCGAGCCGGCATCGCTGCCTACCCACTGCCCCAGGCCGCCGGCCTGGTTCAGAATATCCAGCCGCACCGGCGCCACCCCCGCCATCCGGATACTGGAGCCCGGCTCGGCCACGACATAACCGAATTTCGCATCCAGCGTGATGGTGCCACCAGACAGCACTGTGCCCTGGGTCAGGCGCTGGCTGTCGAGGTAGGTGAGTGCCACGCCGGATACGTCGAGCACCGCCTGCCTGCCCAGCCACAAGGCATTGGTGGGAAAAAACTCGAGTTTCTCGTCATGATTCAACGTGGCGGTGATGCTGCCGCCGGGCGCGATGATACTGCCCTGCATGTTCAGCAGGTTGCCTGCACTCAGGGTGATGCTCGCCTTGGGATCGGCGTCGATACGCGCGCCCGTCCCAATCGAGATATCACCCCCTCGGTTGTTGGCATCTATGGCCGTAAGGCTCAGGTTCACCGGCTGGCGCACCAGGTCATCCAGCTTTACCTGGTGCGTGAACTCCTCCACCCTGCTCCCGCTGGGCCGCACCAGATAGTCCGGCTGCAGTTCCAGGTTGAGCACGGCCGGCCTGATGCGCACCCCGGGGGACAAAATCAGGCTCTCCAGTCCGGCAAGATGGATATCGGCAAAACCGGCGCGCTCGAACAGGACCGCATCCAGGTTGGCGGCACCAGGGGTATTGTCCGGCGTGCCGCCGATCTGGATGCGGTTGCTGGAAACCGTAAGTGCGCCCCCGCCATCGATACCATAGCCGCGCACGTTCTCGTCGAGGCCGGAAACCGCATTGCCGACCAGGCTGATTTCGCCACCATTGCCGGCAATGACCTTGCCGCGGCCATCGACCCTCAGCCGGCCGCCACCCGTGACGTCCAGCAGGGTGTTTTGCCCCAGGGCAACATTATCCGGCGCCGATAGTGCGATCTTGCCGCCATCCACCCGCGCGACATCGTCCGAACCCGCCGGCACCCCGCGCAATTCGTTCACCCAGGCCCCTCTTGCCGACAGCGTTACGCCGTCGGCCACCGCCACATTCAACGGATCGGATGTGATATTGATATCGTTTCTCTGCGCGGCGAGCACGATCGACCCGGCAGGCGCATCGATATCGGCACCTATGGTCAGGCCACGCGCCGTGATGTGCACGCTGCCGCCCTGCGGCGCGCGCAACGCGTCGCGCACTGCGGCCGCCTGGTTGCTGAAAACTTCCAGGTTGGCAACCTTGTCCTTGCCCAGCAGCGCGGGGTCGAGGCGCAGGGTGTTGGCGAGATCGGATGAAAGCGCATCGCCGAACCTGAATCCCGCCGGCAGGACGGGACCGCTGCTGCTCAACTCGACCACCTGGTTCAGCTTGTAATCGATACTATCAAGGGGATTGACCATAGGATCGTTGCCCACTGTCAGGCGGGCACCGGCGGGCATGATCCCCAGGTCGCGCTGCACTTCGCCAACCATGGTGCGGCCCTGGACGTCGCCCTGCATCACCGCCGCGCGAAGCGCGATCACTTCCAGCGCGCCCGCATTCTTGCCTTCGGTATAGCCGGGGTCGTAATTGAAGCTCTGGCCCAGGTCGATCACTTCCTGCACATTCCAGCGCCCGAAATCCTGCACGTAACGGGTGACGATGCCGTCGTAGCGCACGTCGGCGCGCGCATTGGCGATATCGGTCACCACGCCGCGGGACATGACCAGGGTGGTGGGCACGCTGGCCGGGGTGTAATGGAGGCTGCCGCCGGACAGGTCGATGACTGCGCCGGATTCGATGATGGCTTCGCCCTGGGAGCTCACGCTCACGATGCCGCCCTGGGTGGAACGCTCGGCCACGGCGCGCTCCAGGCGCGCCTGGTAAGACAGCAAGCTGTCCTTGGCGATGAGGGTGGGTTTGCCGGCATCGGCATTGGCGAGAGCGCGGTTGATATCGACGAAGACCTTCTGGCCGCGCAGCGGACCGTCACGATTGACCGGCGAATCCTTCAGCTCGTCCCCGCGCAGCTCGACTTCCACGCCATTGCGCGCGGCGGAAACCGCCACGTTTTCCAGTCCCGCCACGCTGATGCGCGCGCCGCCGGCGATGTGGATACGGGCAGTCTCGGAGACGGACGCATTGACAGTCTTCATGACCGGGTCCTGGGTAAACAGCACGCTGGGATCATCCCTGGCGAGAAAATTCACTTCACCCGCCGGCGCATCGATCACCGCTCCCCCCTCCATGCGCACATCCTGACCCAGCACTTTCACCTGGGAAGGAAGCACCAGGCCGGGACCGGTCAGCCCATCCGGCACGCCGGTAGGGTCGGATACGTCCGGCAGCACCTGCGTGAGGCTGCCGGCGCCGAGCAGCGCGCGGCCGCCGCGCGTCGAATGGTCTTGCGCATCGGCGCCATCCTTCGCCAGCAGGTATACCGAACCGTTGGCGATCACCGAGGTCGTGGCGCGCGCGATGCCCTCCTGGTTGACCGCATAGCCTACCATGGTGACATTGCCGCGGGGGGTACTCAGCTCGCCCAGGTTGGTGACGTGGCCCAGCTTGTCCAGGGCGGCATTCTTCAGAGCCACTGCCTGGCCATCCAGCTTGCCATCCCTGACATCGGCATTGGCGGTGTCGAAATCGGCAAGGCCGGCAGGGCTGTCCACCTCCACCAGCAGGCCGCGCACGTTGGCATCGACCGGCTGGGCCGAAGCCGAACGCAGGAATACTTTGGTTCCCGCCGCCGCGATCACCTGCCCGTCGGGCGCAGTCACCGTGCCCTGGTTGATCACCGTGGGCGCGATCAGCATCACCCGGCCCTGGCTCTCCGCCGTGATGCGCGCGCCCTCGAATACCTTGATGAAGCCGCCCGAACCTTCGAACTGGGGAATTGCCTTCTGAGGGGTCAGGAATGCATTGAGGATGAAACTGTCGGCGATGTCCAGGCTGCTGGCGGTGAAGCTGCCGAGGTTGACCTGCGAGGAACCCATGAAGGCAATGCCGTTGGTATTGACCAGAATGACATTCGCATTCTGTACCGCCGCCTGGGTGATAATACCGGCGATCACGCTGGGATCGTGGTCCCAGATGCGGTTGAGCGTGGTGAAATTCGCTCCCTGCACCAGGTTTTCCGTGGCAAGGCTTTCCACCTGCTGGAACTGCACCGAATGGCCGGGACTGACATTGAAACTCTGCCAGTTGAGAATGGCCTTGTCGCCCACCTGGTTGACGATGGCCTGGTGGTCGTGAGCATGGTAATTCGCCTGCCCCGCAGTGACGAAATCCGGTATCCCGCCGCCGCAACTGCCGCCCGCGCAGGGTACCGGCAATTCGGCCTGCGCGGGTATGCCCGTCAACAAACTGATCAGCAGCAGTGCGGAGGCGCCTGACGCCTTGCTACGGCTGTGTGCGGTCTCTCCCGCAGGGATGTACATGCCAAGAGTGCTGCTGAAAATCAGTCTGTATAACTTACGATTCATGTCGCTTTCCCTTTTCGCCTCATGCATTCCCTCCAGTCCCGACGCGCACGGAAACGAGGTTCCAGAGGGCGATCCGTTCGAAAATTCCTACCACGCTTGCCGCACCAGGAAATGCACCCTCTTGTCGCCGGCCTTGGTCCTCCCCGCGTCTTCCAGCGCTACCGCGCCGGCGAAATCGGCGGTGAAGCCGCTCCAGCCCTTGAGATGGAAGCCCATGCCGGTTCCGGCCAGGTTGAAGCGGTCGATCTGGCCGGGCAAGGGCTGCTGTATATGCACGATGCCGCCATCGATGAAAGCCAGCAGGCGGAACTCCTCGATCTGCCTGAGGAGGTAACTGGCATAATTAGGCGTGAAGACTTCCAGTTGCCCGGATGCGCTGTCGTCGCCCAGGGCATTGACTTCATAGTAACCGCGTACGGTATTGATGCCGCCCACGATGGACTGCTCGTTATTGATGAGCGGTTGCGACGCAATCTGCCAGCTCGCCCGCCCGGTTGCGCCCCAGCCCTGGCGCAGGCTGTGAGTATGCGAGAGATTTCCTCTCAGAAAGAGGTAATTGGAATGGGCCTTGAAGCGCTTCTCGGCGAATTCCGCCTCGCTCCCGACCAGGCCACGCACGTGAAAGTTCACCGACAGCCCGAGCTTGGTCGTGCGCCGCTCCCCCAGCCAGGTGCCGTCCCAGCCGACGGTGAAAGGCATGTAAGTGATCGGCGTATTGAAGCTGCTGCCATCCCTGAGGTTGATCGCCTGCCCGAAATCCTTGTAATCCATCCCCAATGTCGCGGTATGGAAGAAGTTGTCGCCTCCCGGCAACGGCAGAATGTAGCGGGCGCCCACTATGAAACCATTCCCCAACACATTGAGGGCGCCGATGGACGCCACGTCCGACTTGGAGTAGACGCTGTACAGCGCGAGGAAACCTCCCGGGGCCGGAAGCGTGTAATTGGCCGAAAACACCTTGCTCTGGTCTGGATTTTCCGGTGCAACGAGCCCGGTCAACCCCAGGCTGTGCTGCCGGTGCCACAGGTTGTCCCAACTCACGTTGGCGCTGAGCCGGGTCAGGGTGGTGTTCGGGATCTGGCGGCTGTTCAGCTCGACGCTGCCATGCAGCGGAAGCTGGTCCTTTACTTTCAGGTCGACCTCCACCGTGCCGGGCGTTTTGCCCGCCCTTAAAATCGGCGTGACACGGCGGTCCGCAGTCCGATTGAGGCTGGCCAGCTGCTTCTGCATTTCGGTGAAATTGGGAACATTGCCCTCTGCCAGCTCCGGTACCGCGGCTTTGATCTCCGAAGGGCTGAAATAGCGCGAATCGACCACGCGCAGGCGGTTCACTGGCGCCTCGGTCACGACAAGCGTTACCACGCCTTCATCGACCTTCTGCTGGGGAATGCTGACCAATACCGTCAGATAGCCCGCGCCGTGATAGGCGCGTTCCAGGGCGTCGCGTGCGCGCTCCACTTCCGCCAGGTTTTTTTTCTCACCGAGATAAGGATAGACCGCCGCCTCCACGACAGGGATGGGCAACAATGTCGCTCCCTGGACGCGGTATTCGAATACGTCGAATTCCGCCTCCTGCGCGTGAGAGACCTGCATTACGCCCAGCAACCCGCCAGCCAGCCAACCCGCCAGCAACGGCAGGCACCACACTCGTCCTTTTTTTTTCATTATTCTTCGCATTCAGACACTTCAGCCACCTCGACCCGCCTTTCATTTCTCCATGCGTAAACGGGACAATCCTGAACGGATTGTCCCGACGATGTCGCGATATCGGCGGCATTGCACCGCCGTGGGCGCGATGCCTACTGGAACGCAGGCTGGCAGGAATTGCCGAAACGTGCGCCCTTGGATGTGGGACCACTCGTGCCAGCCAACGGCGTGGCGAAAATACCTTTCAGATCGTGATTGCCCAGGCTGGACGTGACGGCCGTAATCAGCGCAGCACCCGCCGCACTGGCCGGGCTCGCGCCGCCAGCGGTGAATGCCACCATCTCATACCAGAAGTCGTAAGTGCCATCCAGCGCTTCGGCACGCTGTTGCGCGTCGGTATTGGGGGAAACACGGTTCAGCTTGACGAAAGCCCAGCGGTCCGTGGAAGCCGTTGGCGCGGGCGTGTTTTCCATGGACACTACGCCCAGGGCGAATTGTCCTGCCAGGGTCGCCGCGTTCAATGCCGTCTTCACACCGCCGGTGCTGGATTGCTCGGTTACGGTCACGGTACCCGTGCTATCGCTGGCACGGGCCGGTTCCAGCGCACCTTGGGATAGTCCGGTGGCGCAGGGCTTGCCAAGAAAGCGGGCATTGGATGCCGACTGGGTGCCGGAGGTGGGGACACGGCGCACCAGGTTGACAACGGTACCCGCCGTCCCGCCGAACGTGCTGCCGTCCACTCCGCCGATGGAGGCGACGGCAGCAGTGGCGGTATACCGCTGGGCGGGAAGATTAGGCTGGCAAGCCAGGGTGAGATTGGGAGAAGCGGCGGAAAAACCCGTGGTGCAGGTCGCGGCGGACAGCATACCCAGGGCAACATCGTTCTGCTGCAACCGGAAATACAAAGGATAGCTCACCGCCACCCCGAAGGCCTGGCCGATGTTGGTCGCCACCTCGCTGCCGATCGTGCTTAAAGCCGTCCCGATTTCCAGATTCTGCTTGTTGAGCAGATACTCGGTGTCGGAAAAGCCCCCATCGGGATAGCTCTGCCCGGCCAAACCCTGCGCATCGCCCTTGAGAGAGGGGCTGAAGGTCTTGGTCACCAGGTCGCAGTTGTTGTAGCGGCCGATGTTATAGGCCACGCCATTAAGGGTGACGCTGGTGGTGGCGGCTCCGCCTGCGGCACACTTGCCGCCGCCGCCCTGCCCCGCCAGATCATTCACGCGCTTGAGGTTGCCCTGCAGATAGCCGTTGGGATTCGGTTCGCCCGCAATGCTCAGATGAGGCGCATAGGCATTGAAGGAACCATTTTCAACCGTGTGGTAGACCACTACCTTCTTGCCGGCGAGCGAGCCCGCGGCCGAGCTCATGGTGCAGGCGTAGGCGACCCTGTCGCCGCTGCTCTTGCCAGGTTCGGTGCCGGTGCTTTCCAGGTACATGTGCGCGTCGTTGGTGCCCGCATTGCCGGCCAGGCCGTTGCATAGCGACATCACGCTGCGGAATACGCCATTACTGGGGGCGGAATTGCCGGACAGCCAAACGTAAGTGGTGGGACCAGCCGCAATCTGCGCGGGAGTCAGGGCGAAGGCAGCCGGCGTGGTACCAATCGCGGCCACGGCCAGGGCGATTTTGCTCAGTTTCATTTTCATTTTGATATCCTCTGAATGGATTGTGTAGAGTATGCTGGTCCCCACTCCGCCTCCCTAAAGGGAAGGAAGGCGGCAGCAGATGGACAAAGCAAATAGGGGTTCAGACTCCGGTGCGGCGGCGAACCATCGCGCCGAGCACGCCAAGCCCGGCCAGCAACATGGCCCAGCTGTCAGCCTCAGGAATGGGGCTTACGGCCGGACTGGCAAAGCTGAGGCCGCCATTGTCATTCAAGATGAATTTGCTGAATTCGCTGCCTGTGATGCTGCCGTCGTGATTCAGGTCAACACCAAATGGGGTCGTGATGCCCTTGGCCAGGGTTGAGGTAGAGGAAGTCGTCAGAAACCAGAAATTCTGGGAGGTACCCAAGGGCTGGGTCGTATCGAGGCCAGCCTTTTGTAGCCAGGTGTCGCCCTGGCCAAAACCGTTTATCGCACCAAAGAAGCTGTTGGTTGGATCGGTCGGCAAGGCGGAACTGGCGCCATTGGCATCCGTGGAGTGGGTGCCGCGGGTGTTGTTGGCATCGATATATTGTTGCATGTTGGCAAATTGTTTTACGTTGCCGTTCCCGATGACGGGATATTGGTCGACGTTGGCCGTAGTCAGGTAACTTACCCCGCCCGGTATGTTTACCTGGGCACTATTCAGGGCGATAACGTTGAACCGGATATCGCCCAATGCACCGCCGTGGCTGGTGACGAAGCTCGTCACCTGGTTCCAGGCAGCGCCATAAGCCCCTTGCGTCAGGTCCCAGCTCTTGCTGACGCCGCCCTGACCGTTCAGCGCGATGAAATCGTTCATCTTGATGCCAAGATCGAACATGCCGGAAATATCGTCACCGCCGGTAGTGGCGGAAGTGCCGCCGTAATAGCGCACATTGAGCAACAGTTCGCCATTGCCATCAGGACCACCTTCGACAACAGCCAGGGCGGGCGCCGAAGCCGTCATGATTGCGGTGAGCGCCAATGCCTTGAGCTTGAAATTCATTTTCATCTGGTATTCCCCTATAAAAAGTTAAATGTGCTGCGCCTGATACTGATATGGCGGGTACTGGAGATTTCGATCTGCTGACCACCAATTTTCTGGCTTACCCATCATCCAGTTCACCTGCCCCGATAACCTGCCGCCATCGCTGCGCTCAAGTCTCGGGATTCGCTACCGCCATGTGGGAAACAGGCTGTTCGACCGGCTTAATCCTGAATTTCGATCGGACATTTGCCACTATAGATATCCATGGTTAAGCGGTCGTGAAACACCACTGCCTTTTCCATAGTCCTTCTTATCCATTTTTTGCGTCAGCAGCGAGATGGGATCAATATCGATTTCTTTTTCGCGCCTCACGAGACTAGCGCCTATATGTGACTGGAAATCGGCAGGCTGGAAGGGGTTATGTAGTTAGTTTGGATCACGCCGGGAAAGGCCGTTATCCGGGTTGGAGCAACGAAGAGGGCGCAACCGGGGCTGCGAGATGGGGAGATGGAATGCTTGCGGTTGACGGTGAAGCCGATGTGAAAAACATTGAAGAACCTGCAGGAAAACCAGCCTAAGGAAGCGCTAAAGCGTCAGCTTCAATGCAATTGCCTTGGCAACAGCATGGGCCCGGTTGTTGACATTCAATTTGCGCAGTATTTTTTGAACATGATTTTTTACGGTGAGCGGGCTGATGTTGAGCAGGCATCCGATTTCGTCATTGCTTTTTCCCGTTTGGACATGGCGTAAAATCTCCGCTTCCCGGTCGGTGATAAGCTTCCTGCTTTTCCATACCACTGATTCATGCTGGGACTTCCGTTCATGGAACAGCATGCGCACCAGCGCCATATGCATATGCGGCATCAGCAGTTCGAGAAAATAAGCATGACGTTCGGTCAGCGCGCTGGAAACCTGTGTAAAGACGAAGAGGCTCTTCGTCCGGCCGCCGGCATCAAAGACCCCGTGCACTGCTATGCGGTCAAGGTTCCCTTGCTGGAGATCGCTCGCAAACTGCCTGTATGCGGCGCGGTGAGGGTTTTGAGGACAAAGAAGGATGGGCTGATTCTTGCCGGCACTCCATGCCGACAGGATACGAAAAATGATACCGGCATCCGGCCTGCAAAGCTCGGCAAACTGCACTTCGTCTATGTGTGCGCGGCTGAACTTTTCTATGCAGATCGACTGTTCCGAGCCATCATCGAATACGCAGATGAGCATGGCATGCGGGATAAGGCTTTGTACCTCGCCCTGTGCCCAGAGAAAGAATTGATGGCGCCGCAAAATGGAGGTCGATGACTCGATGATGCGCAGGAGATATTCAGTCTCTCTCTCCGTAAGAGTAATGGTTCTCCCCATACCGTTCTTTTATGCCTTGATATTATTGGCGCCGCGAACCCGGACGTGGCATTGGCACAATTACTTTTTCCTCTTTTACCCCTTTTTACCCGGGCGGTAACGCTCGTCATTGTCATTCAGGATCATGACAAAACAATTAACATTGCATGTCCGATTCGTTACTGCCATGAGGATCCTATGTAGGCAAAAAAGACTACTGCGAACAGTTCGGCGAGAACGCGTTTTGGGGGAGAAACAGGGACGTGCCTGCCACGGAAAGATCGGCGAGCGGGGAAGCGCGGCCGGATGAAGAAAATGTAGGGCGTACCTTATACGCTATGGTCCAGCCGGGAGCGGGAATGGGGGCGATTCCCCGGCACCAGGGGAAAACGGCGATGGCTCCGGCTGGGGCTGAGCGGACTCGCCGGGCTTCGGCTCGGGTTGGGGAGTGGATCGGGGGATCGGACTCTGCGACTGTGGATCGGCTTGGGCAGTTGGTTGAGGCTGCTGCGCTGGAGCGCCGCGCGCTTCTCCGGGTAAATAGATAAACTCCCAGTCCTGGTAATTTACGGCATCGGCGAAAGCTTCATAACGCGCCGGAAAATTAGCGCGTTTAAATGGCTTCTGCGATGAAAGGCTATGAACGCCAATGATCCCCACCCCGGGTTTTTGGATCAGCGCCCATTCGCTTTTACCGGTCATCGGGTCGAAAAAGATCTTTCGCAGGTGCCGCCTGACTGTCGGAAATCGGTCGTCCGCAAGCAATCTTTCCAGAGTATCGGGATAGCGCTTGGGCGTTCCGGGAGAGCTCTCATAATATGACTCTATGGCCTGCCGGAACTGTTCACCGACAAACATCAGTTCCACTTCTTTTTCCCGCCATGCTTCCGTTTGCCATACCTGGCCTGCCGTGGCCAGGACAATGCCTGCCAGGGCGACAGAAAAGAGTATCCAGATATAGGTGTAGCCACGTTCCGCATCCATCCCGAATCCCTCTTTCACCATGCCTCGTAAAATGTGCCGTCTTTTGCCTGTTCCGGAGAACCGCTGCGCACATCGTAGACTCCGCCCTCGTCACGTGCTGGAGGCACCACGATCCATGTTTCCGCACTTTCCGTCAGCGGATCGACCGGGATGGTTCGCAGGTAGCGCTTCTCCACCAGTTCCACCAGTTCCTTCGGGTATTTTCCGGTATCGTTATAAAATTTATCGATGGCATCGCGCATGATGATGAGATCCTGCCGCAGCACGACTTCCTTGGATCTGTCGAGCGAGTTGAAATACCTGGGAACGACGATGCTGAGCAGGGTGGCAATGATGGCCATTACAACCAGCAGCTCAACCAGGGTGAAACCTGGACATCCTCTATTTCCTGCCGGAAATCCGATGTTTTTTCCGGTGCCCCGCCTGATCCTTGAAACAAGAAAGCAAGCCTTGCGCATGACTCACCACCTGTCGTAAGGAATACCGTTCAAGCCAACTTGTGGCGAACGGGAGTAGATGTCGAAAACATCGCTCCCTTCCTGCGGATTGTCCGGCGGGCTTTCATAGGAACGCTTGCCCCAGGTTTCGGCATCGGTCTGTCCGGAATCGGAGGACATGGGATCGCGGGGCAAGCGCCGCAAAAAATAGATCTTGCGTTTTTCCGGGTCCTTGGCATCCGGCACTCCGGTAACCAGATCCTCGAGCTTGCGCGGGTAATCCGATTCATCCGCCTTTTTGGCGATCCTCCCTTCGGTTATCGCCCGCTTATGGGCGTCAAGCGCTTCCCGGATCTGCCTTAGCGCGATCCGCAGTTCCTTTTCCTTTTCGCGCTGTGCGGTAAGCTCATACACGGGCATTGCCGCGGAAACCAGGACTGCCATGATAGCCATGACGATGGTCAACTCCACCAGGGAAAAACCGCTGATTGCAGCCGGGTTCGCGATCAGTTTCATTTTGCCGCCGGCTCAACGGATCTCGATATTCGCCGCGGGCGGCAATGCAACCTCGGGTGGCGGATTTTCGCTGTCCCCCTGGAATGCAAGACTCTTGACGCTGACCTGGGCCATGCCGGGCTTCTGCGCAATGGACCTGAACGTCACGTTCGCCGTCCCTCCACTTTTTCCCAGTTTCAACTGGCGCGTCCCGGATTTGTCACCGTCCGCCGCTTCGAGCTGGGCTGCGTCGTAACTCAATTCCAGCTCGGAGGCAGGCAGTTTTTCCCCGCCAGCCAGGCTCACGCTGACGGTGAAATCCTTGCCGGCAAGAACGTGTTCCGGTGCATTCAGGGATAGCATCGGCGGCACGGCTCTGGGGGCGGCATCGGGCTCAGGCTGAGCCTCGTCGGAAGACGATCGCGGGAGACCGATACCTCTCTGAGGCGCCATGCCTCCCGCACCGGATGTGGACGACATGGCGAGTGAGCGCGGCGCCACCTTGCCGATTCTTACCGGCACCACGCCTGCCGCGTTTTCCGTGCCAAAATGGAATTCGCTGTCCATTTTTGCCGGACGCGAGATATTGCGCACGATGCGCGGGGTGATGAGCAAGGCGATCTCAGTCTTGTTGTGGGTCAGATTCTGGCTGGTGAACAGTTTGCCAACCCAGGGCAAATCCCCCAATCCCGGAACCTTGGACAAGGTATTGCGTTCCTCGTCGTTGATCAGTCCAGCCAGGATCTGGGTCTCGCCATCCCGCAGAACCAGCGTGGTCGCCGCGGTACGGGTGCCGACCTGATAGGCCAGCCCGCCGTTTGCTATCGGTACCTCCTTGACGATGGTGCTGACTTCCAGCGCTACTTTCATCGACACCTCATCCTGAAGCGAAACCGTGGATTCGACATCCAGCTTGAGCCCCACGTCGAGATAGCTTACCGACGAAGCAACGCCGACGTTGGCGGTGGCGGTCGTGGTCACGACCGGAACCTTGTCGCCGATGAGAACCTTCGCCTTCTCGCGGTTCTTGACGCGAATGCGCGGATTGGCGATGAATCCGGTCAGTTGGTCCAGGTTGGACCCGTTGCCGTTGACTCCGGAGCTATTTATCTGGAAAGCTGCGGGAACGCCGGCTGCGGCGGCGCCGGCGGTAAGCATGTTCACGTTGACCGCAGTAGGGTACTGCAAGCCAAGGTTGAGCAGCTTGTTGCGTCCGATCTCCAGAACCTCGACTTCGAGCATGACCTCGGGATCGGCCAGGTCATTCAATGTGACCAGCCGCTCGACTAGGCGAATCGCATCCGGCGTGTCCTTCATGACGAAGAAGTTCAGCGCTTCGTCCACATGGATATCCTTGGTTTTGACCAACCCCTTGACCATGGCAACCATCTGCTTCACATCCACATTGGTCACGTAGAAAGTGCGCACCATCAGGTCCTGGTATTCCTTCTGCTTGGCGGGCGTATTCGGATAAATCAGCACTGAATTTTCATTCAGGACCTTGTGTGTCAGCTGATTGGTCATGAGCAGCAGCTTGAACACATCCTCGATCTGGGTATTGCGCAGGAAAACGGTGGTTTTGGTGTCCTGCTTGACGTCCTTGTCGAACACGAAATTGATCCCCGCAGTACGCGCCATGATTTCGAATATCGATTTCAGGCCGGTATCGCGAAACTCGAGGGTAATCGGTTGCTTGAAACCTGTTTTCAGTATTGGCAACTCCGCGCTTGCCCTTTCCTGCAACTCCAGTTCACCAATCCGCTTTATCAGCCGGCGGGCATCGCGCTGCAGGGGATTTTCCTGCAATATCATCCTGAGATCGGCTGCCGCGCCCGTATAGTCGTTACGTTCCAGTAACTCCTCCGCGTGTTTCAGCAGCGTAATGTGGCGGCGATCCATTTCTATCGTTTCTAGGCCCGCCTGGGCACGCTCATTGCGCGGGTTCAATCCGAGTACGTAGCGATATGCCCGCTCGGCGCCATCAAGATCGCCCGCTGCCCGGGCATTATCGCCTTCGACAAGCAGACGTGCCGCTGCCGCTTCACGCTGACGCACGAGCACCGTACGAATTTCGAGATTCTGCGGATCTTCGCGTGCCGCTTTTTCCAGGCTGGCCAGGCCAGTGTCCAGCTTGCCGTCCGCAATCAAACGCTTGCCCTCCTCGAAATCCTTGTTTGCCGCGCATCCACTGAATACGGCCGCGATCAGGACCAGGACGAAATATCTTCCGCTTCTCATCGAACCTCGCCCAGACCCGCGATAACGAGCGTCTGCTTTGCGTTGAGTGGAAGGTAGGTGAGGGTGACGGCGTGATCGCTCACTTCATCCACTCGATACTGACCATCGATGTTTTCCCCGGGCTTGACAATGTAATTACGCTCGGCCAGAGAGAGGAATACCTGCGTTTCATTTCCCTCCGTTACCTTGCCGACATATTTGAATGGCAGCGGCGGGGCCGAAGGCGGAGGGGGTTTCGCATCTGGCGTAGGGGGCGGCACCCATGATTTACGGCTGAATATATCGCCAGCCTGCGCGCTGAATTTTCTGCCCTCCAGCCGCTTGAGACGCTCGACATCCAATCGACCTGCCTCAGGCTGTTCTTCCCGAGAGTGGTTTTGCATCGTTCTTGCACCTGGATTGGGCTGGCTTTTTTCCTCATGAACATCCTGTCCCCTATCCCCGCTCACATCTTCGCCGCTTACCCACTGGGCAGCAAGAAGCGTCACCAGAAGCGCCGCCCCCAGCCATGCAGTACGTCCTCCGCCTTTCATTGCCCCCGGTTTCATGGTTTGCCCGCATTCAGATAGAGATTAAACTTGAGGCTGGCTTCGAGCAGATCGGATTCCACTCCCTGGCGTTTTATCACTACATCAACCAAAGCCATTGCAGGGATCGTACGCAAGGTATCCGCGATGAATGCCCGCACTTGAGGATATCCGGCGCGAATCGGCATTGCCATCTCATAGCGTGCAAGCGTCCATTCCTTCTCCCGCACCATGCGATAATCGCTGCCGCTGATTTCAATGCCATGTTGCGTGGCGACCTGCACCAGTTCCTTGATCCAGAACGGCGACGAATCGATAGCCGGAAAAAAAGCGTAGAAATCCCGCAACCCGGGATTTGCCCGTACTGTTCGGCCTGCCGGCGCCTCCGGCGCCGACCGCAGCTGTGCTTTCATTGCCCTGGCTTTATCCAGGAGCATTTCCGACGCGGCACGCTGCGGTAACACCGCGGCGAAGAAAAACACCAGGGAGAAAACCATCAATCCGCAACCGACCTTGCCGGCCATGCCGAGCCGTGTCGCCTGCCAGTTGGCGCGAGAAATGGCGCCTTTCAGGAAGCCTCTATCCATGACGAAGTAATGGAAAAAACCAGAGGCCGCTGGGAATCATCCCGCTTTATTTCATATTTGATAAGGTGCGCGTCCTTGAGAACCGGTTCGCGCTCGAGCGCTCCGATAAAATCCAGCAGGGCCGGCAAATCCTTTGCCTCGCCACCGATCAGCACCTTGCGGCCGGCGGCATCCGGCTGAAAGGACAGCAAGGCTACATCATGCCCTGCGGCATACTCGAGGGAATCAAACAGCGCTTCCCACGGCAGATCGATTTCGCGCAATATTGCATTGGCCCGTTGTATCTCCTTCTTCGTATGCTCACCCTCGTGCCCCGACAGGACAATCGCCCCCCCCTTGCGCTCCACCCGGCGATCCATGGCGGCGATGCGCAAATCCCAGTAGGCTGCCTCGTCCATCGCTTCCTTGAATTGATACAGCACGCCGAGCAGGGAGAGTATGCCCAGCAGCAGCATCGCATAACCCCCACTTCGCATGTCCTGCCCGCGATCGGGAAACCTGAGCTTCAAGGCGCGCATGAAATTTCACCCGTGAAGGGCAACGGGGTAGTGCGGAGGAGCAGATCTGCTTCCTGCCGGTGGCGGGACTGCACGCCAGCCACAATCGCTCGGCAAGGCCAACCGCGGATGCTCGGGCGCAAACAGGACCACCTGCTCGACCGGGTCCTTTCCTCCGGAAAAAAGTATGGCTTCCTGCTCCAGCGTGGCGAGCAGCTCGTCCTCCGCGCTGTGCAATATCCTGCGGCTGCTTATCCGTTGCCACGCGCCGTCCCGCAGTGACGCGACGCAAAGACGCCCTGTCTCAACCAGGGCAAACCAGGCCTTTTTTCGATCGAAACGGGCGCCCCACTGGTCGATGGCGTCCGCCAGATAGGGTGCCGCACCTTTCAGTTCTACTTTTTGATCCACGGCAAGCGCCTGAAGCCGTTCCAGCAGATCACGCTCCATGGCTGCACAGATCCCGCCGCCGGAAGGATCCCATTTACTCACCCCGAGCTCCCAGGTGGCGGCCTTGTCACCGAATATCTCCCGCATGCGAAATGCGGCGTAAGCATACAACTCAGCGGGGTTTTCAATTTTTGCCTCTGCCGGTATCACCGCGTACCGCACAAAATGGTTGGAGAGCGTGACCGTCAGTTCCGTCCCCGCGGCATCTGAAAGCATCTCCCGCAACTGCTCCAGCGGAGTCTCCCAGGGGGGCAAACCTGGTTTTTGCCCGCACGCAGCCGTATGCCGGGCGGGCTGCCGCCGTTTCATGCCGCGGAAGTAGCGCACCAGATCGACCCTGCCCGGCGCAAGGAAGGCATGGATCCGGTCACGCCACAATGGTGACACGATTGGCCTCCTGCAAACTCGTTTGTCCAGACTTCACCATGTCCAGCGCCGCCTCGCGCAGGAAACGCGTTCCGCTGCGCTTGGCTGCATCTTTTATCCGGCGTATGGGTTCGCGCGCGACGATGAGTTCCCGAATCTCGTCGTTCAGTATCAGCATTTCCGCAATGGCATTTCGTCCGCGGTAACCGCTTCCCCTGCATTGGCCACACCCTTTTCCAATGCGAAAGCGGAATCCGGCGGCCTGCTCAGGCAGGATGCCCGATTGCGCCAGCAACTCTTCCGTCGGCCATTCCTCCACCGCGCAGTGAGCACAGAGCAAGCGGACCAGCCTCTGCGCCGCAATTCCGTTCAGGGCGGACACGAAGCTGTAGGGATCCACCCCCATATGCGAAAAACGGCCGATGACGTCGAATACGCTGTTGGCATGCACCGTGGTGAATACCAGGTGTCCCGTCAGCGCTGCCTGGATGGCGATTTGCGCGGTTTCCGGATCGCGGATCTCCCCCACCATGATCTTGTCCGGATCGTGGCGCAAAATGGACCTCAAACCGCGCACGAAAGTCAGTCCTTTTTTTTCGTTGACCGGGATTTGCAGCACGCCCGGCAGTTGGTATTCGATGGGATCCTCGATGGTGATGATCTTGTCCTGCCCGTCGTTCACCTCCGAAATGGCGGCATAAAGCGTCGTCGTCTTGCCACTGCCCGTAGGGCCCGTGACCAGCAGCATGCCGTACGGCTCGGCGCTCAGGCGCCGAAAACTGGCCATCGTCGCCTGGTCAAACCCGAGATGGTTAAGCGTCAATCCCTCGACATGATCGGCGAGCGCCTGCCGATCCAGGATCCGCAGCACCGCATCTTCGCCAAAACTGCTGGGCATGATGGAAACACGGAAATCGATCTCCCGCCCCTGGATGGAGACCTTGAACCGGCCATCCTGGGGAACCCGCCGTTCCGCAATATCCAGGTCGGACATGACCTTTATACGTGAAATGACCTGCTCGGCCATGTCTGCGCCCTGCACTGCGCCCACAGTCGTCAGCACGCCGTCTATGCGGTACTTGATGGACAATGCGCCGGGCGCCGTTTCGAGATGAATATCGCTTGCCTGCGATTTGTGGGCATCGTACAGCGTGGAGTGGACCAGGCGCACGACCGGGCTGGTACCCTTGCTGATCGTTTGCAGCGAAAGATCCTCGCTCGCATCCGCGGCACCGCGTTCGGCCACGGCCGGCAAGTTGTCCATGGCCCGCATTGTCTTTTCCTGCTGCGCAAAAAAAGCGCTCAAATTGGCGGGATGCACCAGATGCCAGGCCGCCGCCTCGATATGCTCGTCCGCCCAGGCATGCAGATGCGGCAAAAACGGGTTGCCTATGGCAAGTATGTATTCTCCTTCCCTGATAAAAAGCGCGCATTCCTGGGTTATCGCCTCGGTAAAGGAAAGCCTCTCGAAAACAGGCGTGAGCGCATGGAGATCCTCCATCCTCAGTACAGGCATCCGAAGCAACCGCCCCAGTTCCGCG
>DASZUL010000063.1:0-13359 GCA_035547595.1 Nitrosospira sp.
CAAGCGCGCCGAGTACGCCAAGGAAATCGGCGCTCCTATCATCATGCATGATTACATCACCGGCGGTTTCTGCGCCAACACGGGTCTGGCCAACTGGTGCCGCAACAACGGTATTCTGTTGCACATCCACCGCGCCATGCACGCCGTGATCGACCGCAATCCGCACCACGGCATTCACTTCCGCGTGCTTGCCAAAATTCTGCGTCTTTCCGGCGGCGACCATCTTCATTCCGGCACCGTGGTTGGCAAGCTGGAAGGCGACCGCGCCGCCACGCTCGGCTGGATCGACATCATGCGCGACAGCTTCATCAAGGAAGATCGTAGCCGTGGCATCATGTTCGATCAAGACTGGGGTTCCATGCCCGGCGTGTTCCCGGTTGCATCGGGCGGTATTCACGTCTGGCACATGCCGGCGCTGGTTGCCATCTTCGGCGATGACGCCTGCCTGCAGTTCGGCGGCGGCACATTGGGCCATCCATGGGGTAACGCCGCCGGCGCTGCCGCCAACCGCGTCGCACTCGAAGCATGCGTGGAAGCCCGCAATCAAGGCATACAGATCGAGAAGGAGGGCAAGGCCATTCTGACCAAGGCCGCTGCCTCCAGCCCGGAACTGAAAATTGCCATGGAAACGTGGAAAGAAATCAAGTTCGAGTTCGATACCGTCGACAAACTGGATATCGTCCACAAGTAAAAAGTAAAAAAACATGTCCGGCACGCCGAGTGTGTGCCGGCATTGAATCCCATACCTAGGAGTAATGAATGTCTGAAATGATCGATTACAAGAGCCGCCTGAGCGATCCCGCCAGCCGGAAATTCGAAACTTTTTCCTACCTGCCGGCGATGGATGACGCTAGCATCCGCAAGCAGGTGGAATATATCGTAAAAAAGGGTTGGAATCCCGCCATCGAGCACACCGAGCCGCAGTATCTGATGGATAACTATTGGTACATGTGGAAGCTGCCCATGTTCGGCGAAACCGACGTCGACCGTATTTTGGCTGAAGCCGAAGCTTGCCACAAAGCCAACCCCAGTAACCATGTGCGCCTGGTCGGCTATGATAACTTCGCCCAATCCCAGGGTACCGCCATGGTTATCTACCGGGGCAAGACGGTTTAAGCTGCGACAGGAAGAACCGGAAGCTTCCGGCTGGATTGCACGGATACCCAGCCATGGTCCCGGAAACCCCCGCCGCTTAATGAGCCTCTACGGGTCCTGCCTGGACCCCCAGATGTTCCACAGCCCGGGGGTTTTTGTTCGGCCCTAAAGTATGCATTCTTGCCGCATGAAAGAATATTCCAGGTCGCAGAAGCCTTTGCGCCCGATGCCGGAGAAAAGATAAAAAACATGTCCACTAATATCGAACAATACCGCATCAATAACGAACCCTATTACCGTCCCGTTACGGACGAAGTCGAGTTGTTCGAAGCCGCCTATTCGGTGCGCATGCCCATGATGCTGAAAGGACCGACGGGGTGCGGCAAAACGCGATTTATCGAATACATGGCCTGGAGGCTCGGAAAACCTCTCATTACCGTGGCTTGCAACGAGGATATGACCGCGTCCGACCTGGTTGGCCGCTATTTGCTCGATGCGCATGGCACACGCTGGCAGGACGGTCCGCTTGCCGTTGCAGCTCGTCACGGTGCCATTTGCTATCTGGATGAGGTCGTCGAAGCACGCCAGGATACGACGGTGGTGATTCATCCATTGACGGATAATCGCCGGGTACTGCCGCTGGAAAAGAAAGGCGAGTTGATAAAAGCTCATCCCGATTTTCAGATCGTCATTTCATACAATCCCGGCTATCAAAGCCTGATGAAGGATTTGAAGCAATCCACCAAGCAGCGTTTCGGAGCACTGGATTTTAATTATCCGGAGCATGCGATCGAAACCGAAATCGTCACTCATGAGACGGGCATCGCGAAAAATATAGCAGAGAAACTCGTATCCATCGCCGAGCGCGCACGTAATCTGAAAGGTCACGGACTGGATGAAGGCATATCCACGAGAATGCTCATCTATGCGGGAAGCCTCATCGCGAAAAACGTCGATGCCCATGCGGCTTGCCGCGTGGCCCTGGTACGCCCAATCACTGACGATCCGGACATGCGAGACGCGCTGGATGCGGCCGTCACGACGTTCTTCTAGGAGCGACCCGGAGGCTCTCCAAGGTGAAGGCACACCACGGAATGGGATCAATATGAGCGTCAACCTCGACGATTACGGCGAACTGCTGGAAGATCTGGAACCTGAGTCCGCCACGCTGTTGCATCACATCTGGCCCGACGCAGTCAAGATTTTTTCTCCACGCGGGCTGGATAATTATCTCAAGGGTGCAGCCGCGTTGCGCAGCCTGGGCCGCGGACGCAACCTGGTGGATACATGGATCGATCAAACGCCACAAGTAGCCAAGGAGATTGGTGAGGATGTCGTGGCCGATCTCGCCACTTCGTCCCTGATGCTGGCTTCGAAAACGTCCGGCGCGGTAATCGAACTCATGCTTGCCACCGCGCCGACGGCAGCCCGGCGGTTGGGTGACGGGCATCTCTTCCTCAATTATCTGCAGTTTCTCAATACCCTGATCGCCCAGGCGCCGCGCGGTGTTCGCCCCATGCTCGACAAACTGGATGTGTTGTTCGGGCAGCTGACATTGGGTGGCCTGCGCCGCTGGGCGTTATGGGGCGCCCACGCATACCGGACGGATTACGAGGAACAGATCAGATACTTCAGCCTGGATTCCAAGGAGTCGCAGGCCGTGATGCAGAAGGAGCGAAAAGGTACGCTCCTGATCGACGTCCAGCGCCGCATCAACATGTATCTTCGCGCCTTATGGGCCAGGGATTTTTTCATGCGCCCCACCTCGGGTGATTTCGAGAATCGCGAGGGCTACAAGCCTTTCATCGAAAACTACCTGATACACCTGCCGGATGCCTATGACGCATTTCGCGACATACCCGGTGGTGAAATTTACCGTGCCGCAGCGGCGCACGCGGCGGCGCATCTCATGGAGACAAAAACGCCCATCTCTGCCGAAGCGTTGAATCCATTGCAGATGGCGATCATTTCGGTAATTGAGGACGCACGCGTCGAGGCGCTATCCATACGCCGTTTCCCCGGTTTGCGCCATATCTGGTCATCGCTCCATAGTGCGACGCCGGATATGAACGTGAGCATCGGCGATTATCTCAATCGCTTGGCCCGCGCTTTGCTTGATCCGGCATACGAGGATGACGATGCATGGATCGCCGAGGGCCGTTGCCTTTTCGCCCAAGCCCACGATAAACTGGATACCAACCAGGCATCCTGGGATATCGGCGTGCAGCTCACCCACAGCCTCAATACCAAAAGAATTCCCTTCAATCCGCGCACCGATCTGTTGACCGCCCCCTACCTCGACGACAACCGCTATTTCTGGGAATTCGAGGAATTCGATTTCAGCAGATCGATTTCAGCCGGATACGAGGAATCGAAGCAAGTACGCAAATACGTCAGCCCGGTGGAGCTTGCGAATGAAGTCGAGGTGGAAGGCGCCGGGGACGATGCCCAGGAAATCTGGGTAATGGAAACCGAGTTCTTTCCCTACGAAGACAATGGCGTCTCGTTCAATGAAACGGAGGGCAAGGAACCTATTTCCGAGCCCTATCATTATTCGGAATGGGATTACCAGATTCAGCTTGAGCGGCCCGCTTGGGCAACTGTGCAGGAAAAACGCCCCAAAAGAGGCGACATACTGATCATCGACGATATCGCCGCACAATACAAACGTGAAATCTCACGCATGAAATTCCTGCTGGACGCGATGCAGCCGCAAGGCGTGCGCCGCATCCGCAAACTCGAGGACGGCGATGAGATCGATATCAATGCCGCCATCAGTTCGGTTCTGGATACACGCATGGGGATGCAACCGGACCCGCGCATCATGATGCGTTCAGTACGGAAAGTGCGCGACATTTCGGTACTGGTGTTACTCGATCTCTCGGAATCGACCAACGAAAAGGTGGCAGGGCAGGAGCATACCGTACTCGAACTGACGCGCCAGGCTACCGTACTGCTGGCGGATGCCATCGCCAAGATCGGCGACCCCTTCGCCATCCATGGCTTTTGTTCTGATGGACGGCACAACGTGGAATACTTCCGCTACAAGGATTTCGACCAGTCATACAATGAGGTGCCCAAAGCCCGGCTCGCAGGCATGACCGGACAACTCTCGACGCGGATGGGCGCGGCCATCCGCCATGCAGTGCATTACCTCAAACTGCAAAAGTCCTCGAAAAAGCTGCTGCTGGTCATCACCGATGGCGAACCGGCGGACGTCGACGTACGCGACCCGCAATATCTGCGCTACGACACCAAAAAGGCGGTTGAGGAGGCAGGCCGCTCGGGTATCATTACCTACTGCATGAGCCTTGACCCGCGCGCCGATCAATATGTTTCGCGGATTTTTGGAGCAAAAAATTATATGGTAGTGGATCATGTGGAACGCCTGCCCGAGAAACTGCCTGTACTTTATGCGGGGCTCACGCGATGATGAAACCACAGCAGTATGTTGGCGTTGATAAGGATGAGGACGGCGGACTCACCCATATGGGCCGCATCGTGCTCGATGCCTGGGCATTTGGAATTCTGCCCGAAGTGGAGACCTGCGCCGGATGGGATGCGGCACAGATGCAGAATCTCTATGAGAAAGTCTATGACGCCTGGGAGCCTTATGCCCACCTGCCCAGCCGGTTGCCGGATGAATTACGGCAGAGGCACGCTGAAATTTACGCGAGGGCCATCAACAATGCCAGAACGCAAGGATGGGATGCAGAAATCGAAGACGAGGATTAGAAAAACTTGGAGCCTGCTCATGCCTGTTTTCATTCTTGTCCCTGCGCTTTTTCGTGCGGCAACGCGAGTGTGAAACACCCGCTCCGTCCGTTTCATCATCCGAAATTCCTGCGTCTGAGGAGATCAAGCCCCCTTTCGATGGACCACACCTGCGCCACAGGCAGCGGTTCCCCGGCAAGAAGAGTTCTTTCATATCTCGCTGGCTCGAAGCAAGCGTCACGGGCAGTCGAATAGCACCTAGGCCCTAGCTGCCGGAAACTTGAGGACTTTTGCTGGTCCATCCAGCCTCTCCTTGGCCGCCAATACCTGGAGAGCCAGGGGAAACTCGGTTTGCAAGCGCGACATGATTTGTGCCATATCATGCCGGTAATAGACTGCATCATAGGCTATCGGCTCGTCCAGGGCGTTTCGCGCACGGGATTGAAAATTGCGCCACGCTATGTCGATCCAGCATTTACGCTCGGCATCGATGAATACGAACTCCTCATGATCGACGATTCCCATATACTGCATCGACCGGATGGGGACAAACAAATTGCCCGTGGGGCAGCGTGCGAGTAGCGTGATCGCCAGATTGTACGTTGCGGCGGGAAGATGGCGGGTATCGCGGTTTATTTCGTTGTCGCGATAGCAGGTGATTTCCATCCCTTGATCCTCCAAATATTGCTTCGCAGGCATATTCTGTTTGTCGCCCGGCACTTCAGCAAAAATTCCCCGATTACCGGGTTCTGCGTAAAAAGCCACGAAATTCGCCGCGTGTCGCACCGTATCCTATCGCCTAGTATCAAACACGACCATTGGCAAACGGGTTACTCGCCCATACATTATAGGAGTGATGCTTCTCCAGAGTGCGAGTGCTTCGCCGGATGATGCATGAATTTCACGAGATTCGCTTAAATCAACTTAGACCACATATTTATACCACACCTGGATGATGCGTCCCACCCGCCTGGAAAAGCCACCCACCAATCGAAACGACTGGAAAACCATCCGGACCCTGCTGCCTTACCTATGGGAGTTCAAGGGCAGGGTAACCCTGGCGTTGATGCTCCTCGTCATGGCCAAGCTTGCCAACGTGGCGGTTCCATTGGTGCTGAAGGAAATCATAGATGCCCTTGACCGCCCGCGCGCCCTCATGGTCCTGCCGGTTCTTCTGCTAGCCGGCTATGGCGCGCTGCGCCTGGGCAGTACGCTATTCGGAGAACTGCGGGATGCGATTTTCGCCAAGGTCGCGCAGCGCGCCATACGCCGGGCGGCGATCAACGTATTCAACCACCTGCATGCCTTGTCGCTGCGTTTTCATCTTCAGCGCCAGACGGGTGGCGTATCCCGCGATATCGAGCGCGGATCGCGCGGCATCTCCTTTCTGCTCAATTTCATGCTGTTCAATATCTTGCCGACATTGCTGGAAATCGGGCTGGTTGCGGCAATCCTTCTATCCAGATACAGCATTTGGTTCTCGGTGATTATCTTCGGCACCCTGGCTGCGTACATCACGCTCACCCTGGTCGTAACGGAGTGGCGCATGATCTTTCGTCGAACGATGAACGACATGGATTCAAAAGCCAATACTCAGGCGATCGACAGCCTGCTGAACTATGAAACGGTCAAATACTTCGGCAACGAGGCGTGGGAAACCCGGCGCTATGATGAACATATGCAGAAATGGGAAGCGGCGGCAGTTCGCAACCAGACATCACTTGCCCTCCTCAACTCCGGGCAGAGCACCATCATCGCGATAGGCATAACGCTCCTGCTTGCGCTGGCAGCGGAGGAGGTTATCCAGGGAACGATGACATTGGGCGACCTGGTGCTGATCAACGCCTTCATGCTGCAACTCTACATGCCGCTGCACTTTCTGGGTTTCGTCTATCGGGAAATCAAGCACTCGTTGGCCGATATGGAAAAAATGTTCAGTCTGCTGGAGGAAGATGAGGAAATCAGGGATAGCTCCGATGCGGTCGAGCTTGCCGGCAACAATGCCGAGGTTCGCTTCGAAAATGTCGATTTCAACTATGAACCCAATCGGCAAATTCTGTTTGACGTCAGCTTCGAGATTCCTCCAGGCGATAACGTCGCGGTCGTCGGGCATAGCGGATCGGGAAAATCAACATTGGCCCGGTTGCTGTTTCGCTTTTATGACACAACCTCGGGCAGCATCCTGATAAACGGGCAGGATATAAAGGGGGTGACACAGAAAAGCCTGCGCGCAGCCATCGGAATCGTTCCGCAGGACTCAGTCCTGTTCAACGACACTATCTATTACAACATCGCGTATGGGCGTCCCGATGCCGCCAGGGAGGAGATCATCGCAGCGGCAAGGGCGGCGCATATCCACGACTTTATCGAAAGCCTGCCGGAAAAATATGAAACTACAGTAGGAGAGCGCGGCCTTAAGCTTTCCGGAGGAGAAAAACAACGCGTAGCCATAGCGCGCGCGATCCTGAAGAACCCCAAGATATTGATATTCGATGAGGCAACCTCGGCACTGGACTCGAAATCGGAAAAGGCCATCCAGGCTGAACTTAAACGCGTCGCCATGCACCGTACCACGTTGACCATCGCCCACCGGCTCTCAACCATAGCGGATGCCGACCAGATACTGGTCATGGACAATGGCCGTATAATAGAACGTGGTACCCACCTGGAACTGCTCGCGGCCGATGGCGCTTATGCGCATATGTGGCGGCTTCAGCAACAGGAAGAACAGGCCCACCTGCGATCGCCGGCGATTCCGGCTGAAGAGCCCCTCCCAGCAAGCTCACCCAGGCTTTCGAGGGTTGGGACGACCGACAGTTTCTAACCATCGCCTATAAGTTCGTGCACGCAAGCGCCGTCAATGGCTTCGCCAGATGACGGGTAAAACCCGCTCCTCTTACTCGCGACGGCTCAGCCAATCCGGTTAGGGATTTCGCATCGCAAACCCGCTATCCTTGCGGCAGGCACGACAACCATGGAATTACGGCACCTGAATAAGAAAGCATTGCCAAGCCCTCCCCACCGGAATTTTTATCCCGGATCGAAGTCATTAAGAATGTCCCGTTGATATAACAGCTTTCGCCAAAGCAGGACTGGAAATAACGGCGAGACTTAATTCCACAGCCCCATTATAATGTTCGGTTATTTTTGCCCCAGGTATCTAAAGTGTTCAGCGAGTTCTTTTCGGTATTTCCCCAATATCTCATACCCAAGCAGGCACTTACGATCTTCGCGGGGAAAGTTGCCAATGCCGAAGCCGGACCCATTACCACGCTGATCATCCGCTGGTTCATCAGGCGCTATGGCGTCAACATGGAGGAAGCCGCCGAGCCGGATATTCATCGTTATCGCACCTTCAATGAATTCTTCACCCGCGCACTAATGCCGGGAAAGCGCTCCATTTCGAAGGCGGATTATGTCTCTCCGGCCGATGGTTTTGTAAGCCAGGTCGGCGTCATTGGCGGAAACCAGATATTACAGGCCAAGGGCCACAACTACTCCACCATGGCCCTTGTGGGAGGAGACAGGAAACTGGCCGATCAGTTTTATAACGGGCATTTTGCCACGGTATATCTCAGTCCCAGCGATTATCATCGCGTCCACATGCCATGCGCCGGCAGATTGACGAGTATGACCTACATACCTGGTTCCCTGTTCTCGGTAAATCCCGCCACTGCCCGCGGCATCCCAGGTTTATTCGCCCGGAACGAACGCGTGGTCTGCGTATTCGAATCAGAGGGCACGTCATTCGTAATGGTCCTGGTTGGGGCAACGATCGTCGGCAGTATATCCACTGTCTGGCACGGCGTCGTCAATCCCGGCCATTCGCAGGGAATACAGGAATGGCGCTACGGCGAGCAGGGTGTAAAGTTGCAAAAAGGTGATGAAATGGGCCAGTTTCAACTAGGATCGACGGTGGTCATGCTATTCCCGAAAAGCGGCATGGTGTTCAATGAGACATGGGTTTCCGCACAAGCCGTACGGCTGGGAGAAATGATGGCCACCACTGCCGCCAGCATCGAAATGAAGGTGGAACAGGCAAGCGCCCGATAGCGGCTGTTACGGGCTCTCCACCGAGGTCAGGCGCTTTGCAGCGCGCCCCGCATCAAGGTTGCCGGACGGACATTCTCATCCGACGATCCATAGCTTGAAGGATAAGCGGCCTCCGTCGCAAGCTCATGCACGGCTTTCAGCAGGATTTCGCGAAATTCTTCGCCGACTTCGGGATGCCGCAAGCCATACGCCACCGTGGCCGCCAGGAAACCCGCCTTGCTTCCGCAATCATAATGCTTGCCCTGGTAACGATAAGTCATCACCGGTTCCAGTTTCAGCAGACGGGATATCGCATCGGTGAGTTGAATTTCTCCTCCTATCCCTGGACCAAGCTTCGCTATGCATTCGAAAATCATGGGCGAAAGGATATAGCGTCCCACGATCGCCATAGTCGAAGGCGCAACCTCGGGAGCAGGTTTCTCCACGAGGCTCCTAATTTTCGCGCTGCAACTTCCCGGCTCCTCTGCCGCCGCATCCACTACGCCATAATGGCACGTATCTTCCCTCGGCACGGACCGGACGGCAACGAGACTGCTCGGGACACGCTCGTATTGGGCGATCATTTGAGCCAGCACCGGCGGCTGTCCATCGATCAGGTCGTCGGGAAGCAGCACAGCAAAAGGTTCATTGCCGACCAGCCGCCGTGCGCAATAGATCGCGTGCCCCAATCCTTTCGGTTCCTCCTGCCGGACAAAGCTGAAATGAACTCCGCTGGGCGCAAGCTGGTGCAACATTTTAAGAGTGGCATGCTTGCCCTTGGTTGACAATTCGGCTTCCAGTTCCACCGAGCGGTGCAGGTGATCTTCGATGCTTCGCTTGCTGCGATGGGTTATGAAGATAATTTCTTCGATCCCGGCCGCCGCAGCTTCATCGACCGCATACTGGATGAGGGGGCGGTCCACGATCGGCAACATTTCCTTCGCTATCGCCTTGGTTGCCGGCAAGAAACGCGTTCCCAGGCCCGCAACCGGAAACACCGCCTTGCGTACCACTTTTGCCGGCTTTCGAAATACTGACTCTTTAAGAGAAAGTACTTCTTTCCGGACGGAGGTTGCGGATGTGGCAGAGGCAGTATTTAGGCTCATGAGAATTCTCCATATAGTATTGCAGGGTAATGTCGTCAAACCTGGTCATCGTTCCATCATTCATTCCTTTTGACTCTTCTGTCTTCTGGATTGGCATTGGTCCAGCTATAGCACGCGCAGAAACGCCACGAGATCCGATTTCTCCTCGTCCGTCAGCTTGAGCCCGAGTACGAGATTAAAGAACTCGACGGTATCTTCGAGCGTCAACAGACGGCCATCATGAAAATAGGGCGGACTGTCCTTGATTCCGCGCAGCGTGAATGTCTTCATCGGCCCATCTCCTGGCTCGTTGAGGAAGCGCTCGAGCTTCAGGTCATGCATCTGGTGATCGAGAAAAGCGGGCGGTTTATGGCAGGCGGCACATTGGCCTTTTCCATAAAAAAGCTTTTCACCACGAAGCTCCTTTTCCGTGGCCCTGCCGGGGTCCAGCTGGCCGCGGCTATCCAGCTTGGGAGCCGGCGGAAAATCGAACATGTTCTGGAGTTGCGCCATGTGGCTCACATGGATGCGATCAAAAATGGTCATCCCCTTTTTCATCGCATGGATCGGATCGCCATTGAAATAAGCCGTGCGGAATTCAAATTCAGTGAAATCCTCGACTGAACGCAGGCTTCGCTTTGAGCCATGGATCTGCTGGTTGTACAGTCCGCGCAAGCTGACCGTATCCAGGCGGAAACGCCGCTCCAGGGGCCTGATATCAGGGCTGAGATGAAACTGCCCGGTCGTATGCCCATTCACGTGGCAGTCGAGGCATGCAACCCCCAGGCTAGGCTGTGCGCTTTTGCGGTCATCTGTCGGATTGAATTCCTCCTGGGGAAAAGGAGTAAGCAACATCCGCAATCCATCCAGCTGCACGGGCGTCAGGATATCCTTGAATAGCCGGTAGTAGTTATTGATCGACACCACCTCTCCGCGCGAGACATCGCCGAGCTCGGGCCGGTTTTGAAGAAATATGGCGGGAGGAAACTCCGGCAGGAAGGCATCCGGGAGATCAAACTCCACGTCAAACCGGGCCAGGCGGGGAAACATATCGATCTGCATTTGCGGAAAAACCTGCCCTCCCGGAGATTGCTTGGGGTGAGGCAACGCCGGGTACGGAAAAGCATTCTGGCTCCGTATTTCCGTGGGAGACATGCCCGCCAGTTTTTGCCAGGTCAGCCCCCCCTGCAGGCGCGCGGTCGGCCCTATCGCCAGGGGCTTGCCGCGCGACATTCTGGCTTCCCGATCCAGCATGGGAGTCAGGTTATAGCGCCGCATGAGCAGTTCGCGCTGGGTTCTCATGACGCCGGCCCGATCCGCGACATCCATTTTCATGATCTCTTCGAACGTCTGCATCGGCTTCTTGGCGTTCAATGGATCGCGATAGAAATCAAAACCGGGCGTTTTTCCCTTATCAGGCTGGTTATTGAACACGGGCGACGAAGGCATGGCGTTTGTCGCGGAAAATACGCTGGAGCGGTCATGCTCGTTCCTGTTCTGCTCGGGGCGCGAAATTGGCACTTCGCGCACGGACTGCGCATCTCGAATCGCATCCGGCTGGCTTCCAGCGGCTTGTGTCTGCCGCGGCCGATCGTACTGGTCGGTTTGGGCAAGCGGGTGATTCACGCTCAACCCGAAGCCGGCGAAGGTCAAGCAACATGCCAGGATTTTTGTTGTTTGCATATCCCTCCTCCCTTACTCCCCTGTGCTCCCTGTGAAACCAAAGGGGCAGATTCATCGCTGTCCTATTGCACCGATCCCTCGAATTTTCAAAGAGGAAACTTTTGATATTTTTCCAGTTTTTGAGCTCGCAATCTGTACGCCACCGCACAATAGAATTGATCTGGATAAGATCGGAAAAATGGAGAATGATGAGAACAAAGCATATCGGATGCTCGTTACCTCCTCATTACTGAAGCCGCGAAAGACAGGGTGAAGCGAAGCGTAGAAAGCCAGACTACTGTTCGCCATCCGGCTCATGAGTAAACCCAGGCAGGTTGCCACCTACCTCGGGATGGCAGCTATTCGCTACCCGCTATTCATATTGGGCCGATGAAGAGCGTGCTCCACAGCGGCAGGAAGAAGCAGGACAAACTTCGCTCTCCCTGCAGGAGGAATAGAGCAAACTGCTTAAGTTCAGATGGCGGCCATGCTCATCTGTCTTAGTTCATCTGTTACCGACCGGAGGCCTTTAAGGAAGCTATCCACCTGCGCTGGAGTATTACTGCTGCCCAGGCTCACTCTCACGGCGCAGCGCGTCAATATGGGATCTACGCCCATCGCTTCCAGCACATGACTGCGGCCGGGATTTACGCTGGAGCAGGCGGCGCCGCTGGCTACTGCGAAACCTGCCTTGTCCATGCGGACCACCAAGGTATCGCCCTCGATGCCTTCCAGCGAAAAATAGCATGTGTTCGGCAAGCGCTCGGCGCCAAGGCCAAAAACCACTGCACCCATTTCTCGCAACCCCTGTTCCAGTTGTGTGCGCATCGCCAAAAGACGCGAAGCGGACTCCGTAATTCTTTTTCTGGCGAGAGCGCACGCTACGCCGAACCCTACTATGGCAGGAACATTTTCGGTGCCGGAACGCAATCCATTTTCATGTCCTCCTCCAAAAATCATCGGTTTGAGCGGCAGGCGCTTGTCCATGACGAGAGCGGCAGCACCCTTGGGACCGTTGATTTTATGGCCTGATATGGTCATGGCATGAACCCTGAGCGCTGAAAAATCCACAGGAATTTTCCCGAACGCCTGCACCGCGTCGGTGTGCACCCAGGCACCGGCAGCCCTGGCCTTTTCGGCCACGGTTGCAACATCCTGTATCACGCCGGTTTCATTATTGGCGAGCATTACCGAGACGAGCCCCGCCGTTCGCTCATTCAGGGCACGCTCGGCATCGGCGGCCTCCACCCTTCCAAGGGCATCCACCGCAAGACGGCGCAAATCCCATTTCCTGTCCGGGTTTCGCGCCAATTCCCGCGCGGCTTTCATTACGCAGGGATGCTCGATCGAACTGACGATAACGCGGGAAGGCTTGAGATATCCTGCCGCTCCGAGAATGAAGAGGTTATTCGCCTCCGATCCACCACTGGTAAACACGACTTGCGCTGGCTGCACGCCAACCGCTTCCGCTACCTGTTCCCGTGCCCGGTTGACAGCCTGGCGTGCCGCAATGCCGCGGACGTGCCGGCTGGAAGCATTGCCGAACTCTTGCTGGAAATACGGGAGCATCGCATCCAGGACTTCATCATCCACAGCCGTCGTGGCGTTATGATCGAAATACGTGTAGGTCATCGCGGTTTTCCGGCCAATTCCGGCCAGGTATTGGCTATTGGTTCACCTGCAAAATATTGTTGCCGGCGGATCCGGCCGCTGGATCCGAAGGCAGGCGGAGTTCCGTCAGGCCAGGGCGGTTTCTTCCTCGCTCTTGCAT
>DASZUL010000064.1:0-27137 GCA_035547595.1 Nitrosospira sp.
CTTTACGTCCGCCTTGAATTGCTTTTGCGCCGCCACCCTGCTGGCGTCATCCGCATGCCGATCGAACATGCGGTGAAAATTTTCCAGCGGGAACTTGGAATCCACTGCCACCATGCCTGTAGGCGGTGGCAGGTGCAGCACGCAATCCGCGCGATAGCCGTTCCCAAGCGTGTACTGCATGGCGTAGGCCGTCGCCGGAAGAATATTTCGAACCAGCGCTTCCAGCTGCACCTCGCCATACGCCCCACGCGAGCGCTTATCGCCCAGCAGCTCCTGCAGGCTGACCATGTTCGTGGTCAGGCTGTCTATTTTTTTCTGTGCCTCATCGATGGTTGCCAGCCGCGTCATGACGCTGGTGAATGTCTCGTTGGTTTGCTTGAATCCCTCGTCCAGCCTTTCGGTGACATGCCCGGTGATCTGGTCCAGCCGTGTTTCCACCGTCGATCGTAGCTGCTCCGAAGTTTTCCCCAGCGC
This sequence comes from Nitrosospira sp., assembly GCA_035547595.1. Lineage (GTDB taxonomy): Bacteria > Pseudomonadota > Gammaproteobacteria > Burkholderiales > Nitrosomonadaceae > Nitrosospira. Next base: position 475 of record DASZUL010000064.1, read on the forward strand.
TTCCGATAACCGGTCACCCTGCTTTGCCAGCCCCTCGTGCAAATCCTTGAGCATGTCGCGGTGCTTCTCCTCCATGATTCTCGTTTGCTGCGCCAGCAATTCGCGCACCAGGGTCGAAAGCATGCCCAGCCTTATCACCAGGAAGGCCATGGTGACAAGCAGAACGGCTGAAGCGGAGATGACGAGAAGCGTTTCGGACATATATTTCAGTATACCGGAGAATCTCGCTGCCGGAGCTTATCCTGTCAAGGTCTCTATCCAGTCATATGGCCTGGGCCGCGACTTTCGCCGCCCGCCTGAAGGAGTAGAGGGGTAGAATCCGATAATGCCTGTCGCGCCCGGCGGAGACTTGTTCGGAGGTTCCTCAATGAATAAAGGAGTATGCGTGATTGTCGGCGCCGGTCCAGGCAACGGCGCCGCGATGGGTGCCGAATTTGCCGCAGCTGGCTACCGCGTGGTGCTCTGTGCCCGCAGCAAGGAAAAATTGAACGGAATTGCGGAAAGGATTCCGGGCGCCCGCGCTTTTGCATACGATGTCAGGAATACGGAAGCCGCAGCGGAGATCTTCGCCCGCATCCGCGCCGAGGTCGGCCCGGTGGACGTGCTAATCTGTAATGCTGGCGCCGGCGCGTTCAAGAATGTGGACACCTCGACCCTGGAAGATTTCCAGTCTGCCTGGGAAGTGAATTGCAGGGGGTTGTTTCTTGCCGTGAAAGAGGTGCTTGCAGACATGCGAACGGCGGGAAAGGGCAGCATCATCATCATTGGCGCCACTGCGTCAATAAAAGGCGGAGCCAACTTCGCGCCTTTTGCATCTGCCAAAGCCGGCCAACGGGGATTTGCCCAATCGCTGGCGCGGCATCTTGGTCCAGAAAAGATCCATGTGAGCTACGTCATACTCGATGGCGTCGTCAATTTGACGCGGACACGGCAGCAGATGCCCGATAAAGCGGATGAATTCTTTCTGGAGCCCTCGCAGATAGCGAAAACCATTCTTGTTCTTGCACAACAGCCGCCCCAGGCATGGAGCTTCGAACTCGACCTTCGACCCTTCGGAGAGAAATGGTGAAATTTGCCAGGAAGCCATGAAGCAGACCCGCGACAAGAAAACAGTGCCGCAAGAATGCATATTCCTGTTCGATGTGGACAACACGCTGCTGGATAATGATCACATCATCGAAGACCTGAAAAATCATCTCACGCAGGAGTTTGGCCGCAAGAGCAGCGATCGGTACTGGACTCTATTCGAGGCGTTGCGAACCGAACTCGGCTATGCGGATTACCTCGGCGCTCTGCAGCGATACCGGATGAACCACATCAACGAACCGGAACTGCTGCTGATGTCAGGTTTCCTGCTGGAATACCCGTTTGCCGAGCGCCTTTATCCCCATGCAATGGATGCCCTGTCCCATGTCCGCCGCTGGGGAAAAACCGTCATCCTGTCGGATGGCGATGTCGTTTTCCAGCCGCGCAAAATCCAGCGTTCGGGATTATGGGACGCAGTCGAAGGCAGGGTATTGATCTATATCCACAAGGAAAAAATGCTGCACGCGGTGGAGGCACGTTATCCGGCCCGGCATTACGTGATGGTCGATGACAAGCTGCGCATCCTGGCTTCCATGAAAAACAGCATGGGAAAGCGCTTGACTTCCATCTTTCCCCGGCAGGGACATTACGCGCACGATCCCAATAATCTCGTGCTATACCCCTCGGCCGATATCACGCTGGAGCATATCGGCGACCTGGTTCATCACGATTTCGATTCCCTCGCCTCCGCCTGACGGATTTCGCTGCTATCCCTGCGTTTCGTTCATTGCGGGCCCCCGCTGCCTATCTCGCACCGGTGGAATAGTAACGCTGGCTTCCCATCTGGTTGCGGCGGCGCTGGGATACGCGCTCCTTGTAACTGCCCGAGTCATTCGCGCTTTCCATTTTTTTCTCCTGCCGCTCCCTCTCCTCCCGCTCCTTGCGCGCTTTTCTTCCGACCCGCCGGCTCTCCTCCCGGCTCTTGTCTTGCGCCCACGGCCTCGCCTCCCATGGTTTTTCCTCGGCCTGCTTCTCCCATGGCCTGGCCTCCCACGGCTTTGCTTCGCCGCTTTGCAGCCTTGACTGGCCCTGCTGCCTGCTGCGGGTATTGCGCAGATCACTCTTCCGCGAATCCCGTGAATCGTTCCTTTGCATTCCGCGCTGGCTCGACAAACCGCTTTCATATGCCATGGCGGACCGCGAATCCAGCCCCGCCAGGGCTGCCAGGATCACCGGAACGGCGAATGCCGCGTGGAAGGTTTTCATATGGCTCAACTCCTTTGTTATCTATACCGGTAATATTATTCAGTCATCTCGATGGCGTCCGGGGAGTCCTTCATTGCGGGGAATCCTCGAACAGGTCTTCCTGGGCCTCGCGTTGCGGCGAAGGATAAGTGATCTTCAGGCCGTCGATTCGCGCCCACGGAGTCATGGAGTGCAATTTCCTGGCTCCCTTGCCGATGATATCCTCTACCTGGATTCCCCGAAGGATGAGCGCATCCGCAATGAGCGAACGATGGCACCGCCAGGGTACCGCTTCAGCGCACATCAGTGCACAGCGCTCACGGCCGGCAAGCTCCGCCACGGCCTCCACGTTCGCAGCGAATTCCTGGGTTTGCATATAGTCCGCGTATCCGCGAAAAGACGCATTGCGCCAGCCATCGTTGAAGGAATCCTTGCGGGCATGGCGAAGTCCGCCGAGGCCCGGCAGATGGCTATACCCGATGCCGGCTGTCTGGAGGGAACGGGGCAATGTTTCCTTATTGAACTGGGGATTTTGCCGCGATCGGGGCATTGTGCGCACATCCAGGACATGCTTTACTTCATTATCCCTCAACAGATCGAGAAACTCTTCGAGGGGATGGGTGGAATGCCCGATGGTGCACACCATGGGTCCGGGAAGCGGCCGGTTTGTCTCCATTTGCCTTGCTTGCTCGCCCATGGCCTCCTGGTGTTCCGCCTTCAACAGCCAGCCTTGTTTACTCGCCTGGCCGCGGTTCATGCATCGCTCTGGCAGGCGGCGAGGCGACGCAGCCGAAGCGCGACGAGTTGAGCTCCACGTCGGCTCGTGCCCATGCCTCCCTGAAACGCGCCTCGACAAGCGCGGCCTGACCATGCTTGTTTTGCGCATGCAATGCCTGTAGCAAGCCATAAAGCGCCCAGCCATTGTTGCGGTTTCGTCCCAGATCTTCCCAATATACGGTTTCCGCTTCGGCCGGGCGCCCGGATTCCAGAAGCATGGCTCCCAATGTCAAACGGGCGGGCCCCTGCCATTCCGGCGGCTCGGTATAAGCCAGCCCATCCTCGAGGCGGACTGCCCGTTCGAGATGGCTGATGGCGGAATCGAATTGCCCTCGTGCATGCTCAATTTCCCCCGCGAGTACTTCAGGGCCGATAGCAAGGACCACGCGCGCAGTATTGAGCGATACCAGCGGCATATCCAGCCCCGGACCCTTGACAATCTCCCGCAGCGCTGCCAGTTCCTGCTCGGCCTGCTCCAGTTGCCGCGTGGCGGCAAATGCCAGGCCGCGCACATAATGCCAGCCGCCCTTGAGAAATGCACTCGTCGCCGGCGGCGCCGGCTCCTGCAGGATCTGGTTCCATCGGCCGAACCTGGCATACGCCCAATAGGGCACCACGCGGAATATGGCGGTGGCCGGCATCTGCTGCAGGGTTGCATCGTCTATCGTACCCGCGGCTTGTCGCGCAGCATCGATCGCCAGCTGGCTTTGCCCGTCCATCGTGGCGGCTGCCCAGAGAAAGTGAATGTTGTGCGGGGTATACACCATCGGATATATTCCGGAAGCATGCCGCTGCGCCAGGTATTTTTTGTCGGCTGCCATGGCGAGCTGGTTGCTCTTTATGGCATCAGCATATCGCCCTACCCTTAGGTAGATGTGCGAGGGCATATGGATCATGTGCCCCGCCGCCGGCATCAGGCCAAGAAGCGTATCCGCCGCCACTTCCCCGCGCTCCGGCGTGCTGGTGGGCTCGACCAGGTGGATATAAAAATGTACGGCCCCCGGATGTATCGGATTGCGCCGCATGATCGACTCGATGAGTGCAACGATGTCCGTGGTTTCGGCCATAGGATAACCATCGCGCATCCAGTAGCCCCACGAATTGAGATCCATCACGGATTCGACATAAAGCACCGCGATATCGAGATCATCGGGAAAGCGCGCATGCGCCTGACGCATGGCGTCCGCGTAGGCTTTGTCATTTGCCTTGCGCTGGTCTGGATTGCCCGTATAGCGTTTCTCCAGCGCAGCGATGAGCACCCGCTCACGAGGGGACGCTCCGGCCTTGAGCGAAACGGCCTTCTGTACGAGTTCTTGCGCAGGTTTTTCCTTCTCCGGAGGCATCGGCGCGTTGATATTCGGCCCAAGCACGAGCGCCTGTCCCCAGTAGGCCATCGCAAGCGATGGATCGAGCCGTGCCGCTTCCTCGAAAGCCCGCCCCGCTTCCGCATGGTTGAATCCATAGGAGAGATTCAAGCCCTGATTCATGTACCGTTGCGCCAGCTTGTTCCGGGTCGATACCGGGAATGTATGCGAACCCAGGTCCAGCAGTGCAGGCACGCCGCCGGCGTTTCCGGTACTGTCAGCGTCCCCCTTCGAGGGAAAATGATGCGTATGCGCGGCCGATATGCGCATCGCCGCTGAGGCATCCGCTGCGCCGATCCCGGTGGATCGCGCGATTTCCGATACTCCGGCGGCCTGGGCAAAACCGGCGGGGATGCAGACAGATGCGATAAAAGATCCTAGAACGAGTGAAACGAACGAACGGTTGTCGCGCAATCGCATGATTTCGTCTCTCTGTTGACCGTCATTGGAGTGGAGGACGGCGTAGCGCCGCCAGCCGCGCCAGGCCGAAATGAATAAAGGCCAGCGCCGCCAGCACCGGAGCAAAAAGATTGAAAAACGGTATGAATTGTACCAGACCGGTCAGCAGCCCCAAGCCCCATAACGACGCCTGATGGGTGGAAAATATGACGCGCATTTCCTCGTGGCTGGCATGCTCGACCAGCGCATCGTAGCGGAACAGCCGCTGGTTCAGGTAGGCTGCGGCGGCAAAGGGAACGACCATGCCCACGCCGAGTATCCAGAGGGGAAGCGTAATCAGCCATATGCCCAGGAAGATGGCAACCGCAATCAACGCATTGGCAAGGCTGCCGATGAAGCCCCCGCCACTCTTCGATTCAAGTTGAGGATAATCGCGATCCGCTACCAGTCGAATCAGGGCAGTCATGGCAAACAATGCGGTAAGCACCAGCGCGGTGGCAAATACCAGCGGCACGAAGAGCATCACATGAATCGTAACCTGGATGCCATGGGCAATCCAGCTCGGCTTTACATCTTCCAGCCACGTTTGCACGCCGATGGCGGTCAGGCCGCTGGTGATCCATTCGGAGAGCGTGTCCCAGAACGCAACGCCCAGAATTATCCATAACAGGGCCGCCGCGAGAACGGGCCAGACGACGATCCATAACACCTGAAACCGGAATAGATCTCGAAACGCACGAGAAAGCGCATCGAGGACAAGAGCCATGAAGCCTCCTTTGCCAGGCATCCCTCGGGAGCAGCAACTGCCGTGCGGCAATTGCTGCCATGGTAGCACAATAGCTTGGCTCTCTCGTCCTGTCACGCCTCAACAGTTTTCGCAGTTACCCGGTTCTCCCAGCGATTTGCCGCTTCATAATTCTTGCAGTTGTGACACGAGCATTGTCCCGCCCGGTCTTATACCCTAATTCTCATCTGTATGACCCGCAAGCTTCCGGGAAAGAGAGTGCGTTTCCGGTGTGTAGATTTTAAATAGCTGCCGGTCGTATGGGCACCAGTATTCGATAAGCCAATCCTTGATTACTGGACTGTGATACATCTTTCCTGTCGATTTCATGGGGGTCCCGCACTCAGGGCAGGCCAGGGACAAACCTAACAGCAAATCACTTTTTACCTCTCTGTCGGGTTGGTCCATCACCTGCGGCCAATCCATAACAGGATGGGCCCCAAAAAAAGGAAAACCTCTAAAAATTTCTGCATTGGCAACAAATACAGGTCAAGAGTTTGCCTTTCGGCTCAGTAGACTTAGTGATAGAACTGTTTCAGCCACTCCGCGCCAAATTCATCGACCAGCTTCTGGAGATGACGGTAGGCATCCTCGTGTAACGCATTAATTTTCTTTGTCAGATCCGGAGTTTTTTCACCCTTGAGACCCGCTTCGGCAGCCAGGGTATCGACCTTGGCATGAAACTCTGGAAGATTATGCCGTTTGTGTACGTCGGGGTATTTTTTCTCGATGCCCCTGAAGATATCGTACTCGATATCGTGCAAATTTGGTTTCATGTCCGGTCCCAGCTCAACCCCTTCCGGCAGCCTGATCTTTCCCTTTTCAAATACTTCGGTAACCGCTTTAGTGCCAATCTGCCATTCATGGGTTAGCCCTGACTCGGGGTCGCTCAGAATAATATGCCAGCGGGGATAGCCGAATCCGCCGCCCGCCTGCTCGCGCTGCGGGGCAACTACGAACGCCACCGGATATTTTTTCTGCCCTTTCAGCGCCGCGGCAACTGTGTTGACATCTTCGTTGGAACGCAAATCGAAGCGACCCCTGACAATGTCATCCATCTGGCCTATTCTGGTGTAGCCATTACGGCGGCATTTCGCGACAACTCCCTTGACAAATTCGGGAAGACTGTCGCGTTTAAGAATGGATTTAACCTCGCCGCCTGTGATGAGTTGTTGATTCAGGGTTTCTTCCGCAAGCGCCTGCATGCGGGCACGGCAGCTTTTAGCCATGGTGAATAACTGATACTGGGCCTCCTGGTTCTTCTCGAATTCATCGGGGCTCATGTCGAGCACGGGCTTGGCGCCTGCGACGGTGGCAGTCTCGGCAGCAGTACCGGTGGCCGATGTCTTCCCACAGGCTGGATCCACCTTGCCATTCACGACCTTGCACACCCTGGCATCCGGGTTATACTTCACCCGGTAGATGTATGCTTTATCCTGCCCAGTAAGTTTCCCGGTTTTATCGGATATATTTACGGTTAGAGGCGTTCTCCATACGCTGCAGGTAGGTACGAAGGCCCAGTCTCCCGGTCCCTCGCAGGTATAGTTCACCTGGAGTTTCTTGGTTACTGATTTTTGCTCGGTTACCGTCTTGCCCAGACTTTTTCCCCACGTGCGCTGATATCCCCCTTTTCCGCCGATTTCCCAGGAATCTTTCTTTCCGATCTTTCCGGTTACCTCAAAACCAAGGGTATTGCCGACAGTCTTGGTTTCCGATACTGCTATGCCGTCCGATACGGAGATGGACGTTTCTTTTTGCAGCTGCATCTTCCCCTGTTCCGGACACGAGAAAGCCTCGTGATGGTCCGGATTCATATCTATGACATTATTGGCGACGAACTCCTCCGCCCCCGGATTTTCCAGTAAAGGCACCGTATCGAATTGCAGATAGGCATTGATAACATCCTCATCGGAAATATAGCCATGCCGGAATCCCTGTACTTTTGCCGAACCCCAGCCAGCCTCCGGCTCAAGGTCTGCACCGGGCTTGATCCGAAATTTGTGTTGCGCTTCTATGCCTTTATCGGTGTGCCGCAGCGTATGAGGGTCGGCGTTCAATCCATCGATTACTCGCGGCATGAACTGGCTGGCTGTAGCGTAGACATCGGCATAGTTGGTGTAGGTCAACTCCCAATAAGCCTCCGCGGGGATATTGGCTGCTTCAAGCACATAGGTTCCGTCGGGAATCGTGAGCTCGACATAGTCGGATCCATCTACGCCCCTGTCTGTCTTTCGCTGGATACGGGATGAGTCGAACGGCGTATGGTCGAGGGGCTTCGTGCTAATTTTCTCCTTGTCTTCTTCCTCACCTTTTTTCCCGACTGCACACGCCGAGCAAGCTCGCTGCACGGAAGCGTGTTCCGCGCGGGTTTGGGCCGTTGGGCCCGGTTTTTCCTTATCCAGCGCAGACAGTCTCTTTGTCTGCAATGGCACGCTACCGGTTTGCTGCACGACATGCGTCAGCTCATGCGCGGTGAGATCGAGGTCGCTAGGGCTATGACCGTCACCATAGTAAATATCGGCGCCGTGCGTGAAGGCCTGGGCGCCGACATCACGATTCATTTGAACAGCGTCGCTTCCGGTATGGACGCGTACCTGATTGAAGTCCGTTCCAAATCGCGGCTCCATGAATGTACGAACCGCTTCCGGCAAGGGGCTGCCGCCTCCCTTGCTGCGGTTCAAGCGCGATTCGACTTCTTCTCCTGCTTCGAAGCTTTCCGCCGATGAGGCATGCCTGGCCTGCACGGCCTCGACCGGCTGGGCTTGATCTTCGTCCACTTCCGCCTTGCGCTGCAAAACGCCTGGCGCATCTGCTTCACTTGCGGTATTTTTGATGGGGCTTCGCTGCAAGGCTGCTTCCTTTTCCGGTTCCTCTTCTTCGGGCTGACGCTGGGGCTGCTGTGCCTGCACGAAGGGGGTGATGGCCACGCCCACGGAACCGGCCCGGCTGGGCTGCAGCAGTTTATCCCTGTCCTTGTCTTTTTCCGCTTCTTCCGGTGTTGGGTTCCCCGGAATGCCTGCGCGCTGGACGGAACCGGCCCCGAGGGAGGGGGAGGCATCGGGCATGCTCATCACCTGGCGCGCAACGCGGTCGGCTTCCTGTTCGTACTGGTCGTCGGCAGCCCCCACGGTAAGCTTGGGCTGGATGCGGCTCATCCCCCAATCCATGATCCTGCCTTCGGGAGTGAGGCGCTTCGCCTGGATCAGCTCCGCTACCCGCCGATTGCCCAGGGCGCGCTGCAACTGGAGAAACGGTGCGGAACGTCCACCACGAGGCGAATGAAAAAAAGGAGCTTGGGCTCTACGATGAGCAAAGGGCTGTTTTGCTCTCTCGGGCAGCTCGGGTGAAAACTGTGCGGACATATCTCATTTCCCGTATCGGCACTTGCATGCAATGATGGCGATTACCCTCGCCTCTCTGCTGACGCTTCGGCGCGAAGCGCATCCTTTCCTCGTCAAAATCCAGTCTAAACATAGACAATAGATCGGATGTAATCAAGTTTGAAGCGATCACACATCCTTTTCCTGCGACGCATCAGCTTCATTCGCAAAAACCTTTATGGCAAGCGTGTTGGATGAAAACTTTCCGGGCCGCCATTGAACCAGGTAAGTGCCCGGCTCGCGGAAACGGTATTGCGTGATTTCATAGTTGCAATCGATCGCAGGCCCGCTGATGATGCGGCCGTCATATGAAGCGGGGGCCAGCGGATCCTCGTCGGCTGGCAGCGCTGCGGTTGCAAGCATGCCATTCACGTACTCATCATAAATTGCCTTGGGTCCCATGACATACAGCAGCGTGCCGGGAGCGACCGCCTCGCATACGTGGATGATACGTATGGGATCATCCTTGCGAACCGCGAGCCGTCGGGTAAGTATGGTGATGCGGTATCCCTGCCTGACCTCGCCCTTGTCCGCGTAGGCCGGATACTCCCGGGCGACCTCATTGTCCTCGGGCAGGGCTGGGAGGATGCGGCCACCCTCGCGAATGAACAGTCCGGGCCCGCAGGCGGACGCCATGCCATCCTTTTTACGGCCGTACGACAACGTCGTCTCCCTGTGTCGGCGAAGGTCCCGCTGTGGTCGAAAACCCGTTGACGCTGCACGCTGCCGGGCTTTTTTCCACGCGGAAGGTGATTCTCGTTCCAGGACCGACAGTAATTATACGTTTCACCTGATAACCGGAATCGGGGATGGCCTGGGGGGCGGTGATACCGCAGGCGGGGGCCATAAAAATGTCCAGTTGATGCCTGTCATAGCCGCCGTTGCCTCCATGGTTGTCTGCCCGATCGATGATCATCGACCGCGAGGACGCGTGTCTGTCATTCGGTATGGGAAATCCCGGCATAAATCCGCTATTGTTCGATGGGAATGGCGGCAACGTGGCACATGACCCAGTATGGTTAAATGAAACGCTGACCTGCTCGCTGTCCAGTATCTTTGCCATGTCCGCATCGACACCGGTCGATGAACTGATCGTGATGGCAATCTCCATTCCCACCCGCGCCGGCTCGTCGATCGGCGCATGGAAAGGCCCATTCCGGACGTTAACCGGCAACGGACAGGGTGGAGGAGGCGGGGGAGGCGGCGGCTTGACCGGCGGCGGCTTGAATATCCAGCGATAGAGCAGATATAAAAGCAACAGCAGCAGTAGAAGCACGACTACGACCACGACTATGCCTACCCATAACGGAAAGGCATACGCGATCCCCGCGATAAGAATGATGATGAAGCCGCCGATGATCTGGATCGGCGGTCCGGCGAAAGCTGGCGCCGGCCCCAGAAAAGATGCCGAAGGCTTGAAATCGCCAACGATTTCCGTGATGCTGGCGATAATGCTGCCACCGCTGCTGATGAAATTCCGGATGAGGCGGCTGATGAAATCTCTCATCCGGCCCAACGTCCTCTGGGCAAATTCAATGATCTGGTCGACTGGGCTCTGGACCAGTGAGCGGATGTACTGCACGATGCGGCTCAGCCCACCGGCCAATGCCTGGATCAAGGACTGGATGAAAGTGACAACCGCTTGCACCAATTGAGCGAAGCCCTGGATGACCTGGATGACTTTGCTCACGATCATCTCCACCGCCTGCGCGACGCGAGCAGAGATTTCCTGCATGATCTGCCCGGCTGCGGTTGCCAGTCTTTGAAAGATCAGCACCGTGATCGAAGCTGTTTGCTCCTCGAAGGACTGGATGATCACCCGATTGTTCTGGGTGGCGTTCAGGCCGATCTCCCGGATCGCCGCAATGCTGTCGTCCATCGAAGCGGTCTTACGCCCTTTCGCTGAACCCGCTTCTCCGCCGCTGGCGGCAGGATTGACTGCCGAGGCCAATACTTCGAGATGCCGCACCTTGTTAACCCGTATCTGGGCGAGCGCTTGCTGCTCTGCATTGGAAATCGCTTGGGTCATCAATGCTTCCAGCCGATTGAGCAGAGGTGCGACGGCGACGGACAAGACACTTTCCAGGGTGGAAACGACGAGATTCAATAGTTGATTCAGTGCCTGGAAGATCAATTGCATGATGCGCTGAATGGCGGATGAAGCGAGCGCAAGCGCCTGGTCGATTATCTGCCTGAAAATGCGCAGGAATGAACCCAGCAAATTCATTCCCACGTTGAATGCTGAGCGAACAAATCCGAGGACTTGTCCCACTGCGCCATTGACCACGCCGGCCGCCCGCCTTAAAAGATTCACCGCCGCGTCCCGGATTTGCGCGACACCGGGAAGATCCGGGAGGGGAACGACATTGATCACATCGACTATCTGATTCGCAATCCCTCCGACTCTTTCCTGAATGGAAGCGGTGATGCCTTCGATCGCTCCGTTTATTTCATCGCGGAGCTCATTACTTTGCGCCTCTGCTGACTGCAATGCGCTCACGATACTCATCTGGATCGCGGCGAGAGTTCTCACCGACGCCGCAACAATCTCGGATTGCTTTGCGACGACCAGGGTGCGTACGCCGACGATGGATTTGGTTAAAAAACTCGCAAGCCCTTGACGCACGCCTGAAAAATGTTCGGTTATCTGTTCCCGGCGGGTTGCTGCATTTCGTGCAACCTGGGCTTCGCTTTGCAGGCAATCGCTATTGATGAGGCGTGCCTGCGCTACTGCGTGAGGTTTGAGGGCCGTATCAGGAGCAGCGGTAATCTGTCCCATCCCTGAAGGTTCGGCTTCAGCCGGTTTCTGCGCGCCACTACCAGCGGGTGACGCCACGGGTGCGGAGCTGGCGATAGCCTCCGGCGCCTTGTGCTCGCTGCCCTTCGCTGATGACTGATTATTGGTGATATCGGGCGCCGCGGATGGAACCGTGCCCGCGACTGGAGGCTCCGAAAACTTCCCCGGTTCTCTGGTCCCGGTGGAGGCCGATAAAGCGGGAGCTGACATTGCTTGTTGGGTTTCCCCCGCGCGCACCGCTCCAGTGCGGGAATCCTGGATGAAGCCGCCGGCTTCCATCCGCGGCGATGGGCTTGCCATTCCTATCCCGGCTGTCGCCGATGCCCCTGTGTTTGAGCCATTCGCGATCTCCGGGATTGGAAGATCGAAACTGCTTTCCGCGGTATCGGACGGAATGGATGAAGGCGAAAATGAATGCGGAGAGGACGGCGGAGGAGATGCAATGGGTGCCTTTTCTTTTCGCCTGCGAAGCGGCGATGCGCCAGTCTGCTGCACTACATGGGTCAACTCGTGCGCGGTGAGTTCCAGGTTGGCGGGACTATTCCCGGCACCAAAGAAAATATCCAGGCCGTGGGTAAAGGCATGAGCGCCGATATCCCGGTTCATCTGGATGGCGTTGCTGCCGGTATGAACCCGCACATGGCTGAAGTCCACACCGAATCGCGGCTCCATGTAGGCGCGCACGGAATCCGGTAGTGGGCTGCCTTGCCCCTTGCTCTGGCTGAGCCGGGATTCGACCACCTCGCCCGCTTGGAAGCTGCCGGCCAGCGATCCTCCAGGCTCGGCCCCCGGCGTTTCGGGTTCTTCCTCTCCTGTTGCAGACTCGCGCCGCATTGGACTATCGCAGCTTTCGGCCAGAAAGTTCGCCTGGATCGCGGGTTGCCTGTCGTCCAGCTCTTCATCGCTCTGTATCTGCCGCTGCACGGCAGGGGGGTCGGAAACAGCCCGCATGGCTTGAAGAACCTGATCCTTGTCTTCTTCTGCAGGTGAAATACCGCGTTGTATCCGGAGCTCAGCCTCGACCAGTTCGGATTTTTTATTCCTGCCCGTTCCCTGCCCCTGAAGGGGAAGGATCGGTTTATTGAAAAATTTTCCCTGTAATAACTCGTCTTTGCCCTCTTCCTGATCTTTTTTTTCTTCTTCTATTGCTTTCTCTCCGCCCTCCTCCCGTCGCAAAAATGGAGTGATCGAGGCGGCCAGCGGCATAGGCTGGCTTTGCAGGGCTTGAATCTGGTCTGTTTTGCCTTCGACCCGGGGCGGGTGCTGTATGGAAGCTACGACTGCCGAATCCGGCATGGCCACAACCTGGCGGGCAACGCGATCGGCGTCTCGTTCATATTGATCGTCAACGGCTCCGACGGCAAGCTCGGACTGCAATGCGGGTATCCCGCTCCCGATTATCCTGCCCTCGGGGGTAAGACGCCGCGCCTGGATCAGTTCCGCTACCCGCCGATTGCCCAGCGTGCGCTGCAGTTGAAGGAGAGGAAAACGGGAACCAGCTTGACCAGCTTGATATGGTCGGTCGGGATGCGGGTTATGCTCATGCCGGGCCGCCCGCTGGGCGGCTTTCTCCGTTGATTCGGCCAGTTGTTGCTGAGACATGGATGCCAGCTCTGTTGTCTACGATCGGCGAGATGGATTAACGAAATGCTTTTTTTCTCGCAAACCATGTGCTCGAACTTTGCGTGCCCGCAGCCAATCAATTTCTGGCAACCACCAGATCCTTCGGCTGCAGTCCGAAATCGCTTTCGGAGACAAGCTTGCCCATTTTCTGGTACTCGCGCTGGGTCGCGCGCACGAGATGGCGCATTTCCACCACTCCAGTGTCATCCGCTGCCAGAAACGCTGCGGATAGTGCGATATTTCGTATGTTGCCTCCCGTTATCTGGAACCGCCGCGCCAGGAATTTCAGGTCCAGACCGGGGTTGCGCGGCGTGGCCTCCGGCCAGACGCTCTCCCAGATCCTGCTCCTGTCTTCCTCCGTCGGGAACGGAAACTCGACGGTAAAATGCAGCCGGCGGACAAAAGCCTCATCCATGTTCTTGCGGAAATTGCTTGCCAGGACGACGATGCCCTCATGCTCTTCCATGCGCTGCAACAGGTAACCCGTTTCGATATTGGCGTAGCGATCATGCGAGTCCTTGACCTCGCTGCGCTTTCCGAACAAAGCATCCGCTTCGTCGAAAAAGAGGATCGCGTTCGAAGTTTCCGCCTCGTCGAAAATCCGGGAAAGATTCTTCTCGGTTTCGCCGATATATTTGCTCACGACGGTTGACAGGTCGATCTTGTACAGATCCAGGCCCAGTTCGCCCGCGATGATATCCGCAGCCATGGTTTTGCCAGTGCCGGAAGGGCCCGCAAAAAGCACGCACAGCCCCTTGCCCATCGCAAGCTTGCGGTCGAAACCCCAATCGCTATAGACGCGATCGCGGTATTTGACATGGTTGCAGATTTCGCGCAATTGCTCGGTACGATCGCGGGGCAGGATGATGTCGTTCCAGGAGTATTTGGATACGATCTTGTGCGCCAGGGCGGACAGCTTCTGGTTGGAATGCAGACGGCACGCCTCGTAAAGTTCGCTTAAGGTAATACGCGGCTCATCCAGATTCCGCCAGCGCGCAAGGTTTGCCGCGGTCTCCACCGTGCTGCGGATTTCGCTGCGTGAAAACTTGAATTTCACTGCAAGCTCGTCAATATCATGCGAACAGGTATCGGTTTCATGCGCTGCCAGCGCGGACCGCCATATCTGCCCGCGCTGGATAAAACCGGGCCGGGGCAGCGCAACCGCATGGTAAATGATCCCGTGCGGTACATCGGCCGGATTCACGCCAGCCTCGTTATCCACAAAAGACAGCGGACAACCATGCTTCAGGCCCTCCATGAAAACCAGGAATGCGCTGCGGCGCTGGTCGGTGTTCAATGAATGCGTGCCTTTCCAGAATAATGCCGCATCCCCCAGGCGCGCCTCGCGCTGAATCAGGATGACCATTTTATTGAACTCGATATCGGATTCCACTGCCAGCCGCTCGAGATCGGCGACCAGCAGGCGCTGGTTTCGGCAACGGCATGACGCCTGCGCCACGCGCAGCTTGTCCAGGCCGCCAGCTCCCTGCAGTTGTAGCACCAATGGATGTGATTCCGAAGCGGCCGCCGCGAAGCTCATCACCCCCCGCCGGATATCCTCGTCCAGTTCGAGGGAATCGCCTTCCGCGGCGCCGCCGCTATCCATGAATTCCGCGAAAGGGCGAATACGCTCGTCAAGGCCATCCGCGCCCAGCAGGTACTGGACGATACGATCATCCGTTTTCAGGTACTTCGACAGCAGGGGCGAGCGAGGCTGGGCCGGGTCTTCCAGCATCTCCACCAGGTGGAAGCGCAGCAGCGGCGATTCCGGCTGAAGATGCCGCCGCGACTCGACGCTTCGTTCGAACGAAGGAGCGAGCAGGTTGAATACCAAGCCGACACCGGGCCTTTTCTTGCTGACATCATCCTGGAGGTAGGCGTACAGCTTTTCGTATCGCAGATCGAATTCCACCGCCATGCAAACCAGTAAGACATCGATGTCGAAGGAGTCGAGTTCGAACAGTTGCCGCAGACGCTCCAGCCTCAACTCGATCCCCTGTTGCAGGCTAGCCTGCCTGCGCTGCTCTATGCGGTGCTGCAGCATGTCCAGCTCGGAAGCCTGGTCCGCGGGCCAGTCCGGCTCCGGGGAAAACCACTGCGGCAGGCCGATAGGCTTGCGCAATAGCGCATCGACTTCCTGCTCATAAATATACAAGCCACGAAACTGTTCGTCCTCGCCTGACAGCTTGCGCTGGTGCGCGATCTGTGAACGCATGAGCAGGTCGATGCGCTCCATTTCCGCAAGGAGATGAGACAAGGAATCAGGGAAGGCCTGCATGGCTTCTGTTATCCCGCTTGTTGTTCCACTTCCCCGCTCGACCGCTCAGTACGATATTTCGACCGAAACCAGGGATACCCTGGCATATCCGGTGCTCCTGATATCCAGCGAGAGCGTGCCGCACTGGGCATCGAGCTCCCCACCCTTGACTGTATAGGTTTCGTCATAAGGCCCGCCGGAGATTTCCTCTTCTATCAGCTTGTTGCCCTCATCCTCCCTTCCCCCGACATGTTTTTTTCCGACTGCATCCCACCCCCCCCTGAAAAGGGTGATTGTCAGCTTTTTTTCGTTCTCCTGGCCGGCGACTCTGAGCCGGTGAACGCACGTCACACCAGGAGGAAGCGGAATCGCCATTGTTCCTCCCGCCCCCTTGGTATTGGGCTTGCCATCCAACTCACGATGCGCCCTGGCTTCCGTCGCGCCAACCCGGAAAGGAGGAGGAGGCGCCTCTTTCTTGGGATCGTTGTCCTGGGGAATGGCGGTCGGGCGGAACGGAAGCCGCAGCCAGCCCTTGCGCAACCCCGGCTCCAACATGGCGGCGGTGATCGATCCAGGCGAAGGCACGTTGCGCAGCTCCCGGCGATTCGCGATGCTGATCGATTCAGCCGTCAGCTTGCCATGCTCGTCGAGCTGCACAGTCGCAAGCGGTACCGCGGCCTCCTCGATTCCGGTCGAAGCGGAAAGCACGCCATAATATTCCATGCGCGAACGATCTTTCGAAGGTTGCTCGGTTTCATAGCTGGCGGTGATCTGGACCTGGAAAGACGGCGGGAAAGCGGACAGATCGAGCGTCTCGGACTGGCCGAAAACCATCTCGCGGCCCCGTCCATCGATAGCGTAGCCGGAACTCACGCTGACCGCCGTATCGCCGGCGCGTGTCACCTCGAGTCCGCGCACCACCCCCCATCCATGCAGGTTGAGACTGTGCCGGGCCCGTTCGTGGGCATGATATCTCTGCTCATCGATAAAATCGTCCTGCAGCAGCAATTGCCCGTGGAAATAGGCCGGCTTCTTGCCGATGATTTGTCTTTTACGCATGATCATTCTCCTTTTTCCCCGAAAACCTCCGAGGCTCCCTTGATGAGCATCCCTCGGGGACAAGCATCCTTATCATTTTATCTGGCCCTGTTTCCATTCAAATCATTCAGGTTCCGGTAGCTTCGTCCGGTTGCAAAAACCGCAACCGTAACTCATAGGTTGTATGGGCCGGCCTGGCGAAATCGATGATCTCGCGCACCCGCTGCTTGAATTGTTCCCTGGATTCCGCATTTTCCTGCTGGAATTCGCGTTCTTCGACGTCGATGGCGATGCGAAACCAGAATGGGCGCTCGCCGCCCAGCAGCGTATCCTCCCCCACTCTCGCCTGTCCGATAACCAGCCCTGGCGCAGCCTGATCCTCTATTGCCACCCGTGAAATTTCCGGGAAGCAGATTCCCAGCAGCTGTTCCAGGTAAGCCCGCGTGCCGCGCCTGCCATACAGGGGCGCAATGCGCGAAATGATGCTTCTCAGCTGCTGGGGTGGGAATAATGCGTATGGCGTGAACGCGACCCAGGTAGCCAGCCAGGGCAGGAACCGGTCCGGCGCCCGGCCCACCTGCAGCCATCCTGGAACCTCATCGCCGCCGGGAGAAAAAAGACCAGGAATCGCTTCGATCTGCTCTTCGATTCCCAGCGGTTCCTGTCCCCTGGCGTGAAAAAGCATTTCCTCGAAAACACCCAGCAGGCGGCCAAGATTCCCTGTCGAATCCGATGTGCGGTAAATAGCGGGTAAGCTATCCAGCAGCCGTGTCCCCGTCTCACTCATCGCGGCCTCCGATTTCGCGCGCATCGAGAATGCGCACATCTTCCGCGGCCAGGCTCAGCCGCAAGAGCTCCCAGGGCCGCAGAAGGATGGAAACAAGCCTGCCTTCGTCATTGCGAAGCAGGCGCTCCGAACCCAGCGTTTCCTGCCCCCCCAGCAGCGTATCAACTCCAATGGTCGAGCGGATGCCTACCTGGATGCCCAGCGCGGAGCCCGGCTGGGTCAGGTTTTTCTCGTTACCGCTCACCTGGAGGATGCGGACATGCTCGACATAGTCCACACCGGGTGTCTCATCGATTGCCTCGATCAACTCCGCGATGCGCAACGGCTTGCCGAACGGCAAGCCGCCGCGATTGCCATCCGCCTCCCCGGTTGGGAGTTCCTGCCGCAAGCTGAACCGGCGCCATAGGTTTTCGCTCAGGGCCGCTGACAATTGCTGCGCAGATTGCCCGGGCTGGGGAGCGATGGTTACACCGATGGCGACATAAAGATAAAGCGGCGCCACCACGTGCACGCGCGTCGTGAGAAGGGATCTCGCGAGCAGATCACGCTTTATCATCTCCCGCAGATCTACTGCCGAAGCCTCGTCGAGTTCGCGTCCCGGCGCGACGATGACGCTGACGTGGGCCCGCTGGCCGGAAGCACCCGGCCCCCTGTCCATGCGGCCAGCCCGATCCGCTTCCAGGTTGGCGCAGGGCACGCAATGTATGCTTACCGGATACCCGGCCCCAAGGTGATCGCGAGCAGCAGTACGCGCGATTTGTTCGAAATCCGCGGCAGTAACGGCGCACTCGTTGCCCATCAGATCCTGTACCACGTAGCCTATCGCGGCGTCGAGTTCTGCAGTTCCGGCCATCGCTATCGCGCAATCGATTTCCTTTTCGAGGTCGATGGAACGGGACCGTGCGAGACTTTTCCAACCCTCGTGCTGGCCGCCAGCCAGCAGGGCGAGAAACTGCGCCTTGCTCCCTTCCGCGAGGCCTTCCCAGTTTGCCCCTTTCAATAGCTTGAGGAATTGCAGCTTGCTTGCCGGAGTGACCCGGCCAATCCGGTAAACCAGCATCTCGGTGAAATACGCCAGCAGTTCTACCAGCGTGATGCCGGGATCCGAAGGATTGTGGTTGGTCCATTCCGGCCCAACGACCGGCAGCAGGGACAGGCCCTCCTGTAAAAGGTCGTCATAGCGCCGATCATCCAATTCAGGCATCAGCATAGGCTGACCTCATGCCGGCCTGCGCAAACGAGAAAAGTTCCCGCCGCCAGGAGACCTGGACGCTCCTCCTCGCTGCGCAGCTCCAGTGACCGGATATGATCCAGCCCATCGATCGCAGCGAGCAGCGGGTAAATATCGGATGCATGCGGCCGTTGTCCGAATCGCCAGCCTTGGCCGTCCAGTCCGCCTGTCAGCGGATGCAGGAAGCGGTTCAACCGTGTTTCGCATTCGGCTATCGCCTTGGCCCGGGAGGCGTCCGCCAACCATGCGATTTCCAAAATGACGGCGATACCCACATACTCTGGACCGGTTACGGTCATATCCACACCGGTCGGCCTGCGGTCATCCAGGAATGCCTTCACCGTCTGCAGCAAATCAAACGAAGGCCGGGGACGCGGTACCGTTCCGCCCGGCACAATGATCACGCCGATCATGCCGGGTTCCGCCTGCCCTTTCATGGAATCACGCGGCAGATCTTCGCCTGGAATGCATCTGGCATAGGCGACCAGGGGTGAGGCCATGCGGGCGAGATCCGCGTAATCATCCATGCAGATTGCCCGGCCGCGGTGCCTGAGCTGGGCGGCCGCGCGGCGCCTCAGGGCCTCCTTGTCCTCCTGGTCCTGGCCACCTGCCGCAGCTTCGGCATTCGTTACCGCTTCCACATAGGGAATGGTGGTATGCAGTTGCGTGACGGCACCAGCAGGTACATTGCCCCGTGCACCTCCTCCGGTATGATATTCCCGCAACCGGATGTTGTTGGCGCCGGATGGAGGAATACGGCCATTCCTTCCATCTCCGAAGCGGATGCTGCCGGTGCGGCGGTCCACGACATAATGCGGCGAATTGGAGCTGGATACGGAGAAATCCTCGACCTCGATCCAGGTTGCCCAGGTTATCCAGGCCTCGCTGGCGCCTGGTGCAGGAGTTCCCATGGAGCCGGATGTGCGGAGCCATTCCTGCTGCGATTGGGCTGCCCCTCGCTCGTCCATCACGATACGCGCTTCACGCGCCTCGCGCACTTCCAGCGCCAATTTCCCGATAATGGGACGATGCAGTGCATGGAATACCTGGTTGGGCCTGCCGTTGCTGGAACCGAGAATCTCGTTTTCGAGCCGGATCGTCTGGGTCGCCAGGACGGTATTGAGCAATAGCCGGTGCGGCAGATCCGGATGCGGGACACCAGGCAGGCGACCAGGTGCCGGATAAACCGGACTGTTCCATACCAGGCGCAGCCAGAAAAACTCCCGCCGCGGATCGAGCACCGATCTCTCCCATGGCGATATATCTTCGGGGAACCGCAATTCCACTATCCCCGGAATACGGAATCCCTGCGTCAGGTCCGTGACGGTGCAATCGTTCCAGCCTGACGGGCCGCGCACCTGCCAGCGCGGCAAGGAAAGGATATCCGGGTAGCCTCCGCATGACATTCGAATGTCATTGCCTGCAGGACCCGCGTAAAAGCTGACTGTGCGCCCGGCTATTTCCGCTACGCTGCGGGCGGCGAGCGCAAGGTAAAGCACCAGCCCATCTTCCTCGGCAGCCGGAAACGGGTTGAACGGTTGCGCCTGCGATGGATCGGCTTCACGGTATTCAAGATCGCTTTCAATGATCAGATGCTCGGGGGGCAAGGGCCCAAGCTCGGAAAAGGAGGAGAGTGATACCGCGGCAATGGAAGGCGGATTCACGGAAGGCCAGCCGCCCACGGCTGCAGGCTGATCGCCAGCATAGTGTCCGCTTATCAGCCGCGCGCGCACCCACCCCCCTTTCGCCGCGTTCACCACGGCAGGAATGACATCATCCGGGATCAGCAAATCGACTTTACCATCCTGGGTCAGCGACAAGGTCCCATCGGAACACTCCAGCCGTACCCAGCCTCGCTCGGTATAACCTTCCCAGCGCAACTGCGGATTACCCGCCCTGCTCACGGCAGGAATGGGAGAATCCGCGGCGCCGGCCGGATTGGTAAGCCGGATATCCAGGACCGCGTGCGTCCGCGCCCTGGCGAAGCTTTCGGAGCGAACATAAAATACCTCGCCGAAGCGTGGCCTTTCGCCCAGGGGGAAAAAATCCATGCTGGTATCGAGCGGAATGCCGCCATGGAAAGCCCCTTCCATTTTCTCGTCCTCGGCGATGAAGCATCCGGAAATTTCGATCCGCTTGATGGATACCAAGGGACTGGATATCGCAGGACCGCTGCCCGCCGAACCGAAACCGGGAATAGGTCCGGAAGCGGCATCGTAGAGGCTCTGGCACGGGCGGCACGTCAGCCAGGGGAGGGCCTTCTCGCCAATCATCCAGCCCGGCCATTTTTCCGGTGGGCTGAAAACCACCTCGCCGCTGCAAGACAAGCCGCGGGTAGTGTCCACCTCGGGCTGGAGGGGAAAAAAGCTCTTTCCATCCCGAATTCCCCATTGGATACGCGTCCCCTGAGGCAGAACTGGCAGGACTGATCCATCCTCCAGTTCGATACCCAGCCGAAGCCGGCTGATGCCGGGCACACCGATAACTGCTCGTTGCCCGATATGCAGCGCACGCTCCAGAGGAATCGCGTCGGAAGGAACAGGATAGAGAGACCCTGCTGCACCTTCCGGAGATACCATGCCACTCACATCGGCATGGACCAGCCTTTGCATATCTGCCGCCACCGCGCGTACCACCTCTGCGCGCGCCAGCGGCAAGTCTTTCACCGTTTCGAACATCACCGCTCCGCCCCCATCTTTTCCGGAGGCGGAAACCTGAGTGGATTTCTCCACGACAGCAGAGAAATTCTGGGCGGAACCGACTGCCTTGAACGTCAATGGCACTGATGCGGGCACCGCAGGCATGGGAGTGACATTGAGCATGTCGATAAAGGCTTGATGATGGCTTTCAGGCACCTGGTTCAAACGCTGGACAAGGATTCCGCAGTAGCGTGCGAATATTGCCGCCAGCGCGTCTTTCAGAGGATCGATTCCCGCCGGTGCGAAGCCCTGCGCCGCAAGACGCGCCGCCGTCAGTGCGGCAATTTCCCCTTCCGATAGGACATGTTCCCGCACCAGCGGTGCCTGGACAGCATTCATGTCAGTGCCCTTTCGAGATAGAAGGGATAAACCAGGTTGAAGCGGTTGTCCGTCGTTCGCACCCGGTAATCAATCAAAATCATCAGTTGCTCGCCTCTGTCCCCGGCACTGGAGACATCCACGCCCAGCACTTCGATCCTCGGTTCCCAGTTTTGCAGGGCTTCACGCACTTCGAATGCAGCCATTGCATGCGTCGTCGAATTGTTGACGGCAAAGGCGAGGTCGCTCAAGCCGCTGCCGAAATCCGGCCGCATCACCCTTTCACCTTTGGCGGTGGATAGAATGATCCAGATGGATTGGCGCACGGCTTCCTCGTACTCGGCAACGGCAAACCGCGCCGGCCGCTCGGCGCTTTCCTCCAGCGCCACCGGAAATCCCCATCCAACCCCGAGAACAGATACCGGCATCAGTTTTTTTCCTCGCTATCGATCATCTTTTCGATTCACCCTTCGGCTTGTGCACGCGTAGCGGCCGATTCCCTTCAATTGATATTGACCAGCGTCCCCTTGATATTGACTTGCGCATTGGCGGTAACGTCGATATTGGCCTGCGCCTTCAACTCGATGCCGATCGCATTCAGCTTGATGTTCCCTGTTTGGGATGTGATTTCGATATCTCCGGTCGCTTCCACCGCGATCTTGTTGCCCGATGCGCTGATGACGATCTTGTTGCTCCCCGTTTTGTCGATGATTTCGATCTTCTCGTCCCCCGCCTTATCGCATAATCGGATGACATGTCCGCTGCGCGACTTGATGCTGCGATTGTCGTTCGCGCCGTCCGAGTTGCTTTCATGCGCCTGATCCCTGCCATTCCATAAAGATCCCACCACATAGGGATGCTCGATGCTGCCATGCTCGAAGGCGAGCAGCACTTCGTCGTCGACCTCGGGCAGGAAATAGATACCGCGGCCGTTGCCAGCCATGGGGCTTGCAACCCGCGCCCAGTTGCTCTCGTCGTTCTGGCTCAACCAGGGAAAACGGACTTTGACCCGATGCATATTGTCCGGATCGCGGTTGTTCGTCACGATACCCACTACCACGCCGTAGCATTTGCCGTCCGGATCATGCGCAGCCAGCATGCGGCGTAAGAGCTCATCCGGTATCATGTCGCATTCCTTCGAGCGGAAAAACCGGTGCGATATCCCTTTCGCATCGAATAGCGGTGCTCGACAGAACACAGGTAATAAAGGCCGCTGAAGCGATTACCTATGCCTTCGACCTTCACCACCGTTCCGGCGCGCAGTCCGGGATCGCCTATGCACGTTCCCTCGGCGCGGATATAACCCAGGGCTACTCCGGAAAGCCACTGGCGCGCAATCTGGTCCGCCTCTTCCTGGCTTTGCACCGGTGTGGCCGCCCATGTGGCGCCCGTATTGGAAAACAATTGCTGCACGCTGGACGGGCCCGAAGTCGCTCCGCCCATCAAGGTGGGTTCGCTGCCCGCGGCGGCGCGTGCCACAATCTCTTTTTTATCCTTCGCATTCCACCCCTGGACCACGAACTCCTGCACCTGGCCCATGGTCGTCATCCGTGGGCGAAACTCCAGCAGGCCAATGTCCCGCCGCAGTGTGAGCGTGGCGCCGTCGCGGATTTTCCTG
The DNA here is from genome assembly GCA_035547595.1 of Nitrosospira sp. Lineage (GTDB taxonomy): Bacteria > Pseudomonadota > Gammaproteobacteria > Burkholderiales > Nitrosomonadaceae > Nitrosospira. The sequence goes on from DASZUL010000064.1 coordinate 23,818, forward strand.
GGACGAAACAGGAGCGACTTATCCTCCACCACAACTTCGTAATCGATGCGGCGCGCACGCGCGAGCAGAAATTCGAGATCCGTCTGGTTGTGCTGGAGCACATAGGGAAGCACGACCTTGCTATCCTCGACCTCCGGTTTCAAGCCGCATCCGATCGCCAATTGGCTCGCAATATCGCTGTCCTTGAGATTGGTGAAGGAGCGGGTCTTGCGCTGCCGCATCATCCTGTGGCGGCGGTCGTAGCCGCGTACAGTCAGGGTGGGAGGGCGTGCCTCGGGAAAATCAGGCTCCAGTCCCGTGATTTCACCGCTGAATATCACCTGGAGATGGTCGCGGTACCCGATCTGGATCTGGACCGGATTACCTTCCCGAAAAAGCGCGTCATCCATCCACTTTACCTTCATCTCGACCGAATCCCACCCGGAGAGGGTGATGGCGAACATGCTGGTTGCATCCACGTCCTCCAGTACGTGGATCGAGATGACATCGGCAACCGCGCCGTTGGGTATTGGCGAGCCATTGACCTGTATCCGGAATTCCGGAGCGAGCGTGTCGAATTGGTCTCTGGCTGCCATATGGAGGATATTCCGGTTAAATGTCGTGCAGTGCCGGCAGCACCAGGACCGCTCCCGGGCGCATGTTCATCGGATCGTCGATGCCATTGGCTTGGGCGATTGGCCGCCACTTGCGCGGATCGCCGTATTCCCGGCTGGCAATCGAAGCAAGAGTCTGGCCGTGCCTGACCACCCAGACCTTGGCGACGTCGGCCGACATGAGATTTTGTTCCTTGAGATCGCTGGTATTCGATTGCCACTGCCTGAAAGTGCACGTCGCCGTGGCGCGGACAGGGGTTCCGTCTTCCATGAAAAGCGTGAACTGATTCTGAAGCTGTTGCAATACGCCCTGGAAAAACACGCTCATGCTGCCCCAGATCAGCCTGCATACCGGCGGCCTGTGCTTGTCTCCATGCTCCTTCACCGTCGTCAGGAGATGCAATTTATTGGTGTATTCCCGGACGCTTTTTTTCTTTTTCTCCGGATCATCGTAGGTATCGAAGAACAGCTCGACTCCAAGGGTGCTTGGCTCGGACCCCGTGTACTGGGTTTCCGGACAGTCGCGCTTCGCCACTTTTTCACTTTGCCATTGGACACTCCGGCTCAGCGTGAGCCGGTTGGGATTGAACTTGGCAATGATCACGCTCTCCGGGTTGCTCTCGTTGAATTGAAGCTTGCTTCCCTCCAGTTCGACAAGGATTTTCATCTGTGCCATGACGTCAGTCCCCTTCGTTCCTGCTCGATCATCAGCCGCTCCGAGATCAGACGCCAGGTCTGCGCGGCCATCTCATCGGTATCGGGTTTGCCTGCCGAAGACTCGGCAGCGGCGACTTCGCCTCCTGGGGCGCCATGGGCCCCCCTCGGGCTCTGAAAAGGCGCCGGCACCACGCCGTACCGGTCTTCCGGACTTTCCTGCCGAGCCAAAGGAAAAGAATGGGCTGATCCCCCGTCGGCATCATCGGTGGCCCGCATGATGCGGCCCCACACGGCGGCCTCCCCGCCCTGCGTCCCCGCCTCCATTCGCTGCATCTGCTGCATCTGCGGTATCCGCGGTACCAGCACGAGCGGACGCTCGACGTCTGCCCGGCTGCTGGCGGTGCGAGAAAGACTTGCCGGCTCCCCTTCATCCAGCCCCGATTCCAACCTGTCGCGTCCCCTCCTCCATAGTTGAGGCTGCATCGCGAATGTCCGGGGTACCGACAATGCAGGTGATTCGACAGGAACGGAATCGGGGCTGCGCTGCATGACCTCCTGGTAGCCATGCGATGATGGCACGCTGGCTGGCCACGGCTCTCTGGCGTCTGCTGCCGGAGGATGAACCGGGGCTGCGGTGGAACCCGATCCGGAAACAGGACTGACGATAGCCGCACGGCGAAGCGCGGCACCAGACGCGCGCAACTCCCCTATCGTGCTGGAACGCTCGCCAGGAGGATGCATGAACCTGGCAGGGATCGTTTCCCCGCTGGATATCCCGCCAGACAAAAGCCGCGATCCGGCGGGACCGGAAAGCTGGCCAGGATATGGATCCGCCCCCATCCCGCTTGTCCCGCTTGCAGAAAGCGCATGAAAGGCCGGTCCAGGTATTCGTGCGAGAAAATTCCCCTCCTTTCCTCCGCCATTCGCCATGGCTGGGGCCGTCCCGCTCATCCCGCCTGCCTTGCCCGCTCTGTCTATTGCACGCCACACCGTATCCGGGACCGCATGCCGCAAGGGAAAATGGGACTGCATTGCATCGCCGTATCGGTTTCCCTGGTTCTTTGCCGTCGGGTCGGCGCCCCCTTCCAATATCCGGGAACGGGCTATTCCGGGTCTTGCGTCCTCGCGGGGCGAGCGTGTCGCAAGGGCATCAGCCTGGGAACGCAGCGGGAGCTGCCCGGCATGATGCGCGTCTGTGAATCCCGCTCGGGGAAAACGTTGCACCACAGCCTGGCGCTGAACCAAAGGGGGCGGCGAGGCCGGAAAAACATGCGGGAGAACGATCGGATCCGATGCGGAACCGGTATGCCCGGGCACAGCCTGATTGCCTGGGGCATTCGCGCCCTCGGGGATCACCGCCGTGCGTGCGATGCTTCCGGCGTTTCCTTCCCCGGTACGGATCTCCTGGACCTCATTGGACAGGAACGTTTCCGGAATGGGCCGTCGCGCCAGAACCGGGGGGCGCGCAGTGCCGTCGTTTGTGCTGCCAGGCTGCGTGCCCGGCGCGGCAACCTGGACATTTCGTTCCGGCTGCAGCCCGGTTGGCGCGATATCTGCGCCGGTATGCGCTTCGCCGCGAGTTCGTGCTGCCTGTACCAGAGGCTTCCCCTGATATGACAGGAACCGTTGGGGCTTCGCCGCTTCGGGCGGGACATGCCTTCCGGCGTGGATTCCGATTTGAGCACCACCGAGCCGGTTTGAATTTGCCATGCCAGCTGCTTGCCGCGCAACAATTTCGGAAACCCGGGAAATAGTGGAAATTCCGCGATTGCCATGGCCTGGTGCCAAAGGCGGACGTGGACCGGACGAGATATCCGGATGAAGCCGACGGCTTACCGACAATGCGGATGCCGCCGTCTTTGGGGAAGCGAGCGGCATGCTTCCGGATGAGCCTTGCAGGTCCGCACCCCCGGACTCCGCCGTGCCAGCCATGACAGGTGCCCGAGCAAGCGCCGCCGGTATGCCAGTCGATTCTGCGCGAACGGGGGATGGAGCTGTTGACGACACCGTTTCTGCGGCCGCGTGCTCGTGTTCCTGTTTCCCGGATCGGTCATTGCCAGTCGGGACCTC